>CAVYKG010000007.1:0-206915 GCA_963769065.1 uncultured Pseudomonadota bacterium | reverse complement strand
TTCGCGATATCGATCTCGCCCGAGAACACCGGGGTACCGATGGCATCCACCGACTCGAGCGGCGACCGCACGATGCTCTGCACGATGTCGATGTCGTGGATCATCAGGTCGAGCACGACGTTCACGTCGGTGCCGCGTTCCCGGAACGGCGCGAGCCGGTGGCACTCGAGAAATCGCGGTGCTGCGAAGGAACGATTCGGCCGCGAGGATCACGGCGTTGAAGCGCTCCAGATGGCCGACCTGCAGCACGCGACGCGGGCCGACGCGATCGCGATGAGCTCGCGCGCCTGCTCGACCGTCTCGGTGATGGGCTTCTCGACCAGCACATGCGCGCCGGCATTCAGGAAGTCTGCGGCAATCTCGAAATGCGATCGGTGTGTGCGTCACGACGCTGACCGCATCCACCTCGCCCACCAGCTCGCGATAGTCGGCCATGCGCGCGCACGCCGAGCTCGGTGGCCACCGCATCGCGCGCGCTCGGCGCGGGCGTCGACGACACCGACCAGCTGGCATCCCGGAATGGCGGCGTACTTCTGCGCATGGAAGCGCCCGAGATACCCCATGCCGACGACCGCGATCCTGATGTGCTCATGGTCCGGTATTATGCCCCCCTCGCATCCCGGCGCTGATCTTGGCCAATTCCCTGCTCCCGCATGGCGCCGCTATCGCCGACGATCGGGTCTCGGCCGCGAGGTCATCACGCTGGCGCTCGGCATCGTGGTCGGTCTCTTCCTGCTGCCGCTCGTCATCTACGTGGTCGGGCGCGTGTTTCTGGGCGACTACGTCCGCGACCCGACCGACGTGACCACCGATGGTCCGCATCGCGCTGTGGATCGACTATCTGCCGGCCTCTGCACCGTCTCGCTCGCACACTGGTGGTGCTGCTCGGGCCTTATGTGCGTACCTGATCTGGCGCATTGGCCGTAACTCGCGCCGGACGTGACGCAATTCGCAGTTGGCGCGCGCGGGGCATCACCGACATCGGGGCGATGTCACGATCCCGTCAACTCACAGCACTGGCTTTGCGAGAACCCGATGCACAGCCACGAATACCAAGCCCGAACCCGCCGTCAAACCCGCAACGACCGATCGACGCACGCCGTGTGATGCGCCCAGATCGAAGCTCGCGCTGGTGGACCGGATGGAGCGGCAGCGAGTCAGGCGGCTTCGACCCTTACGATGCACGCGAGGGGCGCGGCCACACGAGCTGCTGGGAACAGCGCCGCCGCTGACGGCCCCGCGCTACGGCCAGTAGCGCCACAGCAACGCGGCTAGTCCGGCCGCGAGTGCCGCCTGCGACTGGCCTGCGCCACGGCCGGGCCTGCAGCTCGCCGAGAAACTCGCGGCTGCGAGCACGGTCAGAACCAGCGCAAATGCGATGCCGTGAACAACGGGCGCCACTCTTCGGCGAACCGCTCGGCGTATTCCGGCAGCAGCAGGTACACGACCAGGCGTCAGCGCGAGGCCGGCGAAAATGGCGACCGCGGACCCGAGTACCACACCCAGCAGAGCCGACAAGCGGTCGCAAGCAGGTTTTTCCTTGAATGTCATGGTGTCGCCGCCATATCGACAGCAGACTTGCTGGATCCCACGGGCCCGACTAGCCTCGTGACAACGACTCTAACTCATGGCTGAACGCCTGGACGGGCCTTTGCACATGCCTCGAACTATGCGCCAACCGCTCGGATGGATTGCCCTCTCGGGTCTCGGACTGCTGCTGCCTCACGGGCGGGAGTTCGACCAACGCGCCGGCAGCGGCGGCACAGTGTTGCCGCCGGGCGCCGTCGCGCCCGCCGAGCGCCAGCGCCAGCTCGCGCGCCGCATCGGCAACATCCTCGAAGAGGCGCATTACCGCCGCGCGAGCATCGACGACCGCATGTCGCCGGAGATCTTCGACCGCTATGTCGACTCGCTCGACAGCCAGCGCAGCTACTTCCTCGCCAGCGACATCGCCGAGTTCACGAGCCTGCAGAACCGCTTCGACGACATGATCCGCAGCGGCGAACTCGAGCCGGCCTTCCTGATCTTCGCGCGCTTCCAGCAGCGCAATCGCGAGCGCATCGGCTACGCCATCGAAGCTGCTGGACACCGAACCGGACTGGACGCTCGACGAGAGCTTCGAGTTCGATCGCGACAAGGCGCCCTGGCCCGCGACGACGGCAGAGCTCGACGAAATCTGGCGCAAGCGCGTGAAGAGCGATGGCCTGTCGCTGCTGCTCACCGGCAAGACCTGGACCGAATCCGCCGACACGCTGCGCAAGCGCTACGAGCGCGTGCTCAAGCGCGCGGACCAGGTCAACGCCGAACGATGTGTTCGAGAACCTGATGAACGCGTACGCGCGCACCTTCGATCCGCACTCCAGCTATTTCTCGGCGCGCAACTCCGAGGAATACCGCATCCAGATGAGCCTCGAGCTACGAGGGCATCGGCGCGACGCTGCAGACCAGCGACGAGTACGTGCAGCATCGTCAACCTGCTGCCCGGCGGACCGGCGGCCGTCGCGGGCACGCTGGGCATCAACGATCGCATCACCGCGATCGCGCAGGGCAAGGACGGCGCGTTCCAGGAAGTCATCGGCTGGCGCCTCGACGACGTGGTGCAGCTGATCCGCGGCAAGGGCGGCACGCTGGTGCGCCTGCAGGTGCTGCCGGCCGGCGCAGCGCCGGGCTACGCCGGAGAAGATCATCGAGCTCACGCGCGGCAAGGTCACGCTCGAAGACCAGGCGGCGAAGAAGCAGCGCAAGCTGGTCACGCGCAATGGCAAGCAGCTCAACCTCGGCGTGATCAGCGTGCCGGGCTTCTACCAGGACGTGCAGGCGCAGAGCCAGGGCGACGAGAACTACCGCAGCACCACGCGCGACGTGCGCCGGCTGCTCGAGGAATTGCGCAAGGAAGGCTCATTCGACGGACTCGATCCTCGACCTGCGCGGCGACGGCGGCGGCTTCCTGCCCGAAGCCACTGCGCTCACCGGCCTCTTCATCGACAAGGGCCCGGTGGTGCAGCTCAAGGACTACCACCGGCCGCGTCGAAGTGCTCGACGATCCCATCCCGGGCATCGTCTACGACGGCCCGCTGGTCGTGCTGGTGGACCGGCTCAGCGCCTCGGCTTCGGAGATCTTCGCCGGCGCCATCCAGGACTACGGCCGCGGCTACGTCGTCGGCCAGCGCACCTTCGGCAAGGGCACGGTGCAGAACCTCGTGCCGCTCGATCGCTGGACGCAGCGCCCGGTGGACGGCCAGCTGACGATCACCATCGGCAAGTTCTATCGCGTCACCGGCGAGAGCACCCAGCATCGTGGCGTGGAGCCCGACATCCTCCTGCCCTCGCCCGATCAGCCTCGATGAAGTCGGCGAGAGTTCGCTGGAGGCCGCGCTGCCCTGGGATCGCATTGCGGCGGCGCCGTTCCGGCGCTTCGCGCAGCCAGCCGCCGTGCCGACACCGTGGCGCTGCATCGCAACGACGAAGGCAGCGCAGCAAGTCCGATCCGACTTACCGGTGGCTGGTCGAGACATCGACGTCGTTCGAAACGCAGCGGCAGCAGAAGACGCTGTCGCTCAACCTCGCCGAAGCGCAAGGCCGGAGCGTGACCCGCTCGACGCTGAACGACTGGAGCGCGAGAACAAGAATCGCAGCGCGCAGGGCAAGCCTGCTGTTCAAGGCACTCGAAGAGCTCGAAGCCGACAGCAACGCGGAGGCGTCCAGGCCGAGAAGGCGCCGGACATCCTGCTCGACCAGACGGCGCAGATCCTCGCGGACATCGTCAGGCGGTGCCGCGTGCCGGCACCGGCCGTCGTGCAGGAGCGGCAGCGCGCCAGCACCGGCTCGCCCGTGAGAGCGAACGCTAGATCAGCAGCCGCTGCCGAGACTCCAGAGGTCATCGCGCAGCACGTTGATGCGGCACGCTCTCGCCGCCGGCGCCGAGGCGGCGCAGCATCGGTGCTCGAGCGACTCGGCGGTGGGCATGCGTGTCTTCGGCGATCGGTGTAGCGGGCCACTTCGCCGCAAGCTGGTCGCTCGATCTGCCTGCACGCCGGCAGCCGCCGCGCCACTGCTCTGGATCATCGCCCTCGCCCGCGCGATCTCCGGCCATCATCGTGAGCGGCGCGGCGATCGCCTGCGGCGCCGCGCCCTCCGCGACTGTACTGCGGTTCGCTGCGGGACATCGGCACGGTCGCGCGCTCGATGCAGGCCGGTCGGCGCCAGCCGCGTCATGATCACGTGCGCGTAGGCGATGGCAGCGAGATTGATCGCGCGTCGCGCCTCGAGTGACACGCCCGGGAATTCCGGCGTCGCCCTCGCGCTCGATCGCCTCGACACGCTCGCGCGCGGCCTGAGCAGATCGGTTTCGGTGGCGGCGAGTTCGGCCTGCATCGCATGGATCGCCGGCGCTGCAGCGCCTGGCGGCGGAAGTACTTCCACCAGCACTGTTGCGCGGCGAGTGCCTGCTGCACGCTCGGCGAGTTTGGTCCGCACATCGGCGACAGTTGCGTTCGGCTTCGCGCAGCTGGCGCTGCGCGCTCTGCTGTCACTTCGAACCGCTGGCGGTTGTGCTCGGCGACGTACTGCTTGCGCTCGAGATCTTCCCGCTGCGCGGCAAGCTCGCGCACCAGCGAATCGACGCGCGACTGCGAGACGGTCCACAGCGTCGCGCAGCTGGTAGATGCACCAGGGCCTGCAGGCCGGTGGTCTGGACGCGAAAGCCGCGCTTCGAGGTGACTCGAGCATGCTCCCGCACGCGGGCCGTTGCCGCTTCCTGCAGCTTGATCCGGTCGCGCAGCCGATGGATCTCGTCCTGCGCATTGCCGAATGCCTTCTTCAGCTCCGCGCGGTTGCGGAACAGATGGAGCACGCGGCCGTCTTCTCGGCTGCTCCGGAGGAGCCAGCACGAGTGCGGCTGCGCAGCAGATTTCTGACGTTGGCGTAAGGCGTAGACAAGCAGGGCTCCGCAGCCCGGATCAGCCGAAGCGGTGTCCCAGATCCAGGCAGTATTCCAGCCACTTGTTTAACATGATGTTGTAGCGACCAGCGCTGATGCAGTTCACGCTCCGCACGCGCCGCGCGCCTCGCGAGCGCCGCGAGGACCGGCGCGTCCGCCCAGTGCTGGGCCTGCGACGAGACGCGCGTCACAGTAGACGCGGATCCGGACATCCGGATAGGTCGTGCAGCACCGGATCCGGGTCGGCGCCCAGCGGGCCCCGAACAGATGGGTGAGCTGCAGCGTGACCGTGTACGGCGAGCGGCTCGACCACCTTGATGCGCAGGTCGCAGTCACTGCCCACGCGCGGAACACGCTCGCCCGCGAGTTGCGCCGGATCGCCGCACAGCTGCGTGCAGTCGCAGGTAGTTGCTCTCGTACAGTTGACATCAACGCGATGAAGCCACGCGGCCTCGCGCGCCAGCTCGACGGCAATGACGAGTTCAGACTGCATTGCCATCGACTATATCACGGGCTTCGGAGTTCCGGACGGCGCCTGTGCGGGCTGTCTCGCTTCCTGGATGAACATGCCTCCGGTAGAAACGCAGTTCGCGGATCGAATCGTGGATGTCCGCGAGCGCCAGATGGGCGGCCTCCTTGTTGAACCGCGCGGCAGATCTGCGGCACCCAGCGGCGCGCCAGTTCCTTCACCGTGCTGACGTCGAGATTGCGGTAATGGAAATAGCGCTCCAGCTGCGGCATCTGCCGCGCGAGGAAGCGGCGATCCTGGCAGATGCTGTTGCCGCACATCGGCGAAATGCCACCCGGCACCCACTGCCGCAGGAACTCGAGCGTCTGCGCCTCGGCGTCCGCCAGCGTCCGCGTGCTGGCGCGAACGCGGGCCGTGAGACCCGCTCGCGCCGTGCTGCCGCGTGTTCCACTCATCCATGCGCCGCAAGCACGCGCATCGGGCGTGTGGATGGCGAACACCGGACCTTCGGCCAGCACCTCGAGCTGCGCATCGGTCACGACCGTGGCGATCTCGATGATGCAGTCCGTGTCGGTCCTGAGACCCGTCATCTCCAGATCGATCCAGATCAGATTGTCGCGATGCTGCATGCTGTCTCAAGCGTCCCGTGCTCTCGTGTATGGCATTCTAGCAGTCACCTATGTCGCATCCCGCCGAACCGGCAGCAGAAGTCATCGCCACGTTCGGACGCCACCTGCTGATCCGTGACTCGCCGCATGCACGCGCGACTCGCGCGTCCCTGGGCCGCGCGCTCGACATCGTGTGCGGCGATCGGTGCGCTACGAGACGCGACGAGGGCGACGAACTGCATCGCGCGTCGAAGTGCTGCCACGTCGCACCGCCCTCTCGCCGCAGCAACGCAGCGCGGGCGCAGCGAGGCCATCGTCGCGAACCTGATCGCAGCTGGTGGTCGTCATCGCGCCGGTGCCCGTGCCGGACTTCTTCATGGTCGATCGCTATCTCTGCGCCGCCGCGCTGCGCCGGCACTCGGCGCGCTGATCGTGCTGAACAAGAGCGATCTCGTGCCGCCGCCAGGCGCTGCATCGACGGAGCCTCGCCGTGTTCGAGACGCTTGGCTATCCCACGTATCTGCGTGAGTTCGAAGCGATTCAGGCGTCGCTCGAGCAGTTGCGCGCGGGGCTGGCGAACCAGACCGCGGCCCTCGTCGGCCAGTCCGGCGTCGGCAAGTCGTCGCTGATACGCCAGCTCGCCAGCGATGCGGACGATGCGGTGGTCGGGCGAACTGATGCGCGATCGAGGAAGGCCGGCACACGACCACCGCATCGCGCGCTCTACGATTGCGCCGGCGGCGGCCGCATCATCGATTCGCCCGGCGTGCGCGATTTCGCGCCGGCCGATCGACGATCTGAACTCTCCGTCGCTGGGCTTCATCGAGATCGACAGTCGCGCCTCAGCCTGTCGCTTCCAGGACTGCCGCCACATGCAGGAACCGCACTGCGCCGTGCGCGCGGCCGTGGAGTCGGGCGCGGTCAACGCGCGCCGCTACGAAAGCTATCGCCGCCTGCGCAGGCTGTACGAAGAACTCTGGGAGAAGCGCGCCGCCCACCGAACAGGCGCGACCGCGACGACTCAGCGTGACGTGATGTCGTCCCTGCAGGGCGTGCGCGAGCGTGCCGCCATCGACGTATTCCAGCTCGCCGCCGAAGGGCACGCCATGCGCGATGCGACTCGCCGCAATGCCGCGCGCACGCACCAGCTCGCCGATGAAATGCGCGGTGGCCTCGCCTTCCACCGTCGAATTGGTGGCGAGGATCACTTCGCGAACCTGGCCCTCCGCCAGCAGACCCAGCGAGCTCGGGCACGCCGAGCTGCTCGGGACCGATGCCATCGAGCGGCGAAAGATGCCCCATCAGCACGAAGTATCGCCCGCGGATAGGCTGCCGGAATTCTCCACGGCGATCACATCGGCAGGTGACTCGACCACGCAGAGCTGGCTGTCGTCGCGCTCGGCCGACGCGCACAGCGGACACAGCTCGCCTTCGGCGAGCATGCGGCAGCGGCTGCAGCGTCCCACCGCGGACAAGCGCCTGCTCGAGGGACGCGACAGCTCGCGCGCTTCGCTGCGCTGATCCTGCAGCAGCCGGAAGGCCATGCGCTGCGCGGTCTTCGGACCGATGCCGGGCAGCGCATGCAGCGCGTCGATCAGGCGCGCCAGCGCCGGCGGATGCTTCACGATCTGCGGTTCAGAACGGCAGCTTCATGCCAGGCGGCAACTGCATGCCCGCCATGGCGCCCGACATCTTCTCGCTGACCGCGGCGCCGACACGTGGCGTCGCATCGTTGATCGCCGCGGCGACCAGATCCTCGAGCACCTCGCGATCTTCCGACAGCAGCGCCGGCTCGATCTGCACGCGCGACACCTCGTGCTTGCCGTTCATCGTGACCTTGACCATGCCGCCGCCGGATTCGCCGGTGGCCGTGATCTGTGCCACCTCAGCCTGTGCCTTCTGCAGGTTCTCCTGCATGGCCTGCGCCTGCTTCAGCAGGTTGCCGATATTGCCACGCATGGATTTCTACGATCTCCTCGGATAGATTCGGACGCACGGATTCGCGAAAGATGGTCGCGCCCAGCTGTTTCTGCAATGCCTGCACGGTGGGATCGCTCTCGAGGCGCGCGCGCGCGCTCGACGATCGCCGTCTCCGCCTGCGGTCGCGTTCGCGCGCGGGCGTGGCGGCGTGCGACTTCGCCGATCTCGATGAGCAGCCGCAGCGGCTCGCCGACGATAGCGCACCAGCGCGGCGGCGAGCTTCTCCTCGCTTGCGGGCGAGCGGATCGACTGGCTGCGTCGCATCCAGCAGCAGGTTGCACCTGCGCGCCCTGCCGTCCCTGCAGCACGCAGTTCGCGCCAGCTGCCGCGGCAGCACCGGTGAGCTCGAGCTGCTCGACGATGCGGCTCCAGTTGCCGGCGCTCGAGCGGCCAGCGGCCGCGCCCGCTGGCAGGCGATCGCCGCAGCGTGCTGCGGGGCAGCGCTTCGCAGCGCTCGCCGGCGCCGCGGCTGGAACGCGGCGCGCGGCGGCACTGCGCGCCGGCGGCGGGCCGATCGATTCGCCGTGCCGGGCCGGAAGGCCAGCATCCGCAGCAACGTCATCGCGAAGGCGCTGCGCTGGATCGGTGTGCAAGCGGCAGATCGCGCCGCCCCAGCAGCCCGATCTGGTAGTAGAGCTGCAGATCCTCGGCGGCGATGGCCGCTGCGAGCTCCGCCAGCACCTCGGCGGGCAACTCGTCTTCCTCGTCGAACGGCTTGCCCGCCGCCTGGAACAGCGCAACGCGCGCCAGCAGGCTCACCAGCTCATCGAGCATCTGCAGATAGTCGGGCGACCACTGCTCCAGCGACCGCGCGTAGATCGAGCAGGCCGCTTCAGGTCCTGCGCGGCCAGCAGGCGCGCGAGTCCGCACCACCTGCTGACGATCCACCGTGCCCAGCATGCGCGCGCGTCGGCTTCCTTCACGTCCTGCGCCGCCGCCGAATGCCAGCAGCTGGTCGAGCAGCGACAGCGCATCACGCAGGCTGCCGTCCGCAGCGACGGCGAGCAGACGCAGCGCGGCGGGCTCGGCCGCGATCCCTTCGGCATCCAGAATGTGCGCGAGCCGCGCCGCGATGACGCGCGACCGGCAAGCGCTTGCAGGTTGAACTGCAGGCACCGCGACAGCACCGTGACCGGCAGCTTCTGCGGATCGGTGGTGGCGAGCAGGAACTTCACATGCTCCGGCGGTTCCTCGAGCGTCTTGAGCAGCGCATTGAACGAATGCGTCGACAGCATGTGCACTTCGTCGATCAGGTAGATCTTGTAGCGCCCGCGCGACGGCAGGTACTGCACGTTCTCGAGCAGGTCGCGCGTGTCCTCGACCTTGGTGCGCGAGGCCGCGTCGACTTCGATCAGATCCACGAAGCGGCCGGCATCGATGTCGAGGCAGGTGCGCGCATTCGCCGCAGGGCCTTGCGGACTGGCCGCGCTCGCAGTTCAGGCATTTGGCGAAGATGCGCGCGATCGTGGTCTTGCCCACGCCGCGCGTACCGGTGAACAGGAAGGCGTGATGCACGCGACCGTCGTCGCAGCGCATTGGTCAGCGCGCGCAGCACGTGCTCCTGCCCCGACATCTCGTCGAAGCTGCGTGGACGCCACTTGCGGGCGAGTGCGGTGTAGCTCATGCGGGATTCCCGATCAGATGGAGGCGACCCGCACCAGCCTTGAACTTCGGCACCCGACCGTGACCGTTACCGTTGCTCCCTTCCGGGCCTGGCGGGATTCACGGCAGGTCGTCGCGAAGGAGCCGACGCGGGCCACCACGGACATAACTGGCGGAGAGGGTGGGATTCGAACCCACGTATACCCTTGCGGGCATAACTGGAATTCCAGTCCAGCGCCTTCGACCACTCGGCCACCTCTCCAGAACCTTCGAAAGTCGCGCGATTCTATCAGAGGCGAGTGCGCACCGGACCTCGTCAGCCTGTGCAGGCTGGCAGCGGCGCCGGTGCCGGCCGGCGTAGCGCCGGGCTTCGGCGCCTTGCGCTTGCCGCGCCTCGGTCCCGTTCGGCCGGCGTCGGATCGAGCCAGCGGTTGCGAGACTGCGGCGGATCATCGAGGCACGGCGGCACCTGCGGCATGCGGCACCTCGGGCTCGTTCAGCTCCGGGACCCGCAGCGCCGCCGCGCGTATCGGGCGCGATCGAGACCCGCCGGTATCCGCAGCGGCGGCTGCGCTCTGAGCCTCGGCGTACATGCTGCGGCTTGTGCAGTTGCCGGCCGGAACCACGGCGACAGCCTGACAGCACCGCCACGCGGCAAGCATGCAGCACGAGTGCGAGCTGCGCAGGATGCATTCGGATCCTTGGACAGTCCATTTCAGGTGTCAGGCGGCTGCCGCCAGTGCAATGCCGGCATGCAGCCAGCGCCGGCTCGACTGTCTGCATGATAGCGGCGGCGCCAGCGGTGTCAGCGGCAGACGCAGACGTCCGCGGATCACCCCCATCCGCTCGAGCGCCCACTTTACAGGAATGGGATTGGCTTCCACGAACAGTGACTGGTGCAGACCCGCGAGGCGCGCGTCGAGTTCCGCAGCGAGCTGCTCGTCGTGCGCCGAGTGCCGCCTCGACCATCTGGCTCATGAGCGCCGGGGCCACGTTGGCCGTCACCGAGATCACGCCGACTGGCGCCGTTGCGCGATGGCCTCGCGCGCGGTGGCATCGTCGCCCGACAGCATGGCGAAACCGGCGGGACACTGGGCCACGAGCTCGCGGACGCGCTGCATCGAGGCCACCGCTTCCTTGACTGCCACGATGCGCGGCAGCTGCGCCAGTCGCGCGACGGTCTCCGGCAGCATGTCGACTGCCGTGCGCGAGGGCACGTTGTAGAGCATCACCGGCACGAGTCGCGGCCTGCGCCGCGGCCTCGAAATGGCGGATACAGCCCTTCCTGCGAGGGCCGGTTGTAGGCCGGAGTCACCAGCAGCAAGCCGTCGACGCCCTGCGCGCGAGTAGATGCCTGCACCCGGTCGACCGTGGTGGCCGTGCTGCTGGTGCCGCAGCCCACGATGATCTTCATGCGGCCCGCCAGCCTGCTCGCGCGCGCGGCGCGCGAGCTCGCGCAGCTCCGGCTCGGTGAGGGTCGGCGATTCGCCGGTGGTGCCGCCGACCACGATGCCCGTCGGTGCCGCTGGCCAGGTGCAAGTCGATCAGCCGCGACCAGCCTGCCAGTCGATCTCGCCGTCGTCGCGGAACGGCGTGACGATGGCGACGTGTGATCCGGCAAATGCCTGCGGCGACATGACTTGGACGCGCTCCTGGAAGTCACGGAAATCGGCGGGCGGGCGCGCGATGTTACGGGCCGCGTGCGATCCCAGGCAAGCACGGCTAGACTTGGGACTGTCCATGACTGTCCTCGCCGCATGAAGCAGTTCCTGGCCGTCTCGGCCATTGGCAAAGACCGCCCCGGCCTGGTGCACGACGTGGTCCGCACCGTCACCGACTGCGGCGCCAGCATCAGCGAAAGCCGCATGCTGCCCCTGGGCGCGCGAATTCGGCCATGCAGATGCTGGTCTCCGGCAACTGGCACGCGCGTCGCCCGGGTCGAATCCGAACTCGCCCGGCTGGCCGAAGCGGCAGGCCTCGCCATGCAGCTGCGGCGCACCGAGGCGCGCGGCCTGCGCGAGGACCACATCCCCTACTCCATCGACGTGATCGGCCCGGACCAGGCCGGCATCGTCGCGGGCCTTGCCGGGCTTCTTCGCCAGCCGCGCAGCATCGAAATCGGCGAAGTGGCCTCGCGCAGCTACGTCGCCTCGCAGACCGGCGCCTCGATGTTCGCCGTGCAGATGATGATCAACGTGCCGATCCGCCTGCACATCGTCGCAGCTGCGCGAGGACTTCATGGAGTACTGCGATTCGCAGAATCTCGACGCGATCCTCGAGCCGGTGAAGAACTGACGCATGGCACGAAGTCGCAACGCCGGCGCAATCGGCAGCAAGGTGCCGGACTTCACGCTGCCGTCCACCGCCGGCGACGGACTTCGCCTGGCAAGGCCCGCGGCAAGGCGTGGTGCTCTATTTCTATCCGAAGGACGCGACGTCGGGCTGCACGCTGCAGGCGCAGGAATTCCGCGACCTGCACCGACAGTTCCGCACGGCCGGTGCGCGCGTGTTCGGCGTCTCGCGCGACACGCCTCGCATCGCATGCGAAGTTCCGCGACAAGGAGGCACTGCCCTTTCGACCTGCTCAGCGATCCCGGACGAAAACGCTCTGCCGACTGTTCGACGTGATCCGCGAGAAGAACATGTACGGCCGCAAGATGCATGGGCATCGAGCGCAGCACGTTCCTGATCGATGCCAAGGGTGTACTGCGTCACGAATGGCGCAAGGTGAAGGTGGCAGGTCATGCCGAGGAAGTTCTCGAAGCCCTCCGTTCGCTCGACTGACAGCCACGCGGCGCAGCGACGCATCTACGTGCTCGACACCAACGTGCTGATGCACGATCCGGCGGCGATCTTCCGCTTCGACGAGCACGACATCTACCTGCCCATGGTGGTGCTCGAGGAACTCGACCACCACAAGAAGGGCGTGTCGGAATCGGCGCGCAACGTGCGCCAGGTGTCGCGCTTCCTCGACGACATCATGCAGGATGCCGACAAGGCGGACATCGACCGCGGCCTGCCCATTCCATCGGGCGCTGCGGCGGCAACGGCGAAGCGGCCATCCGCCTCCGTCCGGCCAGCTGTTCTTCCAGACGCGCAACCTGCAGGGCAACCTGCCCGGCGGAACTGCCGGGCAGCGCCGACGACAACGCGATCCTCGCGCAGACCCTCGCGCTGCAGGCCGAGCTGCCGCGCGTGCGCGTCACGCTGGTGTCGAAGGACATCAACCTGCGCATCAAGGCGGCCATCGTCGGCATCCACGCCGAGGACTACTACAGCGACCGCACCATCGACGACGCCGACCTGCTGGACTCGGGCACGCGCGCGCGTCGCCGCGGACTTCTGGCAGCGGCATGGCGAGAACATGCGCTCCTGGAAGGAAGGCGGCCGCACGCTGCTACGAACTGCGCGGCCCGGCGGTCGCGGACTGGCGCGTCAACCAGTTCGTCTACGAGGACGCAGCGACCAGGGCCTCGAGGCCATGGTGCGCAGCGTCGAGGGCGATCACGCGCGGCTGGAACTGGTGCAGCGACTACCGCAGCAGCAAGCACAGCGTCTGGGGCATCACGCGCGCGCAACCGCGAACAGAACTTCGCGCTGAACCTGCTGCTGGATCCGGAGATCGACCTGGTCACCATCCTCGGGCCCGCCGGCACGGGCAAGACGCTGCTCACGCTCGCGGCGGGCCTGATGCAGACGCTGGACAGCAACCGGTTCGCCGAGATCATCATGACGCGCGTGACCATTCCGCTGGGCGAGGACATCGGCTTCCTGCCCGGCACCGAGGAAGAGAAAATGGAACCCTGGATGGGCGCGCTGATGGACAACCTCGAAGTGCTCACGCAGAGCGCCGAGGGCGGCAACTGGGGCCGCGCCGCGACCAACGACCTGCTGCGCAACCGCATCAAGATCCGCTCGCTGAACTTCATGCGCGGCCGCACCTTCATGAACCGCTTCGTCATCATCGACGAGGCGCAGAACCTCACGCCCAAGCAGATGAAGGCGCTGCGTCACCCGCGCCGGCCCGGGCACCAAGATGGTCTGCCTGGGCAACATCGCGCAGATCGACACGCCCTACCTCACCGAGACCACCTCCGGCCTCACCTACGTGGTCAACCGCTTCCGCGGCTGGCCCCATGCGGGGCACATCACGCTCAAGCGGGGCGAGCGCTCGCGGCTGGCCGACCAGGCGTCGGATATCCTCTGAAGATCGCGGGCCAGGCGAAACCTTCGTGCACCCGGCGCGGTCAGAACGGCCATGACGCACCGCAACCGCCGCCTTGTCGGGCGCCTGCCCTGCTGCTCGCGCTGGCCGCACTTGGCGGTGGCAGCGGCCCCGCCCGTCGGCCAGGATCCGCTGCGGCCGCCCCCTGCGCAATGCCGGCCTACGTCGCCTGCCCGATCTGGGCAGCGGCGCCAATGCGCTGGTCAGCCGCGCAGGACGAATTCCAGATCGGCCGCATGATGGTGCGCGACCTGCGCGACCAGAACCTGCTGCTGGATGATCCGGAGACCGACCGACTACCTGCAGACACCTGGGCTCGCGCATCGGCGTCGAAGCGCAGGATGGCGAGCACAAGCTCACCTTCTTCACGGTGCGCGACACCAGCATCAACGCCTTCGCGCTGCCCGGCGGCTTCATCGGCATCGAACTCGGGCCTCATCTTCCGCACCGACGAGCGAATCGGAGCTCGCGGGCGTGATGGCGCACGAAATCGGCCACGTGACGCAGCGGCACATCGCGCGCGCGGTGGAGGCACAGGGCCGCAACAGCCTGACCGACGATGGCCGCGATGCTCGGCGCGGTGCTGATCGGTGCGCTGTCCGGCAGCGGCGATGCGACGCCCGGCCTGATCGCGATGGCGCAGGGCGCAGCGATGCAGCAGCAGATCAACTTCACGCGCAAGGACGAGCGCGAAGCCGACCGCGTCGGCATCGGCTATCTGGCGGCTGCGGGCTTCGATCCGAACGGCATGGCCGGCTTCTTCAGCACGCTGATGCGCGAACGGCGGCGGATCCGAGCGACCTCATCCCGAAGCTGCTGCTGACGCATCCGGTGGACTCGCGAGCGCATTGCCGAGGCCCGCGCACGCGTCGGCGCGATGGTGCCGCAGAAACGCAGGCGCCGACTCCGAGTCCTACGAGCTGATCCGCGAGCGCGTGCGCGTGCTCACCGCCTCGACCGAACAACGACCAGAGTCGCATTACCGGCAGTTGCTCGCGAACGATCCGCAGAAGCTGTCGCTGCAGTACGGGCTCGCGCTGGCGAGCATGCGGGCCGACGAACCGCGGGCCGCGGTCGAGCTGCTGCTGAAGGCCACGGCAGAAGCATCCGGCATTCCGCTGCTCGATGGCGCGCTGGGGCAGGCGCAGCTGGCAGCCGGCGACAACGAGGCGGCGCTCGAAACCTTCGACATGCGCTCGCGATCGCACCCCGCAATGTGCCGCTGTCGATCCGCTATGCCGAGACGCTGCTGGCGCTCGGACAGCCGAAGCTGGCGCATGCCGCTGCTGCTCGACCTGTTCAACAATGTCGCGCCCACGCCGGAGCAGATCCGGCTCACGGCGCTTGCGGCCAGTGCCGCCGGCGACACCGGCGATGCCTACTACTACATGGCCGAATACCACATCTCCAGCGGCGACCTGATGCTGGCCACCACGCAGCTGGATCTCGCGCTGGCGGCGCCGCGCGCTCACCGAGGTGCAGCGCAAGCGCTTCATCGCGCGCCGCGACGAGATCCGCGACTATCTGCGCGAACAACGTGGCGCGCGTCCGGTGCAGCAGCCCTGACCCGGCTGATAGATCTGCGCCATGCATAGATCACGCGATTTCGCATCGGCTGGCCCTCGCCCTGCTCGCTGCTCTCGGGTTGCGCCACCCTGCCATCCGGAGAACGCGATCCGCGGCGACCGTTTCGAGCGGATCAACCGCTCCGTCTACCGCTTCAACGATGCGCTCGACCGCGGCGTCGCACGACCCGTCGCCAAGGCCTACACCAAGGTCACTCCGCAGCCCCTGCGCACGGGCGTGAGCAATTTCTTCGAGAACCTCAGCTACCCCACGACCATCGTCAACGACCTGCTGCAGGCGAAGCCGAAGCCGTTCCTGCGGCGACACCGCGCGGTTCGTCGTGAACACCACGTTCGGCATCGGCGGACTGTTCGATCCGGCCACGCAGATGGGCTTGCCCACGGGCGACGAGGATCTGGGACAGACCCTGGGCCGCTGGGGCATACCCTCGGGTCCCTACCTCGTGCTTCCGCTGCTGGGGCCTTCCACCACGCGCGATGCCTTCGGTCGCGTAGGTGACAACCTCACTCCGATCCGACGTTGCTGATCGATGACGACGCGACCCGGTACGGACTGCTGGCGCTGGGGCTGGTCGACCAGCGCGCCTCGCTGCTGCAGGCCGATTCGGTGCTGCAGCAGTCGTTCGATCCGTACGTGTTCATGCGCAATGCCTATCTGCAGCGGCGTGAATATCCAGGTCAGGGATGGCGTCCCGGGCGACGGGGAAGATTTCGAGATCTACGAGGAGAACCTGAAGCTGCCGGCGAAGCCGCGCCACGCCGAGCGGCGCCAGCGCCGGGCGCCTGACCTCAGGCGAGGATCGTCTCGGCGCCCGTCAGTCTCGCCAGCGCCATGAGCCGCGCGGGCGGCGCCACGAATCCTACATCCGCGCCAGCCGCGCGCCGCCGGCGCGCCAGGCCACCAGCAACGCGAGCCCTGCGCTGTCGGCATCACTCACCGCCGACAGATCCGCAACGGTCGCCGAACGCAGCAGCCCGCCGCGCTCGAGATCACGCCAGAGCTGCGGCACCGTGGCGAACGTGAGCTCTCCGCTCAGCGACGCATCCCCCGCCGGATCTGCGCCGTGACCGACGGCCGCTTCGCTCACGCCTTGCCGCCCTTGGCGTTGGCGTTGGCTTCGAGCCGCTGGATCAGCGCCTCGAGACCCTTCTGTTCGACTTCGAGACCGTAGTCCTCGCGGAAGCTCTTCACGTAGCTGATGCCTTCGATCACCACGTCCCAGACCTTCCAGTCGCCGGCCGGCATCTTGCGCAGGCTGTAGTTCACCGCGACGGCGGCGCCATTGGAGCGGCGGATCTCCGTGCGAACCGTGGCGCGCGGCGCGGCCGCATCGCCCTGGAACGGCAGCACCTTCATGCGGTCACCGGTGAATTCCACCAGCGCATCGCCATAGGTCTGCAGCAGCGAACGGTAGAACGCCGCGATGAAGCGCTTGCGCTGCTCGGGTGTGGCCGTGCGCCAGTGCTTGCCGAGCACCTGCTGCGCGGCGAAGTCCACATCGAAATGCGGCAGGAACACTTCATCCACGACTTGTAGAGCTGCTTGATGTCCTTGCGATAGACCTCGCGGTTCGCATCGAGCGACTTGAGCAGCGCCTGCGAACTGGTCTCGATCAGCGCCGCGGGCTGGCTCGCGTCGACCGCATCGGCGGCTCGTGCCTGCGATGCCACCAGCACGGCCATCGCAGCAACAGCCATGAAGCCTGCCTTCACGCGAGCTGAACCGGCACTGAACATTCTCGTTCCCGTCATTTCGTTTCTCCTGCGGACGTATCCGAATCGCCGCGGCTGGCGAAGGCCGAAAACAGCCGGTTGATCAGCTTCTCGAGCACCATCGCCGACTGCGTGTTCTCTATCTGACTGCCTGTCGGCCAGATAGGTTTCAGAACCACCGGCGTCCAGACCCACGTATTTCGCACCCAGCAGGCCGGCGGTCTCGATATTCGCCCAGGTGTCGTCCGGAATCCTGTCGTACTGCGATTCGATGGTCATCGAGACCACGGCCTTGTAGTCCGTGGAGTCGAAGCTCACGCCCGTGACCCGGCCCACTTTCACACCAGCCATTGCGACCGGCGCGCCCGCCTGGATGTCGCCGACGTTGTCGAAGCGCGCCGTGACGCTGAATCCTTCGCGCCTTGCCCAGCACCCCGAGCTTGCTGCCGGGCAGCTGCGTGGTGAGAAACGCCAGCGCCGCAAATCCCAGCAGCACGAACAGGCCGGTGCCGATTTCCAGACCACGTTGATTGCTCATGTTCGCTTCTCCAGGAGCGCCGCTTACAGGAAAGCAGCCGTCAGCATGTAATTGATGATCAGCACCAGCACCGAGGAAGTGACCACGGTCGCGCGTGGTCGCAAGGCCGACGCCTTCGGCCGTGGGCGTCGCGTGGTAGCCCTGGAAGACCGCCAGCAGCGTGCAGGCGATGCCGAATGCCAGGCTCTTCACGACGCCTTCGCCGACATCGCTGAAATCCACCGCGTTCTGCATCTGCGACCAGAACGTGCCGCTGTCCACGCCCATCAGCGTGACGCCGACGAACTGCGCGCCGAAGATGCCGATGCACGTTGAAGATGGCCGCCAGCAGCGGCATGGCGATCACACCGCCGATGAAGCGCGGCGCCACCACATGGCGCATCGGATCGACGGCCATCACCTGCATGGCGGTGAGCTGGTCGGTGGCGCGCATCAGGCCGATCTCGGAAGTCAGCGACGTGCCGGCCCGGCCGGCGAACAGCAGCGCGGTGACCACCGGGCCCAGTTCCTTCACGCAGCCCGAGCGCCGCGAGCGACGCCAAGCGCGGATTCACTGCCGAATCGCGCCAGCAGGTCATAGCCCCAGCAGGCCCAGGGTCATGCCGACGAACAGGCCGCACAGCATGATGATGACCAGCGAACGTGCGCCGCTGTTGTAGATCTGGCGCACGATGAGCGACGGGCCGCAGCAGCGCCGGGCCGCAGGCGGCGAGCACCTGCACGAGGAACAGCGCCACGGCGCCCATACGGCGCGATCGCGCGCCGTCATGAGGCATCCTCGGCGCAGCAGCGATTCGCGGTAGTCGGCAGCGGGATAGTGGAACGACACCGGGCCATCGGCGCCGCCCTGCATGAACTGCCGCACCGCCGGATCGCTGGCTGGCATTGAGTTCCGCCGTGGTGCCAGACGCCACCACCGTGCCACCCGCGAGCAGATAGCTGTAGTCGGCGATGCTGCCGACTTCCTGCACGTCGTGCGACACGACGATGCTGGTGATGCCGAGCGCATCGTTGAGATGGCGGATCAGCCGCACGATGATGCCCATGGAGATCGGATCGAGCCCGACGAACGGTTCGTCGTAGATCAGGACTTCCGGATCCATCACGATGGCGCGCGCCAGCGCCACCCGGCGCGCCATGCCGCCGGAGAGCTGCTGCGGCATGCAGCTCGGCCGCGCCGCGCAAGCCCGACCGCCTCGAGCTTCATCAGCACCAGTCGACGCAGCACGGGCTCGGGCAGCCGGCGCATGCTCGCGCACCGGAAAGGCCACGTTCTCGAACACCGTAGATGTCGGTCAGCAGCGCGCCGTTCTGGAACAGCATGCCCATGCGGCGACGCAGACGCGAACAGTCGCGCTGCGACTGAGCGAGGCGACGTCCTGGCCCAGCACCTTTACGGTGCCTGCCGATCGGGCGCGACCTGACCGGTGAGCAGGCGCAGCAACGTGGTCTTGCCCGTGCCGCTGGGACCCATCACCGCCGTGATGCTGCCCCGCGCGACGGTCACGTCGATGCCGTCGAAGATTGCGCGCTCGTCCGACCGCATAGCGGACGCCGCGCACCTCGACGACCGACGCAGGAGTCGGATCCACGGACTCGCTGCGGGACATCGATTCTCCTGGCGACACGGTTCAAGAAGGCCGGGATGATACCAAACGCGACTGGCCTGACCGCACATATAGTACTAAAATAGTCCCATATCAGGCAGTACGGGATTCCAAGCGTGCTGCGCATCAGCAAACTGACCGACTATGCGACCGTGATGCTGGCCTCGCTGGCCGCCACCGAGGGCCAGCGGCGCACCGCCGCCGAGCTCTCGCGCCTGCAGCCATCTGGCGCTTCCGACGGTCAGCAAGCTGCTGAAGCAGCTGCACCGCGCCGGTCTCGTCGAATCCATCGCGCGGCCTGCACGGCGGCTATCGCCTCGCCCGCCCGGCGCGCGAGATCAGTGCCGCCGCCATCCTCGATGCGCTGGAAGGTCCGCTCGCGCTGACCGAGTGCGCCACGCAGCCACGGACAGTGCGACATCAGGCGAGCTGCAGCGTCGGCGGCAGCTGGCAGCGCATCAACCTCGCCATCCGCCAGTCGCTCGAGGAAGTCACGCTGGCCGAACTTGCCGGCCTGGAAAGCAATCCGCGCCATTTCGCCGCTTTCGACGTGCGGCTGCGCAATGGCGTGGTCGCGGGAGTGACCCGTTCATGAACACCGCCGGAAACTGAACTCGACGCCGTGCTGGCGCGGGGCTACCAGCACGGCTTCGTCACCGACATCGAGTCCGACACCGTGCCGCCCGGCCTCGACGAGGACACCATCCGCTTCATCTCGGCGCAAGAAGGGCGAGCCGCAGTTCCTGCTCGACTGGCGGCTGCGCGCGCTCGAGCGCTGGCTGACGATGAAGGAGCCGCACTGGGCGCAAGCTGCACTACACGCCGATCGACTACCAGGCGCATCTCCTACTACTCGGCGCCGAAGGCTGAACAGCCGATGGCCCGAAGAGCCTCGCCGAAGTCGATCCGAAGCTGCTCGCGACCTACGAGAAGCTCGGCGTGCCGCTGCACGAGCGCGCGCGCCTCGCCGGCGTCGCGGTCGATGCGGTGTTCGACAGCGTCTCGGTGGCCACCACGTTCAAGGACCGGCTGGCCGAAGGCCGGCGTGATCTTCTGCCCGTTCTCCGAGGCCGTGCAGTCGCATCCGGAACTGCTCGAGCAGTACCTGGGCACCGTCGTGCCCTACGCCGACAACTTCTACGCGGCGCTGAACTCCGCCGTGTTCACCGACGGCTCGTTCGTCTACATCCCGCAGGGCGTGCGCTGCCCGATGGAGCTGTCGACCTATTTCCGCATCAACGCGGCGAAGACCGGCCAGTTCGAGCGCACGCTGATCATCGCCGACAAGGGCAGCCACGTGAGCTATCTCGAGGGCTGCACGGCGCCGATGCGCGACGAGAACCAGCTGCACGCGGCGGTGGTCGAACTGGTCGCGCTCGACGATGCGCAGATCAAGTACTCGACGGTGCAGAACTGGTACCCGGGCGACGAGAACGGCCGCGGCGGCATCTACAACTTCGTGACCAAGCGCGGCGAATGCCGCGGCGCGCAACTCGAAGATCTCCTGGACGCAGGTCGAAACCGGCTCGGCCATCACCTGGAAATACCCGAGCTGCATCCTGCGCGGCGAGAACTCGGTCGGCGAGTTCTATTCGGTCGCGGTGACCAACAACTACCAGCAGGCCGACACCGGCACGAAGATGATCCACATCGGCGCGAACACGCGCAGCACGATCGTCTCGAAGGGCATCTCGGCCGGCCACGCGCAGAACACCTACCGCGGGCTCGTGTCAAGGTGATGCCCGGCGCGACGGGCGCGCGCAACTTCACGCAGTGCGACTCGCTGCTGATCGGCGGCGACTGCGGCGCGCACACCGTGCCGTACATCGAGGTGAAGAACCCGCAGGCGATCGTCGAGCACGAAGCCAGCACCTCGCGCATCAGCGAGGACCAGCTGTTCTACTGCCTGCAACGCGGCCTCGTCGAAGAGGACGCCGTCAACATGATCGTCAGCGGCTTCTGCAAGACCGTGTTCCGCGAACTGCCCATGGAGTTCGCGGTCGAAGCGCAGAACCTGCTTGCCGTAAGTCTCGAAGGAGCTGTTGGATGACCGTCTGCACTGCTGTTGAGCATCAGCGACCTGCACGTCGAAGGTCTCCGACCGCGAGGTCCTGCGCGGCATCAATCTCGAAGTGCCTGCCGGCGAAGTGCACGCCATCATGGGTCCGAACGGCTCCGGCAAGAGCTCGCTCGCGCATGTGCTGGCCGGCAAGCCCGGCTACGAAGTGACCGCCGGCAGCGTCGAGCTACCAGGGCGCGGACCTGCTCGCGCTGGCGCCGGAAGAGCGCGCGCGCGACGGTGTGTTCCTCGGCTTCCAGTATCCGGTCGAGATTCCCGGGCGTGAACAACGCCTACCTGCTGCGCGCCGCGCTCAACGCGGCGCGCCGGCATCGCGGCGAGAGCGAGGTCGATGCCTTCGATTTCCTCGAACCTGGTGAAGGAGCCGCATGGAGCTGCATGAAGATGGACGAGTCGTTCCTGTCGCGCGGCGTCAACGAGGGCTTCTCGGGCGGCGAGAAGAAGCGCAACGAGATCCTGCAGATGCTGGTGCTCGAGCCGCGCCTCGCGGTGCTCGACGAAACCGACTCGGGCCTCGACATCGACGCGCTGAAGGTCGTGGCCGACCGGCATCAACACCCTGCGCGCAGCCCGATCGCGCGCATCGTGCTCGTCACCCACTACCAGCGCCTGCTCGACCACGTCGCGCCCGACCGGTGCACGTGCTGGCCCGCGGCCGCATCGTGCAGCAGCGGCGGACCGGAGCTCGCGCGCGAACTCGAGCAGCGCGGCTACGACTGGCTGCTGGATGAGGCGGCATGAGCGGCACGCCGTTCGGCGCATCGCGCTGCGTGCGAGAAACGCCTGCGTGCCGCGATCATGGACTCCGCATCGCCTGCTGAATGCCCGTACCCTGCCGCGTCAGCGTGCGCAGCGCCGGCCATCGACAAGGCGCTGGCCGGCCGGCCTGCCCGGCCTGCGCGATGATGCCTGGCGCTACGCGATCTGCGCTCCTGGCAGTCAGCGCCGCTCGCACCGCTGCCGCATGGCCGCGCTGCGCGACGCTGCCGGATGAGGCCGATCTGCCCGCGCGGCTCGCGGGCTTCACGCGCCTGGTGTTCGTCGAACGGTCGGCTGCGTGCGGCGATCTGTCCGACGACTGCGACCGGCGCTCACGCGCCGGCGCAGCGCCGCTGGTGCCGGAGCGTACGCGGCACGACGCGATTCGGCTGGCTGAACGATGCCTTCGCCACCGATGTGGCGCGGCTCGCGATTCGCGGGCACGCAGCCGCTCGAAGCTCGTGTTCATCGCGCACCGGCACCGGCCGATCCGCGCAGGCACTGTCAGATCGCCGTGGGCGCGCAGGCTCGACCTGGTCGAACGGCACGTGGCGCGCGACGGCCGACGGCTCGATCGAATGCTCGTCGGTGCGGTCACGCGCGTCGACTCGGCTATGCGCAGGTGCGGTCACGCTGCGACTGGCAGCACACTGCCCGCACGACGCGCACGCATCGTCGAGGCCGCGTCGATCGCCTGGACCGTGCATGACGCGCTGACGCGGCTCGTAGGCCGTGCTGCTGCAACTCGGCGCGCGCGGTGCGCTCGACCTCGGCTGCGTGCTCGCGATGGCGCGCGCCGCGGCGGTGGAGCTGGACGTGCGTCTCGCTGGCGGCGACAGCCGCACGCTCGATCACGTCGCTGCGCGTCGATCACATCGCGCCGCACACCACGAGCCAGCAGGTGCTGCGCGCCATCGCGCGCGACCGCAGCGCACGATCGCCTTCCGAGCCGCGTGACGATGTGGCAGCCGGCGCGCGGTGCGCGATCCGCGCCAGTCGCTCAAGGGGCTGCTCGGCGGCGCGGCGGCCGAGATCGATCTGCGTCCCCAGCTCGAGATCCACACCGACGAGGTGCGCGCGAGCCACGGCGCGACCACCGGTGCGCTGGACGAGAACATCCTGTTCTACCTGCTGTCGCGCGGCCTCGACCGGGAGACGGCCCGCAGCCTGCTGGAATGGGCGTTCCTCGAAGACGCGATCTCGCGGCATCGCGCAGCCGGAACTGCGCGCGCCAGCAGGAGCGCGCAGTCTGGCGCGGCTGCGGCAACGCGGTCGCGCAGGAGGTGCTGCAGTGAGCGCGCTGCGCAGCATCGCCGCTGGTACGACGTCGAGCGCGTGCGGCGCGCAGTTCCCGATCCTCGTCGCGCCGGATCAACGGGCGTCCGCTCGCCTATCTCGACAACGCCGCCTCGACGCAGCGGCCGCGGCGGTGATCGATGCGGTGGAGCATTACGAGACGCATCTGCATGCCAACGTGCATCGCGGCGTGCACACGCTGAGCCAGCTCGCCACGGACGCGTTCGAAGTCGGCGCGTGAGCGCGTGCGACGTTTCCTGAATGCGCGCTTCCACGCGCGAGATCATCTTCGTCCGCGGCACCACCGAGGCCATCAACCTCGTCGCGCAGAGCTGGGGCCGCACCCAGCTGCGGCCCGGCGACGAGATCCTCGATCTCCGCGCTCGAGCATCACGCCAACATCGTGCCCTGGCAGATGGCCGCCGCCGCCACGGGCGCGACCTGCGTGGTCGCGCCGATCGATCGAGCGCGGCCAGCTGCGCTTCGAGGCATTCCGAGCGCTGCTCGAACGAGCGCACGCGGCTCGTCGCGATGGCGCATGTGTCGAACGCGCTCGGTACCGTGCTGCCGGTCGCGCGACATCGTCGACGCCGCGCATCGAGCGGGCGTGCCCGTGCTGATCGATGGCGCGCAGGCGGTGCGCGCACATGCCGGTCGACGTGCGCGCGCTGGGCTGCGACTTCTACTGCTTCTCCGGCCACAAGATGTACGGCCCGACCGGCATCGGCGTGCTGTACGGGCGGGAGGCAGCTGCTCGAGGCCATGCCGCCGTGGCAGGGCGGCGGCGACATGATCCGCACCGTCGTCCTTCGAGCGGCAGCACCTGGAACGACCTGCCGCACAAGTTCGAGGCCGGCACGCCGAACATCAGCGGCGCCATCGGGCCTCGCTGCCGCGCATGGACTTCCTCGAGACGCTCGGCACTGGAGCGCGTCGCGGCGCACGAGCATCGGCTGCTCGATCGCGGCCACCGAGGCGCTGTCGCGGCATCCCGGGCATCACGACTGCACGGCACCGCACGCGCACAAGGCAGCCGTGCTGTCGTTCACGCTCGACGGGCGTGCATCCGCATGACCTCGGCACGATCCTCGATCACGAGGGCGTCGCGATCCGCGCCGGCCATCACTGCGCGATGCCGCTGATGGAACTGCTCGGCGTGCCCGCGACGGCGCGCGCCTCGTTCGCGCTGCTACAACACGCATGGCCGAGGTCGACCAGCTGGAGGCTGCCGTGCGCAAGGCCGCGCGAGGTGTTCGCCTGATGGATCTCACCGAGCTCTACCGCGAGGTGATCCTCGATCACAACCGCCATCCGCGGAACTTCGGCCGGCTGGATGCCGGCCGACGGCGAGCGCCGACGGACACAATCCGCTGTGCGGCGACCGGCTCACCGTCACGCTGCGATCGCGATGGCGACGTCGCTCGAGGACCTGCGCTTCGAGGGCAACGGCTGCGCCATCTCGATGGCCTCGGCGTCGCTGATGACCGAGGCCGTCAAGGGCAGCACCGCGCGCCGAGGTCGAGTACGCTGTTCCAGCGCATGCACGCCCTGCTGACCGACGGCGCAGGTCCGACGGGTCGATCTCGGCAAGCTCGCGGCGCTGGCCGGCGTGCGCGAATTTCCCGCGCGCGTGAAGTGCGCGAGCCTGTGCTGGCACACGCTGAATGCGCGCCGTCTCGGATCCGGCGATCCGGCCAGCACGCGCACGTCTCGACCGAGTAGACGCATGGCCACAGTCACGAACCCTTCGTCATCCAGCGCGAGGTGGATGCCGTCATGGTGCCCGTCCGGGCACGCAATCAAGCTGCAGCCCGGGCTCGCCGGCTTCATCACCCAGGCGCTGGGCGGCAGCTTCACGCTGTACATCGAGGGCAACCTGTACCGGCTCGCGGGCAGCGAAGCCGACGCGATCGGCAAGGAAGCCGTCACGCCGCCGGAGCTGCCGCCGAACGCGACCGAGGACGACGTCACGCGAACTGGCCTGGAAGCAGATGCGCACCTGCTTCGACCCGGAGATCCCGGTCAACATCGTCGACCTCGGCCTCATCTACGAATGCGACGTCACGTGCGAATGACGACGGCACCCGCGCACGTCGACGTCAAGATGACGCTGACCGCGCCCGGCTGCGGCATGGGCGAGGTGCTGGTGCAGGACGTGAAGGAAAAGATCGAAGTCATTCCCGACCGTGCGCGAAGGCAGACGTCGAACTCGTGTTCGATCCACCGTGGAGCCGGACGATGATGTCGCCCGCCGCACGACTGCAGACGGGAATGATGTAGATGCTGCGGCTGACGCTGCTGCGACATGCCCATGCCGCCGACGCAGTGCCCGGCCAGCCCGATTTCGATCGACCCCTGACGCCCGCTGGCGAAGCTCGCGCTCGCGGCGCAGGCGACGAGCTGCGGGCCCGGGGCGTGCTTCCCACCCTCGCCTACTCGAGCCCGGCCCTGCGCACGCGCCAGACGGCCGAGCTCGCCCTGCCCGCGATCGCCGTGGTCTATGGACCGGCGCTCTATCTCGGCGCCGTGCCAGCCCTGCTGAACGCGCTCGCGGTGGCGCGCGGGTCGCCGCCCCATCTCCTGCTCGTCGGTCACAATCCGGGCATCAGCGAACTGCAGGTGCGGCTGGCCGGGCGAGCAGGACTTCAACGGCTTCGCGCCGGGCGACTGGGCGAGCCTGTGGCTGCCGATCGAGCGGTGGCGGGACATCGGTTCGATCGACACGCCGGCGCGACGCGCCTGATGGATGAGTCCGAGGCCGAGCCGGTCGAGATCCCGATGGAGGCGTTGTCGAGCGATGCGCTGCGGGGCGTGATCGAGCAGTTCGTGCTGCGCGAAGGTACCGATTATGGCGAGCGGGAAACGAGCTTCGAGCAGAAGGTCGCCGCGGTGTGGCGCCAGCTCGAACGGGGCGATGCCCGGATCTGGTTCGATCCGGGCTCCGAGTCGGTAACGCTGGCGCCGAAGGAACCTGGCGCGCGCTAGTTTCGCGCGAGCCAGGGCGACGTCATGCGGTAGGGCTGGAACGCCGACACCGCATCGATGCGTTCGATCTTCCCTCCGCGCACCCGGTAGACCTCGAACAGCTCGCGCGAACTCGGGTAGCGCACGCTCGTCTCGAAGGCGCGCCCGTCGGTCGACTTGTAGTTAGGCTCGCGCAACGGGAAGTCGGCCACGCTCTGCATCACGACGAGGCCGCGCGACTCGTCGACCGCGACGATGCGTCGACCACGCAGGCTCTCGAGCGGGCGATAGAGCCCCGCCTGCAGTTGCGCCTCGCAACCCTGTGCGATCTCGCCGGCGTTCTTGACGATCACGGCCGAAGCACCGCCCGGCTGCGTGACGACCTGACCGTTCTCGCGGCGGGCACAGTCGCTCGCGAAGCGGGCCGAGACCCTGCCGTCGTTGCCTTCGACCGATCCGCGCGTACGCCTCGACCGCGCGCCACCAGCGCCCGACGCGAGGTGCGGTCGGCGCCCGGCAGCTCGCCCTCGAACGCCGGATCCAGCCTGAACTGCGCCGGCGCGAGCCACGGCCCGGGATTGCGCTCGCGTGCAATCACGGCTTCGACTTCGGCGACGCGCTGGTCGCGAATCTTCAGACGGAAGCCCGCATACGCCGGCGCGTCGTGATCGTAGATCGAGGCCGTACCAGGCGAACGTGCCGGTGGTCGGGTCGGCGACACGGACGGCCTGTGGTCGCCTTGCTGCGGATCGACGCCCACACGCCGTCGCCGATCTGCATCGGCACGCTGTTCTCGGTGAAGCGCACCTGCGTCGCCCAGCGGATGTCGGCCGGCTTCTGCTGCGGCGAGCGCTGTCCATGAACCGGTCGCCGATGCCGACGCAGGCAGGCGCGGTCGCACCCGGTCGTCGCGGCGCTTGGCGACCTTCGGCGATCGGCGCGGGCGCCGGATGCAGGTAGAACGGCGACGGCATGAAATACGGCACGTAGCTGAACACCGTCTCGATGCGATAGATCCTGCCGTCGACGACCTTGAACGCCTCGACCAGCGAGATCGAGTTCGGCCACTTCAGCGCCGTCTTGCATCTCCCGGCCGTCGGTCAGCTTGTAGCGGTCGAAACTGTTCGCGTGATCGAAGAAGCCGGTCGCGACGACGACGCCGCGCTCCTCGTCGATGATCGGGTAGCGACGCTCGCGGATGCGCTTGTTGATGCGATAGATGCCGAGCTTGAACTGCGCTTCGCAGCCCGGCGAGATCGAGCTCGCGTCGCCGCCGCCGGCCGGTCTGCGCGCTCTGGCGCGTGGTGAGGATGCCGTTCTCGATGCGGCCGCAGTCCTCGTGGAACGGCGCGAACACGATGCCGTCGTTCAGCTCGACGGTGTTGAAGTAGCTGTCGGCGACGGCGCGCAGCCGCTCGCGCGGACGGCGCTGCTCCGGCGTGCAGCACCTCGCTGGAACGCCGGGTCGTGCACGAGCTTCGAGAAGTCGCCCCACGGCAGCGGCAGGCCGGCGTTGCGCACGACCACCGTCTCGACCTCGGTGATCTGCCGTCCTGCACCCGCAGGCGCACGCCGAAGTAGACCGGCGCACCGTGCTCGTCGACGGCGCCGATCCACGCGGCCTCGCCCGTGCAGCGCGTCGGCCGCGGTGAGTCCCGTCGGCGCGACGCCGGTGGCGGTGGCCCACACGCCTTCGCGGCCCAGCGGCATCTCGACGTTGTTCTCGGTGTAGCGCACGTCCGGCGCAAGCTTCAGGCCCGACGGGTCGCGACGCGCCGAGCCCGTCCATGTAGTCGCGCACGAAACCGAGCAGGCACGCGCGGTCGCACGCCGGCGGCACGGCGCTGCGCTCGCCCGGTGCCTGCGCGAAGGCGAGCGCGGTCGCGGTAGCGGCGACGGCGAGTGCACCAGGACGATGGCGCGACTGAGCGGCGCAGATGCGGTTCATCGTGAGGCTCCCCTTCGGAGGGCATCAGGGGAATGGCGAGGATGCGGAACGGGCCCGGGATCCTGTCCCTTGCAGCTTCGGATCGACGAGGTAGCCGATCTTGCCTTCGATCGCATAGGCCGTGTCGCCGACGAGCGTGACGCCCGGCGAGGAATTGAGCCCGGTGCGCAGCGACGCGCATCGTCGCGCGTGTCGCCGCTCGATGCGTCACCTCGCTGATGCGGCCGGTCGTGCCCTCGGCGAGCAGGAAGCGGTGGCCGTCGATGAGCCGCATGCCGTCCGGACCGCCGAGCTTGTCGGCGAGTTGCAGCTCCGTCGATCTCGCCCATCGTGCCGTCCTTCCTGATTCCGATGCGCAGCAGCGCACCGCGCGTGACGATGTTGGCGTACAGCGTGCCGTCGCTCGAGAACGCGATGCCGTCGATGCCCTTCAGCGCCTCGGCCTGCGCCGAAGACGTCGAGCTGCCCGCGCACCGCGTGGCAGCGACAGGATGCGCCCGTTCTGCGTGTCGGCCGCATACACGGTGCCGTCCGGCGCCGACGGTCACGTCGTTGCAGACCGAGCGCGGCGCCGGGAAGGCATGCCGCGACTTCGGCGGCGCCGCTCGCAGATCGAAGGCGACGAGCTCGGCGACCTCGCCGGGCACCGGGCGGCTGGAACGGATTCGGCACCGAGCACACCCACAGCGTGCGCGACTTCTCGTCGGCGAGCACGCCGAACACCGTCTGCAGGCCGTTGCGGCTCGTCGGAGCGCACCCAGGCCGTCGCGGTCGCCGCATCCGGCAGCGCCCGGTACATGACGCCCTTGATGCTGCCGACGATCAGCGTGCCGTCGCGCGTCGACGTGACGCTCTCCGGGAACACCTCGCGGTCGTCGATCAGGACGTCGCCGCGCGGCGGACGCTGACGGCTGCGACGCGCAGCGCGGCAGTACGAGCACCGCGGCGAAGGCCGCCACGATCCCATGGAAGTTCTCGTCGATGTGAGCCTGGAACGCTTCCGTTCAGCGGGCGATGAAGTCCTGGTAGTCCTCGTTGGCGCGCGCGACGAGATAGGCATTGATGGCATCGACATCGCGCCTGCGTCAGCAGGTCGCGGAAACCGACCATGCCTTTGTCCTTGCGGATGCCGTCGAGCACGATCGCGTTGAACTCGCGCGTGCGTCTCGCGGCGTCATGAAGCGCAGGTCCTTCAGGCCGCCGCATCGCGTTCTCGCCATGGCAGCGCGAGCAGGTCTCGCCGAACAGCGTCGCGCCCCTTGCGGATCGCGTCCTCGCTGGCGCCCGCAGTGGCGGCGGCGGCGGCACCGCGGCGGCGGCGGCATCGGCGGCAGCGTCACGCCCGTTGCGCCCAGCTTGAACACCAGCAGCCGCGCCGGGCCGAAGCGCACGCGGCGGCGACTGCGGCGGTCGAGGCCGTGCACCGGCGAGCCGCCCCAGCCGACGTTGACCGCGATGTACTGCTCGCCGTCGATCTCGTAGGTCATCGGTCCGGCGATCGCCGACGGTCTGCGTGTCCATCTCCCACAGCTTCGTGCCATCGTCGGCGCGGTAGATCGCCAAGCGTGCGGTCGATCGTGCCCTGCACGAGCAGATTGCCGGCCGTGGTGAGCACGCCGCCGGAACCCGGATACGGGTAGCGGCACGCGGAACGCCTCCTGCTGCTTCACCGGATCCCACGCGAGCAGATAGCCCTTCTCGCGACTGTCGGCGATCTGCCTGCAGCTCGCGGCGCAGCTCGGGCTGCGCTGCCGTAGCTGATGCCCGTGTTGGAGCGGAACGGCACGAAGCTTGAACTCCCCGTCCTGCACGCGCGACTGCACCGTCCACTGCTCCTGCGCCGGAAAGTACACGAGCCCGGTGAGCGGGCTGTACGACATCGGATGCCAGCTGTGCGCCGCCATCCACGTGGGCGTCATCAGCGTCGGCGTCTCGGTGACGATAGGCACTCCGGGTTCACCTTCGGACGGCCGGTCTGCAGGTCGATCTCCGCTGGCCCAGAGGTTCGGCACGTAGCGTCTTCGCCGGAGATCAGCTCGCCGGTGGTGCGATCGATCACGTAGAAGAAGCCGTTCTTCGGCGCCTGCATCAGCACCTGGCGCTGCGCGCCGTCGATCGTCAGGTCCGCCAGCACCATCGGCTGCGTGCAGGTGAAGTCCCACTGCTCGTCGGGCACCATCTGGTAGTGCCAGACGTATTCGCCGGTGTCGGCGTTCACCGCGACGATCGAGCACAGGAACAGATTGTCGCCGCCGCCGGGCGGCGGAAGTGCTGCGACATGCGGCGAGCCGTTGCCGGTGCCGATGTAGACGAGGTTCAGCTTCGGGTCGTAGACGAAGGAATCCCACGCCGTGCCGCCGCCGCCGTACTTCCACCACTCGCCGGTCCAGGTCTTCGCGGCCATCGGCATCGACGCTGTCGGAGGCCTCGCCGTCGGGCCCTTTCGACGGATCGCCGGGCACGGTGTAGAAGCGCCAGAGCTTGCTTGCCGGTGTCGGCGTCGTAGGCGGTGACGAAGCCGCGCACGCCGTAGTCGGCGCCGCCGTTGCCGATCACGACCTTGCCGTCGAACACGCGCGGCGCGCCGGTGATGGAGTACGGCCTGCGTGCTGTCGAACGTCTGCACCGACCACACCTGCCTGCCGGTGCGCGCATTCGACCGCGATCAGACGGCCATCGAGCGCGCCGATGTAGACCTTGCCTTTCCACACCGCGATGCCGCGCGCGGACGGGCCGCAGCAGGCGAGCCGCGCCCACTCGCGCGCGACCTTGGGATCGTAGGTCCACAGCACGCTTGCCGGTCGCCGCGTCGTAAGCGGTGACGACGTTCCACACCGACACGTTGTAGAGCACGCCGTCGACGAACAGCGGCGTCGCCTGCACGCCGCGATAGGTGTCGAGATCGGCATACCAGGCGAGGCCGAGCTGCGCGACGTTGCCGTCGTTGATCCGCGTCGAGCGGACTGAAGCGCTGCTCGTCCCAGGTGCGGCCGTACGACATCCACTGGCCGGGGTTCGCATCCGGCATCCCCAGGCGAGCGGAGTCGACGTTGCCCTGCACCGCGCAAGCGACGAGCCCCGCAACCATGACCAGGGCCAGCCAGGGACGCAGCGAGAGGCGCGCCTTCGGTCGATCTCATCTGTCGTACCTGTGCGCCCGCGACCGGCGCGTCAGTGCGCGGCTTCGTGCCGCAACTGTTCGATTTCGGCGGCGCCGAGATAGCGCCGCACGCCGGCATGCACCAGATACAGCAGCGGGATCATCGCCACGGCCGCCAGCATCTTGTAGGCAGTAGTTGACCGTGCCCACGGCGAGAAACTGCGGCACCGGCCAGTGCTGCGGTCCGATCACGAACGCGATGTACAGCACGATGAAACTGTCGAAGAGCTGCGACACCGCGGTCGAGCCGGTGGCGCGCAGCCACAGCCAGCGCTCGCCGGTCAGCTTGCGGATGCGGCGGAACACCGTGACGTCGATGAGCTGGCCGACCAGAAACGCGATGATGGAGCCTGCGATGGTCCACATGCCCTGACCGAAGATCAGCGCGTAGGCGCGCTGGATGTCCGGCACGCCGAGCTGCGCGTTGGCATCGACCCAGAACGGCGCCGGCGCGAGCGAGATGGCGACGTAGGCGGCGATGAACGCCCAGGCGATGAAGGCCACGGCCAGCCACGAGACGAGCCGCACGCCCGCGCAGGCCGTAGTATTCGTTGATGAGGTCGGTGAGCACGAACACCAGCGGCCAGTAGATGACGCCGGCGGTGAAATGTCAGCGTGCCGTCGATGCCGAACAGGCTCCACTGGACATCGTCGATGCCGAGCGTGTGCTTCCAGCGAGAAGATCTTCACGCCGACGAATTCGGCGAGCAGCGCGTCGGTGACGAAGAAACCCGCCAGCAGCGATGAACAGGCGGGTAGCGCGGTCGTCGGCCAGATGTCCGCGCTGCCACTCGCATCCGGTTGCTACGGCGTCGCTACTCCACCGAGCAGAAGCAGTAGGCCAGCGGCTCGCGGCTGTCCGCGAGCATCGCGCAGCCGCGCGATATTCGTCTGCGCAGCCGACAAGCGGTGCCAGCTGCGCTGCGCAGCGAGCCCAGTCGCCGGCCCCAGCAGCGAGCCAGACAGCCGCGCGGCCTTCATGCGAAGCTGCGAGCGCCAGCTGCTCGGCCCAGGACAGCTCCGGCTCGACGCGGTCGACGCCGTAGTCGTCCGGCAGATTTGCAAGCGCGGGCGGCCGCGCTCCACCGCGTCGTCGTAGGTGCCGAGTTCGATCGACCAGCCCGACGCATGCGCGTCCTCGCCGATCCAGACGCGACCCTGGGCGATTTCATGCACCTCATCGCGCGTGCGTGCTGCGCCCCTGCGGCCACATGCGCGAGGAACAGTTCGTAGCCGCGTTCGATCGTCAGCTGCAGGTAGTCGCGCAGCGCCGGATCGCAGCGGCCGGTCGACGCGCAGCTTGCCCGACAGCGCCGTCGTGCCGACGCCGTCGACGGTGACGCCGAGCTTGCGCGAGCGTGCGATCGATCGTCGGAATCGCCGCAAAGATGCCGATCGATCCGGTGATGGTCGTCGGCGCTCGCGAAGATCTCGGTCGGCGGGTGCCGCGATGTAGTAGCCGCCGGAAGCGGCCACATCGCCCATGGAAACCACGACGGGCTTGCCCGCCGCCTTGAGCGCCAGCACTTCGCGATAGATCTGCTCGGACGCGAGCGCGCTGCCGCCGCGGGCTGTCGATGCGCAGCACCACGGCCGCGACCTCGTCGTCATGCCGCGCGTCGCGCAGCAGCGCCGCGGTCGTCACGCCGCCGATCGTGCCGGGTGGCTGCTCGCCATCCAGCATCTCGCCGCTCGCGAATCACCACGCCCACGTGCGTCCGCTGATCGCGGCGCAGCTGTCTCTCCGCGCGCGAGCACGCAGCAGGTAGTCGCCGCAGCGTGATCACGCGGAATGATTTCGTCGTCGTCAGTCCTCGCCGAGCAGCTCGATCATCCGCGTCGGTGACCTCGCCTTCGTGGCTTCAGGCCCGTGACAAGCCCGCCTCGAGCGCGACCGCGCGCCGCATCGCCGGCATTGCTGCGCAGCGCCTCGATGTAGCCATTGGCGTAGTCGTCGATGAAGCCGCGTCGAGGCCACGCGCTGCGGCAACCGATCGTCGCCTGTAGCCGCTTCCAGAGTGCGTTCAGGTAGACCTGGCTCTCCGAGCGGTCTTCCGGCGACATGTCGGTGCGCATGAGATCTTCGGCCGCCGATCTTGACATGCGCCGACGCGGAACAGGTGCACGTCGACCGCAGCTTGTCGAGCAGGCCCTTGTAGTACATGCGGTAGCGCTCGATAGCCCTCGAGCAGCACCTCGCCGATCGGATCCAGATAGATCTCGTCGGCATGCGCCGCGAGGTAGTAACTGCGCCTGGCGTAGAGAGCCGTGCCATAGGCCACGATCTTCTTGCCGGTGGCGCGGAACTGCTTCAGGGCCGCGGCGACCTCTTCCAGCGTGGGCTGGCCGGCGCCGTCCAAGTAGTCGAGCTGCAGCACGAGCACCTTCACGCGATCGTCGGTCGCCGCCGACTCGGATGGACTTCGGTGAGATCCCACAGCAGCGTCTGGGTGACGCCCTGCCCGCTGGCCTCGTCGAAGGCGCGCGGATGGGATCGCTCGAGAGCTGTTCGACGATCTCGCCCTGCGGCTGCAGGAACAGCGCCGCGCGTCGTGCGGCAGGCTCGGCACGGTGCCGCGCAGTGCTCCGATGATGAACGCCGAAGATGCAGCAGCAGCAGGAAGAGATGCAGGATGCGGCGCAGCCCGTCGAGGCCGCGCCACACGCCCCTGAAAAATCCGCCTATCCCGCTCATGAGGCGCTCAGGCAGATCAGACCTTCTCTTCGATGCGGGCAGCCTTGCCCGAGAGGTCGCGCAGGTAATACAGCTTCGCGCGACGCACGTTGCCGCGACGCTTCACCGAGATGTCGGCGATCGACGGGCTGTACAGCTGGAACACGCGCTCGACGCCCTCGCCGTGCGAGATCTTGCGCACGGTGACCGACGAGTTGAAGCCGCGATTGCTGCGCGCGATCACGACGCCCTCGTAAGCCTGCACGCGCTCGCGATCGCCTTCGTTCACCTTCACGCTGCACGACGATGGTGTCGCCGGGCTTGAACTCCGGGACCTTGCGGGTGGCCTGTCTCGGCTTCGATCTGCTGGATGATGTGGTTCATTTTTCGGTCTGCCTTTCCTGCAAAAACTCGTTCAACAATTCCGTCTCTTCCGCACTGGTCGCGCGCGCCAGAAACAGGTCTGGGCGCCGCTGCCACGTCCTGCCCAGCGCCTGCTTCAGCCGCCAGCGCCGGATGCGCTCGTGGTCGCCGCTCTGCAGCACCTCCGGCACCTTCAATCCTGCGAACTCCTCGGGCCGGGTGTAGTGCGGCCAGTCCAGAAGACCGGTCGCGAACGACTCCTCGACACTCGAGCGCGCATCGTTCAACGCGCCCTCCATCAACCTTGCCAGCGCGTCGATCACGACCAGCGCCGGCAGCTCGCCGCCGGAGAGCACGTAGTCTCCCACCGACAGCTCCTCGTCGATCGACGTCGCGATCACGCGCTCGTCGATCCCCTCGTACCGGCCCGCCACCAGCACCAGCCCGGCTCCGCCGCGACAGCTCCGCCGCCCGCGCCTGCGTCGAACCGCCTGCCCTGCGCCGACAGGTAGATCCTCCGGCTGCCCGGCGGCACCCTTGCCGCCGCCGCGGCAATCGCTGCCGTCAGCGGCTCGGGCTTCAGCACCATGCCGGGACCGCCGCCGTAAGGCCGATCGTCGACCGTGCGATGCACGTCGCTCGTGATGCGCGCGCGGGTCCTCGGTCCCCACGCTCAGCAAGCCCCGCCGGATCGCCCGACCCACGATGCCGTGTTCGAGCGCCTGCCGGATCATCTCCGGAAACAGCGTCACCACTTCGATCTTCACGCCGTCTCACTGTCAAAGATCCGCCGGCCAGTCCACGACGGATCGACCGCTCGGCCACATCAATCTTCTGCAGGTGCTGCGGCGTCGCGGACACCCAGTGCTCCGTCGCTCGCCCCTTCACCACCATCACCGCCCCCGCAGGCAGATCGACGAAATGATCGACCTTGCCCAGCACCACCGCCTTCGAGATTGCGGACTTCGAAGCCCAGCAGATCGTCGCGGTAGTGCTCGCGTTCCTGCAGTGCCGGGCAACTGCCTCGCGCGCCACCTGCACCCACCATCCGGTCAAGCGCCAGCGCCGCATCCCGATCTTCACTCCTTCGAGGCGGACGCGCAAGCTGCTCGCTGGTGAGGCGCGCCTTCGAGCAGCTTCACCGTGCGGATTGCGCCCCGCGGTGACTGCCAGTTGCCACTCCGGCGTGATCGAGCAGTGAATCGGGCGGATCGGTGAAGGAATTCACCATCACCCAGCCCTTGATGCCCTGCGCAGTAGCCGATCTGCCCGAGCGTCAGCGACCGGCGCGGAGCTGCGGCCGGCATCAGTCAGGCGGCCGCACAACCGCCTGCTTGCGGTAGGCCTTCACCAGCTGGCTGACGCGCTCGGACTGCTGCGCGCCCTTCTCGACCCAGTAGTCGATGCGCGGCAGGTCGAGGCGGATCTTCGGATCGTTCTTGCGAGCGGTCGGGATTGAAGAACCCCACCATCTCGAGGCTCTTGCCGCCCTGCCGCTTGCGATGGTCGGTAACGACCACGTGGTAGAAGGGGGTATTGCGCGCACCGCGCCGGGTCAGACGAATAGTCACCATAGTCGGGTCAAGGCCTCAAAATAAGATCAGGGCTACCGAAAAGAGCGCGGGATTCTACGCAGATCAACGGCTTGGAGCAAATGGACCGCCACCGCCCATCTTGCCCGCCATGGCCCCCATCATGCGCTGCAGCTTGCCGCCGCCCAGCTGCTTCATCATCTTCTGCATCGACTGGTGCTGCTTCAGCAGCCGGTTCACGTCCTGCACCTGCATGCCGGCGCCTGCTGCAATGCGGCGGCGGCGCGAACCGTCGATGATTTCCGGCCGGCGGCGCTCCCGCGGGGTCATGGAGTCGATCAGCGCGATCTGACGCCGCAGTTCCGTGTCGGCCTGCTCCGGGCGGCATGTTGCGGGTCGCCGCGGCCCCGCCGGGCAGCTTGTCCAGCAGCGAGCGCCATGCCGCCCATCTTCTGCAGCTGCTGCAGCTGGCGACTTGAGATCGTTGAAGTCGAAGCCCTTGCCCTTGGCGACCTTCTTCGCGAGGCGCTCGGCTTCCTCGCTGGTCGACATTGCGCTGGACCTCCTCGACCAGCGCGACGACGTCGCCCATGCCGAGGATGCGGCGGGCCATGCGGTCCGGATCGAACGGCTCGAGCGCATCGGTCTTCTCGCCGGTACCGACGAAGAGGATCGGCGCGCCGGTGATCTCGCGCACCGACAGCGCGGCGCCGCCGCGCGCGTCGCCATCGGCCTTGGTCAGGATCACGCCGGTCAGCGCGAGCGCAGCGCCGAATGCCTGCGCCGCATTCACCGCGTCCTGTCCGGCCATCGCATCGACGACGAACACGCGCTCGTGCGGCGACGACCGCGGCATCGATGTCGCGGACCTCCTGCATCAGCTCTGCATCGACGTGCAGACGGCCGGCGGTGTCGACGATCAGCACGTCATAGACGCCGCGACGCGCCTCGATCGAGCGCCTGCGCGGCGATCTGCGGTGGCGTATCGCCCTTCGGCACGGGATGGAAATCCGCGCCCACCTGCGCGGCGAGACGCTGCAGCTGCAGCACCGCGGCCGGACGGCGGATGTCGGTGCTGACCAGCAGCACGCGCTTCTTCTGCTCGATGAGCTGCCGCGCCAGCTTGCCGGCGGTGGTCGTCTTGCCGGCGCCCTGCAGGCCGGCCAGCAGTATCACCACCGGCGGCTGGACGCGCAGGTCGAGCGCGCGCGCGCTCGCCGCCCATCACCGCGACGAGCTCGTCGTGGATCACGCCGATCAGCGCCTGGCCCGGCGTCAGGCTGCCCGACCACTTCCGTGCCCGAGCGCCTTCGGTCTTCACCGAGTCGATGAAGCGTCTTGACCACCGGCAGCGCGACGTCGGCTTCGAGCAGCGCCATGCGCACTTCGCGCAGGCTCTCGGCGATGTTGTCTTCGGTCAGGCGGCCGCGGCCGCGCAGGGCATTGGCGGCCTGCGACAGCCGTTCGGTCAGTTTCGCGAACATGGCGGCGATTATAGCGGCCAGCGCCGCGGAGCTACGCGCCGCGACAGCACTGCATCGATGCGCGCCGACGCGGCGACGCACGCTCGATGCCCTGCAATCGGCCTGCGCGCGGCACGTTGTCCTGCGGCACCAGCGCCCGCTTGAAACCCTGCTTCGCGGCTTCGCGGATGCGCTCCTCGCCGAAGGTCACCGGCCGCACCTCACCGGTCAGGCCGAGTTCGCCGAACACGACGAGGTCCGGTGGCAGCGGCACGTCCCGCAGGCTCGACGCCAGCGCGAGCGCCACCGGCAGGTCCCAGCGCCGGGCTCGTCGATGGTCGAGGCCGCCGACGACGTTCGCGAACACATCGTGCTCCTGCAGCGCACGCCCGCGTGCCGGTTCAGCACGGCCAGCACCATCGCGAGGCGACCCGCATCGAGTCCCTGCGCGACGCGTCGGGGCGAACCGAAGCGCGACCGGATCGACGAGGCCCTGCACCTCCACCAGCAGCGGCCGCGTGCCGTCGCGCGTCACCATGACGAGGCTGCCGACCACCGGCTCCGGTGCGCGCGACAGGAAGATGGCGGCGGGATTGCGCACCTCGCGCAGGCCGTTCTCCTGCATCAGGAAGAACGCCCAGCTCATTGGCGGCGCCGAAGCGGTTCTTGGCGGCGCGCACGCGGCGGAAGCGGCTGCCCGCATCGCGCTCGAAATACAGCACCGTATCGACCAGATGCTCGAGCATGCGCGGCCCGGCGATGGCGCCGTCCTTGGTCACGTGCCCGACGATGCACGCACCGCGGTGCCGCTCGGCCTTGGCGAAGCGCACGAGCGCGGCCGTGCACTCGCGCAGCTGGGTGACGGCGCCGGCGCTGCGCTCGGCACCGCGCCAGCGCCATGGTCTGGATCGAATCGATCACCAGCAGGCCGGGCGTGCGCTGCTCGCGCCAGCGCGAGCACGGCGTCCAGATCGGTCTCGGCCACCACCTGCACGCCGTCGTAGGCGCCGCCCAGACGCCGCGCGCGCAGGCGCCACCTGCGCGGTGGATTCCTCGCCGCTGACGTACAGCACGGCCGCTGCGGCCGCGATGCGACTGCGCCACCTGCAGCAGCAGGGTCGACTTGCCGATGCCCGGCTCACCGCCGATCAGCGTCACCGACCCGGGCACCAGACCGCCACCGAGCACACGGTCGAGCTCGTCCATGCCCGAGCGACCATCGGCGCGACACGCCGGACCTGCCGCTGCCCAGCGCGCCTCGAGCGGCGGCGGCGTCGGCCGCGGCAACCAGCGGCCGCGACCGGCTGCGCGCGCGCCGGCGCGTACCCGGCCGGGGCGCGGCCTGCGGCGGACAGGCGTGTTCCATTCACCGCAGATGCGGGCACTGGCCCTGCCACTTTGGCGATCTGGCCATGACAGGCGTCACAGAACGTAGACGGTAGCGGATCGGGCCAAGGATCGGGATCCAGGTCGGCAGACTATCGGGCGAGATTGCCAGAGCCGGCGGATGCTAGCACGCGACCTGCGCCCACAGATCGGCAGCAAAGGATCCGCGAAACAAGCCCTTACCAGTGCAGTGCGTGCAGGAGTTAAGTACGATCCTGCGCATTCAGGGAGTCACCGGCGGCAATGCGGCGCTGATGAGTCTCAAAGGCAAGCTGCACTGTGTCGGTCTGACCGACACGGGCAAGGTCCGGGAACACAACGAGGACATGATCGCCTTCGATGGCGAGCATGGGTCTCGTCGTGCTGGCCGATGGCATGGGCGGTTACAACGCCGGCGAAGTCGCCAGCGGCATCGCGGTCAAGACCATCTTCAATCTGGTGCGCGAAGCAGTCGAGCGTGCAGGACCTCACCGTCGCCGACCGGGCACCGGGCTCTCGCGTCCCAGCATCATCCTGCGCGACGCCATCCAGCGCGCCAACAAGATCATCTACCAGACCGCGCGCAGCCAGCCCCAGTGCGAAGGCATGGGCACGACGGTGGTCGCTGCCCTGTTCTTCGACAACCGCATCTCGGTCGCCCACGTCGGCGACTCCCGTCTCTACCGGGTGCGCGGCTCGGCAGCATCGAGCAGGTGACGCTCGACCACTCGCTGCTGCAGGAACTGGTGGACCGCGGGCTTCTACTCCCCCGAAGAAGCGCAGCGCGCCTCGAACAAGAACTACGTGACCCGGGCGCTGGGGGTCGAACCCAGGTCGAGGTCGAGATGCAGGAGCAGCCCGTCCACAAGGGCGACTGCTACCTGCTGTGCTCCGACGGCCTGTCCGACATGGTCGAGGACGACGACATGGCAACTGACCGTCAGCACCTTCGGCACCAACCTCGATTCGGTCGCCAAGCATCTGATTCAATTGGCCAATGACAACGGTGGCAAGGACAACATCTCCGTGGTCCTGGCGCAGGTGCTGGAATCCTTCCCGGCGCGGCACGGTATATTTGACAGAATCCTGAAATGGTTCAGCTGAATGAAGGCGCTCAACATGGCAGCGCTTGATTCTGAGTCTCGATGGCCAGGTAATGGCCGAATACAACATGAACAAGGAGCGTTACACCGTTGGGCGCCTGCCGGACAACGACATCCGGATCGACAACCCGGCGGTCAGCGGCCACCACTCGCTGATCATCAACATCCTCAACGACTCGTTCCTCGAGGATCTGAACAGCACCAACGGCACCTACGTCAACGGCAAGCTGATCAAGAAGCATGCCCTGCAGCATGGCGACGTCATCACTGTGGGCCACCACCAGCTGCGCTTCGTCGAGGACGACGACGCCCAGCAGGACGAGTTCGAAAAGACGATGGTGATCCAGCCGTCGCAGCGGCCGGTGGAGAAGCATCCAGGCGGCGCGCGCCGCAGCGGAGGCGAGCACGCAGACCGGTGCGACGACCACGCGCCGCGCGTCGGCGCGCTGCCCGAGGGCGCGCGCCGCATGAAGAAGGCCAAGCTGCAGGTGCTGTCGGGGGCGTTTGCCGGTCGCGAGCTCGAGCTCACCAAGGCGCTGACGACGCTCGGTCGTCCCGGCGTGCAGGTGGCTGCGATCACGCGCCGCGCAGACGGCTTCTACATCGTGCACGTCGAGAGCGAGCCGGCCGACAACTTCCCGCTGGTCAATGGCATCGCCGATCGGCGCGCAGGCCCGGAAGCCTGGTCGACAACGACGTCATCCAGCTCGCCGGCGTGAAGATGGGGTTCTTCGAGAGCTGATCCGGAACCCGGGTCACCCTCGCTTCAGACGAAGTCGAGGGTGACCCGCTGGCTGACGGCGCACAGCAGTTCCCACGGAATCGTGCCGGCGCTGCGCGCGATCTCCTCCACCGGCAGCTCCGGTCCCCACAGTCGCGCGGTGCGTCCGGTTCCGACCTCGTCAAGGTCGGTGACGTCGACAGCGATCATGTCCATCGAAACCCGACCGACGAGCGGCGCTCGCTTTCCATCGACCAGCACCGGCGTGCCGCTCGCGAGCGACCGCGGCAGACCATCGCCATAGCCCGCGGCGAGAATCGCCACGCGCGTGTCGCGCTTCGCCTGCCAGGCGCCGCCGTACCCCACCGTCTCGCCCTGCTTCACGAGCCGCGTCGCGATGATCGACGTCTCGAGGCTCATCGCCGGCTTGAGGCCGAAGTCGGCGGCGCTGCGATCCGCGAATGGCGAGACACCGTACAGCGCGAGCCCGGGACGCACCCACTGCGCGCGTGCGTCGGGGTGCGCGAGCAGGCCGGCGGAGTTTGCGATGCTGCACGCGAGCCCCGCCGTTCTGGCCAGTGGCGCGAAGCGATCGAGCTGCCGCGCCGTCATCGTCGAGCCCTGCACGTCGGCGCTCGCGAGATGCGTCAGCAGCCGGATCTCGCGCAAGGCCGGCTGCAATGCCTTCAGACGGGTGAGCGCCGCGCCAGCATCCTCGAGACGGAAGCCAAGCCGGTTCATGCCGGTGTCGATTTTCAACCAGACGACGATGTCTCGAGCGGCCTGCTGCTCGAGCAGCACGAGCTGATCGGGATCGTGGACCACGATGTCGAACGACATGCGCGCCGCGAGGGCGAGTTGCGCGGCGTCGAACACCCCCTCGAGCAGCACGATCGGCTGCACCACGCCCGCCTCGCGCAGCGTGATCGCCTCACCGAGCCGGGCAACGGCGAACGCGTCGGCTTCCGGCAGCGCGAGCGCGGTGGGTACGAGGCCATGCCCGTAGGCATTTGCTTTCACCACCGCCATGAAGTGCGACCCCGGCGCAAGCCGGCGCAACGTGCGAAGGTTCGAGCGCAGCGCAGAGCCACTGACGACGGCGCGGATCAGGCCGTCCATCGGCTTCAACGCAGCACACCCTCCGCGTAGCTCTCGGGCATGAAATTGACGAAGCGCGTGTACTGGCCCTGGAACGTCAGCACGAACGCACCGGTCTCGCCGTTGCGATGTTTCGCAAGCGTGATGTCAGCTTCGCCCTTGCGCGGAGTCTGCCGGTCGTAGACCTCTTCGCGATAGATGAAGAGGATCATGTCAGCATCCTGCTCGATGGCGCCCGAATTGTGAGTCACGATGCCATCGGCCAGCCAACACGCGGGTCCGGGAACCGTCAGGTCGAACACGTCCTCTTCACCGTCCGGCTCGATGCGAACGACGCGGTCCCAATAAAGATCCGATTCGGCCCAGCTCCGCAGCTCGGGATCGTCCAGCAGTTCCGCGTAATTCGCGACCACCTCGCGGCTTGGCGCGAACTGGAAGTGACTGGCGCCACCGTACGCCGTGCCGCGCATCCTCGCCATCTCGCGAGTCGTGATGTCGCGTTCGCGCATGCGCTCGCGGATGCGGGCGAACACTGATGGCGGCAGTGTGTCGACGTTGGTGTTCGCGATCCTGTGTGCAAGGTACTCCGCAAGCTGCGTCACGGCCACTCGTCGGGGACCGAAGCCGCCAACTCGACTGACGAACTGCAGCAGCGACGTCGTACCACTGACGTCGACCGAGTACACCGGCCGACTCTCGCCGTGATGGACAACACGCGTCCGCGCCACGATGCCGAGACGAAGCAGCAATGCGGCGACGTCCGACGCGAGCGTTTCGCTGCAGGTCGAGAAGTAGACGCGGGGCGCGCCACGTGCGCCGGGTTTGCGCAGGGTGACCGAACCGTCGGTCGCCCAGAGATGGCGAAGCAGCAATGCGACCTGTTCATCGCCAAGCGTGAAGACCCCTTCCGGAAGGCGCTTCTCGTGCGAACGCTGTCCGAAAATGCCAAGCCCCTTGAGCCAAGCGCCCACGCCGGCCGGTCGCCAGCGATTGCCGTTGCCGCTGATCACCAGCTGGTGCCACTGCCCTCGCCCTGCGTGCCGGTTCACGACGCTACCGAAGGCTTCCGCAGCAGCCTGCACGGCAGCGCTGTTGTCCTCCGAGGCAGTCGTGTAGCGCAAGGGCTGATGGGTGACGTAGCTGCCGTCACCCACGAGGTGACCGAGCAGGATCAGGTGATGTTCGGGCCACACGACCGGCGTCGCAGGCTGCGGCACGCTACGCGACAGCGCGAGCCGATCGCCAGCCTGAAGTGCGCCGACCGTCGTCCAACCCTCGCCTGCGAGCAACCGATGCTCGGCCGTCGCGCGAATCGACCGGCCGCTGGCGAGCTGCACGCGGAAGACCGGGCGGCGCCCAACTTCCCAGACCTTGTCGGACATCGCGGCAACGATGCGCCGATGCTCGTCGACCGCCCAAACCTCGGGCATCTGGCCAACCAGCGAGCGGATGGGCACGCGGCGACCATCGGTCTGCCACACGAGCGTGTCACCGGTCACGCATTCACGCAGGTCGGACATCACCGGCTGCTTGTTCTCGCGCTGCTCGACCGAACGGTTCAGCTGCGAGAGCGCAACGACCGGAACGTCGAGCTCTTTCGCGAGCGCCTTCAGGCCGCGCGAGATCTCGGAGATTTCCGTCGCGCGGTTCTCCTTCGTGCCGGCCACCTGCATGAGTTGCAGGTAATCGACCACGACCATGTTCAGTCCATGCTCGCGCTTCACGCGTCGCGCCCGTGCGCGCAGTTCGGTCGGCGTGAGGCCGGGCGTCTCGTCGATGAAGAGCCGCGCCTCGCCGAGCTGGCTGGTCGCGCTGGTGATACGGACCCAGTCCTCATCGCTGATGCGGCCGGAGCGGATGTCGTGCAGCGGCACGCCGCCCACCGACGACAGCATGCGCGTCATCAGCTGCTCGGACGGCATTTCCATCGAGAACACCAGCACCGAGCCCTTGGTGTTCGGGTCGATGGCGACGTTCTCGGCCATGTTGATGGCTAACGTGGTCTTGCCCATCGACGGGCGCCCCGCGACGATCAGCAGATCGCCGCCACGCAGACCGCCGGTCTTGCGATCGAAATCGATAAAGCCGGTCGGCAGGCCGCGCAGCTTGTCGGGGTTGCTGTGCCACTCGTCGATCTTGTCGATGAGGCCGGGCAACATTGCGCGCACCGACTGCGCCCCGTCGGTGCGTCTCGTGCCGCGTTCGGCAATCTCGAAGACCTTCTGCTCTGCCTGGTTGACGAGCTCGCGTGCCGACAGCCCCTCGTCACTGAACACCGATGCCGCAATTTCACTGCCAGCCGTGATCAGCGAACGCAGCAGCGCACGTTCCTTGACGATCAGTGCATACGCACGAACGTTTGCTGCGGACGGCGTGTCGCGTGCGAGCGTGCCGAGATAAGCGAGACCGCCGGCCTCGTCGAGCAGCGCGCGCCGCTCGAGGTGCTCGGAAACCGTCACGACGTCGCACGGCTTCGATTCGGTCGCGAGCTCGCCGATCGCCTCGAAGATCAGGCGATGGTCGCGGCGATAGAAATCATCGGCGGCGACGGCATCGCCAACCTGGTCCCATGCGTTTGTGTCGAGGAGCAGACCGCCGAGGACGGCCTGCTCCGCTTCGATCGAGTGTGGGGGAGTCCGCAGCGCTTCCGCTGCGGAATCCTGGCGCAGACGCTGTGGTCCGGCCATACGCTACTCGACGATCGTCAGGCCGACTCTTCGGCGGTGATGACGACCGGCAGCTCGATGTCGATGTCGGTGTGCAGGTGCACGCTCACCGTATGGTCACCGACCGTCCGCAACGGGCCGTTCGGCAGCCGCACTTCGCTGCGCTCGAGCTTCTGGCCGAGCTTGGTCGACGCTTCGGCGATGTCGGCCGTGCCGATCGAACCGAACAGCTTGCCTTCGCTGCCGGCCTTGGCGGTGATCGCGAGCTTGAAGCCCTCGAACGCCTTGGCACGCGACTGCGCACCCGACAGCTGATCCTGCTGCGCCTTTTCCAGTTCGGCGCGGCGCGCTTCGAAGCGCTTGACGTTGTCGACCGTCGCGAGCGTCGCCTTGCCCTTCGGCAGCAGGAAGTTGCGGGCGTAGCCGGAACGGACCGTCACGCGGTCACCGAGGTTGCCGAGATTCGCAACCTTCTCGAGGAGAATGACTTGCATGGCGAGACCTCAGTGCTGATCGGTGTACGGCAGCAACGCCAGGAAGCGGGCGCGCTTGATCGCGACCGACAGCTGACGCTGATAGAACGACTTCGTGCCGGTGATGCGGCTCGGGACGATCTTGCCCGTCTCCGAGATGTAGCCCTTCAGCGTGGCCAGGTCCTTGTAGTCGATCGACTCGACCTTGTCGGCAGTGAAGCGGCAGAATTTCTTGCGGCGAATGAAACGTGACATGTGTGTTCTCTCCAGTTCAACCGCGGTCGTCGTCGCGATCGTCGTCGCGGTCGCGACGGCCACCACCACCACGCTCACCGTCGCCCTCTTCCTCGGCACGCGCCATCGGCGAAGGCTCGGTGATCGCCTTGTCGACGTTGGTCACGAGGTGACGCAGCACGGCGTCGCTGAAACGGAACGCGCCGGTGAGATCGGCAAGCGTCTTCTGATCGGTCTCGAGGTTCATCAGCACGTAGTGCGCCTTGTGAACCTTGGCGATCGGGAAAGCGAGCTGGCGGCGACCCCAGTCTTCGACGCGATGAACCTGGCCGCCACCGGTGGTGACCATGTTCTTGTAACGCTCGAGCATGGCGGGAACCTGCTCGCTCTGGTCCGGATGCACCAGGACCACGATTTCGTAGTGCCTCATCGATACCTCTTTTGGTTGAAGCCACCCGCCATGGGCATGCGGTGTGGCAAGAAGGGCCGCGAAGTCTACTGGCTCGGGGCCCAAACGACAAGCTGCTGAAACGGCGGGAGTTTCAGCCGCGCTGGCGCTGCCGCAGGCTCTCGTAGAGCAGCATTCCGGTCGCGACCGAGACGTTCAGGCTCTCGACCGCGCCAAGCTGCGGCAGGCGCACCAGAAAGTCGCAGTTCCGCCGCGTCAGGTCGCGCAGACCCGCACCCTCCGCGCCCATCACCAGCACCCTCGGACCCGTGAGGTCCGCCTGCCACGCCAGCTGCTCCCCCTCCGCATCCGCCCCGACCACCCACAGCCCGGCATCCTTCAGGAGCTTCAGGCTGCGGGAGAGGTTGGTGACCGTCACGACGGGAGTCGTCTCGGCCGCACCGGCCGCCACCTTCCTGACCGTCGGATTGACGTGCGCTGCGCGGTCCTTCGGGACGACCACGGCAATCGCGCCGCAGGCGTCGGCGGTCCGCAGGCACGCCCCGAGATTGTGCGGATCCTGCACGCCGTCGAGCGCGAGGATCAGCGGATCCTTCACCGCTGCGCACGCGACCACCAGGTCGTCCTCGCTCCAGGCCGCAAGCGGCAGCACCGACGCAATGACGCCCTGATGGACGACGTCGCCGACGATCTTGCGCAGCGTGTCGGCATCCGCGCGCTCCGACTGAACACCGGCCTTCTGCGCGAGCCTCTCGATCTCCCGCGCCTTCACGTCGTCGCGCTGCGGCGTCAGCAGCAGACGCTTGAGCCGCTCAGGCGAGCGCGAGAGCAGCGTGCGAACGGCGTGAATGCCGTACAGCCATTGCGCGTCGGCCATCGGCTACTTGCTCCGCGAGCGTTTCGCGGGCGCCTCGGGCGGATCGGTCACGAGATCGAGGTCGATCAGTCCCTCGACCGGATTCACCGCCGTGACGATGATCTTCACGTGCGTGCCGAGCCGCAACCGGCGCTTGTTGCGCAGCCCGTGCCAGCCGTGCCCGTCCTCCTCCTGCACATACTCGTCGTCGCGCAGGTTGTCGATGTGCAGCAGGCCGTCGATCGCCGCCTCGGTGATCTGCACGAAGCAGCCGAATTCGACCACCGCCGTGATGAGCCCTTCGAAGGTCTGCCCGATGCGGTCGCGCAGGTAGACGCACTTCAGGTAGCTGTCGACGAAGCGATCGGCCTCGTCCGAACGCTTCTCGAGTTCGGTGAGCGAGGTACCGATCGCGACCATCTCATCGTGCGAATAGGAACGTGCGCTCGAGTCCTTCTGCGACAGCAGCGACTTGATCGTCCGATGCACGACCAGATCGGGGTAACGCCGGATCGGCGAGGTGAAGTGCGCGTAATGCGTGAGCGCGAGACCGAAGTGACCGATGTTCTCGGGCTGGTAGATCGCCTGCATCATCGAGCGGATCACGAGCTGTTCGATAAATGGGCGCGCGGCGGCGTCTTTCACGCGAGGCGCGATCTTCTGCAGGTCGCGCGGCGTGATCTCCTCCGCCATCTCGGCCTGCACCCCGAGCGCACGCAGCGTCTTCACGAGATTGTCGATCTTCTTCTCGTCCGGCTCGCCGTGCACGCGGAACAGCGTCGGCGTGCCGCGATCGCCCAGCAGGCGAGCGGCGGCGACGTTCGCCATCACCATGCACTCCTCGATCAGCCGATGAGCGTCATTGCGCGCATCCAGGCGGATCTCGCGCAGATGCTCCGCCTCGTCGATGGCAAAGCGCGCCTCGGGTGCATCGAAGTCGAGCGCACCGCGCTTGTGCCGGGCGGCCGAGAGCGTGCGATAGACATCGAGCAGTGGCAGCAGCTTGTCCACGACCGGGCCGATGCGGCGGCGCGCGTCGGGCCGGCCTTCGAACAGCGCAGCGTGCGCGAGGTTGTACGTGAGGCGTGCATGCGAGCGCATCACGGCGGGATAGAAGGTGCTGGCCTTCAATTGCCCGGTCTTCGACAGCTGCATGTCGGCCGCGAGGCACAGGCGATCGACATGCGGCTCGAGCGAGCAGAGCTTGTCGGACAGCACGTGCGGCAGCATGGGCACGACGCGCGTCGGGAAATACACCGACGTGCCACGCGCGCGCGCCTCGCCGTCGAGCTCCGCCCCCTCGCGAACGTAGAAGCTGACGTCAGCGATGGCCACGATCAGGCGCCAGCCCGTCGCGGTTGCCTCTGCATATACAGCGTCGTCGAAGTCCTTCGCGTCCTCGCCGTCGATGGTGACGAGCGGCAGGTCGCGCAGATCGACGCGTCGCGCCGACTCGTTCGGATCGACCTCTCGGCCGTAGCTTTCGGCCTCACGCTGCGCCGAGGCCGAGAAGTCGGTCGGCAGGTCGAAGCGGGCAATCGCCGCCTCGGTGGCCAGCGTCACCGGCTTTTCCGGGTCGAGCAGTTTCTGCACGCGCGCGGTGCCGGCGCTGCCGTCCTGCGGATACTTGAGGATGCGCGCGATCACCCAGTCGCCGTTGCGCGCGCCCTGCAGATTCTCCGGGGAGATGTGGCAGAACAGCGAGAGCCGGCGATCGGCCGAGCGGACGCTCGCATTCCGACCATGTATTTCGACCGTGCCGAGGAAGGCCTCGATGCCTCGCTCCAGCACCTGATCGACGCGGCCCGACCAGCGCTGGTCGCTGCCCTGCTCTGCCATCACGCGCACGCGATCGCCGTGCATGAGCTTCGACATCTCGCGCGGCGGCAGGAAAACCGAGGCGTCCATGCCGAGCACCTTGACGAAGCCGAAGCCCGCCCGGTTGGCGCTTACGACGCCCTCGACCACTTTCTCATCGCCGCCGCCCCGCTCGTTGCGGGCACCGCCGGCACGGCCACGGCCAAACTGCGGCGTGCGCTGGCGATCGGAAGGGGAGGATTTGCCGCCGGGCGGCTTCTGGTTTCGGCCGAGCTTTTTCAGGGGTCTGGAGTCCGAACTTCGCGGCGGATCGCCGCAGGAGGCGGAATGTTACGCCAAGCGCCGCAATTCGTTGACACCCCGGCCATGCCTTGCGTACATTTCCGCGCCCCCTGTGCCCAGGTGGCGGAATTGGTAGACGCACTAGTTTCAGGTACTAGCGGGTAACACCGTGGAGGTTCGAGTCCTCTCCTGGGCACCATTCGACTGCATCGGGCAGACGCAACCGATCGCATTCGGAACACACGCTTTCCAGAACTGCTGAGCGCGGCGTTCGCGGCATTTCGCCCGCTGGCCGTATCGACGAGGCTCGTCGGAACGCTCATCGGACGCCCCCGTCAGCGCTGAGCCGAGGGCATCGCGCACGAGAAGCTGCGCGCGTTGTTGGGATCTCCCGTGCCGTCGTACCGTGCCGTCTGCGGATAGGGGCACAAGGGTCGCGTCAGTACCTTTTCTGGGATCGGCAACCGCCGTACCGGTTGCAATGAGCTTCGTGGGCGCGACGCCCTTTTCCACCCAGGCCTCGAGCGCGGACAGCAGATTTCGCTCCGCGTCGTCATGCGCGAACTTCCGCCCGTTACCGAAGTCGGTCGCACCGACGCCACCCGAACAGTGGGCCATTCCAGGAACCATGAACAAGCGGTGGAAATCTGCCGCATCGCCCTTCGCGTGCCGCGCATCGGGAAAGCGCGTCATGAACGCACGCACACTCTCGTAGTATTCGATTGAGCTCAACGGCGAGATCGCGGCATCTCCCCAACCGTGGTACTGGATAAGCTTACCGCCATTCGCTCGGAACGACCGCAGATCCGGGCTCGTCGCATTCAGCACTGCGCCCGCCTTGGCGTGACCGAACTCGACGTCAGCGTCGAAATCCAGTGTGCGGAAATCCCAAGTCTCCTGTTCGAACACCGCCTGTCCGTAATCAGGAGTTTCCGAACATCGCCTGCAGACCCGGCGGCAAGATCCACGGCGTCCAGCCCCCAGGGATCGCCTCGCTGCCTTTGGCAGAGCCGGGAAAGATCGACTTGCCGGTGCGGGGGTTCTTCGGACCGTCGTAGATCTTCTGAAGCGTCGTGACCTGGCCGTCGGTCAGGCAGCTCGCGTTGTCGCCCCCCTTGCAGGCCAACGCCCGGGGATCTAACCGGCAGGCTCGGGGATCCTCGATGAGGCCGTCTTTGACGCCATCCAGTGAATCGCAGGCGGCGTGCACCGCATTCTGGATCGCCGGCAGCTTCTCCGCAGGAATCGGCGTCTCGGCGAGCGCGCGTTCGTTCCAGACGAACCCGGTGAAGAGATGCGACCAGTCGCTGGCTGGTGCGCCCGCTACGATGCCCTCGAAGTCTTCGGGGTACCGTTGCGCTTCCATCAGCGCTTCCCGGCCCCCATCCGAGCATCCCATGAAGTAGTTGCGTGACGATGCCCGGCCGAAGTACGCGTTAACGATCGCCTTCGCCTGCACGCTGGTCTCGTGGACCGCGCGGTGGCCGAAATCGATCAGCTTCTCCGGGTGGCCCATGGCCCACGGCGCCCAGGCACCGGCCCCGTGCTCTGATGGCCGTCGTCGGTTGCTGCCACCGCATAGCCACGTCGGAGCGGCTCCGCCAATCCAGACGGGTCGATGGACCCCGCCCAGCCGCCATTGCCGACCTGAAGGTATTTGCCGTTCCAGCTGGAGACAGGCATCCACACCGTCAGGCGGATCTCGGAATCCTTGCTGGGACGAGTGATCGCCTGCACTTCGCAGCGAGCCGGTGTGGAAATCGGTGTCGCCGGACCGAACGTCGCCGGCGGAGCGACGGCCCCCGCCGGCAAGGTGGTCGCGGACACGACGCTCGTATGGGGCAGCGACAGCCCTTGCAACCGCGTGCATGCATCCTCGGCGAGCGCGGATTGGATCCCGGTCAGCAACAGTCCACCGATCGCTACACGAATGAACATGGAATCCCCCTGATTGTTGAGCTGGGCAGTCGATCTTCGTAGCGGCGACCAATATTCATTCATCTCGCCGAATGTTGATCGGCCGCGACCTGTTAGCGCAAGGTGCTGCCTGAACGGGACTTGCAAGGTGACTGAGCCATGACGAGCGCTTCGTACGAAAGCGGGTCCAGCGACAAACCGCTGATCGGTGAAACGATCGGACGCTATTTTGACCTCGCCTGCGAGGCGCATCCCGATAGTCTCGCCGTGATTTCCCGTCATCAGGGGATTCGCTGGACGTACCGCGACCTGAAGACCCGCGTCGACGCCTTCGCAACGGGTTTGCTCGCCGCCGGTCTGCAGCCCCAGGACCGCATCGGGATCTGGGCGCCGAACTGCGCCGAATGGTTGGTGACCCAGTACGCCGCGGCAAAAGCCGGGCTGATTTTGGTCAACATCAATCCGGCTTACCGCAGGGCCGAAATGGAATTCGCACTGAACCACGTGGGCTGCAAGGCGCTGGTCATGGCGACGCACAGCCGCGGGACGGACAGTCTTGCACTGGTGCGCGAGCTCGCGCCATCGCTGACCAGCGCTGTTCCAGGCCAGCTCTGCGCGGAACGCCTGCCGGCGCTGAGGCTCGTCGTGACGCTCGGCGAGCAATCGCACGCGGGCTGTGTCCGGTTCGACGACATCCCGCTTGCGCGGTCCGTTCAGCACCTGCGCAAGCTCGAACAGATCGGGGCGAAACTGCAGTTCGACGAGGCGGTCAACATCCAGTTCACCAGCGGCACCACCGGATTGGCAAAAGGCGTCACGCTCAGCCACCACAACATCCTGAACAACGGCTTTTTCGTAGGCGAGGCGATCCGCCTTCAGCAAGACGAGAGGCTATGCGCGCCGGTGCCGCTGTATCACTGCTTCGGCATGGTGATGGCGAACTTGGGCTGCCTGACGCACGGCGCGTGTGTCGTCTACCCCGCTGAAGGGTTCGATGCGAGCAGGACGCTCAGTGCAGTCGCCGATGAGAACTGTGTCGCGCTCTACGGCGTTCCGACCATGTTCGTGGCCATGCTCAATCATCCGGATTTCGGACAGCATCGCCTCTCCTCGCTTCGGACCGGCATCATGGCGGGATCGCCCTGCCCCGTCGAAGTGATGCGGCAGGTCATCGACCGCATGCACATGCGCGAGATCACCATTGCCTACGGGATGACGGAGACATCGCCGGTGAGCTCGTCCAATCGAGCGTCGACGATTCGCTCGAGAGGCGCGTCAGCACGGTAGGACGTGTCCAGCCGCACCTCGAAGTACGCATCGTCGACGAAGCCGGAAGCATAGTCCCGCGCGGTGTGCCGGGCGAGCTGTGCACTCGCGGGTACTCCGTGATGCTCGGGTACTGGGACGAACCGGAGCGCACTGCAGAAGTCCTGGACACCGCCGGGTGGATGCACAGCGGCGACCTCGCGACGCTCGATGAGGACGGCTACTTCAACATCGTCGGCCGGAAGAAGGACATGGTTATCCGCGGCGGTGAGAACATCTCGCCGCGCGAAGTCGAGGAGTTCCTTTACCGGCACCCGTTGATCCAGGACGTTCAGGTCATCGGTGTACCGGATTCGAAATACGGTGAAGAGCTGTGCGCGTGGATCGTGCTCAAACCCGGCGCGAAGCTCGAGTCGGAAGCTATTCGCGCATTCTGCCGCGGCCAGATTGCGGCCTACAAGATTCCACGCTACTACAAATTCGTCGATGCGTTCCCGATGACGGTCACCGGCAAGGTGCAGAAGTTCGCGATGCGCGAGGTGATGCGGCAGGAGCTTGGCTTGGTCGAGGAAAAGACGGCCTGAAGAAATAGTGTCGAACTGCGTGGCGACGTCCCGGCGCGTTCCTGGATCGTCGGGCTGATGCCCTCGGGGACAGCGAAGCCACTTGGAACCGCAAGATGCGTCGTCCAGCGCGGGCTCGGAATCTCCAGCACGCGGGCGTAGTAGATTGCGGGCGTGGCCTTGTCGAACTGGGGGTCCGTCCATTCGCCGCGCAGCTGCACTGCACCGGTGGAAATCGTGTCGGTTGCCGTCGCGTTTTGGCTTGCTCGGCCCAGACCGCACCGAACACCCGTTCCTGTGCGACGCTATCGCGCAGCAACAGCAGCGGGGTGGCGCTAGTCAGCAACGGCAAGAGATCGGTTCGCATGACCGCGCCACTGCATTCAACGGTCAGAAGGCGCGCGTGCCCATCAGACAGCGGTTGCAAGCGCTAAAAGCATGAGTTATTCGCAACCCTGCGTAGATGCCGTCGCGTTCCGCAGCGTGTTCGTTCGCAACGCTTAACGCCACAGCAGTCTGGCGTGGAAAATTGTAAGTCAAGGTAAGAGTATAGAGTTCGTCCTTCTGCAGCGGCCTGATTCGATCGCTGGTCCAGCGTTGCGTCGTCGTGAAATCGTAAACCCAATGACCGGTGAGGAACTCGATCGAACCGCTGAGGAAGTCACGCCGTCTGCCGGCTGAACCCTCGAAGTTCTGGCGCCGAGTTGCTTCGGCATAGACCCGTATCTGTGCGTAGTCGCCACTCAACGTGGAAGCTACTGAACCCCGGATAGGGACAGCAAGATCGCCGCCCAGCGTGCTCCAGATCTCGCCTCGCTGCGCGCCATAGCTTCGGCCGTAACGTACTACGCTGGCCTGAGTGGTGAGCTGCGCCCAATTGCCGATGGGCTTGTTGAACACGTCATAGGTGAGCATCAAATTCTCGGGCAGTCTGGTGTTGGCGACACCTCCGTCCTTGTATCGGACGAGGCCCTCGTTGAACGGAAAGCTCTCGTGCAGAAACGTCCGGTCTACCATGAAGGCCGAAAACGAAATCTGGCGCCAACCGCCCTCTTCATTCTCGAACACGTGCAGCCACTCTCCCCCGATCATGTCGCTCGTTTCGTACCCCTGTTCGGCCTCCTCGATAAAATCCGCTGCATAGGGACCCGGCAACAACGCGTAGGCGCGGCCGAAGTCCTGCACGAATTTGCCGAGACGGAAGTTGCCGTAGCGGACGTAGAGCTCTTTGAGCTTGCCACCCTCGGCACGGCCCGCCCCCTGATTGATGAAAAGGTCCTTGTTGGGGTCGCTGACCGCCAATGGCTTTCGGGGTTTGAACTGGAACAGCGCATCGACAGACAATGCATCAGTAAAGTCCACAAGCAACATCGAGTCCAAGCGAAGGCTCGGCTCGGCGTCGCGGCTCGGACCCCTGCGAGCAGACATACCAGCCAGTTCAAGGTTCGCCAGCGTGTCAAGGCTGATTTTTGGAAACGTGCCTGTTCCGTGAGAGTCGCTCATGCTTGGGCCTGATTCAGCATCGAGCTTTGCTGCAGCAGGGTCCATCGCCGCTTGTGCAGGAACCGACGCCGCGGGAAGTACGCCAGCCATGGCGACCAATAGTGCGCACCGCAGGCCCTCAATGCCCGGCATGAGAATCCTGCATCGGGCCGCTCTTCGGATGATAAACCTCGATCTGCGCCATCATCCCCTTGTCCTCGTGCTCCAGGATGTGGCAATGAAACATGAACCGGCCGACGATCGTCGGGTCGGTAAACGCCATGCGAATTTTCACTTCTCCGTGTATCGGAACGTCGATGGTGTCCTGCAAACCCTGGAACACCTGAGCCTTGCCATTGATGCTAACCACCTGAAACGGCAGTTGGTGAATGTGGAAAACATGCAGTTCTTCGGACGCGTTTCGAATCGTCCACTCCTCGATCGAACCCAGCGGCACCTTCACGTCCACTCGATCCGGATCGAACGTTGCGTGATTGATGAAAAAGAGTCCCGTAACCGCATCCTCGGAAAAGGAAACAAGCCGTCGGGCATCGATGCGCTCGCCGGAAATCGGTTTCTGACCCGGCGAGTTGACCGTCAGCTCCCCCAGCGGTGGAAGCGCTGGAGATGCGGGATCGCGTATCGCATCCACCACTGCGAGAGTCTGAGCGGGGAACAGGTCACCTCCGGGTCCGGTAGCCGCAGACTCTGCGATCAGGCGGTAGCGACCCGCCGCTTTGGCCGTCACCAGTACATCCATGCGCTCGCTCGGCCCAATCCTCAGTTCGCCCACGGTTTCCGGGTGCAGGATCGGTCGCGCATCCCGGCCGATCGCGATGAACTCGTGACCCTCGAGCCGCAGGCGGAAATACGTATTGGCGCTCTGGTTACTGAAACGCCAGAGCTGCGTTTCGCCCGGTTGAATATCGATGCTGGAGTCCGTGCGACCGTTTAAAGTTTTTACTTCCCCATGGACGGGCTTGGGAACCCTGTTAAGGCGCCCACCGCGGTCTGGCGAGAACGTCTTCAGCGCAAACAGTCGCTCCTTGAGCGGTTTCGTGGCGATCACCTCGTCCTGAAATCCCTCGATTACGAGCGTGCCGCTCAATCCACCCATAAGCTGGCGTTCGGCAAATTCGTGGCCGTGGGTATGGAACCAATAGACACCGGGTGAATGGTCTGCCGGGATGTCGATCACATAGTCCCAACTATCGCCGGGTGCGACCATGTGCATAGAGTTGTCGCTGTGCCCCAGCGGTGAGACCGCCAGACCGTGGAAGTGGACGTTGGTGGCCTGAGCGAGGTGGTTTACCAGGTGGAAATGCAGCGTGTCGCCGGGCTTCAAGCGCAGGACCGGTCCGGCATAAACACCGTTGTAGGTCGCCGCGATGATGTCACTTCGGCCGATGCTCACTCTCGAGGAACGAGCCTCCATCGTCACAAACAGTTGCCCGTTCTCACTGCAGTACACGGGAACTGGAGAGAGCGAACTCGCTCGCTCAGGTGCTGCAGTGGTGCATCGGTAGTCTGACTCGTCCGCCTCCGCCGGCGACATAAGACCTAGCGTTGTGATCAGCAAGCATCCGGCGATAGCGATCGACATCACGCGCATGCAGTAGAACAGGCCTGATTTTCTCAGGGCTCTCGCTCCAGGCCCGTTCACATCCGTCGATGTTCGCGTTGTTGCATTCATGAGGACTGCGCTTGCGATGGTCGCCGAGAATAACCGGATCGAAAGCAACACGCCCCTACTGCGTTGAATCGAACGATGTCCGTAACGCAGAGGTCTCGCGGCAACTGAATATCAACGTGATTCTCATTCGCAAGCTTTGCGAGCGCGCCCACTCTTTTTTGCGTATCTGGTGAGTCGCAGGAGGTCCAAGTGCCGCTGATCGCGCCTTTATGCCGAGAATGTTCGAGCAGATCTGACTCCAGCGCAGTAGAAGCTTCTGGCCAGGTTCGTGGCGGCACTGAATGAAAAGCTCTGAGTTCGATAAATTGTCGAAGGGCCTTACCACGGCGGCTGATAGTCGGCGAGCGACTTCCCATCGGTAGGCACAAACGCATCGAGGTAGACCCGATGGGCAATACGCTCGGCGGCCCTTCTCCGCCGCGCCGGCGATCACCATCCCGGCATCGCTGTGGCCAACCAGAATGACGTCGTGAAGGTCTTCATACTCGAGCACTCCGAGCGCGTCGTGAGGCGCTCGCGAGCAGAAGAACACTCGCGGTTAAATGATGTACGACCCCTGTAACGAACAGCCCGGTCCGACCGTATGTGCACAGGCGACCCTATGAATTCGACTTACGCCCCCCTGTCGGTCCAGTCCCTGCCCGCCCGCCTGGCGGGCCATGCGGACTACGTCGATCGAATCGGCCCTGCCGAGGAGTGGAAGGTGCGCGAGGTCGGCGACGGGAATCTCAACCTGGTCTTCATCGTCGAGGGGCCCGGAGGCTCGGTGGTTGCGAAGCAGGCATTGCCGTACGTTCGAGCCGTGGGCGAAAGCTGGCCCTTGTCCCTCGATCGCTCGTATTTCGAGTTCCACGCGCTGTCACGTCTCGACGCGCGCGACCCGGGCCGCGTGCCGCGGCTCTTTCACTTCGATCGGGTCCAGGCGCTGCAGGTCATGGAGTACCTGCATCCCCACATCATCCTGCGCCGGGAACTGATCGCGGGAAAATGCTTTCCGCACCTGGCCGATCACCTGGGCGATTTCCTTGCGCGAACGCTCTTCCGGGGATCGGAGCTCTCCCTGTCGACCCGGCAACGCAAGGCCGACCTGGCGCTGTTCGCTGGCAACGTGGATCTCACCGGCATCACCGAGGATCTCGTCTTCACCGACCCTTTCTTCGACTGCGCGCGCAATCGGAGCAATCCGCTGCTGGCCGATGAAGTCCTGTCCGCTCGAACCGACGCGGCAACTCAAGCTCGCCAGTTTCGAGTTGAAGACGCGCTTCTGCACACACGCCCAGACGCTGCTGCACGGAGATCTGCATACCGGATCGGTGATGGTCAGCGCGACGGACACGCGGGTCATCGACGCCGAATTCGCCACGTACGGACCGATGGGCTTCGACATCGGCGCGCTGCTCGGCAACTTCTGGATTGCCTTCTTCGCGCAGAGCGGATCGGACGGCGATGCGGACACCCGCAGCGAGCAAGCACGCTGGCTGCTGGACTGCGCTGCTGGGATATGGATGCGATTCGTCACGGAGTTCACTCACCTCTGGCGAACGGAGAGAGCCGGCATTCTCGGGGGTCGGGAGATTTTCGAGGCGCAGCGCGACGGCGGAACGCCTGACAAGCTGCTGAAAGGCTGGCTCGATCAGGCGTGGGAAGACGCCCTCGGATATGCGGGCATCGAGATCTACCGCAGGATTCTCGGGTTCGCCCACGTCGCCGACCTCGAGAGCATCGAGGATCCGGTGCGTCGAGCCACCTGCGAGAAGCAGGCGCTTCGCGCCGGCCGACAGCTTGCGACACGGCGGCGGGAATTTCGCTCGATCGAATCGGTGACTTCGATGCTGTGCGACATCCAGGGCGCGCGATGAACCGAGCCTGCTCGCAGCGTCACCTGCGCGAGATGGCGATCCGGATCGACTCACCGGGCGCTATTCTCTTGCCTGATCCCGCAAACCACGCCGGCAGCGCTTCGACTTCCTTCCGGGAAAGGTCGAGCACGTTGATGTGTCGGCCGAGAATGGCGACGGTCTCGAGTGGAACACCGACGGGCCGGCTTGCCCTTCGAAACCAGCCACCCCGGTTCATCACCAGGACCACGCTGCCGTCCGGCGTGCGGACCACTTCCTCGACGCGGCCCAGCACTCGGTCATCCTCATCCTGCAGGGGCAGGCCGAGCAGATCGCCGACTTTTGCCTTCTGTGGAAAGCGCCTGTTCATGCGCTCGGTCGGGGTGATCTGCGCTTCGGCCGAGGAAGCGGGCAGTGTGCCTGCCTCGGCGCGATGCGGCTTGGCCTCTTCCGCGAGTACAGCTTCAGCCCGGACGGCAGGCAGTGCCAGAATCGCGATCAGGATGCCGCGCGTACGGTACATTGGATTCTCCTTCACGAGGCACACGCTGCCATCGGGTGGGGCATGACGACGAAGGCAGTTGAATCCCGATCCGCAGCGAAGTCCAGCCCCCGGATGCATCCCGGTGTCCTGCGGTTCATGCATTGGACCAATGCGGTCGCCATGATCGTCATGATCCTGAGCGGCTGGAAGATCTATAACGATGAAGTGCTGTTCGGCGCTCTGCACTTTCCCGACGCGTTCACCCTTGGCGTCTGGGCGCAGCATGCGCTCCAGTGGCATTTCCTCGGCATGTGGTTCCTGGTCATCAATGGCCTCGCCTATCTGATCTACGGGCTTTCCACCGGCCGGTTCCGGCGGCTGCTCCTTCCGCTGTCGCTGCCGCAGGTAGTTCGCGACGCCATCGCGGCGCTGACCTTCCGGCTGAAGCACGAAGATCTCACCCACTACAACGCCGTCCAGAAGGCGCTGTACGTGGGAGTGATACTCGTCGGCATTGTTCAGGTAGTTACCGGCCTCGCGATCTGGAAGCCCGTGCAGTTCTCGTTCCTGACCGACTTGTTCCACGACTTCCAGGGCGCACGGCTGGCCCACTTCATCGGCATGAGTCTCATCGTGGCCTTCGTCCTGGTACACGTGTCGCTGGCGCTGCTGGTGCCACGGACCATTGCCGCGATGATCACTGGCGGCCCGCGCCTGCGCGACAGCGCGAGAAAGCCAGCCGGCGCTGCCGTGCCACCTGAAAGCACCTGAGGCGAGACGCATGCCGACAAAGCCCTCACGCTCGAACTTCCGCCCGATCGTGGTTCCGGACAAGTCAGTGCTCGCAGAGCACAAGAACGTGATCCAGGACATCGGTCGCCGGCAGATGCTTCGCGGTGCGCTCAGCCTGGGTGGCCTGTCGTTGCTGACCGGATGCAATGTGTCCGACCGCGATTCCGTCCAGCGCGTGATGCGATCGGTGTCCGCGTTCAACGATCGGGTGCAGTCCTGGATGTTCAGGCCAGGCAAGCTCGCGCCAACCTATCTGCCCTCGCAGGTCGTCAAGCCGCCGCGGTTCAACGCGTACTACGAGATCGAGGACGTGAAGCGGGTGGATGTCGGCGGCTGGAAGCTCGAGCTCGCAGGCCTCGTCAAAGACAAGCGACCCTGGAGCCTCGAGCGTCTCTATGCCCTGCCGGAACAGGAAGAGATCATCAAGCACATCTGTGTCGAGGGCTGGGACTACATCGGACAATGGTCGGGACCAAACCTGCGTGAATTCCTCACGCGGATCGGAGCGGACCTGAACGCGAAATACGTCGCCTTCCATGGCAACGACGATTACATGGAGAGCATCGACATGGCTTCCGCGCTCCATCCGCAGACTCTTCTCGCGACCAAGTACGCTGGCGAACCGATTGGCGACCCCTACGGATACCCGCTGCGACTGCGCACCGCCGTCAAGCTCGGATTCAAGAACCCCAAGTGGATTCGCGCCATCGAAGTGACGAACACGTACCAGGGCGGGTTTCTGGGAGGACCAGGGCTTCAACTGGTTCAGCGGAATCTGACCCTTGTTCGCTGAGCCGATGGCTGCCCTGGCGGCCACGCTATGCGGACTCTGCGTGTGGACCGGCCTCGGCGCATGGGTCGCGAGCCGTATCGGCTGGCAGGGAGCACCGACGCTCGCCGTGGCTCCGGCGTTGGGATGGGCGCTACAGACGACGCTCGCCCTGCCACTCTCGATGGTGACCGGCTTCTCGACGCTGTCGATGCTGCTCTCGATCGCACTCGTGATCGGCGGCACAGCGCTGTTGAGTCCGCACGCCAGGTCGCGTCCGTCGAATGATTCGCACCTGCCGATGTGGATCTACGTGGCCGCGGCGCTGATTGCCCTGCTGCCCGCCAGCGCGCTGCTGCCGAAATCCGGTCTCGAGGGAATGCTGCTTTCGTCCCCGATCTTCGATCACTCGAAGATCGCGCTCATCGACCAGATGATCCGCGAGGGCGTGCCACCGGCGAATCCGGTCTTCGGGGCAGCGGGCAACGGCGTCTCGTACTACTACCTCTGGCACTTCTCGGCCGCGGAACTGGGACGGTGCACCGGTGCGAGCGGCTGGGAAGCCGACATCGCGATGACCTGGTTCACGGCCTTCTCGTCGCTGTGTCTCATGGCGGGGCTCTCGTTTCACTTCAGCCGGCACGTCCTCGCACCGGTCTTCGTGCTGCTGGCGTGCCTCACGGGCTCCCTGCGCGCGGCCCTCGCACTGCTGTTCGACCAGCAGCGCATCGATCGCGTCGTGGAGCAGGCCACCGGGCTCGGCGGCTGGCTGTTCCAGACCGCCTGGAGCCCTCACCACGTCGCCTCCGCGACCTGCGTCGTCCTCGTTGCGCTGCTGATGACGCAGCTCGGTCGCACGGTGACCTGGCTCGCGGCAGTGGTTCTGGGTCTGCTGCTCGCGGCGTCGTTCCAGTCGTCACTGTGGGTCGGCGGGGTCGTAGGTCCTCTGTCCGCGACGGCAATATTCGCGACGACGATCGCGCTCGGCCCCCGGGAGCATCGAGGTCGCCTATGGCTCATGGCGCTGGTCTCCGTCGCCATCGCCGTGTCGCTATGTGCTCCTCTGCTCCTCGAGCAACTGCATGCCGCTGCGCTGAGAGGCGGCGGTCTCCCCGTACGAGTCGCACCCCAGTACGTGCTGGGCCCCGCGTTCCCCGAAGGCTTGCGACGACTGCTTGACGTTCCCGGTTACTGGGCGGTGTTGCTGGTGCTCGAATTTCCAGCGGTGCTGTTCGCTGGAACCGCCCTGCTCCTGCGGGGGTTCTTGAAGCGAACCGAAGTTCCGACGGTGCAGCGCGATATCCGCCCCGTCGCCGTGCTGGCCCTGATCAGTCTGTGCTGCGGCTGGCTGCTCTTCAGCACCACGGGTGACAACAACGACCTGGGATGGCGCGCCGTGCTGCCCGGACTGCTGCTGCTGACCGGCGCCGCCGGCGCATGCTTCGCCCAGGCGTTCGCCCGGCGTTCGTTCAGGATCGTCGCGGCGCTGAGCCTGATCGTGCTGCTGGCAGTGCCGGGTGGCATCGAGCTCGCGCAGGCTTATGTGACGGGAATGCCCTCGCCTTCCGCTGCATTCTTCCGTGAGGCCCCGTCGATGTGGGAAGCGGTACGTCGACATGCGCCGCCTCAGGCACGGGTGGCGAACGATCCCGCCCTGTTCGCCGATCTCACGCCGTGGCCCGTCAACATCTCCTGGGCCTTGCTCGCCAATCGGCGCTCCTGTTTCGCCGGCAACGAGCTTGCACTGGCCTTTGCGCCGCTGTCGCCCGAGCGACGACTGGAAATCGCATCGAGGTTCGAGCGCGTTTTCGACGGATCGGCCAGCGCCGACGAAGCTTCACGGCTGATGCACGAATTCCAGTGCTCGGTGGTGCTGCTCACCGCTCGGGACGGCGCCTGGACCCGCGATCCGTTTGCGATGAATCCTTCATTTGAAGCAGTCGAACATCGAGAGGACGCCTGGCGTGTTTACGTGGTGAAACCATGATCGACCCTCGGCAACTCATCCGGACCACCGGGGGAACCCGCGTGCTGTTCGTGATGGCCGCTGACGCGGAGTACGGTCGGTGCCTGCGCGAGAGGATCAAGCCGCTGATCTGCGGCGTGGGTCCGGTTGAATCGGCCATCGCCACTAGCGCGGCCTTGTGCAGGCTCTCGACGCTCGGCCTGCTGCCGCATGTCGTCCTGTCACTGGGCTCGGCTGGCTCTCGTTCCTTGCAGCATGCCGGCATCTATCAGGTGGCGACTGTCGCCTATCGCGACATGGACGCGTCGCTCCTCGGCTTCGAGAAGGGCACCACGCCCTTCGCCGGACATGCCGCGGTGATCGCCGTCGCGCCGCAGATATCCGGCATTCCGTCGGCCTCGCTGGCCACCGGAGGCTCGATCGTCTCCGGTGCTGGCTACGATGGCGTGACGGCCGACATGGTCGACATGGAGACGTTCGCGGTACTGCGCGCGGCTGCGTATTTCGGCGTGCCGATGGTCGGGCTGCGCGGTATCAGCGATGGCCGGAGCGAAATCGCGCGGTTCGAGGACTGGACCGAATACCTGTCCGAGATCGACGCCCGCCTGGCCGCCGCAGTCGACCTGTTCGACGCCCAGATCCTGGGCGGTACACTCGAGTTCTAGGCGGTCGACTCCGCCAGTTCGCGCATGCCCTCTTCGAACGTCACCGCGGGACGCCATTCCAGCTCCGCCCGCAACCGGCTCGAATCGGCGGTGATGTGGCGGACGTCACCGAGGCGGTATTGGCCGGTGATGACGGGCTCGGGCCCTTCGAGCGCCCGCGCCAGCGCGTGCGCCATGTCGCCGACGGTGCGCGGAGTGCCCGAACCGACGTTGAAGGCGCGCACTCCTGCCCTGTGCGCCTCGCAGGCTCGCACGGTTGCCGACGCCACGTCGTGCACGTGGACGAAATCGCGACGCTGGCCGCCGTCTTCGTACACGCGAGGAGCGTGCCCGCTTCGCAGCAGCGAGGCAAAGATCGAAGCCACGCCGGCATAGGGCGTATCGCGCGGCATGCCAGGGCCGTACACGTTGTGATAGCGCAGGAAGGCGGCCGAGCCGCCGGTGACGCGGGCCCAGTTACTGACGTAGAACTCCTGCGCCACCTTGCTCGTCGCATAGGCATTGCGCGGATCCATCGGCGCCGATTCCTCCACCAGCAACGCCTCCAGGGGAACCCCGCAGAGCGGACACGGCGATTCGAACTGACCCGCAGCGAGCGATGATTCGAGTCTTGGCGCCGGCGCGACCGGACCGTGCGCGGGACACCGGCCGAACCCTTCACCATAGACCACCATCGAGCTCGCCAGCGTCAGCCGCTGCACGCCGGCCCTGTCCATGCCCAGCAAGGAGCACTGCCGTCCCCGCGTCGTTCGACGAGGCGTAGTCCGGCAGGTCCTGCACGTCGACACCGAGACCGACTTTGGCCGCCAGGTGGATCACTGCATCCCGGCCGCGCAACGCTCTGTCGACGACGGCCGGATCGCGCAGGTCGCCGTGCTCGAATTCCACCTCGGCAGGCGGCTGCCAGCGTTCGCCGCGATGCACGTCGGATCGAAGCGAGTCCAGCACCCGAACGTCTGCGTTTCGCTCCAGAAGCTCGGCGAGCACGTGACGCCCGATGAAGCCCGCCCCACCCGTCAGGAGGATCTTCATGATTGCCTCAATGATCTCGACAGCTGGAGAAACGTCGCGGAGATCTTCCACGCGGCCTTGAGGCCCGCGACCAGATCGCCCGAGACTTTCGACTCCCCGCCGCGACGGCGGCGATGATCCACCGGTAATTCGAGGCAACGCAGGCCTCCGGCAGCCACCCGCATCTGCATCTCGAGGTTCCATCCGTACGTGAGTTCGCGCATACCGAGCGCCATGAGCTGATCGAGCCGCATCGCGCGCAGCGGCGACATGTCGGTAAACCTCACGCCATATCGCGCGTTGATGAGCGCTCCGGCCAGACGGCCTGCAACCACCTGCTGCGGTGTGAGGCTTCCCGCCTCCCTATTGCCGCGGAGACGTGACCCCATGACGAAGTCCGCCTCTCCCGCAACCAGCGGGCCGATGATGCGCGGGATGAATGCCGGGACGTCGCTGCCATCTCCGTCAAGGAAACAGACGATGTGCGTTCCTTTGCGCACGGCTGCGACACCCCTGGCACACGCCCGCCCATAGCCGGGCGTGGGCTCGGCGACGACGCGGGCACCTGCCGCCATCGCGCGCGCCGCGGTAGCGTCCGTCGAACCGTTGTCCACCACGACGACTTCATCGACGCCCTGGTCCAGCACCTCGCCGACGACCCCGGCGATCGGTGCGGATTCGTTGAGGCACGGGATCACCACCGAGACCGTCGCCTCGGGCAGACCTGTCAGTTTCATTCGGGTGCCGTCCGCGCGCGGCGACGCAGGAAGTCGCGAGTCCGTGGGGCGGGTTGCGCGATCGAGTCGCCTTTCACCGGAGGTCTGAGCCCCCGCATCTCGTCTTCCAGCAGCGCGAAGGATGCCGCATCGTCGACGTCGTACCAGCCATCGATGACGCAGACAGGCAAGCCTATCGCTCGGGCGCGTGCCACCGTCTGGTCGAATACCTCCGCAGTGCTCCACGGAATCTCCGTGAACAGCGCCGGATACACGGAAGAGAGCCCGATCAACGTATACCCCCCATCCAACGCGGGGCTCACAACCACGGTGCGCCCCTGTCGCACGGCGGCGGCGGCCTGATGAAGGATTCCGGCGGGCAACGTGGGACTGTCCGAATTGACCAGGATTGCGCCCACGTGACCTTTCGACAACAGGTCGCGGATGCCGCATTCGAGCCGAAGCCCGAAATCGCCCTCCACCTGCGGCACGAGATCGAAGCTGATCGGCAGCAACTCGCGAAGCGCCGGCTCCGTACCGGCGGGCGTGTAGACAGCATAGGCCGCGTCGGCCTCCTGGCTTGCGACATGGGCAATGGTCTGCGAAAGGTCTGCGATGAAGCAGGCGGAAAGTTCCGCACATTCCCCCAGAGTCAGCGGTGGCGAGAGTCGCGTCTTGGAACCGCCCGGGGACGGCGTCTTGCACAGGATCGCAATCGCGACGCTTCCAGCGGACTTCGCTTGCGGCGGCCCGTCATCCACAGGTAGCCAGCGCCTGCATCAGATCGCCGTACAGGTCGTCGGGATCTTCCAGACCCACCGACAGTCGCAGCAGGTCGGTCGGACACGGGGAGGATTCGCCTTCGAGGGAGGCGTGGTGCTCGATCAGGCTCTCGATTCCACCGAACGAGGTCGCACGACGCCAGAGATGGACGTTCGCGGCGACGCACACCGCGCTGGCCATGCCGCCCTTCATACGTATCGAAAACATTCCGCCGAATCCGCCATGCATCTGCCGCGCGGCGACGGCATGGCCTGGATGGACGCTCAGTCCCGGATAGAGAACCGCAGAAAGCGCAGGATGAATCAGGAGGCGATCCGCTAGCACCAGCGCCGATCGGCTCTGCTCGCGGACCCGCACGTCGAGCGTCCGCAGGCCGCGGGCAAGCAGCCAGGCGTCGAACGGGCCTAGCACGGCGCCGTGCTGATTCCTCACCGTCCGGACCTTCTTCCAGAGAGGAGTGGCCTGCGCGGTCGCCAGTACGCCCGCGACGACATCGGAATGCCCGTTGAGATACTTCGTCGCCGAATGCAGCACTATGTCCACACCCAGATCGATCGGCTGCATGAGCACAGGCGTCGCCACTGTCGAATCGGCACACACCAGGGCACCGGCGCGATGCGCCAAGGCAGCCACCTCACGCACGTCCGTTATCGCCCACAGGGGGTTGCTGGGTGTCTCGATCCACACCAGGCCGGTCTTGCCCGGCACGATCGCCGCGGTAACGGCCTGCAGATCGGTCATATCGACGCTCGTGAGCGTGTGCCCGTAGCGACCGATATCCCGCAACCAGAAGCGCAGACCCCAGTAGACCATCGTCGGCACAACGATATGGGTTGGCTCGAGCGACATCAGCAACGTCGTGGCCGCTGCCATGCCCGAATTGAAGAGCATTGCTTCCTGTGCATGTTCCAGCTCCGCCAGGCGCGCCTCGGTCTGGCGGATCGACTGATTGTCCATGCGCCCATAGACATGGCCGGAGCTGTACCCATTGTCGGGATCGCGGATATGCGTGGTCGAGACGTGGATGGGCGGCGTCAGCGCGGTCGTGTCACCGCCGGCCGCTCCCCGGGCCCGCGAGGCCAGGGTGCGCAGCTTCAACGTGTCGTCACTTGGCTTGTCCATCGGCTGCGTGCGGCTCTAGCGGTTGCGATCAATCATTGCTGCTATTCGGCCCGATCAAGGCTTTCGTTACATCGGGTGACGAACTCGACTGTAAGGGTTACGCAACGGAAGCCACGTCGGCGGGCACGGCAGGCCAAAGGATGAATCCGCCGACACGAGTCGCGCGGTAACGGGACGGCGTCCACACCGCGCTACTACCAACGCAGCATGCGACTGCCAAGCAAAGCGCCGGCGCCTGCCACGGACGCGATGGCGAGGGTGTACCAGATCGCGACAAACAGCGGACTGTCGTCGGTGCAATGCAGTGCATAGATTGCGGCGCCCACCGCTCCGGCCAGCAGACCCGCGAAAGCTCCGGCCAACGCCGGTCGAGTGGGGGCAGCACGATGCAACACTAGAAGCATGGCCGCGAGCGGCGCGGCGGCCAGCATCGGAATCATCCGCAGGCACCAGGATGCATTCATTCCACGTGCCTGCAGCACCCACTGATCGCGCGGCACGGCCATCAGCTCCACCACGACCGCCACCACCAGCGCCGCGGCGATGGCCGAAAGCCCTAGAGACCAATGCCCGAGCGAAGCGCCTGGACGCGCCAGTCGCAATGACGCTCCCGCCGCGCAAGTCACCAGCGCCGAGGCAAGCAGCCACTTGAACAGCACGCGCGGCGTGGCCGCCGCGTCGCTGATATCAACGCGCAGGCCTGCACTCGCCAGCAAAGCAACCAGCGAAACGACGCAGGCGGCCAACATGAAACGGGCGAACGTCACCCCGGGCGCGGGCTCGTTCACGTGATCGACGACCAGCATTTTGATGAGATCGGGCGTCTTCATGTCGGACTGCGACGATACGCCGCCGCCAAAGCCTTCAAGGCGCGATGCAAGGCCACCCTTACCGCGCCTTCCTTCATGTGCAGCGTTACCCCGGCCAGCCGGCAAGATTGCCCCTCGATGGAAACCATGCGCACGATGCGCTGCTGGCGATCGTCGAGCGAGCGAAGCATCGTCTCGACGTCCTTGTGCGCTTCACCGGTACTGTCGGCCTGAGAGAATAGTGCCTGTTCAACGTCCGCCAACGGAACGTGCAGATGCCGACCTCCGCGGCGCATCGAGTCGATGAGCTTGTTGCGGGCAATTGCCGCGATCCACGGCCCTATCAGCTCCGAACGCCGCCAGGTGTGTCGCTTGAGATGCACAGCCAGCAGGGTTTCCTGGACGACATCTTCCACGTCACCCGCCTCGCCCCCCATGCGGGACAGTCGCGCAGCGACCATGCCGCGCAGTGCTCCACCGAGCGTCTCGAGGAGCTGCCCGTAGGCGATTTCATCGCCATCCAGCGCCAGTCGCATCCAGGTGGCCAATTCCGTCTCGAGCTGCAAACGGTCTTCCGTTCTCGAAGTTGATTCGTCCGGCAGGCCGAATTCGTTACACCCTATCGCAAATGCAGGTGCTACCACCCGTCTTCTCCGGCGGCGCCTCGACCACTTCCACCGATATCGGCAACAACGGCGAACGTGCCGTCGATGTAGTGGACGCCTACTCCATCGCGGCATCCATGACGATGAGCCTGTCACCCTTCTCGATACGCAGTGGAGGCGTCTCCCAAAACATCAGTCGCCGCCCTTCGCGTACCAGCCCGTAGAGGAGCGCGCGCGGCAGCTCGCGAGCCAGCTGGCCGACTTCGTGTGGCAGCGGGTCTCGTTCGTGCAGCCGAAGATTGCCCTCATGCGACAATGCGTCCTGGATCAGATCGACCGTATGGACTTGATGAATCGCATCTGCGAGCAGGTAGCCGCTGTAAGTCCACGGCGTGATCGTGACATCTGCTCCCGCGTTCCGTAGCAGCTTCACATTCTCGCGCTCGTGCACGCTCGCGACGATTCTCGCTTTCGAGTGCAACGCGCGAGCCGTGACCACCACCATCAGCGCAGCATCGTCACGGCCAACGGCGACCACGACGCCCTTGGCCCGTTCGACGCCGGCTATGCGCAGCATTTCCTCGCGCGTCGCGTCTCCGTGCAGCGCAATGACCCCACATTCGATCGCAGCATGCAGAGCCTGCTCATCACGCTCTATCACGACAATCTGCGCTGCCGCGGCGCCTTCGGCGAGGAGCTCCTTCACGGCGCTTCTTCCGCTATTGCTGTAGCCGCAAACCACAACGTGGCCATCAAGTCGCTTCTGCAGACGCTGCATTCTCCAATCCTCGATGACTCGCTGGATCATCAGCTGATACGCGGTGCCGACGAAAATGAACCAGACCGCAATCCGTATGGGCGTCACCAGTACGGCATCGAGCATCCTCGTGCTCACCGAGACTGGAACAATGTCACCGTACCCCACGGTCGTGACTGTCACGACGGTGAAGTAGACCGTGTCGGCGAGAGAGATTGCGCCGTCTGAAGAATCGCGCAGACCGGCCCGATCCAGATAGAAGACGAGTGTGGTGAAGGCGAACAGGAACAGCACCAATCCCGCGCGCCAGAGCAGCGTCACGCCGACACCGAGCGGCGCTCTGGTGAATACGATCCGCCCGGCTCGGCCGGCACGTCCCAGACGAAGCCTCTGGAGATTGCGACGTAGTTCGAACCGGCTGCTCCGCACTATTGGCCTGCCGCCGGAAAGGCCGACTCAGGCTCGACATCCTCGGCACCTTTGTCTCGAGGCGTTCCCCCGACCGGCACATCGTCGTGCGGGCTGGCTTGCAGCCAGCGTCGCGTGACGCCGTTGGTCCAGCCAAAACCATCCTGCAGCGGATACTCGCCGCCTCCGCCGCCCTCAGTCCGCTGCGGCACCAGCTCGCGAATCGCGTACTTTTCCACGAGCTTGGCCTCCCTTCCGTAAACTTCACCCACTGTTCGGAGCCACCGAGACCGAATGGCAGCCACGAGGCCTCGGTGCCCATACTGCTCGAATCCCACCGCCGCCATCCACTGTATCGGCGCCCAGCCATTGGGACGATCCCACTGTTCTCCGGATGCGACAAGCGTCGTCGCGAATCCGCCTGGCGCCAACAGGCGCGCACGACACTGAGCGGCGACGGCAGCCGCCTGCTCTGCACTCGCCATCCCGACGAACAGCGGCGCGACCGTTGCCGCGTTCAGCCGGTCGCGGCGTGAACTGCGGGCCCAGTCGTAGTCGAAGTAGGCGCCGCTCTCGGCGTTCCAGCACAGCGAATCTACTGCCGCTTGACGGTCGCGGCACCGCTGTTCGAAGGCAATCGCGCGGTCCAGATCGCCGCGCTGGCGACTCGCGCGCGCTATGAGGCCTTCCAGCCGGTACAGGAAGGCATTCAGGTCAACGGGGAGGATGGAAGTTGTCCGAATGCTGGCGAGATGCTCATCTCCCAGCCAACGACTACTGAAGTCCCAGCCGGACTCGCAGGCCGCACGCAGATCCCGATACACCTCAGCGGGCGGTCGAGACGAGGCTGCGGCGGTTGACACATCTTCGCGCCACGATTCCTCGCGCGGCCCATCACGGTCGTCCCAGTAGCGGTTCAGCAGCGAGCCGTCAGCGAGCGCAACCACCCGGCGGAACTGACCGCCCGGCTGCAAATCTTCGCTGCCGGCCATCCAGTACCGATGCTCGGCGAGCAGGTGCGGGAGAAACTCCTCTGCATCGCACACGCCATCGAGCTCGCCGAGTTCCACCATCAGGGCGAACACGGGCGGCTGGGACCGGCTGAGATAGTAAGTGCGCGTGCCGTTCGGAACGAAGCCGTAGGTTTCGATCAGGTGGGCGAAGTTGTCGAGCATTGCCCGAAGCAGGCGCGGTCTTCCGCTCGCCGACAGGCCCAGCATCGTGAAATAGCTGTCCCAGTAATACAGTTCGGTGAAGCGTCCACCGGGCACGACATAGTCGCAGGGCAGCGGCAACAGGGAGGCCCGGTGGGGATGCTCCGACGGCCGACGCGTCAGGATGTCCCACAGCGAATCGATGTGCGCGGCGAGAGACTGCCCTGGGGCCGAGACCCATTCCTTCGCCACCGGACGCTCGACACTGAAATGTTCACTCACAAACCTTCGCAGGTCGAATTCCGGCCTGTGCCGAAGTTCGCGATAGCGATCGAGAATCCGTTCCGGATCGATTCGCGGGGCGCAGTCGACGAACGTCTTGCTGTCCGGGAATACCCCCCCGCCCTGCACGTCGACGAACAGTTCCGCATAGCGATCCGCCGGCGTCGCATGATCGGCGTCCGGCGCCGGCAGGCGTCGCAGGGGCCGGCGCTTGATCAAGGTTTCGATGTCTTCAGGAGGTCGCGACATGATGACTGACCCGGCTCGGGTTCTCGTGAACCAGCCTTCGCTCGTGACAGGTGCCAATTCGGGCATCGGCAGAGCTGTCGCTCTCGCGCTCGGCAGAGCCGGCGCACCGGTGATCGTGAACTATGTCGCCGACGAGCCGGCCGCGCTCGCTGTCGTGGACGAGATTCGCGCCAGCGGATCGAACGCAATAGCGATCAAGGCCGATGTTTCCAGCGAGAGCGAGGTCGACTCGATGTTCGACGAGGCGATTCGTGCATTTGGCACCCTGCATGTCGTGGTCTGCAATGCCGGCCTGCAGCGCGACGCACCTGCGCACGCGATGACGCTTGCTCAGTGGACTCGTGTGCTCGAGGTGAATCTTACCGGCCAATTCCTGTGCGCGCGTCGCGCGATCCGTGAGTTCAAGCGTCGCGGCGTGGTGGCATCCATCTCTCGCGCCGCCGGCAAGATCATCTGCATGAGTTCGGTCCACGAGCAGATTCCCTGGAGTGGTCACGTCAACTATGCGGCCTCCAAGGGCGGCGTGCTGATGCTGATGAAGAGTCTCGCACAGGAGGTTGCGCCCCTGGGCGTGCGCGTCAATGCCATTTCCCCCGGCGCAATACGCACCCCGATCAACACCGGGGCCTGGTCGGAGGCTTCGGCGCTCTCCGCTCTCCTGAAACTCGTGCCGTACGGCCGGATTGGGGAGCCCGAGGACATTGCGAGGGCCGCGGTCTGGCTTGCCTCGGACGACTCCGATTACGTCACCGGCACCTCGCTGTGCGTGGACGGAGGCATGTCGCTCTATCCTGGTTTTGCTGGTGGGGGTGGCTAGGAGCCCTTCCACACGCCGAGCTGGTGGACATCGACGCAATACGATGGCCTTCTCCTGAATGAGAGGACGGAATGGCGAGAAGATCAGCCCGGCATGGTACCGGCCGGAGGATTCACCCCGGGGCGGCTCCCCGGCTCCAGCCGTTCCCCTGGCTTGTCGTTCTCCGAGGAATCGAGCCTGGACACGTACAGGGTCTGCGTCGGGAAGGCGAATTCCACGCCCAGCTCCGCGAACCGCCGATGGATCTCGATGTTGATCGCCTGCTGAATGTCCATGTACCGGTTGAAGTCCGCGCTGAGGACGTAATAGACGCTCTCGAAGTCGAGCGACGTCGCGCCGTGCTTGGCGAAGTGGCTTCGATCGAACCGGGTGTCTTTCTGTCCTTCGATCGCCGCGCGAAGAATTGCCGGAATGCGCTCGACCTTCTCGATCGGGGTGTCGTAGGTGACGCCGTGTGACATCACGATCCGACGTTCCATCATCCGGCCATAATTGCGCACGCGGCTCTTCAGCAGGTCTGCATTGGAAAGAATGATCTGCTCACCGCTCAGGCTGCGCAGACGCGTGCTCTTGATGCCGATGTGCTCGACGGATCCGAGGTAGTCGTCGATGATCAGGAAGTCACCGACCAGGAAAGGCTTGTCGAAGGCGATGGACAGCGACGCGAACAGATCGCCCAGAATGTTCTGCGCTGCCAGAGCGACCGCAATGCCGCCGATACCCAGGCCCGCCACCAGCGCCGTCACATCGACGCCGAGGTTGTCGAGAACCATCAGCGCAACGAGGCTCCAGATGAGCACGCGGGAGATGAATCCGATGATTCCGAGCGACCCGACGACCGCCCGATCTGCGGCGGTCGACGATCTCCGGCGTCGCCTCTCGAGCCAGGCCATGACGGCAGCGCTGGCCCACACGCCGATCTGCAAGAACAGCACCAGCATGAATACCGAGGCGACGAACCGCCGGGTGCCCTCGGCCATTTCCAGCGTCGAAAGTCCGGCGACGATCGCCAGAATCAAGAAGAACAGGAACGTAGTCCGGCTCAGGATCTCGAACGGAATTTCCAGCAGCTCGGTGCGCTCCGTCTCCCGCATCACCCGATGCTGCCGCCGTACGAAGCCTCGAATGGTGAGCAGCGCAGCCAGAAGCAGCGCGCCTGTACCGATCGCGATGGCCCACGCGATCAGCGAATTCTGGAACAATGGCAGGGTGCGCAGCTGCTCCGGCAACTGAAAGTTGAAATCGTTCATCGACTTACTCTGGCGGAAACCGGTTCGTTGCACTGTCGGCCGATGCCTCGCATTTCTTGCACAGCGCCCACCCAGCTGAAACCATGGACATCACTGCCGCCCTGCTGACGCTGACCGCGCTTTTTGCGTGGCTCAACGCCCGTATCCTGAAGCTCCCGATGACCATCGGTGTGATGGCGTTCGCGCTCGCCTTGTCGTTGCTGCTCGTCGCGGCCAATGCGATCGGATGGTTCCACGCCGCAGCCGCTTATGAGGCGTCGTTGCTGCGATCGATCGACTTCTCGGAAGTGCTGATGCAGGGAATGCTGTCGCTTCTCCTGTTCGCGGGCGCGCTCGGCATTGATCTCGGACAGCTTCGCGCATTCCGGTGGCAGATCGCAGCGCTCGCGGTCGGCGGCACCCTGCTCTCGACGCTGCTGGTCGGCTTCGCGCTCTGGTGGGGGTCGTCCTTCGTGGGCCTCCGGCTGACCTTGCCCGAATGCCTCTTGTTCGGCGCCCTGATATCGCCCACCGACCCGATCGCGGTGCTCGGCATACTGAAATCGGCTGGCGCGCCCCGCGATCTCGAGCTTGTGATCAGTGGAGAATCGCTGTTCAACGATGGTGTCGGAGTGGTGTTGTTCGTCCTGCTGGTGGGTGTGGTCGCAGGCGCCCAGGTGCCCACGCCGGGCGAGGCGGGCATGCTGCTGCTGCGCGAAGCAGGCGGCGGCGTCCTGTTCGGCCTCGCCCTCGGCTACCTCGGATTCCGGCTGATGCGGAGCATCGACAACTATGAAGCCGAGGTGCTCGTGACGCTCGCCATGGTCGTCGGCGGGTATGCGCTGGCGGGCCACCTTCACGTTTCCGGGCCGCTCGCCATGGTTGTCGCCGGCGTGCTCACCGGCAACCAGAGCCGCGCTCTCGCAATGTCCGACACCACGCGACACCACGTGGACGCCTTCTGGCATCTCATCGACGGCATCCTGAACGCGTTGCTCTTCGTGCTGATAGGCATGGAAGTCATCGTGATCCCGTTCGAATGGGGGTTGCTGCCGGCAGCCGCATTGGTCATCGCCGTCACGCTTGCCGCGCGGTGGCTGTCGGCAGGCCTCCCCGTCCACCTGATGACGCGAACGTTCCGCCTGCCCAAAGGGTCGAGCCGCGTGCTCACCTGGAGCGGGCTGCGCGGGGGCATCTCGGTGGCCCTGGCGCTGTCGCTGCCTGTCGGCGAGGCGAGGAACCTGCTGATCCCGCTGACGTATTGCGTCGTCGTGTTCTCGATACTCTGCCAGGGGCTGACGATCGGCGCCGTCGTCCGGCGATCCATCCGGCAGCCGCCTGCCTGAACGACGCGGCTACTGACCCACATCCTTCGCGCGCAGAAGCGGGGCATCGTCGGGGGGCGGGACTCGTTCGAGATCGGCGATGAGGGTGTTCATCTGATCGATCTCCCGCACCTGGGCTTCGAGTATTCCGTCCGCGAGCTTCCGGACGCGAGGATCCCGGATTCTCGCGCGTGAGCTCGTCAGCACTGCTATGGAGTGATGGGGAATCATCGCCCGCATGTAGCTGAGGTCATCGACGGTCTGCTGGCTGCGGACGAGCGCCAGCGACGACGCGAAGAGCACTGCGGCGAGTCCAGCGATCGTCGCGTTGACGAGCTGCTTTGGATACATCGAGCGCATGAACGCCAGCATCGTAAGCGCCATCGCGGCGGCCATGATGAGCGCCATCCACAGTCTCGTCTGACTGAAATGGACATGAGCCAGCCGGTAGGTGTTCAGATACATCAAACCGTACATCACCACGAATGATGTTGCGATCATCGCCCCGAATCTGCGGTAGCTCATCACTTCGCTCACCTCTGGGAATCGTTGCTCGCCGGCGAATTCGCCTGCACTCCCAGGGCCGCTCGCGACTGATACTTGCCGTCAGCGGTCATGATCCGTACGACGACTCGCCGGTTCTCGGCACGCCCCTGGTCGGATGCGTTGCTGGAGATCGGGTCCGCCGAACCTGCTCCCTTGACCTCCGTACGGCTCGCTTCAAGATGCCTGCGAGAGACGATGTAGTCGCGAACCAATTCCGCGCGCTTGAGCGACTCCCGCTCGCTGGACGCCTTCTTTCCTCGATCGTCGGAATAGCCGGTGATCGACACTCGAAGCTCTCCCCGCTCCTTCGCAAGGTCAGCCACTCGATCAAGCGCCTCAGTGGCCGCTGGAGGCAGATCCTCGTCCTTCTTTATCTCGAGCGCGCTGCCGGGAATCGTGACGTACAACCCGTCGTCCCTCAGCTGCGCGCCCATCTCCACCAGAGCGGTTTCGTGCTGGGCGGCGAGCGTCGGAGGCGGTGCAGGCGGCGGCGCCGCGATGGTCGGGGCCGCTGCTGCGGGCCCGGTCGTCTGGGCAGACTTGTCGCCGCAGCCATACCCCGCCACACAAATGCCGATGATCAATATTGAAGTCGAAGCAAGCCTGCGCATAACGCTCTCCTGCAGACGGACCTGCGTGGTTAGTTCAGTATAGGCAACTAAATGGGCCTGACAACCCGCTGGCACCTACTGATCCTGTCGATTACTCCGACAATGATGAGAACGAAAGCGAGCAGGCGTAGGAGGAAGGGCGCATAACATGCTTCGGGCTCGGCCGTTCCCGGATCAGCACGATGAGCAGCACACCGGTCGCAATCAGCGCAACAAAGACCGGGCCAGGAACAGAGCGCGCACCGCACGGAAGTGCCGGCCGGGCCGATGCACAAGGTCAGCCCCCTTGTGAGTCGACTCAATGCGGGTTTCCGCGGGCTCTCGGGGGTGCCTTCTTCATTTAGTTCGTCATAGGCAACCAACTCCCGGTAGCAATGAAGGCGAGAGGAACACTGCCGCGTGTTAGCCTCCGTCCAAACGGATTCAAGGGCATTTCAGGGGCCCATCGCATGCGCCAGAGCAGTCGCGGCAGAGATCGGACGTCCGTCGAAATCCGCGCGTTGATCGGGACGCGATCACTGGTGGATCGCATGCGATCGCTGTATCGCGAGCTCGAGCAGATGACCGATGCGCCGATCACGTTGCACAGGGCGCTCCTCTGTATCGGTGAGGAACCCGGCCTGTCTGCATCGCAGCTGGCAAGCCGGCTCGGAATGAAGCGGCCGGCGATCAGCCAGGTTCTGAGGAACCTGGTTGCGCGCGGCTGGATCGAACGCAGCCGAAGCGTCGCAGACCAACGTAGCGTACGCATCCACGTCACCGCGGACGGCCGCCGGATCCTGAAACTCACCTCTGGCCGGGCCGTCGGCCTGCTCAAGCGCGCCGTACAGTCCCTCGCACGCAACGACTTGCTCCAACTCGCGGTCGGCGTCGAGGCGCTCCTCGAGAAGCTTCCCGCAAAGACTCGTCCGTCGGGAAAAGTCGCCAGCCCACTCGGGAGATCGGCATGAAACACATTTTCTACGATGGATGGGAACCGCTCGTTCGCACGCTCATCGTGGGCTTTCTCGCGTATACAGCGCTGGTGATATGCCTCCGCGTCTCCGGAAAACGCACGCTATCGAAGATGAACGCCTTTGACTTCATCGTAACGATCGCGCTCGGCTCGACGCTGGCGACGATGCTGATGAGCAAGGACTCCGCGCTCGCGCAGGGCGTCCTGGCTTTTGTACTCCTGATCGGCCTGCAGTTCCTCGTGACCTTCCTGAGTGTCCGTTCTCCGAGCGTGCGACGATTCGTCACTGGTGAGCCTCAGCTGCTGTTCTTCGACGGCGAGTTTCTCCTCGCCGCACTCCGCCAGACTCGCGTGACGCAGGCGGAGGTGCTGGCCGCAGTCAGAGCGGCAGGCATCAGTGACCTCGACGGGGTTCGTGCCGTCGTACTCGAGACGGACGCATCGTTCAGCGTTGTGAAGGCCGGTGGGCGTGACTCGACCCTCTCCAACGTGAAACGTTCAGCTGCATCGTGAGTACTCGCAGAGGCTCACGCTTCCATTCCGCGCCGAGCGCCGGCGCGTTCATCGCCGTCCTGGTCGCCTGGTTCGCACTCAGTTCGCCGGTGTCTGCCCAGCAAGCACCCGCAACACAGGCTGCCTCGCCCGGGACGGCCCCCGACACACTCGTCTCTGCACCGAGCAATCTGCAGATCCGACCTGCGGCGCGCGATGAGGAAATAGAAGAGCGGTTGCGGAGCGTGCTGGCGACCACCGGCTGGTTTACGGATACCACCGTGCGGGTCGAGGCTGGCGTGGCGTTCCTCGGCGGCACGGCGGATTCCGCGGCGTTCCGGAACTGGGCCGGGGATCTCGCGCGCAACACGCAAGGCGTCGTAGCGGTAGCCAATCGGATGGAGATCCGCTTAGCCTCACCGTGGGACTTCGCGCCCGCATGGAATGGGCTGCGGGAGTTGTGGACGGGGTTCATCCGCTCCCTGCCCTTGCTGATCTTCGCCGTCATCACGCTGGCGCTTTCCTATCTGGCGGGCCTCCATGGGACTCGCGTCGCGGCCCGAGTCCTGCTGCCCAGAATCCGCGCCCGTCTGCTGCGAAGCGTCGTCGCGCATACGGTCGGAGTGCTGATATTCCTGTCCGGCACCTATATCGTCCTGCGGATATCCGGTCTGACGCAGCTTGCACTGACGCTGGTCGGAGGTACGGGCCTCGTGGGTCTTGCGCTCGGAATAGCGTTCCGGACCATCACCGAGAACTTTCTCGCGAGCATTTTCCTGAGCATGCAGCGCCCTTTCGAGCCGGGCGACCTGGTCGAGATCGCTGGAGTGACTGGTTATGTGCAGCAGCTCAATCTTCGTACGACCGTGTTGATGAACCTCGATGGCAACCTCGTGCAGATCCCGAATGCAACGGTCTACAACGGCAACGTCTGCAACTTCACCGCGAGCCCGGAGCGACGTACCGGTTTCGAGATCGGCATAGGGTATGAAGATCCGATTCATCGTGCGCAGGAAATCGTGGGGAGAATCCTCGCTGAACATCCTGCCGTCCTGACCGACCCGGAGCCTGCGGTTCTGGTTGAAAGCCTGGGTCGGGCCACGGTCAACCTGCATGTCTACTTCTGGCTGAATGGACGAGCGCACAGCTGGCTGAAGGTGCGCTCCTCCGTCATCCGGCTGGTCAAACTGGAATTCCAGAGACAGGGCATCTCGATGCCAGACGAGGCGCGCGAGGTCATCTTTCCGCAGGGGGTGCCCGTCCAGATGGTGGAACCGACTGAAGCACCCTCCCGCTCCGAGGCTCGCGAAGTGCCCAGGATCGAACCGACCGAAGGCGCACCGGAAGGCGCGAGCGACGAGGTGTCCACTCGGGCCGAGGCAGGGTTGTACAGTGACGCGAGCGTCATCGAGAAGCAGGCACGCAAGGTGCAGCTTGTCGACGACGAAAACCTTCTCCGACCCTCCGCAGCAGCGAGGAAAACCTGAACTTCGACGGGTCTTCGAAGCTCAGAGTTGCGACCGCAGCAGACCGGCGGCGCCATCGATCAACTTTGTGACTGTTCCGCGATCGGCCCAGGCTTCACGACTGACTCGATCGGAGCAGCGCAGATCGCGCTCGAACACGTCGGTCTGCCGCGCGGCGAACCGTTCGTCGAAGACATTCATGTTCGCTTCGTCGTTGATGGTGAATGACCGGGAATCGATGTTGGTGGATCCTACGGAAACCCATACCCCGTCGACGACGATCACTTTGCAGTGGAACATCGTCGGCTGATACTCGAATATCTCCACGCCCGCTTTCAGCATGTCGCCCCACAGGGCGCGGGAGGCGCGTCGCACCAGCGCCTTGTCGATCTGCGGACCGGGCAGAAGGATGCGCACACGCACACCGCGCTGCGCTGCATCGATCAATGCCTGTCTCGCCATCCGGCGAGGCAGGAAATACGACGCCGACAGCTCGATCGATCGCTCCGCGGCGGTGATCGCCATGAGGTAGAGCAGTTCCATGCTGTGCGCACCGCCGGCCGGAGAGCTCCTGAAGACCTGCGCTCTGCACTCGCCCTGGCTCGCGATGACAGGAAGATAAGTCACGCCATGCAGAACCTCGCCAGCCGATTGCAACCAGTTGTCGATGAACGCCGACTGAAGCTGAGTCACTACCGGTCCGTCGACCTGGAAATGGGTATCGCGCCAGTGATGTCGATCCTGGGCACAACCCCGCCACTCATCCCCGATGCCCACTCCTCCGATGAAACCGACGCTTCCATCCACCACCATCAACTTGCGATGGGTACGGTTGTTCATCCGGTGCAGATTGAACCAGCGCGGCGGGTTGTAACGGCGAATGTCCACTCCGGCGCTCGTCATCGTCTTCAGGTGCCGGTCATCGAGATGTCCGCCTATCCAGTCGAGCAGCACCTTGACCTGAACTCCGCGGCGAGCGGCGTGGGCCAGTTCCCGGGCAAACTCATCACCGATCGTGCCCGACCAGTAGATATAGGTTTCGAGGGTGATGGACACTCTGGCGCCCCGAAGACTTCCGAGCATCGCAGCAAATATCTCGTCGCCGTTCAGCAGCTCCTTCACCTGGTTGCCCGGAACCAGAGCCGGCCCCATGGCTGCGCTCATCGCCTGCAGAAACTGGGGATCGCCGGTCGAGTAGAGCCTGGCGAGCGGAGACCGTAGCTGTCGCTTTCCCATGCACAAGTTGAGCGCGAGTATCAGGGTCGCGCTCGCCAGCAAGAGGATCAAACCGCCCGAAGCGATGGCAACCGTCATTTTGACTCCGGGATTGTGGGCAGACAGTAGCGCGGAACCGCCGCGTGGGCGGCGGCAGATGCCCTCGGGCGCTGCCTAGGTTCGCGGCTTCAGGTGCGCGTGCTTGTTCCGCTTCCCCTGTCCATGGGCGTGGCCGTGGCCATGGGTTTCGAGCACGGTGTCGACCGGAATGAGATTGATCTTCCCATGGCGGATACCCTTCTCCGCCACGATCGATGCCGCAAACTTCGTGACGGAATCTGTGGGGCCTCGCAGGAAAAGGGATTCGATGCAGTTGTCGTGATCCAGATGCACGTGCTGTGAGGAAACTGTGAGGTCGTGATGCTCGTGCTGTAGCACGGCCAGGCGGCTCGCGAGCTGGCGTTCGTGATGGTTGAAAACGTAACTCAGCGCCGCAACGCACGCAGTTGCAGAGCCCTTCTCGATCGTCTCTCGCCCGAGCTCGCTTCGAAGAAGGTCGCGAATAGCTTCTGAGCGAGTCTCATACCCGCGCTGTCGCATGAAATTGTCGAACAGCTTGGCCAGGTCTTCTTCCATCGAAATCGTCATGCGACGCATACGGAACTCCCGCACTGGACCCTGTCGGTCCGCGTCGATTATCCCCGAAGTACACCGGTCGCGGCTCCGATACTGACGGCAGCGGGATGCCCCGTTCGACGGGCGAGCACCAGCGCTGAGCCGTAACCAACCGCCACGATGCCAATGACAATCAGGCTCATGGAAAGGTCCGAGACTTCCAGATACGACGACAGCGACCCGCCGAACATCCGGAGCAGGATCCACGTGCCGACGGAAAGCGATGACAAGCCTATGGTCAGGGCCATCAGCCGGCCTGCCGCCCTCCGCGCATCTGCCAGCTCACGCAGCACCCGCGCGACCCAGAGTCCGTTGGCGGCACTGACGGACAGCATGCCCAAGGAAAACAAGCTGGCAGCGGCCGTCGCCGCGCTCGCCTGACTGCTCGTGCCCGCAAAGAGTGCCGCGATCGCCACTGCGTCGAATGACACCGCGAACAGCGCTCCGATGCCCAGGACGTGCCAGGCCGATCCTCCTGTTCGACGGAAGGCGAAAAGGCGACTTCGCAGTCCGATCAGCGGAGCGCCAACGCTTGGTGGAGCGCTAACCGCCGCGCGAACGTTCAGCACACCCAATACCAGCAACGTCGCGGCCGAGATGACCGAGCCAGCGACGCCAAGCCACGCTGGCAGATCAAGCGATGTGGGCAGGACGGACAGCGCGACGGAAACGAGCAGGATCACGCCGACATGCCCCAGCGCAAACAGGACCCCCGTCCAGGCGACGGCGGAGCGCTGCTCTGTCGCGCGCTGGCGCACGAGCGCATCGACGACGGCCAGATGGTCGGCGTCAAGCCCATGCCGCAGGCCCATCGACAGGGCCATGACCGCCGTGATGCCTCCGCCAACTACCACCCTGCGCCTCCCGCTCCGTCTGGCCGGTATGAAGATTGTCCGAAACTTGTGACGCTCACGATGCAGTCAACTGCAATTCTCTGAGCCATGCAACCGCACCACCCCCCGCAAATGGGGGTTGCCAGACCCAGCCGTTCATACGAATTTACGAATCGTATTCATCGGTATGACGCTTTCTGAATCGATCATACGCGTCCTGCTCCCGAGTCCGTGCCGGCCACTTTCTGGAAACGCATTGAAACTTTCTGTCCTTCGTCTGACCGGCACCGCGGGCGCCGCCAGCCTCTGCGCTGTCATGCCGCTGTCTTCGTGGGCGGCCGGGCAGGCAGGCAAATTGGGGGAAATCACCATCACGGCGCAACGGGTCGTATCCCTTGCCACTGCCGATTCGGCCAGTGTCGGAACGGTTCTCGCCGAACAGCTCGAGAATCGACCGGTTCTGCGCACGGGTGAGGTGCTCGAGGTCGTACCGGGCCTCACCGTCACTCAACACAGCGGCGACGGCAAAGCCAATCAATACTTCCTGCGCGGTTTCAATCTGGACCACGGAACCGACTTTGCATCGCGGGTCGACGGGCTGCCTGTGAACATGCCGACCCATGGCCACGGTCAGGGCTACAGCGACATCAACTTCCTGATTCCCGAGCTCGTCAAACGCATCGACTACAAGAAGGGCACGTACTACGCCGAGGAAGGCAACTTCTCGGCCGCGGGCGCTGTCGACCTGACCTATGCCGACCGATTGGAGAAATCTCTTGCTGTGGTGGCATTCGGCGACGAAGGCTACCGTCGCGGATTACTCGCCCTATCACCTCAAATTGGCGATGCCAGCCTGTTGGCCGCGATCGACTACCAGCACAACGACGGACCCTGGCTATTGCCGGAGGGCTTCCGGAAGGTCAATGGTCTGCTCAAGTTCACTTCGGCCGGGACCGATCGCGGTTTTGGCATCACGGCGATGGGCTATGACGGGCGATGGAATTCGACCGACCAGATTCCGCTGCGCGCCGTCGAGTCGGGCCAGATCGATCGATTCGGCAACATCGATCCGACGGATGGCGGCAGCACGCACCGTTACAGCCTCTCCGCCGACTATTGGGCCCCCCTGGGCAACGGCAAGTTCAGCGCCCTGGTGTACGGCATCGACTACCACCTGGATCTGATCTCCAACTTCACCTACTTCCTGAACCAGGTTGAAGGGGATCAGTTCGAGCAGTTCGACGACCGCACGGTGCTCGGCACGAACCTGCGGTATTCCATGCCTCTGATGTTGGGGTCGTTGCCGTCGGAGCTCCTGGCCGGCATCGATGTCCGTCACGACGATATCTCGCCAGTGGGTCTGTACCTGACTGAAGGGCGACAGCGCTATGCCACGATCCGCCAGGACGAGGTCAGACAGACGAGTTACTCGGTCTACGTGAGCGATGGCATCGCGTGGACGCCAAAATTCCGGACCACGATCGGCCTGCGAGCAGACCGTTTCAATTTCGACGTCGACAGCAGCCTGGCCGAGAACAGTGGCACGGCCAGCGATTCCATCGTGAGCCCGAAGCTGACCATGGTGTTTGGCCCCTGGGCCACGACCGAACTGTTCGTGAACCTGGGCGAAGGCTTTCACAGCAACGATGCGCGCGGCACGACGATCAAGGTGGACCCCACCGACGGCGTGACGCCGGTCGACGCAGTCAACCCGCTCGTCAAGGCGCGCGGTGGCGAAGTCGGGTTCCGCACCCTGCCCTTCAAGGAACTGCAGCTGTCCGGCTCGATATGGCAGCTGAACCTCGACTCCGAACTGCTGTTCGTCGGCGACGGCGGCACGACGGAGCCCAGTCGCGAAAGCCACCGGCGCGGCGTCGAATTTTCGGTGTTCTACACCCCGTTGTCCTGGCTCATTGCCGACGCCGACTTCGCCTGGTCCCGCGCTCGATTTGCGGACGACGATCCCGCTGGAGACCGCATTCCCAATGCCGTCGATCGAGTCGCGTCGGTCGGACTGTCGATCAATCAGGCCAATGGCTGGTCCGGGGGCGCACGCTTGCGCTACATCGGCCCTGGTGCGCTCATCGAAGACAACTCGGTGCGCTCCTCCTCCAGCACGCTGGTGAATCTCCAGGCAGGGTATCGATTCGCTTCCGGCTTGAAGGCCCGCATCGACCTCTTGAACGTGCTCAACCGCCGCACGAACGACATCACCTACTTCTACGAATCGCAGCTGCGTGGCGAATCCGCGCCTGTGGAAGACATCCACTTCCATCCGGGCGAACCCAGAACCCTGCGCGCATCACTTTCGATGCAGTTCTGATCTCGAACTCGTGCTACGAGCGCAGGAACCTCAGCGAGGAAGCCACCGGCCGATGACGTAATCTGCCAGCGCAACCACGAGCACGCTCAGGCCGAACAGCGGCATGACAACGCAGGCCGCCACAGCCGCGCCCTTCACGCTACGCGTCAGGGGAATAGTGCGACGCGGCGGAACCGCGAGGCTGCCTTGCGGCCGCCGCTTCAGCCACCCGATGAAGCCGGTCGCCGCAAGCCACACCAGCGCGGCAGCGACGAGCGTGTTGAACACCTGGTTTGCGCGCCCGAAGAAACTTCCCTGGTGCAGATCGACGCCCAGAGCCACCAGGCGCGGTATCCATGTCGTCTCGCGCCATCCTTCCTTGCGTACGATGGCGGCATTGGACCTGTCCAGCTCGAGATAGAGATCCTGTGGCGAACGCCCGGTTTGGCTGCGAATCTGGATGTTGCCCGGTACGTCCAGTCGGATCTCGAGCCGACCGATGGCTCCGGCGTCCCTGGCGGCGGAGACAAATCGATCCAGCGGCGCGCGCTCGATCGGTGCCGTCCCACTCTCGTGGACATGATGACCGCCCGAAAAGAAAACGGCCGCCGGTGAGTATTGTCCCGTTCGAGCTTGAACGGTTCCAAGCAGTCCATCGCCCCAGAAGGCAGTCCAGGGCAGCGCCGTCAGCAGAAACGTCAACACGATGAGCGCGAACCAGACACCTGCCGTGGCGTGCAGGTCGCGCCAGAAGACGCGAGATCCCTGACGCAATCGCGGGAAGAGCACCCCTGCGAGACCGCGAGTGTTTCGCGGCCACCAGAGATAAAGGCCCGTCAGGATCATCACGATCGCCCAACCAGCGCCGATTTCGAGCAGGTTGCTGCCCCAAGTCCCGAGCGGCCACCCACCATGAAGGCTGCGACTCCAGCCTCCCAGCCAGTGAGCGGGCGTGACGGTTCCCAGGACGTGCCCTGTATAGGGATCGACGAACGTGGGGTAGCTCAGTCCGTTCGATGCCTTGAACATGAAAGTGCTCGACCGGCGCAAGTCCTCTTCCAGAAGCACTTGCGGCAGGGTTCCCGCCAGCTGTCCCTCCAACGCCGCCTGGAGCTGCGCCTCGTAGGTGGCCCGCTCGGCCTGTGGCGTCACGGTCAGCAGCTCGGACTGACTTTCCATTGCGAGCTCGCGGTGCCACAGATAGAGCGTCCCGGTCACCGACTGCCACAGGACGAACGGCACCACGAGCAGTGCCGCGAAAAAGTGCCAGCGCCACAGTCGGGCATACATCGCGCCCGTCGCTGAGGAGTCGGAGGCGCTCATGGCCTGTGAGGCGATGCGTCGGGCTGCGACGGGCTCATAACCCTCAGCAACCAGACACGCTGCCGATTCATGTGGCTCACTCCCTAGAACTGATAGCGCGCGCCCGCGTAGATCGACCGCGGGGCGCCGGGGAAGAGGAACTCTGCCCCTGGTGTCACCCGATCCTTGACCGCAACCGTAGCGACGTATCGCCGGTCGAGCAAGTTCCGGGCTTCGGCAAAGGCTTCCCATTGTGTCGAACGGAAACTGGCTCGCGCGCCCAGCAGCCCGTGCGCACCGATGCGATAGGTGTTCGCGAAGTCGACGTAACGAGGGCCGACGAAATCGAATGTCGGACCGATCCGCAATCCCGATGCGTGGCTGTACAGCAGTTCACCGCGAGCAAACCACCGTGGCGCCGAAGGCAGGCGATTGTCACCGTAGAGTGGATCCGAGTCGAAGGAGAACGCATTGTACGTTGCGCTGATCAGCGGCTCGATGCGATGCCCCTCGCCCATTGCAAAGCTTCCGCCCAGCAGAGCCTCGATGCCGGCGTGCGTGGTCTTGTCGATGTTGGCCGAAAGGCTGGTACCTGGCGCGCGCGGGTCGTCGATGGACAGGATCTCGTCACGCAGAGACGTGTAGTAGGCTGAGGCGTCCCAGCTCAGGCGCGTCTCGCCCCGCATCGCGGTGCCCCTCACGCCGGTCTCCACGACCACGCCATGCATGGCGTCGAGCACGTTGCTGCCACCGGTCGCATCGTCCATGAGCTCGAAAGTCGTCGGCGCCTCGTAGATGCGGCTCACGCTCGCGTACCACTCGGACCCCGCCTGCAGGTCGTACACCATGCCCAGGCGCGGATTGAAGGAGTCGTAACTGCCCTCGAAGCCGCCCGCATTTCGATTCGCGGTGACGTATTGCGTGCCGTAGACCAGCGTCCACTGCGGCGTGAGCTTCCAGCGATCCAGTGCGAACAGCTCGAGCGTTGCGGCATCGTCGTCGGTGGTCCACATCAGCGCGCCACGCTTGCCGCCGATATTCTCGTAGTTGCCGCCGTTGATCTCCGAGAACCCATAGTTGGCACCGAAGACCAGGTCGTGATTGCCCGCGGTGCGTCGGTAGCGCAGCATGCCGCCACTGTCCTTGTGATCGGTGTCGATCAGAAGGCTGAAGAACGGCAGGCTCACGATGGGATGATAGAGCGACTGTTCCTCGTGAGAGGCGCCGAGCTCCACCGTACCGCCCGCGACGTCCACGATCGTCGTCTTGAACGCGAGACGGAAGGTCTCGACGTCCTTGCTCTGGTTGCCGACGATGGCATCCGCCCGCGCCTGCCAGGGGTTGGCCGCGTACTGCGCCGGCGTCAGTTCGCGCGGTAGCTCCGCGTAGTAGTCGCTGTAGGTCGCATAGAACCGCGTGGAGACGTCCTCCCCCGCCTGCCAGCCGAGGTTCGCGTACACGTCCTTGCGATCCTGGCGGCTGTGGTCGCGATAGCCGTCGCGCTGCTGCGTCTCCGCCGAAAGCAATCCATCGAGACTGTCCAAAGTGCCTCCCGCCGTGCCCCTGCCGCCCCACTGGCTGAAGCTGCCGGCGGAGAACGACGCAGTGAACGGGGCCGTATTGCGCGCCGTGGGCGATGCGACGTCGATGGCACCGCCCAGGGTGCTCGCGCCATAGGCCAGCGCGTTCGCCCCGTGCACCACGGTGACGTAACGCGCGTTCTGCGGATCTATCGCGCGATTGTGATTGTTGCCGTCTGCCGCGGTCACCGGCAGGCCATCCACCAGGAACTTGACGCCGTTCTTGTCGTAGTCGGTGGCATCGAGATTCGAGCCTCGGCTCGAATAGAAGACGTCGTCGTTGCCGTTGTAGCTCTCCGACCAGACGCCGGGCACGTAGCGAAAGAGGTCGGCGAGCTGCGTCACGCTGCGCTCCTGCAGCGCGGCCCCGTCGATGACGGTGACGGCACCGGGAGTGACCGACACTTCGGCCTGGATCTGCTCTTTCAGGCGTTCGGCCGTGACGACGATGGTCTCGAGCGACTGAGGTTCAGCAGGCTCGGCGGCGTGCGCGGCCGGCAGAATGAGGGCTGCAATCGCGGCGCCGAGCGAAGCGCGGAAGCGAAGATGGCGGGGGGACATCGGTTCGGCTCAATCCAGTGACGGCACTACAAGCGCCGGACGGATTGTAGGTATCCCGGGTCAGCGAGAGGATGCGACCGAATGTCGCAGGTGAGTCCGCCCTCCCGCGTAGACGCGCCCAAAAAACATGCCCCGGGAGTCCCGAGAGACGGCGCGGGCCCAAGATTGGGCCCGCCCGTTGATGGTCCCGCGCGACCAAACTCCTCGAAAACAAGGCTGGCGTCACCTTGCTAAAGCGCGGACGTTTGTCTGCCGAGGCTATTCGTTCGGGACCAGCCAGCCCACCGATGCCGGCTTGGCCGCGGACGTCGCCGCACCGTTGCCATCCCACCACGGCAACGTACGACTCCAGGTGTAGCCGCGACTCCAGGTGTAGCCCGAGGTCCACGCATTGTTCCGCGACCAGGTGTATCCGCGGCTCCACGTGTAACCGCGCGACCAGGTGAATCCGCGCGACCAGGTGTAACCCTCCGTCCAGGCGAAGCCGCGCGACCAGGTATAGCCATCCGCATCGACCTGACTACCCCAGCCGCCGACACCGTCCATGTCCATCACGTAGTAGTTGCCGTTCGCGTCCTGGTTCGCCGGCCCGCCGAAGTGCTGGCGTCCGGCAAGGTCCGCCTTGACGTCCAGGCCGCGATTGGCGCAACCCGTCTCGGTCGAACGGACCGCATCGGCGGCGTTGACCAGCCCCGCACCCTGCTGAAACACGCTGTACGCCAGCTGGCCGGTCGCGGTGACGGCCACTCGCGAGGCCGACATCAAGCGGCACTTCACGTCATCCGGGCGCAGACCGGGGTTGGCCTGCAGCATCAGCGCCACGACGCCGCTGGTCACCGCCGTCGCCTGCGACGTGCCCGACATGATGAACAGCGACTCGTCCTTCTTGTTGCTGCCCGGATCGATGTTTGCGAGAAAGCTCTCGGGCGAGACCGTGCCCACCATGTGCCCACCGGGTGCGACAAGATCCGGTTTCACGAACCCTTCGTAAGTCGGGCCGGCCGATGAAAACGACGCAAGGCGATCGTCTGCCGCGTTGAAAGGGGTGTAGTTGTCGGTCAGGGCACCAACGGTGACGACGTAAGGAACGTTGCCCGGGACACCGATCGTCATCGGATCAGGACCTTCGTTGCCGGCCGCGGCGACGACGACGATTCCCGCGTCCCACGCGGCCATCACGGCCTGTGCGAGCGGATCATCCCAGTAATTCGACTGCGGGGGCGCGCCGAACGAGAGGTTCACCACGCGGATGTTGTACTTCGCGCGATTCTCGATCACCCAGTTGATGCCCGCGATGACGTCCGAGTAACTGCCCACACCTTCCCCGTCGAAGGCCTTGACCACAACGAGATTGGCCTCGGGGGCGATGCCGAACGCGCGGCCGTCCTCCTTCATGGCGCCGGCGGCAATGGACGCGATGTGTGTTCCGTGTCCGTACTCATCCGACTTGACCTTGCCGTGCTTCGCGTCCGTGACATCCACGCTCGCCACGATCCGCTTTTCGAGGTTGTCCTTGCCCTTCTGCCAGAAGCCGCTGTCGATCACGGCGATCGCGACACCGCGGCCCGTCAGGCCGCTCTGGTGCAGCTCGACCGCACCAACGAGCGCGGGGTAGTTCGTCTCGAAATTCTTTTCGGCCTTGAACGCCTGGCCGTCCCGGAAACGCCACCCCGTGGTGTCGATCGCCTGCTTCGTCTTGCCAGCAGAGCGGACGCGGACGTCCTGAGTCAGTCGCAGGTCAGGATCGCGACGAAGGTCTCGCACCTGTCGAGGTGTCAGATCGGCGCTGACGCCGCGAATGACGGTGAGCGCCTCGCGAACCGCGGCGCCGGTGCTGTCTACACGCGCGGCGGCCTCCCCGGCGCTGCGACCCTGAACAAGATAACGCGCGGACTCGCTTTCCCGCGGTGCCGCCATCGAACTGGTCAGCGCCGTGACTGCGCCCAGCGCCAGGGCGGTAATCGCAAATTTGTTGTTCATCTCTTCGCTCCCAGGTTTGCCTCGCGGCGTGAAAGCATTAAACCTTCGGAGGCGAATGGCGGCCTGGCGGCGACTGCGCGCGGCCTCAGGGCGACCTGTGACCGAGTTCGAATAATGTGCTGTCAAATGGATGCGCGGCGTGCAGGCGCATCTGGCGTGCCGCCCCCACCATGAGGCCGGCGATGCATGTGTGAACGACCCGTGCATCGCGATTGACTCCCGGTTCGCCACCCCCAATACTTCGCTACATGGCGAAGTCTAAGACCTCGCGAATGGATCGCACATTCGCGGCACTGGCGGATTCCACCCGACGAGGCGTCCTGCAACGACTCCTGACCGAACCGGGACTGTCGGTCACCGACCTCGCCAGGTCCTCTGCCTTGAAGCTTCCGGGCATGACCAAGCATCTGGACGTGCTGTCCGATGCCGGGCTGATTACTCGCCGGAAAACCGGCCGCACCGTGGCGGTAAACGTCTCTCCCGCGCCGATGCGAGAGGCCATGGCGTGGCTCGATCAATATCAGCGCCTCTGGACGGTAAGCCTTGATCGACTTGCCGCGTTCGTTGAAAAGGACGGCGGTCGATGACCGTCGCGCTGCCGAGCGTGACGATCGTGCGGAGAATCAGGGCCGCACCCGCCAGGGTTTGGGCGGCCATCACCCAGCCAGACCAGATGCTGCAATGGTGGGGTCCCGATGCGGGGCCGACGCTGAGCGTGGTGGCGGACGTGCGCCCGGGCGGCCGGTTCAGCGTCGTGTTCCGGCTAGTCGATGGCAGCGAACACAACCCGACGGGAATCTATCAAGAGGTCGTTCCCGAAAAGAGACTCGTCTTCACCTGGGACCTGCCTGGTATGCCCGAACCCGAGTCGCTCGTGACTTTTCGGCTCGACCCGTTCGAAGGAGGCACGGAGTTGACCCTGACCCACGAGCATCTGCCTGACGAAGCTGCCCGCAACAGCCATGAGCAAGGCTGGATCGGCCTTGTCGCCAAGCTTCCGAAGTTCCTTGGAGATCACGCATGAGCGAGCTGGTTCTCACGACCTACGATTGGGTCCCCGAAATGCCCCGTGGCATGGTGCGCGACCTCCGGGTGCGCTGGGCTCTGGAAGAGGCTGGATTGACGTACCGCGTGGCGAGCACACCGTTTCGAGATCGTGGCCCCGCGCATTTCGCCGCGCAGCCCTTCGGCCAGGTTCCCTGGCTGACCGATGGAGATCTCACCCTCTTCGAAAGCGGCGCAATTCTGCTGCATCTGGCCGAGAAGAGCCTTGCACTCATGCCAACCGACCCGTCCGGTCGGGCCGAGGTGATGCAGTGGGTCATCGCCGCACTCAACTCGGTCGATCTGCCAAGCCAGCCTTGGGCGCTGTTCCGCTTCATGGGCTATCCCGGCGGATCCCCTGAAGCCAAGTTTGTCGACGACTTCCTGAAAGCCAGGCTCGATCGCATGGAAGCGGTGCTCGCCGGCCGCACGTGGCTGGCAGCCGGTCGGTTCACCGTAGCCGATCTACTGATGGCGGACGTGCTGCGGCAAGTGAACCGGTTCGATGGGCTTGCCGATTACCCGGCTTGCCACTCCTATGTCACGCGCCTGACCGGGCGCGCGGCCTTCCTGAAAGCCTACGACGACCAGATGGCCCACTTTGCTGCCGGCGATGCAGCTTGATGCGTGAGAAGGATGGCGCTCGGTCCGAGCGCCCTCTGTTTCCGAACGCTGCGGCGCGCCATGATGAATGACAACCGGCCGAAGAGCGACGCAACTCATTAGCGGCACGGATCGCGTGCCCCTCCTGAAATGTATCCAGGCCAATGGAAATCGACAGGATCGCCACGATGATCGAGCCACCGAGGATGTTGCCGGCCAGCGCCGAGACGACGCCGGAGACAAGAAGTATCAGGGAAAGCAGCTCCGTCAGGCGCCGCAACAGCGCTCGTGCCGCTCCGTGACTGATTGTCGGACCGTGGCGGTTCGGCCGGTGACGGCAAGGCACGCGGCGGCTTCAGCCGCGCTCAATCCTTCTTCCGTGCAATGGCGCTTGGCCATCCATTCGGACGCGGTCCGAATCCAGAACGCTTCCGGAGATTGCACTGTCACGCGGAACTCTGGCCGTCGGCGCGCGCCATCGACAGTACGATGCACGAAGGGACCGCCCACCAAGTCAATACGCACTCTACGCTCACCAGACTCCCACAATGCATCTCAGAACGCGTATGTACCGGCTCAGTTCGCGCGCGTCGGGGATTTCGATCAGACGTTTGTGCTTTCAGTCCGCCTTCACCACGGCGGCCAGGCCCGCGGACGACCCTGCGGCGTCGCCAATGATTTGAATGCATACTGAAGCTCGCTACCGCCCGCGGCGCCTGGCGCTTCGGACTCGACTGCCAGAACCGGCAGCCTCTTTCCCAGCTCCACCAGGCGCAGCATCGCAGCTCCTTCGTGCGGCTGGAGCGCCACGAATACCGCCGCGCCATCGACCCGCAGTACGACGCCGCTGACGTGGCCGCTCCGGCTGAACCGTAGTCGCCGGAACACCCCGTTCAGGAACTTGGCCTCCCCAGGCTTGCGACGTGTTTTCATGCACCTGTCAACAATTCGCGAGCGTCGATCGGCCCCACCCGCAGCGCTACGCTCGCATCGGGTTTCCCGCATGCCTCCGCGCCCACCTCGGCTGCAAACGAAGGACACTCCGCCGACACCGCAGGCGAAAAATAAAGGATGGACGGTCGTCCCGGCAGAAACGCCGTCGAGAACATGGCCACGACACTGGTTCGGTGGTCCCCCGCACACTGCTGCGTGAACTTCCGCTGCAGGCGATAATCATCACCCAAAGCGACCTGTGCGTTCGTAAGGCAAACGCGTGTCCAGGTCATGCCACACAACCTTCGAGATCTGCGATGTCGTTCGAGGCCATCCTGAACCCCAGCAGATCGTCCGGCCCGGCCTGAAGAACCACGCTACGGCCCCAGAGCTCGCCGATCGTCAGAGGCTGCACACGTCGGACATTCGCTGGCGTCATCAGGATGGCCATCAGCCCAAGTTTGCGCTGACCCAGGAACGCAGGCGCTCGACCCGTTGTGAGAACCGCCTCCACGCGCTCGGCGATTCCCCTGGAGATCCTGCCGATGACGTCGACCGGATGCGAAATCTGATGCGGGACCGCCTGGGTACTGAACGGCTCATGGAAGGTCACCTGCTGTAGTGTCGGCCGAAGACCGGCCGCATCACTTGCACGAGCTTCCTCTCAATCATCATGCCGCACCGTGCGTCACCGTACACGCACTCGACGTTGATGCTTCAATGCGGTGCGCGGGCGACCCACTAAAGGGATACCGATTCCGGGTATGTTCGTCGCCGCACAGACAACTCTGGCCAAAGGAACGAAGCTGTACCTGCTATGCAGCGATCTGACATGCTCGACGAGTTGTCCTTTGCGAGCCCGGTCGAGGACCGACAGAGGGCGCTTTCGAGGTGGGACAACGAGGGTGGGGCAATGCGTGCTGCCGAACCCGTCGGCGACTTTCCGGCATCCATCTCATCGCCGCCGGGCACCACCCATCATCCGCTGACGATCCAGGTGCGCCGCGAGCATCGCACCAGGACGGCCGTGCGGGGTATCACTCGCTTGGTCTCAGACTGAGTGCGATTTCGCCTCCTCGTCCCGGGGGCCCGCGGATCCTGATTGCGATCAACGGAGGCTCCTCAAGCCTGAAGTTCGCAGCCTTCCAGGACACCGAACCGCTCGTCGCCGTGGCAACAGGCCAAGTCGAGCGAGTGGGCCAGTCTGGCACCACGTTCACGCACAGCGACGCGTCAGGCAACGTACATCGGAGCCCGGTCGTCGGACCAGGGGATGACCTCTGTGCAATCGATGTGTTGATCGAATGGATGCGTACGCAGGCGTGGTGGGACGATGTTGCAGGCATCGGTCACCGTGTTTTACACGGCAAAGCACACGCGGCGCCCATGCCCGGACTTTCGAAGCTACGCAACGCCGGTGCCCGTGCCCGGGACGCGAGGCAAAGGCGATACGCGCGAGCTCGGACCCTTCTTGCGAGATGTGATTTCACTGAACGATGCGGCCCGGAACTTCCGTGTCTTCGGTCCGGACGAAACTGTGTCCAATAAACTTGCCGCAGTCTTCGAAAGCACCGGACGACAATGGAACGCTGACGTTAGGGAAAGCGATGAATATCTCGCTCCGACCGGCCGTGTGATGGAAATGCTGAGCGAGCATCAGTGCCAGGGCTGGCTCGAAGGCTACCTGCTCACCGGTCGTCACGGCGTCTTCAATTGTTACGAAGCATTCATCCACATTGTAGATTCGATGTTCAATCAGCATGCGAAGTGGCTGAAAGTCAGCGCCGGGCTGCCATGGAGGCGTCCGATTGCGTCGCTCAACTACCTCCTCGCCTCGCATGTGTGGCGCCAGGATCACAATGGTTTCACCCACCAAGATCCCGGGTTCATCGACCACGTGGTGAACAAGAAGGCCGAGGTGGTGCGCGTATACCTGCCACCGGATGCAAACTGCCTGCTCTCGGTCATGGATCATTGTCTTCGCAGCCGGCACTACGTGAACGTCGTCATCGCCGGAAAGCACCCAGCACCGCAATGGCTGTCCATGGACACCGCCGTGACCCATTGCAGCAAGGGCATCGGCATCTGGGAATGGGCGGGTACCGAGCCAGGGCGGGAGCCTGATCTCGTCATGGCCTGCTGCGGGGATGTCCCGACACTCGAGACCCTGGCTGCGGTTTCAATCCTGCGCGAGCACCTGCCCAAGTTGAAAATCCGCGTGATCAATGTGGTCGACCTGATGAAGCTGCAGCCCCCGTCCGAGCACCCGCACGGCCTGAGTGACCGCGATTTCGACGAATGCTTCCCCACCGACAAACCCGTCATCTTTGCATTCCACGCCTATCCGTGGTTGATTCACCGCCTGACCTACCGGCGCACCAATCACGGCAACATCCATGTGCGCGGCTACAAGGAGGAAGGCACGATCACGACGGCGTTCGATATGACCGTGCTGAACAAACTGGACAGGTTTCATCTCGTCATCGACGCAATCGACCGCCTGCCGCAGACTCGGGAAGCCGGTCTCGCCCTGAAACGGCAGTTGCGTGACAAGCTGATCGAACACAACCGGTATATCCGCATGCACGGCGAGGACATGCCGGAGGTCCGCAACTGGCAGTGGCAGGCTGGTTCGCGAGCCGCCACGTAGGCCAAACAGGTATATGGAATGCGTCTCCATCATTTCATCAAGCAGAGCATGGCCGAGATCCTGGAAGAGTGGGTTTCGTTCGCACGCACGCTCGATTCCACGACCGAAGAGATGGCGCTGCTGGAGCTGCGCGATCATGCGAAGGCGATCCTCGAGTCGATCGCGCAGGACATCGAACGCCACCAGAGTGACAGCGACCAGTACCAGAAATCGCGGGGTCATTCGCCGGGTGAAGGCAGCAGCTCGAGCGCCGCCTCCATCCACGGGACGCAGCGTCACCAGAGCAACTTCACGCTGCTGCAGCTCAGTGCGGAGTTTCGCGCGCTTCGAGCTACCGTGCTGCGCCTCTGGCTTCCCCACGTAGGCACGCTGTCCGCACAATCCACGCAGGAAATGATCAGGTTCAACGAGGGCATCGACCAGGCGCTTGCCGAGTCGATCATGACCTTCTCGACGCGATCCGAGCAGACACGGGACCTTTTCCTCGCGATCCTGGGTCACGATCTGCGGGCACCCTTGGCAACGCTCATCGCAACCGGCGACCTGCTGGCTCGGCCCGGACTGCCCGCAAGCGAAGCCCAGAAGGCCGGGGAACGCATTCGCCGCGGCGCACTTTTCATGTCCACCATGGTCGGCGACTTGATTGGCTACACACGTACCGAGCTCGGCAGCGGAATGCCGATCACGCTCACACCCGTGGACGTGGGTGACGTCTGCCGCTCGGCCATGGAAGACGCGCACTCTGCCTTTCCGGAGCCACAGTTCGAACTGACATCCGACGGTGACCTCGCCGGCACGTACGACAGCATCCGACTCCGCCAGCTGTTCACGAACCTGCTGGTCAATGCCGCCAAGCATGGCGTGTCGGGCGAGCCGGTGCGAGTCGCGGCAACGGGTGAACCGCATATCATTCGCGTCGAGGTCAACAACCAGGGGCCACCCATTCCGCGAAGCGCCTGGAACAGGATCTTCCAGCCGCTGGTGCAGTTGCCCGCGGACGGCGGGCAACGACAGGACCGCGAAACGAGCCTGGGTCTAGGGCTGTATGTCGCGCGGGAGATCGTCAGGCTGCATGGCGGGACCATTGAAGTGCACTCGACCTCGCAGGAGGGAACGACGTTCACCGTCTGCCTGCCGCGCATGCCCAAGGCGCATTCGTAGCTTTGAGCTGGCCAGTCGGTGAGTTCGATTGCGCACAGACGCACCACTCATCAGTACGCGACGATGCGCACACGCCTTCCGCTCATCGAGAAATGACATGCCGGACATGCAGATGCTGGATTTCCAGAGCGAGATCAACCGCGCGAAGTCGATTGCGGCCGCCCGCGGCTTCGGCCGCCTGACGTTCGGGTGGAAGGAGCAGGATCAAAGCCGTCCCTTCGGCGCCCGTTGCGGCAGTGTCACCGTGACATCGAGCGCGCCTTCCGCGTTCCGTACTTACGAGAGGGGTCGTACCACCCCTTGGCTCACGGATTTCAATCGCGACATCCTGAGCGGCGTGTTTGGGAACACCGCCTTCTGAGACGGTATGGTGCGGCTTCTGAAATAACAGCCAGGCAATTCATGAAAGTCGAACTTACTGCGCTCGAGGCCCGCGTCATCGGCTGCCTGCTGGAAAAGCAGATCACGACTCCCGACCAGTATCCGCTGTCGTTGAACGCTCTCGTCAACGCCTGCAATCAAAAGAGCAACAGAGATCCTGTGCTCGATCTCGGTGAAAGCGCCGTTCAGCAAGTGGTCGACGGCCTCGTGCGCAAGCACCTGGTGATGGAACGCACCGGATACGGCAGCCGTGTAGCCAAGTATCAGCATCTCTTCTGCAATGCCGAGTTCGGGTCGCTCAAGTTCACGCCACTCGAAGCCGCCATCGTCTGCGAGTTGCTGGTACGAGGCCCGCAAACGCCCGGCGAGTTGCGAACCCGGACCGCCCGTTTGAGCGAGACCGGAGATGTGTCGCATGTGGAAGCGGCCTTGCAGGGCCTGATCACGCGCTCCGACGGGCCGTTCGTCACTCGCCTTGCAAGGGAAGCAGGCCGTCGCGATAGCCGTTACGCGCATCTTTTCTGCGGACCGGTCGCAGAGGCTACTGCAGCACCAGAATCATCGGCAGTCACTGGCGACGATGACGACCGCCTGACGCGACTGGAGAAGCGGCTCGATCAGCTTGCGAGCGAGGTGTCGAGCTTGAAGCAGCGGCTTGGCGACTAGCGCCTGCAATCGCAGCAGCTGGCTGCAGCTGCGCTATTTCTCGCCGGCCGACTGAGCTTCCTTGTTCGACTTGTAGCCCTGTTTCATCCAGCCCTCCCACCGGCTGATGTTTTCTTCGCTGCCGTTGCAACCACCATCAGCAATGGACACGTATTTACCGCTTTCGAGCCGCGCCCATGCGATGCCACCACCGGGGCGACCGTCGCGCAGCGGGCAGAACATGACCGTCACCGTGGATCCGGGCGCAAACGTGGTGCCCGTTATGCCGCGCTGGATCAACTGGGTAGGCGACGCACTCTCGAGGCTCCACAGCGTCTGCGTGCCGTCGTCGTTCTTCACGTTGAGATAAAGCCACGAGTGGGGGTTGTTGAAGGCCCACCGTTGGACCGTTCCCGACTTCACGAGCTCGGTGGTGCGGTCGAACATTGCGAAGGAGTGGTGTGCTTGCGCGGCCGTGGCCGAGAGAAACGTCGCCAACGCAATCGGCAGCGCCTTGAACTGACTTTTCATCGGGTGCTCCTTGCCCATCATTTCTCGCCCGGAGTCAGCGTCGTGTTGTAGATCGGGTCGCGCGACTGCCCTGGCAGCTCCGGAAAATGGGTGAACCCTCGCCCATCGTTGAACCCGGGTTCGCCGGGCAGGTGGAAATTGGATTTGCCCTTGTCATCGAGATACGTGTTGTTGGTCTGCTCGCATTCCCAGTGGTTGATGCGGTAGTCCGCCTTCTGAAGTTCGACCGCGTGGCGGAAGGCATAGACCACCTGAACGGGCTTCAGGAACGCGTGCTGGTCGTAGAACGTGGCTTGCACTTCGAGCCGCTCGATGCCGCCAGGATACTTCCTGAGTTCCCAGATTTCGACGCTCTCGAACTGATTGCTCGTCATCGGCGACCAGCGCGTGAAGTCAGCCGGGTACAGGTACTTGGTGCTCGTCACGAGCTTGTTACCGTCCCAGAAGCCGATCGTATCGCCGTACCAGGAGTGCGTGCCGTAGAGATTGCTGTGCTGCCTGCCGATCAGCACACGGCGGATCGACGGGCCGAAGTCGTTGATGAGGTACGACTCGTTGGGCAGGTTGATGAACTCGTGCGAATACGGCTCGAGCAGGAAGCGCGGCATGCCAGGCGGCTGGCAGTCGCCAAGGCGATCGTAATCGACCTGGCCTTGCTCGGTCTGCTGTCGCCAGCGCTCCCTGTAAGCCTTCTCGTACGCGGGCGTCAGCACGCCTTCCCGCACCTTTCCGCCAAGGGTGCCGGTATCGATGAACGCCGCCATATGGGTGTTGCCGGCTGCCACCCAAAGCCCGTCCCAGCGCGGCACCGACGCGAGCGTATGTTTCGTGCCGCCGCCGGCGTGCTCGAGGAGATACGCGTAATGCTCGTCCGACGTGGCAAACACCTGCGGGGGTGCCATCACCTTGAGCGGTGGGCCGTAGCCGCCACCGAAGGCGCCGGTTTGAGCAGGCGCCGCGGTCGGTCCGACGCTCAGCGCGACGAGACAGACACTGAGCCAGAACGGACGTGTTGAGATCTTCATAGGCTATGAGGCACCAGAGTGACGGTCAGGAATTCAACGAGCGCAGCCTGCAACGCGAACATCAAACCTCCTTTGCCACCTGCCTGCGGAGCTGCGGACGTCGATCCGTGACCCAGGCGTACAGCAGCCAGCCGCCCAGCGCCGACTGCACGCCGAGCGCGACCAGGGCGAGCCGATAGCTGTCGGTACCCTGGATGATGAGCCCGACCATGTACGGCGCCGCAAACCCGCTGAGGTTCCCGAGTGTCGTGACGAGGGCGATACCGACGGCCGCGCGCCGGTCTGCAAACGACTCGCTGACGATCGTGAGGAACGGCCCCTTCAATGCATAGATACCGGCCGCGGCGAGACAGATGGCCAGCAGCTGGAGTAAGCCGGAAGTGAGCAGCGCGCCGAGCAGAAGGGCTGCTCCCGCGACCATCGCGGGAATCACTGCGTGCCACAGGCGTTCGTGTCGCCCATCCGATCGACGCCCCCAGTAGAGCATCGCGACGCAGCCGAACAGGAACGGCGCCGCAGTGAGAAAGCCGGTGGCCACGTGGTTGACGCCGAAGCTCTTGACGATCTGCGGCAACCAGAGGCTGAGGCCGTAGCTCGGCACGCCGGTGAGGAAGAACACCGCGCCGAGCGCCAGCACGCGCCGATCGGCGAGCATGTTCCAGGTAAACCCGCTGTGGCTCTCTGTCGGCGCCGGGCTTTCGCGGGCGAATTCGGCAGCGAGCCAGGCTCGCTGTCGCGAGGTGAGCCAGCGCGCTTCGGTCGGCCGGTCGGCGAGGAACACCAGCACCCCGAAGCCGAGCACGACCGCAGGCATCGCTTCGAGAACATACAGCCACTGCCATCCCTTCACACCCATCACCCCGTCCATCCACTGCATGATGGCTCCGGATAGGGGAGCACCGATCACGCTGGACAATGGAATGCCCAGTGCGAACAGACCGAGATAGCGAGCGCGGTACCGCCGCGGCAACCAGTAGGTCAGATAGAGGATCACGCCGGGAAACAGCCCCGCTTCGGCCGCACCGAGCAGGAAGCGAAGCACGTAGAAGCCGAGTGGCGCCGTGACGAAGGCCATGCAGCAGCCGATCAGGCCCCATGTGATCATGATGCGCGCCATCCACAGGCGTGCACCGAAGCGTTCGAGCGCAAGGTTGCTGGGCAGTTCGAAGAACGAGTACGCGAGGAACAGCAGACCCGCGCCGAAGCCATACTGCGCGGCGGTGAGTCCCAGATCGGCATTGGCCGTGAGTGCCGCAAAGCCGACGTTCACCCGGTCGAGGTACGAGATGACGAACGCCGCAAGCAGCGGCAGCACGCAGCGATTGCGGATCCTCCGCAGCGTCGACTGTTCGAGCTCCGCTGCCTCATCGACGGTCATCGCGAGAACCCGTACAGCTCGAGCGCATTGTCGGACATCACCTTCCGCTGACTCGCAGCATCCGGGATGGCGAGCCGCAGCCACTCCATCGTCTGCGCATAGGAGACCCGCGGCTCCTCGCCGACGAACGGGCAATCGCTGCCCCACACCAGCCGCTCGACGCCGACCTCCCCCACCAGCCGCTGCAGCACCACGGTCGCCTCGCTTACCCGGTGCGGCCCCGACGCCTTGATCCACGTGCGTCCGCCCTGGACAGCGGCCACCATCGCGCGAAAGGGCTCGCCATCCGGGCAGTCCTCGCGTCGCATGCGGCCCAGGTGATCGATCACGATCTTCACTCCCGAATCGAGCAACGCAGGCAGCACCTGTGGCAGGCGAGCGGCGTCCACATGCAGGTGCACGTGCCAGTCGAGATTGGCAATCCGGCGGAGCAGCCTGCGGTACTCGAACGACCGCAGGTCAGGCAGTTCCGGCAATCCGATCAAAGGCAGGCGCACGCCGACGATGCCGTCGCGGTTCATCATTTCCAGGATGTACTTCTCGACCGACGGCGAGACGATGACCGTGCCACGCAGACGCGGGTTACCGCTGACCGACTCGATGGTGTAGTCGTTGTAGTCCGACCAGGGGCTCGCAGCGGCGATCACGCCATAGGCGACATCGTGGGCATCGAGCACAGCGAGGTAGTTCTGCAACGTGAACTCGTAGGCCGGTCGATGACGTGGCCGGTCGTTCAGCGGCATGGCGTTCGTGAACAGATGCGCGTGGCTGTCCACCACGGGAAACTCCAACGTCACAGCGGGCGGTCCGGATTCGCTGCCGAGCGCCACCTGTGGGCGACCGGACTTCCGTCCAGCCCGAAACCGCTCACGCGACCACGGGCGGCCCGAAGGTATTGGCCTCGGACTGTCCTCTGCCGATGCAGCCCCACACGGCGAACGCAATGAAGACGAGCAGCGAGGCTATCGGCAGCGCTGCATCGAGCTGCGGACCGAAGCTGACACGTTGCGCCCAGATGCCCATCGCCACGATGGTGAGTACGGTGGGGAAAAGCATCAGCCAGCCGGTGCGACCCATGTCGTGCAGGCGTCGAACGTGCAGGACAACGGCCGGGTACAGCAGTACCAGAACCGCCCAGGGCGCATACACGTCCGCACCGCCCTTCGTGTACCACCAGGTGACCAGCGCGAGCGGCAACAGTGCCGTGAGGAAGTGGGCACGCGAGGTGCGGCCCCTGGGCTGGACGAACAGGGTGTTCCACGAAGTGCGGCGATCGGTCTCGCCCAGCGTCAGCGGGGCCCGTTGCAGGGCGCCTTGATAATGATCGAGGTATGCGAGCATCAGCGCACCGTTGAGCGCGAACGCAATGAACCCGAAGGCAAGAGTAAGCGGCTGATGATCGAGAACCGCCCAGAACAGCGCGCAGGTGGACACCGCCATGACGACGCAGAGCGCGGCCGGCACGAAGTAGCCGAGCAGGATCAGCGCTCCGGCCACGAGTTCGATCAGCATGCAGACATCGAGCAGGCGCGAGGCAACCAGTGCGCTCATCAGTTCTATCGAGAGAGGCTGCTGGCCCATCGGGGTGGGCCAGAGCGGGACGAAGAAGTGATTGATGCCGTTGAGCAGCATCCACGCGCCGAAGAGGAGGCGCGCACCGAGCGCGACAGGCGCAAGGTTGGCCGCCTGGAGCGCGGGCGAGAACTTCGCGCGAAGGGCGAACATTGCCCGGAAGCTCGCGAAGTACGCGATGCTCAGCAGCACATTGCTCGCGAGCACGCGGCCGCCGGCGATGACGCTCGAGCGGTTCCATTCGGACAAGGGCGAATCCCACCAGAACACACAGAACGCGACCGGCATGCAGGCAAGGAGCGCGAGCGGTGTGAAGAAGCCGAACAGCACGGCCAGCCCGGTGATCAGTTCGACGGCCTTCACGAGATCGAACAGATGCGTGTGAAGCAGTGCGTCGAGCATCTGTGCCGCCAGCGGGTGGGTGCTGTTCGCTCCCGGCTGCGGATAGATGTGATAGAAATGTTCGAGCCCGGCCGGAATCATCCAGCCCGCGTACCAGAACCGCACGACCCAGATCACGTACTTCATGGTTTGGCCCCCGCCGGCATGCCACGCGGTCTGACGCCGCTTGGTTCCCTTATAGACCCATTCGACCCGCGCCGACAGTGACCCGGAGCGCCCCGGGGGGAGGGACGAACGGGTGCCCCCACACCGTTCCATCCGACAACTGGCGCAACTTCGTGCCTACAATCCGCGCACCAAGGACAACGAGCCAGGACGCGCCATGACGAACTTCAGAACGACAGCGGGCGGCACCTTGCTGGCGGGAATGCTCCTCGCGCTGGCCGCAACAGCGGCAGAACCGCCAGCCGTTTCTCCGGAAGCACAGGCACGCGCTGCCGCGCAGCAGGCTGAGCGCAACCGTCAACCGGACAACTCAGGCACCGGACGTTTTCCCGCGATGAAGGAGGAAGTGGCGTCGCTCCCGGATCATGTCGTCTATCGACCGAAAGACCTTGCCCGGGCGGGCGCGAACGAGCTGGGCGTCGTCGCCTGGGGCAACGGCGGCTGCTCGGACGACGGCGCGAGCACGCGGTTCCACCTGCTCGAACTCGCCTCGCACGGTTACGTGGTCATCGCGAGCGGCAAGATCCTGAGCGGTCCCGGCGCGCCGCCTCGAGCCGCGACACCGGCTGCCCCGCCCGCTCCTGGCCAGTTGCCGCCCGCCCGCACGAAGGCCTCGGACCTCACTGCTGCAATCGATTGGGCGCTGGCAGAGACCCGACGCGCAGGCGGTCCGTATTTCGGCAAGATCGATGCGAAGAAGGTCGCGGTGTCGGGCTTCAGCTGCGGTGGTCTGCAGGCGCTCTCTGCGGCAAAGGATCCGCGCGTCACTGCGGTCGTGCTGCAGAACACGGGCATCTTCAACGACGGACCGTCGAACATCCCCGGCATGGATCTCAAGAAGGACGCACTTCTCGCGCTGCATACCCCCGTCCTCTACATCCTCGGAGGCCCGACCGACATCGCCTACCAGAACGGCTCGGATGACTTCCAGCGCATCGAGCATGTGCCCGTCGCGATGGCGAACCTGCCGGTCGGCCATGGTGGCACCTACTTCGAGCCAAACGGGGGTGCCGCCGCTTCCGTTGCCGTGAGCTGGCTCGAATGGCAGCTGCGCGGCGACAAGAAGGCCGGTGCCCGCTTCAGCGGCAAGGACTGCGGCCTCTGTCGCGATGCGAACTGGACGTACGTTAAGAAGCGCATTCCCTAGTGATCCCGAACCGCCGGGTCGACGCCTGTACGACCGCGGACGTCACGATCGGCTACCGCTTCGACCAGCCTCGCGGTGACTGGCTCGAGGGGTTGGCCCTCAACTTCAACATCGCGAATGTGCTCGACACCGATCCGCAGTTCGTCAACTCCACCGCCGGCTTCGATTCGACGCAGGCGAGTCCGTACGGACGTTTCACGCCGGCCTCGATCCGCAAGCGCTGGTGAGGTCGGAGCGGACCCGGCAGATCGGTGTCCACAGTTCCGCGATGTCTGACAAGATGAACCCTCCGCGGGGGTGGCCCCGCTGCGAGGAGAAGTCCATGGCGCGGGCGACCCGGCACTGGCGGAATCTGACGCTCGCGCTGCTGACAGGCAGCGTCGCCCTGCTCGCAGCGCCCGACGTGCACGCCGCCGGCAAACCGACCCGACCCGGCGACGTCGTCAAGGAATGCCACCACTGCCCCGAACTGGTGGTGCTGGCCGCCGGCAGCTTCATCATGGGCTCACCGCCGTCCGAACCCGAGCGCGAGGACGACGAGCCGCAGCGCAAGGTCACTCTCCCCCGCCCGTTCGCGCTGGCTCGCACCGCGGTGACCTGGAACCAGTGGGAAGCCTGCGTGCGTGACAACTGGTGCGAGGGCCCGGCGATCGACATCGCACTGAGGACCAGCCCGGACGGCACCCTTAACGCGCAATACAAGGACTACGGTCGCGGCACGCGCCCGGCCGTCGGCATGAGCTGGTACGACGCGCAGCGCTTCGTCGGCTGGCTCAACTGGAAGACCCGCAGCGACGATGCGTATCGCCTGCCCTCCGAGGCCGAGTGGGAATACGCGGCACGGGCCGGCACCACGACGGCCTTTCCGTGGGGCAACACGCTCGACTACGATCGCGGCAACTTCGGGCTTCCGGGGCACGGCGTGCGTGGTCCCTACGCGCGACGGCAAGGACCGCTGGCTCGACGAGACCGCGCCCGTCGGTTCGTTTCCGCCGAATGTCTGGGGTCTCTATCGACATGCACGGCAACGTCTTCGAGTGGACCCAGGACTGCTACGAGCCGAATCTCGCGCATGCCCCGGTCGACGGTACCGCGAGCCGGGAGGGCGATTGTTCGGTGCGAGTCTTCCGCAACGGCACGTTCACCAGCAACCCGTACATGCAGCGCTCGGCGCGACGCGGTGCGCCCTATCCCGCCACCACTCGCGGCCGTAACTATCTCGGCTTCAGGGTGGCGAAGACACTCGACTGACGCGTCCCCGCCTACTCGACTGGGCTAGCATCGCGACATGAAACAACTCCTCCTTTCGCTTTCGCTCACGCTCTGCGTGTTCACGGCGGGGGCCGCCTCGCCACCCGCCTCCCCGCCTTCGGCTCCGCCGCTCACATTCGCCTTTGAGCTCAGGGCCACGGTGGGCGACCCGGTCGTGATCGGCCAGGTGCCTCACGGGCTGCGACGTATCGTCGCCATCACCGGTGGCACGGTGCGGGGCCCGATGATGAGCGGGGTCGTCGTGCCGAACAGCGGCGCCGACTGGCAGATGATCCAGCCCGACGGTTTCTCCGAGCTCGACACGCGCTACACACTGCGGTCCGACAAGGGCGAGCTCGTGTACGTCCAGAACGCGGGCATACGCCACGCGTCGCCGGATGTGATGAAACGCCTGAACGCCGGCGAAGTAGTGGACCCAAAGCTCGTGTACTTCCGCACGGTGCCGAAGTTCGAGACCACGGCGCCCGGGCTGCAGTGGCTGACGCGCAGCGTCTTCGTCGGCGTGGGAGAGCGTTCGCCGAACGAGGTGATCGTGCGGTTCTATCGGCTCGAGTGAGGATGCGGACCATGAAGTCAGGCCATCGTGATGCAGGGTTGCCGGTGCGCTTCCGGTTCGCGGTGGCGGCGTTTCTCGCTGCAGTGTCCGGCGCCTTCGCCGCCGTGGTCGCGGCCCAGCAGTTGCCCGACATCGGCTTCGTCAGCGTCGGGCGCGCGGCGCCACTGCAGGATGACGTGAACCGTCTCGGTGTCGTCGGCGCCACGCGTCGAAAGGGATGGCACGTTCATCGGCGCGGCGCGCGCCGGCGAGACGCCACGCAACGTCAAGCCGTTGCCCCGCGACCTGTTCACCACCACCGGACTTCTATGCCGACCTCGCGCTGTGGAGCGACCCGCGATACTTCCGCTGCAACAGTCTCGTTGCCATCGAGAACCTCTGGGCGGGCGCGGCCGGAGGCGCCATCGGCAACGACCCGCCGCGCTCTGCGCCCGTGGGGCTACTGCGACCGCGACTATCCGCGCAAGTCGCATCGTCAGCCCCTACCCGTTCCGGACGGCGCAGGCGCACTACGAAGCACTGCTTGCAGGAGACCCGGGCGCGCGGCGGGCCGACCGTACACACGCCGGCAACGCTGCCGCACGAATGGAACGGCATCTATCGTCAGCCGCGGTTCAGCCCGCGCAACGACACCTGGATCACGATGCGCCAGATGCAGGTGCCGACGGTGCTGTCGCTGCTGACCGATGCCGACAAGCAGCGCCTGGTCCAGGAAACCTACCACCACGGCCACACCAACAAGCCGATGTGGCCCTGCGCAGTTCTGCTGGCCGGAGGGCTTCATGCGCCGCTGGCACGAATGGGCAGCGTACGACCGCCAGTTGATGGTCACGCCGCAGCTGGTGCAGATCTACATGAGCGGGGCGATGAACTTCGTCACCAACATCCACGTCGGGACGAGCAGTTCAAGATGGACGGGCCGGTGCCGCGGCTGGGTGAGCAGGTGCCGCGCTGGTACGGCGAGACGATCGGCTTCTGGGACCACGACACGCTCATCACCTGGACCTCCAACATCCAGGCATGGACCTCGCACACGGCGTTCGAGCACTCCGGCAAGATGCAGTCGATCGAGATCTACACGCCGCTGCGGGACGGCACGGGCAAGTTCACCGGCCTGAACCACGAAGCCATCCTCTATGACCCCGAAGCGCTGGTCGAACCGCATCCGCATCGTCGCAGCGCATGGACAAGCGTGCCGACTTCGCCGATGCCGACGTGAATCCCGATCGTCTTCACCGAATGCATCCAGACCATCTATCCGCTGAACGGCACGGCGACACCGCTGGCGCCAGGACGCGTGATCGAGTTCGAGGTGCCCGACATGTATCGGCCGGCCCTGGGCGCAGATCTGGGAAAAGTACTGGGAACAGGGCATGAAGAAGCCGGACGAGGAAGACCTGTTCGATTTCAGCGAGGAGACAGCGCAGATGAATAGCCTGCACTCGGCTGTTCTGGCCGCGCTGGCTGATCGCCATGTTCTGCTGCGGCCGTCGCACCGGCCATGGCGCAGCAGACGCCGGCGCCAGCGCCTGCTCGGATCAGGTTGCCGCCGCGATGGGCGGCATCGATCGACTGCGCAGCGTCGACACGCTGGTCTACACCGGCTTCGGGCAGGATGCCTACATGGATGGCGGCGGCAACATCACCGCCGAGGTGAATGCGCCACCGAAGTGGCGCGCGATTGCCGACGCACAGCGCAGCATCGACCTTCGGTCGCGCCGCGCCCTGCTGCAGCAGCGGCGCGCCCCCATGTTTCCGTTCGCGGCGCCGTTCGGACTCAACTGGAATCGCGCCGCAACGCCGCAGTTCGGCCGCAGACCTGCTCGATCATCCGCTGCCGGCGGTGCTCGCGGCGCTCGATCCTGCCGCAAGCTGGGCGCCGTCAGTGTGGAGGCAGGGACAGCCGGTGCTGCAGTTCACCACCGCGGAAGGCGTGCCGGTGCAGATGGGCGTGGATCCGGTCACCCAGCTGCCGGCCTGGACGCGTCGGGTGATTGCGCATGCGAACCTGGGTGACGTCGCCGTCACCGCGCTGTTCAGCGGCTACATCGCCGCACGAGGGCGTGATGCTGCCCTACGGACTCATGAACCGCATCGACTGGCGCAACCAGGTGACACTGATGTTCCAGGTCGACTCGTACCGGCTGAACGTGGCGCGCGACCAGATGCCCGCGATTCCTGCCACCGCGCAGCCGCACGCCGGCCAGCGTCCCGGCGCCGCCCGGCGGTCGCCGTCACGCCGCTCGCCAAAGGGCGTGTGGGACGTGCGCGTCGGCAACAACAACGGCGGCCCGGCCATCGAGTTCGCCGACCACCTGGTGCTGTTCGAGGCCAACGGCAGCGCCGCCGCCACGCTGGCGCGCATCGATGCCGCCAACCGGCTGGTGCCCGGCAAGCAGGTGACGCGGCTCATCGTCACCCATCATCACTTCGATCACACGGCAGGGCTGCGGGCCGCGGTCTCGCGCGGCCTTGCGGTGATATCGCATCGCGGCAACGAGGCCATCTTCCGCGAGATGATCGCGCGCCCGGCCGTCGTGTTCCCGGACGAGCTGGCGAAGAAGCCCGCATCCGCTGGTGTTCACTCCGGTCGACGAGAAGCTGGTGCTCGAGGACAAGACCCAGCGCCTCGAGATCTACCACGTGCTCGGCCATTCGCACATGGCGAACGCCGTGTTCGCCTACCTGCCGGCGGCGCGGATCATGATGGAGGGTGACCTGGGCGATGCCCAGTGGACCTGGCACTGGTGGGCCAATGCGCTCGAACGCGAACATCAAGGCGTACGGCATCGATCCGCGACTGAACGTGGCCGTGCACGGTCCCAATGGCGGGCTCCCGATCGAGGCGACGCTGGCGAACAATCAGCGGCAGATGCAGGCCGCGCAGGAAGTTCTGCACCGACCAGCAGGCCGCCGGCGTGCCCGTGTTCGGATGTCCGGTGCAGTACGACACGTCGGGGCCGCTGCGCCTGCTGCCGCGATGAAGCGGGTGGCCGACGCTGTCCTCCGCAGAGAGGACAGCGCCGCAGCCCGATGAGGGTAGATTCCCTTCCAGGCCCTCATCCGCGGAGCCGGACATGCTCGACTCGAACAAGGTCATCATCACGTGCGCGCTCAATGGCGGGATGCAGCAGGATCGCGAGGGCGCGGTCATCCCGAAGCAGCCGGACGAAATCGGTGAAGCTGCGGCACGGTGCCACGAAGCCGGCGCCGCCATGGTCCATGTCCACGCCCGCGACCCGGAGGGCAGGAATTCGGGCGATCGCGCCATCTACGCCGAGATCATCCGCCAGATCCGCAAGCGCTCGCCCATCCTGATCCAGACGACGAACGGCATCGGCGTGCGTCGCGATCCCGCCACGGGCCAGTTCCACTGGCCGACGGATGCCGAGCGCCTCGGTCTCCTGACCCTCGACCCGCCGCAGGATCTCTACGGCATCGCGGCCGGTTCGGCGGATTTCCACAACCCGGAAGGCGGCTATCCGGAAGAGACGCCGTATGTGAATTCGCCCGCGCTGCTGAAGAAGACCATCACCGAGGTCTATCGCAAAGGGTTCGGCGCTCGAGTACGAGATCGTCGAAGCGAGCAGCCTTCACCGCCTGATGCGTTACGCCAACGAGGGGTTGTTCGACCGCGACCGCGACAACGTCTGGTTGCTGCACGGGGGCGGCTTCGGCGCCACTCCGCCGGTGGCACGCAACGTCCTTTTCGGCATCGACGAGGGGCTGCGGATGTTCCCGAAAGCGATCTGGGGCGTGACCGCCACGGGCCGTGACATGTTCCGGATCGTCACGCTCGGCCTCTCGCTCGGCTGCGATCTGGTTCGTGTCGGCTTCGAGGACGGTATCCACCTGCCCGACGGCAGCGTGGCTCGCGACAACAGCGACATGGTGCGTGCCGCCGCCGGCATAGCGGCGATCTACGGCATGAAGCCCGCCACCGTCGACGAAGCGCGCGCCCGCTTCCGCATCTGAACGCCATGGCGTTGGCGGGACTCGATCGGCGCGCTCTGCTGCTTATCGGCGTGTGCTCGCTGGCCTTCTTCCTCGACAGCCTCATTCCCGCGCTGATGGGCCCCCTGGCAACGCCCATCGCCCGTTCGCTGTCGCTCAGCCGACCTGAACTGGGCGCGGTGTTTTCGGCCAACCTCGTCGGCCAGTGCATAGGGCTCCTGACGATTCCGCTGCTGACGACGAGGCTCGGTCATCGGCGCATCATCCTCTGGACGACGCTCGGTTTCGGGCTGTCACAGGCGCTGACCGCGTTCGTGACCGACCGCGAGACGCTGGTCGCCTCCCGGCTGATCACCGGCGTGTTCCTCGGCGGCGCACTGCCGAGTTGCCTCGCCGCGGTCACGCAGTGCGCACCCCCGGCCCGGCGCGGCGTTGCGACCATGCTGCTGTTCACCGCCTACGGGTTAGGCGGCGCAGTGGCGGGCTTTCTCGCCAGTCTGTTCCTCGACGGCGACGCGTGGCGACTGGGCTTTGCGGTTACCGGAGCGGCCTGCCTCATCGCCGTGCTGGTCTGCTGGCGATGGCTCGAGGAGCCGCCGGCCGAACCCGCGGAATGGGCAGCCGGCGCGCCAGCAGCCGGGCGCCGTCGTCTCGCGGAGATCGTCTCGCCGCCGCTGCTGTCCGGCACGCTGCTGCTGTGGCTGATGTTCTTCTGCGCGCTGACGATCTACTACTGCCTGAGTTCCTGGCTGCCGTCGCTGCTGGTCGACATCGGCCGCAGTCCGAAGCTCGCGGCCTACGCAATCGGCAGCTACACGGGCGGCGGAGTGGTGTCGGGGCTGCTCATCGGTCCGCTGATCGACCGCTATGGGGCCCACCGCATGCTCAGCCTGTTCTTCGCACTCGCGGCGCTGCTACTGTTCCTCATCGCGCGATCGATGGACACGCTCGCCGATGCGCCTCTGCTCGCGCTGCTCGGCGCCTGCGGCTTCTTCATGCTCGGGGCGTACGGCGGGCTCAACGTGGTGCTCGCCGGTTACTACCCGGCCGCGCTGCGCGCCGTGGGCGTCGGCTGGACCAAGAGCGTCAGCCGGCTCGGAACGGTGCTGCCTCCGATCGCTATCGGCTTCGCGCTGGCGCGAGGGGTTACCGCCGAGACCATCGTCGCGCTGTTTGCCATTCCGGCCGTGCTGATCATGGCGGCGCTGCTCGCGATCCGGCGCCCGGCGCCGGTCTGACGACGTCGGCGCCGGGCGTTGCCGCAGCGAGCGGCAGTGGTCGGCGCAGCTACTTCTGCGCGACCACCTTGTGCTTCTGCGTGCCGATGCCTTCGATCGAGCATTCCGCCACGTCGCCCGCCCGCATCCAGCGCTGCGCGCCGGTGTCGATGTTGGCGCCCGGCGGGCTTCCCATAGCGATGAGATCGCCTGACCGCAGAGTGAGATTGTTGGAGCCGTACGAAACCATGTCGTAGATGTCGTACTCGCTGCGACTGGTGTTCGAGTCCTGCTTGATCTCGCCGTTCAGCGTGAAGAAGTGACGGGTGTTCATCGGCTGCGGAAGGAATTCCTTGGGCACGATGAACGGGCCGATCGGCCCGAAGGTGTCGTGATTCTTCTGCACCAGCCAGTCGACGCTGCCACCCATCTTGCGGTCGCCACGACCGCCGCGGTCGGACACGTCGATCTGTGCCGTGTAGCCGAAGATGTGGCGCGGAGCGTCCGCGACCGACACGTTCTTCGCATCCGCGCCGATGACGACGGTGAACTCGCACTCCCAGTCGATCTGTTCGCGGCCTCGCGGCAGCACGATGTCGTCGAAGGCACTCGCCACTGTCGTCGGAGACCTCAGGAAGAGGTACGGATTCTCGGGTCGCTTCTCCCCGGCCGGGCGCTCCCAGTAGCCGGTCATCGATTGCGAGGGCTGCCTCGCGCCACCGGGCGGGCCACCCGCGGGGGGGCCGCCAGCACCCGGCGGACCCGCTGCCGCACCCGGCGGACCGGCAGCGGTTCGACCCTGTGCAACGATGCCCGCCGCGTGTTCGGGGTAGTTCGCGCCGGAATTGAGGATGACCGCCGGGCGTACCGGAGGAAGTGTCTTCACCTGGCCGAGCGGATGGATGTAAGCGGCCGACCCGGCCTCCGACGCGAATCGCGCGAGCTCACGCAATCGCGGCCCGACGTCACGCTCGTATCGTGCGATCAGCTCGTTCATGTTCGCGGGCGCGCGCACTTTCGTCGCGCTGCCGTTGCGGCGTTCGAAGGCCTGATTGGCCGCGGCGATGTCGACGACCATCGAGTCGCCCAGCACGAGACCGACCGTCTCCTGCCCGCGCACTTCGAAGGTGCCGAGTTTGAACGGCACCGCCGTCGGTGCGGCTGCGAACGCAGCGAGACCCGCACCCCCGAGCAACAGCGCGACGGCTGCACGAACCAGAATCGCGTTTCGACGAACCATGTTTCTCTCCATGACTTCAGGGGGCGGGGGGAGCAAGAGCGCCGGGAATGGCGTCACCGGTACCGAGACGCTTGCCGTCCGGCAATAGAACGTAGTTGAACGCACCGCCCGCGCGGCGCCCGTCCTTGTAGGGGTGCCCGACGACGGTGACCACATCGCCCGGTTTGACGGAGTCGCGCAGCCAGCCCACGCGTTTCAGCACCGGGATGGCGGCACCTTCATAGCTGTAGACCACCTGCTGTCCGTCCACCTCGACATTGAGCTGGAGCCAGACGTGCGGGTTGACCCACTGCACCTCCTTGATCACGCCCTTCTGGCTGATCGTCTTCGTCTGGTCGAACATCGCGAACGAGTGGTGCGCGTGCGTCACGACCGTGAATCCGGCCAGCAACGACAGCGACAGCAGGCGACCAAGCAGGGTTCTGATGCGCATATCAACCTTCCGCGTTGTACTCACAGACGTATTCCTCGAAACGGCTTCCTGCAGGCATCGGCACGTACGCGCGCCGCAGCGTGAAGGGTTCCTCGAATGCTTCCGGATCGGTCAGCGTCATTTCGATCTCGAGCCGTGCAGGGCCGGTGCGCCGGATGCGTTCCATCGCGGTGAGCCGGTCTGAATACGGCACCCCGTTCCGATCGAGCTGCCCGGCACGAACATTGTTCGTCTCGACGACGAGCGTGTCCCCTTCCCATCGACCGACTGAGTCGCCGCTGAAGCTCGGATCGGCGCCGACCGTGTGTCCGCCATCGAGATAGATCCGGCGGATGTCACGCAGCACACCGAGGTGGAGCGTCACTTGACCGGGCGTCTGGATGATCTCCATCGGCATCGTGCCAAACCGCGCGACGCCGAAGGCGAGGCAGCGCGTGACCGTGTCGGGCTCCTGGCTGCCATCGGTATCGAACTTGCGCTTCCATTCGGCGTAACGCTTCGCGTATTCAGGCTTCAGCTTCGGCATCGGCGGAACGAAGGGCGCGCCCCGCGCGGCGGACCTGCGCCAGGCGGACCTGCACCGGGCGCTCCTGCGCCAGGCGCTCCGGGCGGCCCGCCACGGGGCGGCCCTGCGGCGGCGCCGATGGGCGGTCCCAGGTAGGCGAACTCCGGGTTCCACATGCCGGAGATGTCGGGATGAGCGGGGTCGCCGTACAGCGGCGCCTTCATCCGCTCGGCCGCGATTGCCGGGACCGCGAACAGCGCGGCCAGCAGCACTACTGCTTTCAGATTCATTCTCGAGGACCTCGCCGTGGCCATCACGGCTTGCGCTTGAGCTGGTTGTATTCGGCCACGGCCTTCGCGGTCGCTTCGCGATCCATGTTCGTGCCGAGCGTGCCGGCGAATTCCGCATAGAGACGCGCGATGTTCGGCGCGACGCGATCGGCGTCGGTCCACTTCGCGTAGTGCCCGAGATCGATCTCGGCGGCCGCACGGCCCGCGCTGGTCCCCGCGTCATAGGCGCGGCGGCCTTCGCGTACGAGCAGCCGCAGGTAGTTCAGCATGTCCTCCAGCTCGGCCTTGCCACCCACGGGACCGTGACCGGGGACGATGGTCTCGACGTCGGCATCCTGCAGGATGTTCTCGCAGACCTTGATCCAGTCCGCGACGAACCCGGACCCGTTCAGAGGCGTGACATCGAAGAACGCGATGTCGCTCATGAACAGCACCTTCTCGCGCGTCAGCCGCACCAGCGTATCGCCCGACGTATGCGCCGGACCCGGCCAGACGAAGTCGACCTGCATGTCGCCGTAGAAGACGGACATGCGGTCGCGATACGTGACGGTCGGAAGGATGACGCGGTTGACGTCGTCGGGGCGGCCCCAGGCTGGATTGGTCTTCCAGTACGCCGGCGTCGTGGGCGCGCGCATCTTCGCCATCTGCGATCGGGTGCCCTCCTGGGCCACCACTTCGATGCCTTCCGGAAACTGCGTCATGCCGACCGTATGGTCCGGGTGCTCGTGGGAGATGACGATGCGATCGAACGGCTTGCCGAACTGCTTCGCGGCCGCGATGAAATTGCGCGCGTGTTGCGGACCGCCACCCGCGTCGATGGCGAGCATCGCCCGGGGGCCAACCACCAGGCCGAAATTCGAAACCGAGAAGTTGGTCTGCCCCGGAGCCTCGCGCTGGATGAACGCATGGACATTCGGTGCGAGTTGCTTCAGTTCCGAGCGGATATCGGTGGCGAGCGGACTGCCCGCCAGCGCGCCGCCGGCCGAAGGCGCAGCAGGCGGCGACTGTGCAGCGGCAGCACCGCGAGCAACGACCGTCGCAGCCGCGCAGCTGGCGCCCGCGAGCACCGTGCGCCGGCTCAGCAGCGTCGCCCCCGGGTCACGGGGCGCGTACATAAGTCCCCATCGAGTCTTCCCACTTGCTGTCGGTCACTTGCCGGACGTTGGTTCCGTCGCGTTTCATCAGGTACACCTGGGCATAGGGCTGCGGTGAGATGTCGTACATGCGCCGCCTCGTCCTTGAAGCCGGACCGCGAGCTGGAGAACCAGATCTCGCGTCCGTCGGCTGACCACGTGGCGTGTGCATCGGCTCCGGCGGTGCTGTCGTGAGCTGCTTCACGTCCGTGCCGTCGGGCTTCATCGTGAACACGTCGAAGTCGAAGTTCTCCAGGCGACGCGTGAACACGACGCGATCTCCCGACGGCGAGATGAACGGGAAGTTGTCCCAGCCGGTGGTCAACACCTTCTGCGTACCGTCGCTTGATGTCGATCGAGCGAAGCCCTCGCGTCTCCGGAGACGTCCTCGGTGCCCCATACGCGGTAGATCATCGTGTTCCCGTCCGGATGCCAGGCGGGAAAGCCTGCATTCACGTTGCTGTGCGTGAGCTGCCTGTTCTCGGAGCCGTCGGCCTTGGCCACGAACACATTGGCCGGCGCGAAGCCGCGGCCGCCGAAGAAGGTGCCGACGCCGAACGCGACCCATTGGCAGTCGGGCGACCACGTGGGCACCAGCGAGGCGGCGTCCGGACGCTGGAAGATCTTCTTGCCGGTTGCTGCCGTCGACGTTCATCACGGTGATCGACGCGGTCGGATTGCCAAACGGGAAATCGAGATCGGTCAGCGCGATACGCTGGGATTTCCGCACACGGTCGGAAACACGTCGGTGTAGCGATACTCGCGAGCCTTGTCCCAGCTGTACAACCGCGTCCAGTGATCGCGGTTCGTCGACATCGAAACGCGAATACACGACGCTCTTGCCATCCGGAGACCACGAGGGATTGCGGACCGTCACCGCGCGGACCGGCGTGCCGTCTGACGTAGGCGACTCCCTTCTCCGGTTTTCCATCCCTGCCGGAGTCTTCACCAGGTAGCGCGACACGACCACCTGGCAGGATACTCCGGATTGGTCTTGAGACCGGCGCCGTCGGTCAGCACCGTGCGTTCGCCACTGGCGACATCGATTTCGACGATCTGCGAGGTCGCACCAAGCGCGGCGATGCCGAAGCCATGCATGCGGGCGCCGAACGTCTCGCGCGTCGGCACTTCGTAAACGATCAGCTTGCGCCCGTCCGCAGACCACTTCGGCGCACCGAACGAAGTCTGCGGCGTGGTGGTGGTCAGTCGGCGCATGCCGGTGCCATCGGCGCGAATGACGTACAGGCTGGTCGGATGCGAATGACCGGCACCCGCGCCCTGTTTCCGCACCGATCCACTTCTCGCCGCGATCCGAACTGAACGCGATCCACTGGCCATCCGGAGACCACGACGGGCGGAAATATCCGTTCATCGTCAGCGGAGGCGGCTCCTTGCCGTCCGCCGGTCAGGTTGCGGGTGCGACGCGAGTTGCGAGATCCATCACCCAGATGTTCGTGGTGCGGGCGCCGCCCTGGGTCGACACATAGGCCATGCTCCTGCCATCCGGAGAGACCGCCGCTGCGTCCTCCACGGAGGAATCTTTGGTCAACCGCTCGAGCCCGGTACCGTCCGGTCGCACGCGCCAGAGGTCGGCCTGCCCCGATCCCGCGGCATCGCGCTCGGATGTGAACACGATCCACTTTCCGTCCGGCGACTGAAACTCGCGTCGTAGTCGAGGCCGTTCGAGTCGGGCAGCAGGCGGCGTTCGCCGCTGCCGTCGGCGTTCGCAATGTGCAAGGTCATCTTCGACGGACCGATGCGGTTCATCAGCATGACTTCACGAGCGACGCGCGGCGCGCCGCGATGACACAGGCCATCATCGACACGCCGACCCAGCTGATTGCCTTGCGTCCTGGACCCTTTATTCCGTTCTCCGGAAATTCTCTGAGCCTGTTGCTCACGACGACCTTCTGCCTCAGACGAGGTCCGGAAGGTCGCTGTCTGGACGTTGGCCCGATAGATCGCGGCCATCTCCTGCCGATTGAAGACCTTGCCCTGCTCGAGCCCCTGTCACGTGCTCGAGCGAGGTGCGGAAAGGATAGTCGGTGCCGAACACGATACGTTCCATCGGCACCACGGTTCGCAGCGCCGTCGGTCGCCACCGCGTTCGAGGCCTGGGCGATGTCGTACCAGAAGCGGCCAATGCTCGCCCGGAACCCATCGGGCGCCTGCGCCGTGGCTGCTGCGCTGCGATCGATGCACCATCGAATCGCTCGATCAGATAAGGCATGGTGCCGCGCCGAATGGCTCCAGATCATCCGGACATCGGGGAAGCGTCGCGCCGCGCCCCGGTAGACATAGCTGGCGATGGCTCGCGTCGTGTCGGTGCCGTATTCGATGAGAGTATCGGCCACCTCCGGAATCAGCCGCGTGCAGCATGCGGCATTGGTCGGGTGCACGTACACGATGGCCTTGCGCCGATTGCAGTTCGGCGAACAGCGGATCGAATCTGGCATCGCCGAGCCAGCTGCCGGCATAGCTCGTGAAGCAGACCGACACCCTGCGCCTTCAGCATGTCAAAGCCGTATGCCGACCTCCTTCGATCGCCGCATCCATGTCGTCCATCGGCACGCAAGTGAAGAAGCCGAAGCGGCGGCCGTGGTCCGCGGCAAGTTTCGCTGCATACTCATTCGTCTCGCGCGCAATGCGGCGTGCCGGCTCGCCGGTTGCCGGAACGCCGGGGGTCGTCACGGACAGCATCGCCCGGGTCACCCCTGCCGCATCCATGTCCTCAATCTGCTTCTGCAGCGTCCCACGCGTTCATCGGGCCCGCCCTGGTTCAGGGCGCGGATCGCCGGCGGCTGGAAGTGGGCATGCACGTCGATGATGTTCCTGGCCGGCGGCGCCGCCGCAAACCCGCGGCTCGCGAGCGGAGCCGCAAGAGCGGCCGACAGCCGCCGATCGCTCCGTCGCGACCAGCGATGATCACGTTCCGACATGACGACCGTCTGAGCATCAGCTGCTCTCCTGTCATCTGCAGGGCCCGCCCGGAGTCTCCGGCAGCCAGAGCCAGCAGCAGACGAAGCTGATGGCCGTGAAGACAATCGGATAGAAGAGGCCCGAGTAGATGTCGCCGGTCGCCGCGACGAGCGCGAAGGCCGAGACCGGCAGCAACCCGCCGACCCAGCCAGTGCCGATGTTGTAGGGCACGGACAATGCGGTGTAGCGGATCGAAGTCGGGAACAGCTCCACCAGCGCTGCGGCCTGCGGCCCATACAGCGCAGTCGACGCGATCATGAACAGCAGCAGCATGCCGAGCGATGGCCGGCAGGTTCATCGCATCCCGGTCGGCGCTGCGGCGGGTACCCGCGCCTTGCAGCAGCGCCTGAGCGCAGTTCCGCTGCAATGCGCGCGAGCTCTCCGAATCGCGCCTGCGCTTCGAGTCCATAGCTTCAGAAGTCACCGCGGCAACCTGTGAGCCGGCGATCGAGACCTCGGCGCGCCGGTCACCCGACCGGTCGAGTCATGTCGTACGGGACTGCCGCCGTCGGACAGTGTCGTGCGTATCACGTCGCAGGCCGAGCCTGGCGGAGGCTTGCGCCCAGCAGATCGAACTGCACGCGGCAACTCGATCGGATCGGCACTCACCATGACCGGCGACGCCTGCGGCAGCATTCTGCGAGCGCGGGGTTCGCGCTGCGCGTCAGCGCATGGAACCCCGGCAAATAGGCGATCAGCGCGACTCGCCATGCCGAGCAGCATCACCGGCTTGCGACCAACGCGATCCGACAGCCAGCCGAAGAAGACATAGCCGGCCGATGACAGCACCACGGCGCCCATGACGACGAAGTTGACGAGCCTGCCGTCGACCTTCAGCACCCGTTCGAGGAAGATACTGGACGTAGAAGTGGCCGGTGTACCAGACGGCGCCCTGCGCGAGCAGGATGTGACCAGCGCCAGCATGATCAGCCGCAGATTCGTGCCCTCGCAGTGCCTCGATCCAAGCGGCGCGCGGAGCTACGCGCTTGTGCTGCTGCAACCGCTGGTACTCCGGGCTTTCACCGAGCGCAGCCGGATCCACAGCGACAGCGCGAGCAGCGCCGACGGAGAACAGGAACGGAACGCGCCAGCCCCATTGCTGGAAAGCGGCTTCGCCGATCAGCAGCCGCAGACCGAGCACGATGCCGACGGCGAGCAGCAGACCCGACCGACGCGGTGGTCTGGATCCAGCTGGTCAGCAGTCCGCGTCGCGCCGGACTGCGCGTGCTCGGCGACATAGACCGCCGCGCCGCCGTACTCGCCGCCCATGGCGAACCCCTGCACGACCCGGTGAGCACGACCAGCAGGACGGGTGCCGCGACGCCGATCGTACTCGATACCGGGCAGCAGCCCGATGGCCGTCGTCGCGACGCCCATCAGGATGATGGTCTGCAGGAAGGCACGCTTGCGGCCGATAGCGATCGCCGATGTGCCCGAAGTAGCATCGCTCCGAACGGACGCACGAAGAACCCCGCCGCGAACGCACCGAGCGTGAAGACGAAACCGGCACTCTCGTTGCCGCCGGTGAACACACGGGTGATCGTCGAGGCGAGCGTCCCGAACAGGAAGAAGTCGTACCACTCGAACGCCGTGCCCAGCGACGACGCGGCCACGACCTTGACCATGTTCGGCGCCGAGCTTCGGTCACGGCTTGGGCATTTCGTTCGGGAAACAGCTTCAGCTTGATGACGCGCCAGTTGTTCATGTCGGCGATGAAGAGTGTCTCTTCCGACGGGCACGCGATTGCATGGGCCCAGTTGAACTGCCCCATCCTGCGCCCGGACGAACCGAGCATTCCAACGATCTTGCCGTCGAGCGTCATCTTGTAGAGCCGGCCCGGTTCGACGTCGATCGCCCACAGGTACTGGGGGGTGGTCGGCGAGATGCAGATCGTCCAGGGTTCGGTCTGGTCGGGCCGCGCCTCCGGATTCTTCACCGGGCCGCCGAAGAGCCGGCTGGTGCGTCTTGTCGTACGGTGCATTCAGGAACAGGAACCGCTTGAAGTTGCCGTCGCGATCGAACACCTGGATGCGGCGGTTGCCGCGGTCGGCGACGTAGATGTTTCCTTCGCGATCGGCCTGCAGGTTGTGCGGGTTGTCGATGCTGAACGGATTCTCGTCGGCATTCTTGCCGCTCTTGCCGTACTTGCCCCACGAGGTGATCCAGTCGCCGTCCTTGTTGTAGCTTCGCCACGCGAGAGTTCACGTAGCCGTCGCTGACGTAGATGTTGTCGTCCTGATCCCAGGTGACGTCGGTCGGGGAACCGAACCAGCCGTCTCTCGGTCGCGCGTCCGCCTGCTTCGGCGCCTCATAATGGCCCGAATCGTAGCCCTCGGGGCGGCGGCCGAGGTTCATCAGCACCTTGCCGTTCGGGTCGAACTTGATGACCGAGTCGGTGCCCTTGTCGACGATCCACAGGTTGTCGTAACGATCGTAGCGGATGGAATGGCCGTAGCCGAGTGCATAGACCTTGCGCCCGATCTCGCGCTTGAACCGGCCATTGCGGTCGAACAGCAGGATCTCGGTCGTGGCATTTCCGAACAGCGGGCCGCTCGTCGCCGTCCCGGGATGGTTGAGTACCGCAACCTCGCCCTTCGAGTTGACGGCGACACCCAGCACTTCGCCGAGATTCTCGCCAGGCTTCAGCTTGATGAAGTCTTCGGCCTCGAACCGCATCTGCGGCGCGGCCTTGTTGTCTACCGGCCCGGCCGCAGTCTGACCCTGCAGCGCCAGCGGCATGCCGCCAGCGCGCAGACCATCGACCAAACAGCGGCTGATCTCTTCACGCGCTTCTCACCTCAACGCCGGTACGCAACCTGCACACCGATCTGGCGCGGCGTCGGTGCGAACACCGTCCTGCCATAGGTGTACGTGTTGTAGGTGCTGCAGTCTGCATTGGTGCACCCGGAACGGCCACCGGTCGCGCCCGACGTGTCCTCGTCGGTGAGGTTCAGCGCGAACAGGCTCACGTCGAACTCGCGGTACTCGAAACCGAGCCGCAGGTTGACGTTCTTCTGCGCCGGCACGTCGCTCGAGTCGGGCGAGTACGCGGGCGTGCCCGTCACCGCGGTCGGGTAACCCTCCTGCCAGCGATAGTCGAGCCGGGCATAGGCTTTCATCGCATCGCCGATCTCGAAGTCGTAGCGTGCACCCACGTCGTAGGTCCACGCGGGCTGCGCGAACAGCTGGCCGTCCGTCACGAGGACGAGGTCGGTGCCGGTCGTGTTGCCCGGACCGCGCCCGAGGTTCAGGCCGGACGTGTATTTCGACTTGGTGTAGGCAACGGCAGCATTCATCGTCAACGGGCGGAACGGGCGCAGCTGGCCCTCGAGCTCTGCGCCGCGACTGCGCGCCGAAGGCAGGTTGAACACCGCGCCGTCACCGGTGAAGTAGAAGTACTGGACGTTCTTCCATTCGATGTCATACACGGCCGTGTTGATCTGCGCCTTGCCGTCCCACAGACGGAACTTGGCGCCCAGCTCGTAGTTCCAGACGCTGTCGGAGTCATAGGTCTTCGGGAAACGGCCTGCGACCGTCAGGCCGTACCGCGCGAGCGTGCCGTCTGTCGCGGAGGTGGTCACCTGGTTCACGCCGCCGGCACGAAACCCCTTTGCCGCCGTGGCGTACACCAGATCGTCGGGGGTGAAGAAATACTGCAGCGAGGCCTTCGGTGTCAACGGTGTTTCGGAGATCTGCCCGGTGACCTGCGCCTGCGCGGCCGAACTCGTTCCGGCATTCGGACCGATAGTTGGACTGCAGGAACGAGGTCGTGACGTAGGAGACGCGGATACCGGCGTTGGCGCGCAGCTTGTCGGTCAGGTGCAAGGTGACCGTCGCCGAACACGGCATTTTCCACGATCGTGGTCGCGCTCGTAGATGCTCGAGAAGAAGCCGGCATACGGCACGCCGTAGCGCTGCTGGATCGACATGCCCGAGAACTGCCTGAAGGCCTGATCGGAGGTCTCTGCCGCTGCGCGATCGTGGCGCGCGTATTGGAGAAGAAGGCGCCCACGATGTAAGCTGAAGCGCTGATCCGGCTGACGACGAGAGGCGCACCTCCTGTGAGAATGCAGTGCGCTTGTTGTTGGTGTTGGTCTGGATCAGTGCGCCGAGGCCCAAGCCCGTCGGGCACGGCGGTGACGTTCGGGTTGAATGCGGTGCCGGTCGGAATGTTCAGAGTGGGCAGCCCGGGCGTCACCAGCGACGCTGTACCGGGATAGGCCAGACAGGGTGATCGGGAAACTCTGCGGACTCTGCCCGCGGCTGAGGTCCGTGGTGTACGACGTGATCGCCTTCAGGCTCAGGCCTTCCCTGATGTCCCACTGGAAATCGACGCTGCCGATTTCGAGATCGGTGCGCGTCGGAGTCGGGCCGAGCGCGAGCGACTGGAAGCGCTCGAGGTCGAAGGGCCCCACGGTGTAGCCCGGCGCAACGTAGGTGCCATTGGTGCCGTTGCAGCCGGGGTTGACCGGCAACACCATCGGCGGGACGAGGAAAGCGCGTTGCGCCACCGGGCGCGAGAGGATGTACGGAATGTTGAAGCACAGCGGCGCCACGCGCAGCTGTCCTGGCTCCGACAGGTTGTACGAGCTGGTGAGATTGTCGGTCTCGTCGGTCGACTTCAACACGGCGAACGTCAGCCGGGTCGAATCGGTCGGGGCCCAGGCCACCGAAACGCGACCCATCCGCAGCGAGCCGCTGTTGGAATTCTCGTCGTAGACCTGGCCGTTGCGGTAGTCGGTCATGTCGATGTAGCCGCCGGTTTCCCGGGCGAAGTAGCTGGCGCGGAAGCCGAGCTTGTCCTCGACGATCGGCCCGCCGACCGCAAGGCCGGCCTCGTAGCTAGGGTCTCCCCCTTCTGTGGTGAGCCACTGCGCGCGGCCATACGAGGAGTAGTTCGTGAGGCTGGGGGCCGGCGTGATGTAACGGATAGTGCCGCCCTCCGAACCACCGCCGAACAGCGTGCCCTGAGGCCCGCGCAGCACCTCGATGCGCTCGAGGTCGAACAGCGGGGGCACCGGTGTGCCGTTCTGGGAACCGAACCCGCCTGCCGCACGCTTCTGCAGCGGCGTCTCGTCGAGGTAGAAACCGGTGGTCGCCGCGGTGGCGCTCTGCTGCCGGATTCCGCGGATCGCGACGGTCACGTTGCCGGAAGCTTCACGGCCACTGAGCCGGAGGCTTGGCACGGTCGCCTGCAGGTCAGAGATCGTCTGGATACCCTGCTGGTCGAGCGCCTTCTGCGTCTGCGCGGTGACGGACAGCGGAACGCGATTCAGCACGTCGCTCTGCCGCGTGGCGGTGACCACGATCTCTTCCAGGCCGTCCCCTTGGGCAAGGACAGCCGGGGCCAGCATGACTCCCGAAGCCAGCCCAACGATGGCCGAGACGGTCCTCTGCAGTGAATTCACGTGACCTCCCTGAGCGCTTTCGCGCGGTTTCTTGTTATTCGCAGCGCGGGCAACGACCCCGAGTCCGGAGGATCGTTCAGTGCAACCGCTGCGTTCTGTTTTCGCGCGGGAATATCACATGCGTCGAATTCCCTGACCAATGAATATTGTCGGGGTGTCAGCTATAGGCCAATCAAATGCTTCGCGATCGAAACTACGCGCGAGAAGCCGCGTGACCCATTTTTCCTTTGATTCGGAATATATTGCTCCGCGATCAGAAGAGCGGGAGTGAGCGTTCAGATGGACAAGAACTGGGGTCGGGTTCTGGCCGGCGCGATCGTCGGCAGTGCCACTGGCATTTCAGCCGTGCTGCTCTACACCAACGGCCTGTTCGTGGCCGGGCTCACCCGCGATCTCGGACTGACCCGCGCGCAGTTCGGCCTGGGCGTCCTGTTCGTGACGCTGGCGCTCGCAGCCGCGAACCCGCTGGTCGGATGGGCCGTGGACCGGTTCGGGCCCCGCCTGCCCTCCATTGCCGGGCTGCTGCTGCTGAGCGCCGGGTTTGCGTCCATGGGCATGCTGGTCGATTCGGTGCCCAGCTATCTGCTGCTGCAGGCGCTGGTCGCACTGGTCGGTGCTGCATCGGGGCCGATCGCCTATACGAAATTCATCGGATCGACCTTCACGCAGCGCCGCGGACTGGCGCTCGGGCTGACCATGACCGGCATCGGTCTGACGGCCGCGGTGCTGCCGCCGGTGCTGGGCGCCGTCATCGAGTCGCGCGGGTGGCGTGCGGGGTACCTGACGCTCGCAGTCGTCCCGCTGCTCGGAGCAATCGCCACCGCCGTGATCTTCCCTCGCCGGCAGGTGTCGACCGTGGGCGGGTCCCGACCGAAGTCCGCCACCGAGCCGGTCTCGCGGGAGTGGCTCCGCTCCCCGACGTTCTGGATCCTGGCCGGCACGTTCGCTGCGATGTCGCTGTCGTTCGGCGGCCTCCTTCCCCATTTCGTTCCCATGCTGATGGATGCCGGACTCGATCCGCTCGCAGCCGCACGCACGGCCGGCGAAATCGGCCTCGCCGTGATCGCGAGCCGCATCGTCGTCGGCTTCCTGCTCGATCGCGTCTTCGCGCCGCGCGTTGCCATTGTCATCTGCATCATCGGCGCAACGGGCGGGGTGGCGCTGCTGTACGGTGGTGCCTCGTACTCGTCAGTCACCGCGATCGCGCTCGGGCTCGCGCTCGGCGCCGAACTCGATCTGATGGGCTTCCTCGTGTCGCGCTACTTCCGGCTGGCCGATTTCGGGCGCATCTACGGCTGGCAATACGGCGCTTTCGTCTTCGCGTCAGGCCTCGGGCCGCTGTGGGTCGGAGCCGTGCGAGACGCCACCGGTACCTACACGATTGCGCTGGCGGTCAGCAGCATCGGGCTGCTGCTGACCTGCGGGGGCTTCCTCGCCCTTCCCCGGTATCCTGCCGCGCCAGCTGACCCTTCGACGGTCCAGCCGGACCGAATATGATCGGCGGCTGCGGCGGTTGGCCGTGCAAGCTGGAGTAAAGACGTCGATGGCAGGACTGGACAAGCGTGTGAGCAACTATGCCGCGGCTCTCGAAGGGCTCGAGGACGGAATGATCCTTGCCGCGGGGGGCTTCGGCCTGTGCGGCATACCCGAGAACCTGATCCGTGAAGTGCTGAATCGTGGCACGTCCGGGCTCACCGTCATCTCGAACAACTGCGGCGTCGATGGCTTCGGGCTCGGCGTGCTGCTCGAAGCCCGGCGCATCCGCAAGGTCATCGCCTCGTACGTCGGCGAGAACGCCGAGTTCGAGCGTCAGCTGCTCTCTGGCGAGATCGAAGTCGAGCTGACTCCGCAGGGCACGCTCGCCGAAAAGCTCCGCGCCGGCGGGGCCGGCATCCCCGCGTTCTTCACCGCGACGGGCTACGGCACGCCAGTCGGGGAAGGCAAGGAGGTTCGCGAATTCGACGGACGACACTACATCCTCGAACGGGCGCTGAAAGCGGATTTCTCGCTGGTTCGCGGCTGGAAAGCCGACTGGTACGGCAACGTCATCTACCGCCACACGGCCCGCAACTTCAATCCGGCCGTCGCGACCGCGGGCCGCGTCACCGTGGTCGAGGTCGAGGAGATCGTCGCCCCCGGCACGCTGGACCCGGCGCAGATCCATACCCCCGGCATCTACGTCGACCGGTTGATCGAAGGCCGCTTCGAGAAGCGGATCGAGAACCGCACCGTTCGCACGAGCTGAAGGACCGATCATGCCACTCACCCGGGACCAGATGGCCGCGCGCGTCGCGCGCGAATTGCGTGACGGCTATTACGTCAACCTCGGCATCGGCATTCCGACGCTGGTCGCGAACCACGTGCCGCAGGGCATCGAGGTCATGCTGCAGTCGGAAAACGGCCTGCTCGGCATGGGCCCGTTCCCCACCGAAGACCAGGTCGATGCGGACATGATCAATGCCGGCAAGCAGACCGTGACGGCGCTGCCGGGCGCCGCCATCTTCTCTTCCGCCGATTCGTTCGCGATGATCCGCGGCGGACACATCGACCTCACCGTCCTCGGCGCATTCGAGGTCGACGTGCTCGGCAACATCGCCTCCTGGATGGTGCCCGGCAAACTCGTCAAGGGCATGGGCGGCGCGATGGACCTCGTGGCCGGCGCCGAGAACATCATCGTGATGATGATGCACGCCTCGCGCGACGGAGAGTCCAAGCTGCTCGAGCGCTGCACGCTGCCGCTGACAGGCAGCGGATGCATCCGGCGTGTCATCACCGACCTCGGCTTGTTCGACATCGCCGATGGCGCCTTCGTCCTTCGTGAACATGCGCCGGGCACCAGCGTCGAGACCATCCGCGCACGCACGGCAGCACCCGTGGTCGTGTCCGGGTCGGTCAAAGTGATGAGCCTGTGATGCCCGAGGTCGTCATCGTGGCGGCCGCACGCACGGCCATCGGCAGCTTTCTCGGCGCGCTCTCGACCGTTCCCGCCGTCAATCTCGCTGTCACGGTTGTGCGCGCGCTGCTCGAGCGCACGGGCATCGACGCAGAAACCGTCGACGAGGTGGTGATGGGTCACGTGCTGACCGCGGGCGCCGGCCAGAACACCGCCCGCCAGGTGGCGCTCTCGGCCGGACTCCCCTGGTCGGTGCCGGCCGTGACAGTCAACAGGGTGTGCGGCTCGGGCCTCGAAGCCGTACAGCTCGCGGCGCAGCGGATCCGGCTCGGCGAGGCCGACATAATCATCGCGGGCGGCATGGAAAGCATGAGCCTTGCGCCTCACGTGGTGTCGGGTCTGCGCACCGGACTGCGTCTCGGCCACGGGCGCACGATCGACACGCTGATCCACGACGGGCTCTGGGATGCGTTCGGCAATTGCCACATGGGGATCACCGCCGAGAACCTCGCAAGGAAGCACGGCATCACGCGCGAGGCGCAGGATGCCTACGCGGTCGAGTCGCAGCAGCGCGCCGCCCGCGCCATCGCTGCGCGCCGCTTCGAGGCCGAGATCGTGCCGGTAACGGTACCGGGGCCCCGCGGGACGACGACGATTTTCGCGCAGGACGAGCAGCCACGCGCCGACTGCTCGTCCGCGGGCCTCGCCAAGTTGCGGCCGGCATTCGATCCGGCCGGATCGGTCACCGCGGGCAACGCTTCGACGCTGAACGACGGCGCTGCGGCCGTCATCGTCATGAGCGCTGCAAAAGCCGCAGCGCTGAATCTGACACCACTCGCCCGCATCGCCGCCAGCGCGAGCGCCGGTGTCGATCCCGCGCTGATGGGCGAAGGTCCGGTCCCCGCGACGCGTCGTTGCATGGAGCGTGCGGGATGGCAGTTGCAGGAAGTCGAACTCATCGAGGCGAACGAAGCCTTCGCGGTCCAGGCGCTGACGGTCGCGAGCTTGCTTGCGCTCGACCCGCTGCGCGTCAACGTGAATGGCGGCGCCATCGCGCTCGGTCACCCCATCGGTGCGTCGGGTTGCCGCGTCCTCGTCACGCTGCTACACGAGATGCAGCGGCGATCGGTCCAGCGCGGACTCGCCACGCTGTGCATCGGCGGCGGTCAAGGCATCGCGATGGCCCTGGAACGCTGAATCCCATGCGACGCAAACAGCAAGCAAAGACACCGACCCGCCGCAAGCGCGGCCGTCCGCGCGGGGAAAAGGGTGCGGTCGGGCGCGAGACGATCATTGCGGCGGCCCGCCAGCTGCTCGAGAAGAACCTGCCTCACCGGGTGACGATCGCGCTGATCGCGCGCCAGGCGGGGGTCGATCCGGCGCTGGTGCGCTACTACTTCTCGAACCGCGATCATCTGATGCTCGCCGTCATCGAGCAGCTGATTGCCGACGGCGACCCGCGCCCCTCGTCCGACCTTACACCCGCGCAGCAGCTCTCGACCTACCTCGACAACATGTTCCGCTTCTCGACGCGCGTGCGTTCCATGCAGCGTCTGATGGTCGAGGAAGGTGCGTCGGCGAAGACCCCCGAGGTTCGTGCGCGCGTCCGGGAACTGAACACACAGGCCGTGAACCACATCGCTGGTCTGCTGCGGGTCGGCCCGACGGACAATGGCGCGCCTCCGGAAGCGGTGTTCCTGTACGTCGCCGTCATCGCGCTGTGCGAGTTCTTTGCGGCCGCTCAACCCATGATCATGCCGCTCGCGCCCAAGGGCACGAGCTCCACCGAATTCGCGCGACAGTACGAAGGCTTCATCCGCAAGCTCCTGCTCGACGGCCTGAAGTCGCGACTGAAGCCCGCGCGTGCTGCGTCCAGACGGGCCGTCAGCCGATCGCGGGCGGCTCCTCGATAAGAGCGACTGCGCGCGTCCAGCCGGCCGATGCGCCCCGGATCTTGTGCGGAAAGCAGCTGACGGTGAACCCGCGAGCGGGCAGCGCCTCGAGGTTGTGCAGCTTCTCGAGGTGGCAGTAGCCGATCTCCCGACCGGCCTTGTGCCCCTCCCACACGAGGGAGTAGTCGCCGGTCTCGGCCACCTTGCGCGCCGTGTGGCTGAACGGTGCGTCCCAGCTCCACGCGTCGGTTCCCGTGACGCGAACGCCTCGCCGCGTCAGATAGAGCGTCGCCTCGCTGCCCATCCCGCACCCGATATCGACGAAGCGCGGATCACCCAGCGCACCGCCGGCGCGAGTATTGACGAGCACGATATCGAGTGGCTGAAGCGTGTGACCGATGCGGGCGAGCTCGGCTTCCACTTCCGCCGCACTCACGACGTGCCCGTCGGGCAGATGGCGGAAGTCGAGCTTGACGCCGGGACGGAAGCACCAGTCGAGCGGCACCTCGTCGATGGTCATAGCGGGTTTGCCGCCGTCCTGGGTCGGGTGGAAGTGCCAGGGCGCATCGAGATGCGTACCGTTGTGCGTTGTCAGCGTGACCCATTCCGCGGCGGCGAAGCCCTCACCCCCGGGCATGTTCTCGTCGGTGAGCCCGGGAAAGAAATGCCGCGCTTCGGCCATGGTCTCGCCATGCTTCTGATACGTGATCTTCGGGCGCATGAACGGCGGGTCGCTGACGACGTCGTTCTCGAGCGTGATGGACAGGTCGATGAATCGCATCGCGGACACCTCGTTCAGCCGGTATGGCCGCCCAGCGTTTCGGCAAACCAGTCGGCCAGATAATCGCGGCCGAAGGACATGTTGTCGGCACCCACGTGTTCGACGCCACCCTCACGGCGCGTGAAGATGCGCAGTTCCCGTCGCGGCGAATTGACTAGCGAATCGAACGTGCGGTGGGCGTACTCGACCGGAATCTGCCGGTCGTGCTCGCCATGCGTGACGAGAAAAGGCACCCGGATGCGATCGAGGATGCCATCGAGATGCATGTCGGCGGCCTTCGCCAGAAAATCGTCGCGGTTCGCCGCACCGAACACCCACTCGACGTGCGACCAGTAGTGCGGCACCGGGTTCTCCCCTTCGCGCCGCATGCGCTTGCGCTGGATCTCGGCCCAGTCGTGGTTCGCACCCCAGACGGCACCGCTCGCGAACCGCGGCTCGAACGCCACCGCCCGCGGTGCGAAGTGACCGCCGAGCGAGATGCCGGTCATTCCGATCGCTGCAGCATCGACGTCGTTGCGCGCCTGCAGCCAGTCGACCGCTTTCGATGCCCACCGCTCCGCGTGAGGCGTGGCCGGCAGTCCATGGAGCCGCAGCGCTTCGCCGGTGCCGGGCTGATCGACGCACAGCGTCGAGATGCCCCGCCGCGCGAGGGCCTGCGGCAGCCGCGACCAGAACAGCAGCTCCTTGCTGCTGTCGAGCCCGTTGCAATACACGACCGCCGGACGGCGCCCCGTGCCCTGCCCCGGTACGAACAGCGCGGCCATCCGACCCGCATCCAGCGCGATCTCGACCCGCCGGGTCGCATCGCCGCCGAGCTCCAGTGCCTGGTCGAAAGCGCGCCTCGCGCGCGCGTAGGTCTCGGTGCGCCCCGCATGCCCGCGTCCTTGCATGCGCTCGGCGACCAGCAGGTACAGCGACGCACGATGCAGTTTCTCGGCCGCCGAGAACCGCCGCCCACGGGCCTCGTCTTCGGCGGCGAGCTCGAGCAAGGTCTGCGCGGTGACTATCCATGCCGCCATGAACTCCGCCGTTCCGACATCCTCGCCCTGCGCGGCCCGGTCGCGCAGCGGCGCGCACATGTCGAGGATCTCGCCGAGCCGCCCGCCGCTTTCCAGCGCCATCGCAACCGAGAGGTTCCAGACGTAATTCGGAAAGTATTCGAACAGCGCCATCGCGCTAATACCGCGCGGGCCGGAACAGCCCCGGATCGGGCGCAGCATGCGGCAGAGACTGTGGGCCGCCGACGCCGATGTTCCACTGGTCCATCACGCGCGGCGCGGGCTCGTACACACGCGGCTGCCAGGTCTCGTCATCGACCGACTCGAGGTCTGCCGTGTACTCGACCGTGAAGCCTCCCGGCGTGACGAAATAGCTGAACGTGTTGTTGCCCGCGGTGTGCCGACCCGGCCCCCATGCGATCGCGATCTCCGCCTGGCGCAGTCGCGAGATGCCGCTCATCATGCCGTCGACGCCGCTCATGTCGTACGCCACGTGATTGAGGCACGGCGGGCCCGGCAGGATGGCGATGCGGTGATGCGCTGAATTGCAACGCAGGAAGCACATGAAGTCGCCGAGCCAGTCGGACACGCGGAAGCCGAGCGCGTCGACGAAGAACTGCGCCAGACGCCGGATGTCGGGCGAATGCAGCACGATGTGGCTGATGCGTACCGGCAACCCCTCCGGGTGCTTGATCTCGCGGCCGGCGCCGCGGGCAACGTCGCTCGACACTTCAAACGGCAGGCCGTCGGGCGAGAAGAAGCGGAAACCGTAACCGCCACCGGGGGAAACAAGATCGCGCGGCGGATGAACGATGCGGGCACCGGCCTGCTCCACGCGAGTGAACAGCGCCTCGACATCACTGCGATTCGCTGCAGCGAGGCCGATGACCTCGACGCCCTGCATGTCGGAGCGGTGCAGACGCACGACGAACTGCTCGTCATGCCCCTGGCTCTTGAGCCAGGTCAGGTCGGGCTCGTCACCGACCGGCACCAGGCCCCACTTCTCGATATAGAACTGCCGCTCGGCCTCGAACCGGGTGACGCCGTAAGCAACGTAGCGGATATCGGTGACGCGACTCATGAGTGTTCCCGGCTGATTCAGAGAGGTTGCGCGACCACGTCGAACATTTCCTTCGTGGCGCGCGCGTTGTCGACCGGCGGTGCGAGCCCCAGCTGACCGCGGCAGATGGCGAGCGACGATGCGACGATGTAGCGGCAGCGCTCGAAGCGCCGTTCGCGATAGGCAGCGAAGGCCTCCTCGGGAGTCGAATGGGTGCGCACTTCTTCGGCCAGCACGATGCTGTCCTCGATGGCCATGCCCGCACCTTGCCCGAGATGGGGCGTCGAAGCGTGCACGGCGTCGCCGAGCAGCACGACGCGGCCACGATGCCACGGACCGGCCAGCAACAACCAGTGGAGCGGGCGATAGACCACGCCGTCGTCATCGACGATCGCGGCCGACAGGGCCGCGATGGCGGGCGCTGCACCGACCAGCTTGCCGCGCATCGCCGCGGCCAGACCCTGGCGCGGGTAGCGGGGATTGCCTGGCTCGGCCGTCGTCGCGAAGAGGTACATTTCGGTTGCCGACAGCGGAACCAGCCCGGCGCCGATGCGCCCGTTGTACGCCTGCAGGCAGTCGAGTTCAGGCGGGCGAGGCAGGTTGTAGCGCCAGACGGCCTGCCCCGTGAACTCGGGACCCGGTGCGTCGGGAAACACGCGCTCGCGCATCTGCGAGTGCAGGCCGTCCGCGCCGACGACGAAATCGAAAGTCCCGACCGTCCCGTCGGAAAAGCGGCAGTCGACATCCGAAGCGCTCTCGTGCAGATCCTGGAGGGTGACTCCGAGCCGTATAGAAGCGCCGGCCTGCTTTGCTCGCGCCCCGAGCAGCGCATGCAGCGCCGGGCGTCCCATGCCGACGTTGGCCGGGCAACCCGGCACGAGCCGGTGCGATTCGACGCGCGCCACCTTGCGTCCATCCGGCAGGAACACCTCGACTGCATCGAAGCCGAACCCCGCGGCGAGATATTCCTCGAGCATGCCCAGTGCCTGCGCCGCTCTCACCACGTTGGCTTGCTGGATGATGCCGACGCCGTACACGGCCCACGCAGGGTCCTTCTCGATGACGGTCACGTCGTGGCCGTCACGCCCGAGCGAAATTGCAGCGCTCAGACCGCCGATGCCGCCGCCGATGACCAGAATCCTGCAGCTCCGCACTACCTGCCCTCCATCAGTTCGGACGCCGGACAAAGCCGGGCGGCCTCGTGCGTCTTCTCGACCAGCCACTGGAGGCTCGGATCGAGCGAATTGCCGCGATGGTAATGCACCATTTCACGCATCACCGGAAACTCGAACGGCGGCGCGCAGAACCGGATCGGATAGTGCGGCGCCATGGCTACCGCCAGCCGCTCGTGCATCAGCGCGAGCCGCGATGTGCCGACCAGCAGCCCGGGTACCTGGCTGAAGGAGAACGCCGTCACCTCCACGCGGCGCTCGCGGCCACGAGCCAGGACGCGATCCTCCGCGAACGATGCCCGGCTGATCTGGCCGAGCGCCGTCGCGACGTGCCCCGTGCCATAGAACGCCTCCTCGGTGAGCGGTTCCTGCAGCAGCGGGTTGCGTTCCCAGCCGACGACGACGAAACGCTCCTCGAACAGCAGCTCGGCGGGATGGTCCGGCAGACACAGCGGCTCGGGCGCGAGGACCAGGTCGATCTCGCCCTGCTCGAGCATGGCCCGCGTCGAATCTGCCGGGGCGCGCAGGTCGAGGCGCACCCTCGGCGCCTGTTCGTGCAGCAGCGCCATGAGGTGGGGGAACAGTACCGTCACGAGGTAGTCCGAGACGGCGATGCGGAACCAGCGCGTCGAGGTGGCCGCATCGAAGGTGCGGGTCTGCGAGATCATGCGGTCCACGTCGCCGAGCAGTTCGGCGAGCTTCGGGCGCAGCCCCGCCGCCAGCGGGGTCAGGATCATTCGCTTGCCCTGAACCTCGAGCAGCGGGTCATTGAAGTATTCGCGCAGGCGTGCCAGCGCGGCACTCGCCGAAGGCTGGCTGAGGTGCAAGCGCTCGGCCGCGCGCGACACACTGCGCTCCTCCAGCAGCATCGACAGCGCAGCAAGCAAATTCAGGTCGAGTCCGCGAAACCGCATGGCGAGGCAGGGGCCGTCGGTGACCGGCGATCAGGCAGACAGCCGCGACGCGGCGACCACCTGCTGGTCGATCGCACCGAAGACGCTGGCACCTTCACGGTCGAGCACCTCGATGCGCACCCGGTCGCCGGAACGCATGTACTCCGTCGAGGGACGCCCTTGCTCGGCGATCTCGATGGCTCGTCGCTCGGCAATGCACGCCGAACCGACCACCGCATATTCGGCATTGGAGACCGTGCCTGACCCGATCACCGTCCCTGCGCTGAGGTTGCGGGAATAGGCCGCGTGGGCAATCAGCTGATGGAACCCGAACCCCATTGCACCGGCATCCGGATGGCCGAACGGTCGCCCGTTCCACGAGACCCGTACCGGCAGATGGACGCGCCCGTCGCGCCACGCGTCGCCGAGCTCGTCCGGTGTGACCGCGACGGGCGCAAAACTGGTGGCGGGCTTGGCATGGATCCAGCCGAAGCCGGTCTTCATCTCGGTCATCGCGAGCGAGCGCAGGCTCGCGTCGTTCGCGAGCATAACGAGCCGTACGTGCTCCAGCGCCTGCGAAGCCGGCGTGCCCATGGGCACGCGACCGGTCACGATCGCGACTTCCGCCTCGAAGTCGATGCCGTCGCCCTCTGCAGGCAGATGCATGTCTTCCGTTGCGCCGAGAAAGTCGTCGGCAGCGCCCTGGTACATCAATGGACGCGTGAGCTTGCCTTCGAGCGGCGCGTGCTTGAAGGCGCGCTCCATCAGGTCGCCGTGACTGTGAAAGGCCGATGCGTCGAGCCACTGCCAGGCACGAGGCAGGGGTGCTGCCACCTTGTCCGGCCCGAAATCGAAGGCGTCGCGGACGTCGCCGAGGTTCAGCGCTTCAGACAACGAGCGCAGACGGGCTTCGACGTCGTTCCAGTGCTCGAGCGCGACGCGGAGGCTCGGGGCTATGTCGTCGGCATGTACGGCGCGCCGGAGGTTCCGGGACACGAGCAGGAGCCGACCGTCCGCAGAACCGTCGCGCCATGTCGCGAACTTCATCAGCGCCCCCGTCCGGATAATCCTCGATACCGGAATATATCCGAAACCGGGCGTCCGGGGCTCGTCAGCCCGTCGGCTGGTGCGCCCGCCGATATTTCTGCGGCGCGATTCCGAACCGCCGGTACTGCAATCACCGGGCGATGCCCGAGGCGCCCGCTCGAGCCGACCGGGGCCGCTCCGGCGAGGACTGTATCTCTCATATGTCGGACAATGCCGTCTCAGGTTGAACGGGGGCGCGATGACCGAAGTGAAATTGGCCTGCGTCTGCGAGGAACGTGCGCTTCTCGGCGAGGGATCGCTGTGGGACCCCGACCGCAACCTCGTCTGGTGGATCGACATCCGCAGGCCGACGTTGCATGCACACGATGTGCGAAGCGGCCGGAACACCACGCAGCAGCTCGACTTTCGTCTGACATCGCTCGGGCTGACCGATTGCGGCGATCTCATCGCGTGCGGCGATCCCGGCATCGTGCAGCTCGCCATCGGCCCGGACAACGACGCGCGCATGGTCCGGAAACTTGCCACGCCGGACGAACCGGCTGGCAACCGCTTCAATGATGGCAGCGTCGACGCGAGCGGACGCTTCTGGGTCGGCACGATGGACGACTCCGAGCAGGCGGCACTCGGTACGCTCTATCGTTTCGATGCGCGCGGCATGGCGCCGATCCGTCGCGGCATCCGCGTTCCGAACGGCCCCGCTATACTGAGCGACGACACGCTGCTGACGACCGACTCGGCAACCGGCGAGATCACCGCACTACAGGTCGATGCCGCCGGCAATGTGCTCGATGCGCGCCCGTTCGCGCGGTTCGCCTCGCAGCTCGGTCATCCGGACGGGATGGCGGTCGACGAAGAGGATCATGTCTGGATCGCGTTCTGGGATGGGGCGTGCCTGCGGCGCCTCGATCCGACCGGCCGCGTGGTGCGCGAGATCGAGCTGCCGGTGCGTCGTCCAACCTGCCCGGTGTTCGGCGGTCCCGGGTTGCGGCATCTGTACGTGACCAGCGCATCCATCGGCCTCGACGATGCGGGGCTCCGCGATGCGCCGTGGTCGGGCGGTCTGCTCAGGCTCGATCCGGGAGTGAAGGGAGCACCGCCTCATCGCTTCCGCACCTTCGCGCCGGAAACTGCATAGCCAACCACCGGACTTCGCCGGGCGCCGCCGCCCCACGAGCATCGATGATCGAAGCAGTTCAGCCAGGAGCCGCGCCTTGCGTGTTCACGAACACGGCGTACAGCGACTGGCTTGCGGTCATGAACAGCCGATTTCGCTTCGGGCCTCCGAACGTGAGATTGGCGCAGGCCTCCGGAAGGCGTATGCGGCCGATCAACGTGCCCTCGGCGTTCAGCACGGTCACACCGCCGTAGCCCGCCGCGCTGCCCGAATTGCTGGAGCACCAGAGGTTGCCGTGCACGTCCACCCGAACACCATCCATTCCGCAGCTTACCCCGTCGATGACGACGCGCGCGTGCTCGCGGAAACCGCTGATGCGCGACCCCGCCACATCGCCGACGAACAACGCGCCCGAGCAGACCACGTAGAGCCTGCGGTGGTCGGCCGAAAACGCGAGCCCGTTGGGGAGGCCCGGCAACGAGGCGCCATCGAGCGCGACCGTGAGCTTGCCGGCCCCGTCGAGACGATAGAGATGCGCGGCCAACTGCTGGCGGGCCGTGCCGATGCCGGCGGGCTGTCCGATCCGGGGCTGCAGTCTGCCAGTGCGGTTGCCCTGCCCGCCGGCCTCATCTGCTGCGCCTTCGTACAGTTGCGCGCCGAACGGCGGATCGGTGAACCAGTAGCTGCCGTCGGGGTGCGGCACGACGTCATTCGGCGAATTCAGCGTCCTGCCCTCGAACGAATCGGCAAGGACGGTCACCGACCCGTCGTGTTCGTAGCGGACGACGCGCCTGCGCAGGTGCTCGCAGGAAACCTGCCGGCCCTGGAAGTCGAACGTGTTGCCATTGCCGTTGCTGGAGGGCGTACGAAAAACGCTCACGCGACCTTCGTCCTCGATGAACCGCAATTGCCGGTCGTTCGGGATGTCGCTCCACACGAGATAGCGCCCCTGGCTGCACCAGGCAGGCCCTTCGCACCACAACCCGCCAGTCCACACGCGCTGCAGCGGTGCGTTGAACACCCGCAGACCGTTGAAAGACGGGTGGATCGGGATCACGTCCGGGTCGGGATAGGGCGACGGCGCAGCACCGGACGAGAAGTCACGGGACGGCTGCTGTGCCGGCGCCGCCGCCCTTGCAACGGGGCTGGCGAGCAGACCCAGCAGAAGCGCCCGACGTTTGCCGTCGACCGGCCGGGTGTCGTCCCTTTCCATGATCTGCCTCGAGCCAATGGTGAGACAAGATCAACATGTCGCACGCGGCGGTCGACAGTGCAACAGGGGACGTTGCCGATGCCGTGCTCGAGCTTCGTCGCGCGGAATGGCGACGAGGTCACGCGCGATTCACATTGAACCGCGCGTGACGACGGCTCCTCCGGCCCGATGCCGGAGGAGACTTCACGTCGACTCTAGAACTGCAGGCGGATGCCCGCGGTGTAGTAGCGCCCCATCGTGTCGTACAACGTCGACGTCGTCTGGAAGCCGATCAGCGAGGCCGACGCCGGCACCAGGGGCGGCGACTTGTCGAACACGTTCGCCACGTTCAGATACAGCTCCGGGCTGCCACCGAACGACTCGAGCCGGTAGCGTGCGCCGAAGTCGAACGTCACCATGCTCGCGACGTCCGCGAACTCCGGCGCGATGTCCCCGGCCACGTACGTCGAGTTGTACTTCCCGCCGCTGATGTACCGGGCCACGACGTTGGCCCCGAACGGTCCCACGTCATAGGCCGCCGTGCCGTTGACCAGCCACTTGGCATAACCGATCGACATGTCGCCGGTGCGGTCGCTGTAGCTGAAGCCGGTCAGATTCGGCGTGGTCGTCGACTGCTCGAGCAGACGCGTGCCGATCAGCCGGAACGATGCGTTGCCGTTCCCGAGCGACATGCGGTAACTCGCATCGACGTCGACGCCTTCGGACTTCGCCTGGGCGAGGTTCTGCGTCGGCAGGCGCACCAGCACGAGCTGCGCACCGTTCCGGACGAGCAGGCTGCAGAACTGAGGCTGGCCCTGTGCGCAGCGATCGATCGTCTCCTGTGCGGGGACACCCTGCAGCGAGTCCTGGATCTCGATCGTGTAGTAGTCGACCGAGACACCGAAGCCGGTGAGCCAGGCCGGCTGGTACGTGAAGCCGAAGGTCGTGGTGTCCGCCTCTTCCGGCTTCAGGGTCGGGTTGCCAGCGAGCGCGGTCGGCACGCTGACGAGCAGGCCCGTGCCCGCGCGGTCGGTCAGATTGACGTTCGGGCTGAGGCTGTCCTTCGCATACAGGTCGCCGATGCCCGGCGCGCGGATGTCACGCGAGCGCGTCGCCCGCAGCAGCAGCTCGTCGAACGGCCGATAGGTCAGGCCGAGCTTCCACGTCTCGACGCGGCCGCTCTGCGAGTAGTCGGTAATGCGACCGGCCGCGTTCAGATCGAGCGACTGTGCGAACGGCTTGTCCTTCAGCAACGGCACGAGCGCTTCGACGAAGCCTTCCTTGACCGTGTACTCACCGGTCGTCTCGAGCAGGTTGGTCGTCGCCCAGCCGCCGATCTTGGGCGGCTGGATCGAGCCGAGCGCGCCGCGCACCGCAGTGAGGTCGATCGTGCTGTGCGAAATGGCATCCGAGGCAGTCAGACCTTGCAGCTTGCGCCACTCGACGCCAGCAGCCACCGACACGTCGCCCGCCCAGGTCGCGAACGGCGTGCCGTTGATGCTCGCCGTTGCGTTGTCCTGGACCATGACGTTGTAATTGAGCGGGATGCCGCCGCCGTGGATGTATGCCAGCGCTTCGGCCGAGGCCGAGTTGGCACCCATCGGGTTCAGCGGCACGCAGTTGCCGTACGCCGCCGGGTTCACCGTCGCGCTGTAGCAGACGGCCTGGCCGTTGGCACCGGCGACGACATCGGTCGCGCGGTAGAGCCGCTCGAGATTGATCTGGTCGCGATAGACGACCTTGAACGCGGTGCGACCGTGCTCGTAGTGCGCGTCCCAGCTCCACGACGTATCGCCGATCTTGCCCTTGAGACCCGCGAGGACATCCCAGGTCGAGTAGCTCGTATCGGTCTTGATCACGCCCCACGACTTCGGCGACGTGTTCAGCGCGAAACTGGCGAGCCCGAGCTGCGTCATGCGCGCCTGGATGGAGGCCGGGATGAACGGGTTGCCGCTGAACACCGTGATCGCCGGCGGGATGCCGGTGCCGTAGAAATACGGCGGCGTCTGCGCGTAGAGCGATTCGGCTCGGCCGTACGTTCCCTGCACGAACGCCTCGACGTTCTCGGTGAGGTCGAACGTCGCGTGAGCGAACCCGACCTTGTTGTCCATCGGGGTCGTGAAGTTGACGACATCGCCCCACAGCGCGCCCTGACCGCCGACCTGCGTGTTGGTCGTGCGCAGCGTGCCGTAGCTCAGGGCGACGGGACGACCGTTGTCGTCGAACGCGATGCCCTGGTTCGCAGTGGTGAGCGGTCCGGCGATGATGGCGCCGCCGTAGGTCGCGCTCGCCTGCGTGATGCCGCAGGCGATCGTCTGACGCGGGTTCGTGGCCGACTGCGTCGCAGGGGTCACGCCAGGAATAGAGATGAGGCCGCAGTTCCGGTTCGCCCAGGTGCGATTCTGCTGATATGCGGACTGCGAATGCCGCCAGTCGAACGAGGCGATGACATGCAGACGATCGTCGAGGAACCCTTCGCCCCAAGCCGTCGACAGGCGATAGGAGGCGCCGTCGGCGTTGTGCGCCGACACGCCGCCGTTGACGTCGACCTTGAAGCCGTCGAAGTTCGTGTCGAGCAGGAAGTTGGTCACGCCCGCGACCGCGTCCGAACCGTAGGCCGCCGAGGCGCCGCCGGTGACGACGCTGACGTTCTTGATGAGCGCACTCGGGATCAGGTTGATGTCGGTGTTGCCGGCGATGTTGCTCGGCACGACACGGCGGCCGTCGAGCAGCACGAGGTTGCGGGTCGAACCGAGGTTACGCAGATTGAGGAAGCTGCCAGGGCCGAGCGTGCTGCGACCGCCGATCGATTTCGGCGTGGTCGAGGTGCCCATCGACGGCAGCAGCGCGAGCGCCTGCGACAGCGACTGCGGGTTGGCCTGCAGCAGCTCCTCGTTCGACAGCGACGTGACGGGCGTCGGCGACGACATACCTTCGCGGATGACGCGCGAACCAGTGACCGTAATTTCTTCCAGCCCGTCCTCCGGAACCTGATCCTGCGCCATGGCAGTGGACGCCAGACCCATCAGCGCCACTGCAACCGCAGAGCGCACGCCGCGAGCCGGGCATCGATACTTCGAATCCATGTAAATCCTCGATTGTGATTTCATTGTTGCTTCAATTTGACTGGCCCGGGCGGGTATCGAAGAAATCGGACACCCTCGGCCACACGAGCGGCGCCATGCCGCCACAGGTCACGCAAGCCATTTGTAAGCCGACTTACAATAACGTCGGATCGATGGCCAGTCGACCGTGCGATACGGTCGACCGCGCGGCTAGCGGCTAGTTCCCTTCGGCGTAATTTTCCGCGAAGGTCGGATCACAGTCATAGGCGTGGACGTGATCGCCTTCGACCCGGTTCCAGGTGATGAACCGCACGCCCCGGTTCATCAGCTTCACGGGGTCCTCGAATTCCTGCGTTGCGAGCAGCTGCTTGCCGTCCTTCGACAGCTTGAATCGCTCGACCACCCGCACCTTGTCGCTGTGCGCGAGACCGTTGTTGGTGATCGTCGCTTCCTTCAGGTGGATCGTGTCGACGACCAGCGTGTCGCCTTCCCAGTGTCCGATCGAGTCGCCCGTTTTCGTCACGGGTGCACCGGCCGGCATGTGCTTGCGGCCGTCGGTGAAGATCACGCGCGCCATGTCGAAGTATTCAAGCCGGATCACCGTCATTTCGGTGCCCTGGAAGACCTCGATCGGAAACGGGCCCTGCATCGCATACACGATCGAGGGCACGCGACAGGTGTTGGCGACAGTCATGTCATCCTTGATGCTCCATGCCTTCACTTCCGCTTCGGCGGCAGGGGTCAGCTTCAGACCGCCGAACTCCCCCGGCCCGAACTCGACTCCGCCGGTGTCGCGCACTATGACGGTGTTCGGTGGAATCTTCGCCTTGAGCGCCGGATCTTCGACCGGAGTACCGGACGCGAGCATCCAGAACCCCGACAGATCGGGTCGCTTCGGCGCCGCCGCCTCTGCCGCGGTGATCGCGAACGAAGCGACCGCTGCGCCCAACGCGAGCGCGCACGCGGCCCGCCTCACTTGACCTCCGGCGAATCGATCGGGCGACCTACCGGCGTGCCATCGGCCCGCGTCACTTTGCGCATGCGCAGGTAGCGGCGAGCCGTCCCGCGCCTGCCAGCCTTCCATCACGATCTCGTCACCCGCCTTGAGGCTGTCCCTCGTCCAGCCGCGGCGTTCGAGGATCGAAGGCGAGTTGGTCTCGGCCTTCCAGTCCTCTTCCGCACCGTCCTTGTTCTTCGCCGTGATGCGGATGATCCCGTGCGGGTTCTTGAAGTGGAACTCCTTGACCACGCCCTTGACCGACACGATGCCCTGCTCGTTGTCGAAGAAGACCGCGAAGGAATGGTGGGCAGTCGCCGTGCCGAGCAGCGCCGAGCCGAGGAACAGCGCGGCGATGCCAGCCATCAGGATGCCCGTCCGGGCGCCGCCGGCGCGGGTCGCGTGAGTCGCTCTCATGTCAGAACATCCCGTTGGTGTTGGCGGCCTTCTCGGGAATGTCCTGGATCACGTCCCAATGCTCGACCACCTTGCCGTCCTTCACCCGGAAGATGTCGACGATGGCGCGGCCAGGGCCGTCACCCCGCGTGGAATGGACGTGCAGCACGACGAGGTCGCCCTCGGCAATCACCTGTTTGATCTCGCCGCGCTGAGTCGGGAACTTCGACTTGAGGAAGTCGATGAACGCGCGCAGGCCTTCCTTGCCGTTGGCTGCGGTCGGATTGTGCTGTTTGTATTCGGCACCCAGGTAGGTGACGGCGGTGTCGTAATCCTTCTTGTTGATCGCCGCATCGTAGAACCGGGTGACGACCTCCTTGTTCTTCGCAGTGCTCGCGGTTTCGGCGGCAAAGGTCGGCGCACCCAGAACGAGCGCGAGCATCGCGCACGAGGCGAGCAATGACTTGGTCGAAACAGGCATGAGGATCTCCAGGAATGATGGCGGATGGAGGCATCCCCGCCTCCCCGCCTGGGTTCTACGCTCTTCCCGACCATACGCGCCAGCCGGCTGAACCCCGCAGGAATCGCTCGAGGGCCGTCAGCGCGACTCGATGGCCTCGGTCGAGAGGTTGCGCTCGAACCGGCCACGCTGCGCAGGTGACAGTTGCTGCCGAACCTCGAGCATGTACTCCAGCGACAACTTGAGCCGCTCGCCCATGACCCGCTGGAGGTCGGCAAGCGCGGCCTCGGTGCGCGGTCCGAAGCGTTGTTCTTCGGCCATCAGCCCCAGAAGCTCGGCGTTGATCGCCCGGCTCTTCTGCCGCAGCGATTCACGGGCCGGTGCATAGCGATCGCCAATGGCGCGTATCGCCTGCCGCTGCTGCGGCGAAAGCCCTGCATCGTCGCCGATCAGCTCGAAGATCCGTTCCGCCAGCGGGTTTGAACGTGGCGGGGCGTGCTCGGCCCCGAGCCGCGCCCCGGCGAAGGCCGCGGCGCCAGCCAGCGCCAGGGTCACCAGGGTCGACCGCCACGGGATCCGCCGTTCCGCCACGGTGGTCAAGACAGCGCCTCGCCGGCCAAGCCGGGACGTTCGGCGCGGCCCAGAACCTTTTGCAGCTGTTGCCGGGCCCGATACACCCGCGTCTCCACCGCCTTTCCGGACAGCCCCAGCAGCTCCCCGGTTTCACGGTGGGACAGCCCCTCGAAAGCAGAGAGCAGGAACGGCTCGCGCAGACCCCGTGGCAGAGCGGATATCGCGCGATCGAGTCGCAGCAGCGTCTCATCCACGAGGCATGTCGCCTCCGGCTGAGAGTCGCGTGCGGGCGCCGGCAGGGACTCGATTTCCGCGCCGAGGCAATCGAGGACCCTCCGCACCACCGAGCGGCGGCTCCAGTCGCGGCACTTGTTCAGCGCGATCTGCCGCAGCCAGCTCTCGAACGGGTACGCCGGGTCGTAGCGTTCCAGCGCGAGCCAGGCAGACAACATCGAATCCTGGAGCAGGTCATATGCGTCGGGGTCGTTGCCGACGTACCGCCGCACGAAGCGAAACAGCCACGTCTTGTGGCGAGACGCGAGACACGCGAACGCGGCGTCATCCCCGCCGCGCGCGCACGCGACCAGCTGCGCATCTGGCAAGGCGCTTGCGGGAGTTGTTTCCGCGGCCCGCACCCTACGGTTCCAGGACTTCGGCCAGCAGTGCCTGGGCCGGGGGCGGCGGATGCGGCGTCCGCAGACCGATGACGAGACCGATGGCGAACGCGACCACTACGGCGCTCATCTGCAGCGGCAGCGTCTGGCGAGCCCTGCTGCTCCGGCTGGAATGCGCCGCGATACGGACCCGCAGCTCGCTCTCGAACTGGTTCATCAGCGGTCGCGGGGCATGCGACTGCTTCAATCGCACGATCAGCCGGTCGAGATCGCGATCCATCTTGTCCCTGCCTGCAGTCAATGGGAGACAAGCGCGAAGAGCTCGCGGGCACTCGCGACACCGAGCCTTCCGTACGCCCGTTTCCGGTAGGTCACCACCGTCGTCCTCGCGATGTCGAGGTCGAGGGCGGTGGCGTCGACGCTCATGCCCAGCGCGGCGCGTGCACAGACTTCCCTTTCCCGCCGCGGCAGCGCCTCGAACCGGTTGGCGAAACGATCCTCCAGCTCACCGACCGTCAACGGGGTGGCGGCCTGCCGATGCCGGTTGAGCGACAGCATGGGCAGCACCCACCCGGCGAGCCCCGCCAGCGAGTCGATTTCAACGTCACTGAAGCAGCCGTCGGACGCGTGACGCGCGACGCTGATGACGCGCCAGACGTCTGCGCCACGCTGCACGATCGAGAGCCGCTCGACGATTCCCGGATCGTCGAACACCCGCCGGCGAAAATCCGATGACGCAATATGGCCCGGGCGCACGCGCTGCACGGCGACATCGCTGACCCGGGGCGCCGCGCGATAGGCGTCGGTGATGGGGTCGAGCCGCAGGAACGAGCGACGATACACCGGGAATATGTCGCTGAGCCCCGGTTCACCGTGGAAGTACTGGAGTGACGGGCGATCCCGGCCGGCCGACTCGAACAGGTAGACGCGCCGCGCCCCGGCCGTCAGTGCCAGAACTGAATCACGCACGGTGGCACCGAACTCCGCCGAGCCCAGCGAAGCGAGCAGCCGCTCGTGGATCGCGGTGTTTCCGGTAGGCATGCGCCAGTCACGGATATGACGGATGTCGGACATTGCCCCCCCTGGCGACGTGGGCCGTGAGCGGCCGCTGGCAGCATGTTGCCTGCACAGGCACGTCCTGTCATACGGCCGCCCCCGCGCGCAGCTCAGGACAGACTGAGGCCCTCACCCGCCCACGCGTCCAGTCCCCCGACCAGGTAAGTCACGTGGCGGTGCCCGGCGCGACGCAGATCGAGAGCGAGCCGTCGCGACAGGGCGCCGGTGTCGCAGCACAGCACGATTCGCCGCGCGCTTGACGACGCGATTTCGCGCGGATCAAGTCTGGCGCCGGCCCGCAGCTCGGCCCCGGCGATGTGTCGACGTTCGAACCCCTCGGGGCCCCGAACATCGATGACGATGGCCTTGCCGAAGTCGGCCAGATGCGCCACCTCACGCGGGCACAACCCGAAACATCCGTCCGGATCGGTCGACGACAACAAGGGGTGCGGCGCCGCCGCACTTTCGACGAGTTCACGCAGGTTCGCGGGCAGGAACATGGGAAGTCTCCGGCGGAAGCGGATTCCCCAAGAATGCGCCTCGCACGCGCAAAGTCCATCCGCGGAATCCGTCATCCGCGAGGTGCGTCACGGGTTGCCCGCATTCGCGACGGACCGCGTCACCCTCCAGACGATATTGGACAGATCGTCGGCGACGATCAATGCGCCGCGCGGATCCACGGTGACGCCGACCGGCCGGCCGCGCGTCTTGCCGTCCGTCACCGAGGAAGCCCGGTGACGAAATCGATCGGGTGCGCCGGTCGGTCGGCCGTCGCGGAACGGCACGAACACGACCTTGTAGCCGACGGGCTCGTTTCGGTTCCAGCTGCCGTGCTCGCCGACGAATGCGCCCTCGGCGAAGTCCGACGCCCATCGAGGCGCCGGAAAACGCGAGACCGAGCGCGGCGACGTGTGATCCCAGCGCGTAGTCCGGCGCAATCGCTGCGGCCACCTTTCGCCGGATCCTGCGGCTGCGCGCGCACGTCGACGTTGTTTCCCCAGTAGCTGTAGGGCCAGCCGTAGAAGCCGCCCTCGCGAACCGAAGTGAGGTAGTCGGGGACGAGGTTCGGGCCGATCTCGTCGCGCTCGTTGACCGCGCCCACAGACGGTCGGTGCCGGGCTGGATGGCCAGTGCAGTGGGATTGCGAAGGCCGGTCGCATAACGGCCGATGAGCGCCGGTCGTCGGCGTCGACCTGCCAGACCATCGCGCGATCGACTTCGGCGGCCATGCCGCGCTCGGTGATGTTGCTGTTGGAGCCGATGCCCGACATACAGGAACCGCCCGTCCGCGCTCGCGGTCAACGCCTTGGTCCAGTGATGGTTGATGGCCGCAGGCAGTGCAGTGACCGTCATCGGCGGCGCGCTCGCGCTCGTCTCACCGCCCCGGTACTCGAAGCGGACGAGGGCATCCTGGTTCGCGACGTACAAGCCGAGCCGATCAGCGCGAGACCGTAGGGGGCGTTCAGATCTCGGCGAAGACGCCGCGAGTCTCGTAAGTGCCATCGCCATCGGCATCGCGCAGCAGAGTCAGGCGATCTGCCGCTCGTGACCGAGCTCTTGCCCTTCTTCTTGATGTATGCGGCGATGAAATCCTTCGGTCGGAGCGGCGGTGCATCGTCGCCGCCCGAGCCCTCGGCAACCAGGATGTCGCCATTCGGCAGGACCAGCGTCTGCCGCGGAACCTTCAGGCCGGTCGCGATGGCCTCGATGCGGTACCCGTCAGGCACTGTGGGCCGGGCATCGCCCCACGGGGAAGGCTTCGATACCTTCATGTCGGGCAGCAGGCCTCGCTGCGGCTCCGGCAGTGAAGGCTCGACACCGTACTGCGCGGGCGGCGGAGCGCCTCCACAAGCGGCGACTACGACCGCGACGAAGCCGATCGACAGCCGTACCGGGCGCATCAGCGATCACCCCCGTCACGCACGGGAGAATAGCCAGTCCACGATGCGAGCAGCGCAAGGAGCGCAACGATCGCCGACAGATACAGTCCGGTGGGCATCGTCGCCCAGGCGTCCCGCGCGTGAACGAAGACGTCGATCAGACCCAGCATCCACATCGTCGCGAGGGCCAGTACGTGGATCAGCCTGCGGCGCCGGCCCGGCAGGCGGCGCGATCGCAACGCGATGAGCGCCCAGGCCAGCGGGACCGCGCCAGCCAGCAGCCCACCGACGATCAGCCACGATGAGAAGTTGACCCACTGAACCTCGAACGTCTGCGAGTAGGCCAGATCCGCAAGCCATGCCGAGAGGAACATCGGCAGCGGAAAGGTCAGGGAGATCGCTCGCAGCGGGTGCAGCGGCATCCGGTAGACCACAGCGGAACCTGCGGTCACGCTTTCACCGCTGGAGGCTGCCGACCAGATAGCCGACCTCGTGACTCTTCATTTCGATCTCCTCGTCGTTCGCGGCGAAGGTCAGCCTGGCATCGCTGTCCGCCGGCCGATCGTGTTCGCGGCACCAGTCCGCAAAGCGCTCGGGATCTATCGGCTGCCGCACCATGATGACTCCCTCGGTAGCGAGCCGGGTCATGGCGTCCTTGGCGAAGTGATGCCAGGTTTCGTAATCGGGCGGCCAGTAGTCGGCGTCGTCCATCACTCTCCTGGCCGTCTCGTAATTGGCACGCTCGAACCAGGGATAAGGAAGATGAACGTTCGGACTCTCCATCGCAGGCTCACGCATCGACAACGAGAGGTCGTACGTTCGCCGAATCGCGTCGCGGAATTCATAGGAACAGAGGCACGGCTCATCCAGATGCGACTGACACGCGGCGGACCTGATTGCTGCATTGACGGTCAGAGCCTGCAGCGCACCGGAATCACAGTACTGCACCCGGCTGGGCCGACCTCGATGCGCCGCGAAGGAACGGATCGACCGACGCGTTCCGCTCAGCGTCGAGCGTCTGAAAAGCACCGACGGGGACGACCATCACGTCGCAACTGACCTCCAGGATCACGCTGTTTGCCACGCTGCCGAGCAGTGCCCGATGCAGCCGGCCGCCACCGCGTGAGCCGAGCATCAGCAGATCGGGACCGAATTGCTCGACCGCCCCGAGGATGCCGCGCACGGTGTTGCCGGCCTCGACGTGGATGCTGAAGCGTCCCGGATCGTCGCTCATTCGGCCGACGAACTCGCGCATTCCTCGCGTGGTGAGGTTGCGCCACCCGCGCACGTATTCGGCGACGAGCTCGCCGCTGACGTTCGCGTAACCCATCATCCCTCCGTAGGGAGGCTCGTCGGCGTGGACGATCCGGGCACTGACATCGTCGGACAGCACTAGCCGCTCGGCGGCCGTGATCGCGCCCGCCGATGCGGGCGACTCGTCGAGCGCGAGGAGCACGCGATGGTACGGTGCGCGCGGGCGAGCACTGACCATCAGCACCGCGCAGGCGCGGGAAGCCAGCACCCTGCCCGCGATCGTCCCTTCGAGCGCATCGCGCAATGGTCGGGGGCGATGCGGCCCGAGCACGAGCAGGTCCGGACGCAACCCGTTGACCACCTCGTCGACCACGAGCCGCAGGGGATTGCCGGCCCTGATCGCCGTGCCGGGCAGACGCCCGCCGCGCCACAGCGGTTGCCGGGTGCGGGCGCGCAGTCGCTCCTGGGCCTGCTGCAGGTTCTGTTCGAGCGCACGCTCGGAATCTGCAGGCGCGACCACGTGCAGCAGCGTCAGCTCCGCCGCGAGCCGGTCGGCCAGATACCCTGCCCGTTCGATCGCCGCTTCGCTGCGCGGTGCGAGATCGGTCGCGCAGAGGACGCGGACCGCGGGCGGGCTCACGGCGTGTCCTCCTGCGCGGCCGAGCCTCCGACCGAGGCCGGTGCCGTCTGCCAACCGAGAGCGGGCGTTGCGACCGGTGCCGTCACCTTCTCGATGCGCAGGCGACGCAGCCCGCCGGGCATTTCCCACTCGACCACCTCGCCTTCGCGACAACCGATGAGCGCACAGCCGAGCGGAGCAAGCAACGACACGCGACCGTGCGCCGGATCGGCTTCCAGCGGAAACACCAGCGTCAGTTCGCGGCGCTCGTCCGACAGCAGGTCGTGGATCGCGACCACCGAACCGGGCGAGACGACGCCACGCGGCACTGCGTCCGCATCGATCACGACGGCGCGCTCGAGTTCGACGGCCAGATCGAGCAGGTGATCCTGGTCGCGACCCACGCGCGAGCCCGTTCGCCCGGCGAGCAGGCTGCGAAGCTTGGCCGCGTCGGTGTCGAGGATGAAGATCGGGGATTCACGCATGTCGGTCTCCTTGCCGAATCGATCGCAACCATGTTGGCTCGCGGAATCACTTTCTTCTATTGCAATTATCCTTGCTCTCGATTCGGTATTCTCGAAGTGAACGAGCGTCCTTGCAGCCGCTACAATTGCCCCGCCCGCAGCAGGAGGAAACACCCGGATGACCGGCATTCGCAAGCTGAACTACCAGCACCTCCTGTACTTCTGGTCAGTGGTCAAGACAGGCAGCCTGATGCAGGCCAGCAACGACCTCGCCCTCTCGCCACCGACCATCAGCGCGCAGCTACGAACCCTGGAAGAACGGCTCGGAGAAAAGCTGCTCGCGAAATCCGGTCGCCGGCTGGTGCCGACCGAGATGGGGCGCCTGGTCTACGGCTACGCCGACGAGATCTTCGGACTCGGCCACGATCTGCTCGAAGCCATCGAGCAGCGCCCGACCGCGCGGCCGTTGCGGCTGGTCGTCGGCATCGATGACGTCGTGCCGAAGGAGATCGCCCATCGCATCCTGAAGCCCGCCCTCGAGCTGGGCCGGCCCCTGCGCCTCGTCTGCCGGGAGGGCACGCTCGAGCGGCTGGTCGGCGACCTTGCCGTGCACGAGATCGACGTCGTGCTGTCGGATGCCCCGCTGACGCCGCACCACAACGTGCGCGCGTACAACCACAGTCTCGGAACGTGGGCTACCGTTTGGATGGCGACGCCGACGCTCGCCCGGGCGCTGCGACGCGGCTTTCCGAAATCGCTGGATGGGGTTCCCGCGCTGCTGCCGACCGACGACACCGCCATCCGCCGCAAGCTCGACCAGTGGCTGATGAAGCATGACGTCCGCCCGATGATGCTCGGAGAGTTCGAGGACTACGGCCTGTTGCGCGAGTTCGCTCGCGCAGGTCACGGGTTTGCGCCGGTGCCCGCGCTGCTGGAAGAGCAGTTCCGGCAGGAATATGGCCTGGTCCGGGTCGGCGCGGCCGACGGCGTCATCGGCGAGTTCTTCGCGATCTCGGTCGAGCGACGCATCCGTAACCCGGCCGTCGCGGCGATGACCGGGCGTACCTCGCTGCTGCGCAAGGCCGACTGAAGTGCGGCTGCTCGTCATCCTGCTGCTTCCGTTCATCGGCAGCCTGGGGGCGGCGTTCCTGCCTCGCTCGGCCCGCAACCTCGCGGTGTGGCTGTCCGGGTCCATCGCGCTCGCCAGCGCTGTGCTCACCGCGAGCCTGTACCCGCGCATCGCGGCTGGTGACGTGCTGCATCTCTCGGCCGCCTGGGCGCCCGCCATAGGCCTCGACCTTCATCTGCGCGTGGACGGCTATGCGTGGCTCTTCGCAATGCTGGTCACCGTGATGGGCGTGCTGGTCGTGCTGTACGCCCGCTACTACATGGCCGCTGCCGATCCGGTGCCGCGATTCTTCTCGTTCCTGCTCGCCTTCATGGGCGCGATGCTCGGCGTCGTGCTCTCCGGCAACCTGATCCAGCTGGTCGTGTTCTGGGAGCTGACCAGTCTCACCTCGTTCATGCTGATCGCTTACTGGTATCACCGCGAGGACGCGCGACGCGGTGCCCGCATGGCGCTGATCGTCACGGCCGGCGGTGGCTTCTGCCTGCTGCTCGGCGTGCTGATGCTCGGCACGATCGTCGGCAGCTACGACCTCGATGCCGTGCTCGCCGCAGGCGACACGATTCGCGCGCCACCCGTGGTACGCCCCGACGCTGCTGCTGATCCTGGTGGGCGCACTCACCAAGAGCGCCCAGTTTCCGTTCCACTTCTGGCTGCCGCAGGCCATGGCGGCTCCGACGCCAGTTTCGGCGTACCTGCATTCGGCCACCATGGTGAAGGCGGGCGTGTTCCTGCTCGCGCGACTGTGGCCGGCGTTGCACGGGCACCGATCTGTGGTTCTGGGTCGTCGCCGGAGCCGGCGGCGCGACGCTGCTGGTCGGCGCCATCGCGGCGACCTTCCAGCGCGATCTGAAGGGCGTGCTCGCCTACTCGACCATCAGTCACCTCGGCCTGATCACCCTGCTGCTGGGCCTGAACAGCGAGCTGGCGCTGGTTGCAGGCGTCTTCCACATGATGAACCACGCGACCTTCAAGGCATCGCTGTTCATGGCCGCGGGCATCGTCGACCACGAGGCTGGGACGCGGGACATCGACCGGCTCGGCGGACTGCGCAAGCTCATGCCGGTCACCGCAACGGTGGCGACTGTCGCCGCCGCGGCGATGGCGGGTGTTCCGCTGCTGAACGGTTTCCTGTCGAAGGAGATGTTCTTCGCGGAAGCCATCACTGCCGGTGGCGAGAACGGGCCGAAATACCTGCTGCCCATCGTCGCGACGCTGGCGAGCGCGTTCAGCGTCGCTTACGCCTTGCGATTCGTGCACCAGGTCTTCTTCGGACCGCTGTCGACCCGGCTGCCGCGACACGCCCATGAACCCACCCGGGGCATGCTGCTTCCCGGCGCGTTGCTGGTCGTCACGAGCGTGCTGGTCGGCACGATGCCGTCGATGACGGTCGGGCCGCTGCTCGCCCTGGCAGCGCGGTCCATCCTGGGACCGGCATTGCCCGCCTACGAACTCGCGCTCTGGCACGGCTTCACCTGGCCGGTGGTGATGAGCCTCATCGCGCTCTCCGGCGGCACGCTGTACTACGTGTTCCTGCTCCGCACCGGCCGTTCGGGCACGCCGACCCCGCTGCTCTCCCGGGTCGATGCGGCAAGGCTCTTCGACCTGCTGAACGTCGCGCTGATCCGCGGAGCGGGCGGCCTGTCGCGGCGACTCTTCCCGTCAGGCCTGCAGGCGCAGATGTCGTTGATCGTCCTTGCCGGCGTGATTGCGGGATCGTTGCCTCTGCTGCGCAGCGGCTGGTCGCGCGGACCGCTGCCGATCACCGAGCTCGACCCGCTGTTCGCCCTGCTGTGGGCCGGCGGCGCCGCCTGCGCGCTAGGTGCTGCCCTGCAGGCCAAATTCCACCGACTCGCGGCACTGATCATGGTCGGTGGTGTCGGTCTCGCGACCTGCCTCACGTTCGCCTGGTATCTCAGCCCCCGACCTCGCGTTGACGCAGATCGCGGTCGAAACGGTGACGCTCGTGCTCATCCTGCTCGGCTTGCGCTGGTTGCCGCGTCGCATCGAGCAGCCCGGTGCGCAACGCGCCTTGCGGGCACGCGCGCGACGCGCACGCGATCTCGTGCTCGCCCTGGGCACGGGGGCGGGCCTCTGCGCGCTTGCCTTCGCGGTGCTCACTCGCGCGCCCGACAGCGCGCTAGCGCCGTTCTTCCTCGCCAACGCGCTCGAACAGGCCGGGGGCCTGAACGTGGTCAACGTGATGCTGGTCGATTTCCGCGGGTTCGACACACTCGGCGAGATCACCGTGGTCGGCATCGTCGCCATCACGGTCTACGCGCTGTTGAGGCGCTTTCGCCCCGCCCCCGAAAGCATGAGCCCGGCGAACGTGCGTAGCAGCCCCGACTCGGAAGCTGCGGCAATCGCACAGGTGGACGAACCGCTGCCGCGAGGAGACCTCGCCATTCCAGCCGTGCTGGTCCGGCTGATGCTGCCCGTCATCGCGATGATGTCGGTCTTCTTCCTGCTGAGGGGACACAACGCGCCCGGCGGAGGTTTCGTCGGCGGCCTGATCATGGCGACCGGCATCATTGCCCAGTACATGGTGGGCGGCACGATCTGGGTCGAGTCGAGACTGCGGATACACCCGCTCGCCATGATCGGGGTCGGCCTGCTCGCGTCGGCAACCGCCGGACTGATCGCTTGGGCCGCATCGCTCCCCTTCCTCAGCGCGCTCGATGCCGGCCTGCAGGTGCCATGGCTCGGTGAAGTGCATGTTTCGACGGTGCTGCTGTTCGATCTCGGTGTGTACCTGCTGGTGGTGGGCGCCACGCTGCTGATTCTTGTCGCGCTGGCGCATCAATCGCTGCGGCGGCCGCGCCTTGCGGAGAAGCACTGATGGAAGTCGTGTTTGCGCTGGCGATCGGCATCCTGGCCGGCTCCGGCGTGTGGCTGCTGCTGCGGCCACGCACCTTCCAGGTGCTGCTCGGCCTGACGCTTGCTCTCGTACGCCACCAACCTCTTCATCTTCGCAATGGGACGCCTCGCGCTGCATCGCGCCCCGGTTCTCGATTCCGGCGCTGCCGTGGACCCCGCCCGTTACATCGATCCCGTGCCGCAAGCGCTGGTGCTGACCGCAATCGTGATCGGATTCGCCACCACCGCGCTGCTCCTCGTCGTGCTGCTCGCGCTGCGCGGCCTGACCGGAACCGACCACGTCGATGGCAGGGAGTCGCGCCCGTGAACGCGATCCTCCGACATCTCGTCGTGTTGCCGATCCTGGTGCCGCTCATCACCGGCGCCGCCCTGTTCTTCCTCGCCGAAGCGAGCCGGGTCGCCCGAATCACGCTCGTCGTGGGCTCCCTGCTCGTCCAGTGCGCCGTAGCCGCAAGCCTCCTGTACCTGACGAGCGACTCCGCGCCGTACATCTGGCCCCATGGCGTCGGCGTCTACGCCATCGGCGGTTGGCCGGCCCCGTTCGGCATCGTGCTGGTCGTCGATCGGCTGACCGCCGTCATGCTGATGCTTGGTGCAGTCGTCGGCCTCCGCCACGCTGGTCTATTCGATCGCGCGGTGGGATCGTCCGGGCCAGCCCTTCCACTCGTTGTTCCAGTTCCTCACCATGGGTCTGAACGGCGCGTTCCTCACCGGCGACCTGTTCAGCCTGTTCGTCTTCTTCGAGGTACTGCTCGCGGCCTCTTACGGGCTGCTGCTGCGAAGCGCCGGCGAATCACGGGTCAAGCTCGGCTTTCACTACATCACCGTCAATCTCGTCGCATCGCTGCTGTTCCTCATCGGCGTCGCTCTGATCTACGGAGTGGCTGGCACCCTGAACATGGCCGACCTCGCCGGTCGCGTCGCGCGCCCTGTCGAGCGAAGATCGGCCGCTGCTCGATGCGGGCGCCGCCATCCTCGGCATCGCATTTCTCGTCAAGGCCGCGCAGCTGGCCGTTGAACCTGTGGCTGCCCGGAACGTACTCGGTTGCGCTTGCGCCAGTCGCCGCGGTGTTCGCGATGATGACCAAGGTCGGGTTCTACGCACTGCTGCGCATCGGCACCCTGATGCAGGAGTACGAAGACGCTGGGTTCGGCACTGTTCTATATCGGCCTCCTGACGCTCGTGACCAGCATGGTCGGCACGCTCGGCGCCGAACATCTCCCGCGCCTCATCGCGTTCACCGTACTGACGTCGATGGGCATCCTGCTGGCCAGTCTCGGCCTGCGGCTCGAGTCGCTGACCGCGCCGGTGCTGCTGTACCTCATCGTGTCGGTGCTCGCGACCAGCGCGTTCTTCATGCTGTCCGGCATGACGGCGCGGACCCGCGTGCCCGAGGCGCCGCTGCCGAATATGGAGCGTCAGGACGACGAGCCCGCCTACACCGCCTACGGCATCAAGCGATTTTCCATCCACGACGCGTCAGACGATACCGGTATCGCCCTTCCCGCGGTCATGGCATTCCTCGGCATGATGTTCACCTGCTGCACGCTCCTCGTCAGCGGCCTGCCGCCGCTGCCCGGGTTCCTGGCAAAGTTCGCGCTGCTCGCGACGATGCTGCGCGAGCAGGCCAGCCCGTCGACCTTCGTCCTGGGTGCGCTGATCGTGCTGTCCGGACTCGTGGCGGTGATCGCGCTGAGCCGCATCGGCATGAGCCTCTTCTGGAGCGTCACGCAGCGTACGACGCCGCGACTGCGCGTGCTCGAGGCCATCCCCGTCGCGACACTGATCGCGATCGCGCTCGGTCTCACGCTTGGAGCCGACCCGGTCATGCGTTACCTCGACTCGGCCGCCAAGTCGCTGCACCAGCCGGACGCCTATATCCGTGCCGTGTTGCGTGAGGAAACCCGCCGCGAACGTCCCGGCGAGGTGCGGCCATGAAGCGCGCCGTCGCGAAGTTCTCGCCTTCGCTCGCACTCGCGGTGGCCGGGCTGTGGTTGCTGCTGAACGAGACGCTAGCGGTCGGACAGGTGCTGCTCGGCGCAGCACTCGGATTCGCACTCGCCGGTGCCGCCTCGACGCTGCGCCCGCTTCAGGCCCGCATCGGTCGGATCGACGTGGCAATGGTGCTGTTCGGGGTCGTGCTGACCGACATCGTCAGATCCAATCTGGATGTCGCGCGCCTCGTGCTTCAGTCGGTCCAGCTCGCGTCCGCTGCGCTCGGCGTTCCTGCAGATACCGCTCGAGCTGCGCGACCCGCACGGACTCGCCGCACTCGCCGCGATCATCACCGCGACACCCGGCACCGTCTGGGCGGGGCTTTCTCCGTCGGGTGACGTGTTGACGATACACGTCCTCGATCTGGAGGACGAAGCAGAGCTCACCGCCTCGATCAAGCGCCGCTACGAGCAACCCCTGATGCGGATCTTCGAATGAACGCGCTGTTCCGGCTGTCGGTCGACTTCGCCACGGCGTGCTGCCTGCTAGCGATGATCATTGCCCTCATCCGCGTGTTCAGGGGCCCGGCCGCGCAGGATCGCGTGCTCGCGTTCGATTCGTTCTACAACGGCAGCATGCTGACACTGCTGATCATGGGCATCCGCTTCGCATCGCCGCTGTACTTCGACATCGCGTTGCTGATCGCGCTGCTCGGTTTCGTCGGCACTACGGCGCTCGCCAAGTTCCTGCTCCGAGGCGAGGTGATCGAGCCATGATGGAAGCGATCCTGCCCGTCTGGCTTGCGCTTCCTGCCGCCCTGCTGCTGATCGTCGGCGGGGTGACGACGCTGATCGGGGCCTGTGGCCTGCTTCGCTTCCGGGAGTTCTATGCCCGGATGCATCCGCCCACGATGGGCATGGGCCTCGGAGCGGGCTGCTTCCTTGTCGCATCGATGCTGGTGTCGTCGGTAGTACACGAACGGCTCGTCATCCACGAAATCGCCATCGCCGTGTTCATCGTCCTGACTGCGCCGGTGTCGGCGACGACGCTGATACATGCAGCGATGACGCGAGCCCGCCGCCGCGAGGCTTCTGTAAACGAAAGCGCCCCACCGCGGGAGTGATTCCGGTTCGCCGCGGTTCCGACGGCGCAGGGCTGCGTCGTCAGTTGTGTCCTACGCCCAGGCCGGTGCGGGCCGGTTACCGCTCTCGCGCGTCCCACGCACACTAGGGGCCCGGACGGCACTCTGCTGACGGTGAATCGCTTGCGCGGACGAGGTTTTCAGGGTGGCGACCGAACAGGACATCTATCTTTTCCGCGAAGGCAGTCATTTTCGCTCACACGACTTGCTGGGCGCCCATGCAACCGCTGACGGCGCACGGTTCGCTGTCTGGGCGCCGAACGCCAACGCCGTCTCGGTAGTCGGCGACTTCAACGACTGGCAACCCGATCGCGACCCGCTGCAGCCCCGATCCGACGCGAGCGGGATCTGGGAAGGTCGCAGTGCCGTCGCCCGCAACGGACACCGCTACCAGTATCTGATCTCGGCGCGTGACGGCCAGCATCTGTGGAAGGCCGACCCTTTCGCGGTCTATAGCGAAGTCTCTCCCGGCAGGGCCTCGGTCATCTGGGACCTTCAATACGACTGGAACGATGGCGAGTGGATGGCGCATCGGCGCGCGCGCAACGCCGCGAACGCGCCCCTGTCGATCTATGAGGTGCACGTTGGCTCCTGGCGCCGCGTGGCCGAAGAAAACAATCGGTCGTTGACGTATCGCGAGCTCGCGCATGCGCTGGCCGAACACGTGTCGAGGCTCGGCTTCACCCATGTGGAACTGATGCCGGTAATGGAGCATCCGTTCTACGGCAGCTGGGGCTACCAGATCAGCGGCTACTTCGCGCCGACGTCACGATACGGCACCCCACAGGACTTCATGTATCTCGTCGATCACCTGCACCAGCACGGCATCGGCGTCATCCTCGACTGGGTGCCCTCGCATTTCCCGACCGATTCCCACGGGCTCGCGAACTTCGATGGCACCGCGCTGTACGAGCACCAGGACCCGCGGCAGGGGTTCCACCCCGAGTGGCGCAGCGCCATCTTCAACTATGGGCGCGCCGAGGTTCGCAACTTCCTCGGCAGCAACGCGCTCTTCTGGCTGGAGCGGTATCACATCGACGGCCTGCGTATCGACGCGGTCGCCTCCATGCTGTACCTGGACTACGCTCGCCAGCCGGGGGAATGGATCCCGAACCGCTATGGCGGACACGAGAACCTCGAGGCGGTGGAGTTTCTCCGGCAACTGAATACCGCCGTCTATCGCGACTTTCCCGACGTTCAGACGATCGCGGAGGAATCGACCGCCTGGCCGCAGGTCTCCCGCCCTGTCTACCTCGGCGGGCTCGGCTTCGGCATGAAGTGGAACATGGGGTGGATGCACGACACGCTCGAGTACGCCTCCTCCGACCCGATCTATCGGCCGTACGTGCACGACAAGCTGACGTTCAGTCTGCTCTACGCATTCTCGGAAAATTTCGTGCTGCCCTTCTCGCACGACGAAGTGGTCTACGGGAAACGCTCGCTGCTCGAGAAACTTCCCGGCGACGACTGGCAGAAGTTCGCGACGTTGCGCCTGCTGCTCGCCTACATGTGGCTTCACCCCGGCAAGAAGCTGTTGTTCATGGGGTGCGAATTCGGCCAGCGTCGCGAGTGGAACCACGAAAGCGCGCTGCAGTGGGACCTGCTGGAGCAGCCGGCGCACGCGGGCGCCGCGGCCTGGGTGTCGGATCTCAACCGGTTCTATCGCGGGACGCCCGCGCTGTTCGAACGCGACTTCACACCCGATGGCTTCAACTGGATCGATTGTCGGGATCGCGACGCAAGCGTGTTCATCTTCGAACGTCGCGGTGTCGACGCCGATGCGAGCGTCCTCGTCGCGCTGAACTTCACGCCCGTGCCGCGGGAGAACTATCGCGTGGGTGTGCCACGCCCCGGCCGCTGGGTCGAACGGCTCAACAGCGATGCCGCGGGCTACGGTGGCTCCGGCCAGGGAAATCTCGGCGGCGTCGACTCTGTGCCGCTGCCAGCCCACGGCCGCTTCCACTCAGTGACGTTGCAGCTGCCGCCCCTATCCGCGGTCGTCTTCACCTGTGAAGGGAGACAACTGGTATGACGACGTCTGCCCAAGGTAGCGGGACCAGCTCGTTTCCGGACGGGCTTGTCCGCGTCGTCATCGAGTCCGTCTCACCCCAGGTCGACGGGGGGGCGTTTCCGGCGAAGCGCGCGCTCGGCGAAGAGGTGATCGTCGAGGCCGATGCGTTCACCGATGGCCACGACAGCGTCTATTGCTTGCTGCTGTATCGGCCGCCCGGCGCCGCCGAATGGCAGCGGCAATCCATGAAACCACTCGGCAATGATCGCTGGCGAGCGCGCTTCAGGGCCTCGACACCGGGTCGGCATGAGTTCGCCATCCGCGCCTGGGTGGATCACCTCGCGACGTGGCAGGCAGACCTCGTCAAACGGCGCGCGGCCGGCCAGGACTTCGGTGTCGACCTGCGCACGGGTGCGACGCTGTTACGGGCCGCAGCTGCGCGGAGTACGGGCGCAGCCCGCTCGCAGCTGGACGAGATCGCGACCACGCTCGACGATCTTTCAATCGAGGCCGAACGACGGTTCGAAGTGTCCCAGTCGCGCGACTGGCTGGAGCTGACCCGCCTCTTCCCGGACGAGCGTCTCGTGGCGCAGTCCGACACATTCCAGATCGACGTCGACCGCGTCCGCGCCCGCTATTCGAGCTGGTACGAGTTCTTCCCGCGGTCGGTGCCGGCGTCAGCCGACGGCGCCGCGGGCACGCTCCGGGCGTGCATCGCCCAGCTGCCGGACGTCGCGGCCATGGGCTTCGACGTGGTCTACCTGCCACCGATCCATCCGATCGGTTTCGACCACCGCAAGGGCCCGAACAATAGCGTCACCGCGCGCGAGGGTGACCCCGGCAGCCCGTGGGCGATCGGATCCACTGCCGGCGGCCACAAGTCCGTCCATCCGGAGCTGGGAACGCTCGACGATTTCCGCCAGCTCGTGGTCGCGGCCGAAAGTCTGGGGCTGTCGCTCGCGATGGACATCGCATTCCAGTGCAGTCCCGACCATCCCTACGTCCGCGAGCATCCGGAGTGGTTCCGCAAGCGGGCCGACGGCAGCATCCAGTACGCCGAGAATCCGCCGAAGAAGTACCAGGACATCTACCCGTTCGACTTCGAATGTGACGACTGGCGCGGGCTCTGGGTTGAATTGAAGAGCGTTTTCGAGTTCTGGATAGACCAGGGCGTGTCCGTCTTCCGCGTCGACAACCCGCACACGAAGCCCTTTCCGTTCTGGCAGTGGGTCATCGGCGAGATCCGCCGCAAGCGGCCGGACGTCATCTTCCTGGCGGAGGCATTCACGCGGCCCAGGATCATGCATCGGCTCGCGAAGATCGGGTTCACCCAGTCGTACACCTATTTCTCCTGGCGCAATCGCCGCGCCGAGATCGAGGCGTACTTCACCGAACTGACGAAGCCCCCGATCAGCGAGTTCTTCCGCCCGAACCTCTGGCCGAATACGCCGGACATCCTGCCGGAATACCTGCAGTACGGCGGGCGTCCGGCATTCTGCATCCGCCTCATTCTCGCGGCGACGCTCGGCGCCAGTTACGGCGTATACGGGCCCGCCTTCGAACTCCTCGAGGCTGCGCCGTTGAAGCCCGGTGGCGAGGAATATCGCGATTCCGAGAAGTACCAGGTGCGGCACTGGGATCTTGGTCGACCCGAAAGCCTGCGCCCGTTGATGCAGCGACTGAACGCCATCCGGGCTGCACACGCCAGCCTGCAGACGGACGCCGGTCTGCGCTTCCACGCGACCGACAACGACATGCTCATCGCGTACACCAAGTCGGGCGGCGAAGATGGCGAGGTGATCCTGACCGTCGTCAATCTCGATCCGCACCACACGCAGTCGGGCTGGCTCGACGTCGACCTCGCGGCGCTGGAGTTGCCGGTCGATGCCGACTACCAGGTGCACGACCTCCTGACCGAAGCGCGTTACCTGTGGCGAGGCGGGCGCAACTTCCTCGTTCTGGATCCGAACAGCAACCCCGCTCACGTCTTCCTGGTCCGTCATCGCATCCGCAGCGAACGCGACTTCGACTATTACCTCTAGTCGACGAATCCCCTATGGAATCCACGCTCTGGTACAAAGACGCCGTCATCTACGAAGTGCACGTTCGCGCCTTCCAGGACAGCAACAACGACGGCATCGGTGACTTCAAAGGACTGACCAGCCGCCTGGACTACATCCAGACGCTGGGCGTCAACACCATCTGGCTGCTGCCGTTCTATCCGTCACCCGGTCGCGACGACGGGTACGACATCGCGAACTACTTCGACGTGCATCCGCAATACGGCACGATGGCGGACTTCCAGGAGTTCGTCGAGCAGGCACACCGGCGCGGGCTGCGCGTGATCACCGAACTCGTGATCAACCACACGTCCGATCAGCATCCATGGTTCAAGGCCGCGCGCGCTGCGCCGCCCGGGTCACCCGAGCGGGCGTACTACGTCTGGAGCGATACGCCCGACCTCTACACCGGAACGCGCATCATCTTCACCGATACGGAAGTATCGAACTGGACCTGGGACCCGGTCGCCAAGGCCTACTTCTGGCATCGTTTCTTCAGCCACCAGCCCGACCTCAATTTCGACAATCCAGAGGTCGAAGCCGCGGTCATCCGTGTGATGCGCTTCTGGCTCGACCTCGGCGTCGACGGCCTGCGGCTCGACGCCATTCCGTACCTCATCGAACGCGACGGCACATCGAACGAGAACCTGCCCGAGACGCACGCCGTCATCAAGCGCATCCGCGCGGTGATCGACGCGCACTACCAGGACCGCATGCTGCTCGGCGAGGCGAACATGTGGCCCGAAGACGTCCGCGACTATTTCGCGGACGGCGACGAATGCCACATGGCCTATCACTTCCCCTTGATGCCGCGCATGTACATGGCCATCGCGCTCGAGGACCGCTATCCGATCGTCGAGATCATGGAGCAGACGCCCGACATCCCGGGTTCGTGCCAGTGGGCGATCTTCCTGCGCAACCACGATGAGCTCACGCTCGAGATGGTCACGAGTCGCGAGCGCGACTACATGTACAAGATGTATGCGAGCGATGCGCGGGCCCGGCTCAATCTCGGCATCCGCCGCCGCCTCGCACCGCTGATGGAAAACGACATCGAGCGCATCAAGCTGATGAACAGCCTGCTGCTGTCGATGCCGGGCTCGCCCATCATCTATTACGGTGACGAGATCGGCATGGGCGACAACCTCTATCTCGGCGACCGCAACGGAGTGCGCACGCCGATGCAGTGGAGCCCGGACCGCAACGCGGGCTTCTCGCGTTGCGACCCCGAAGGCCTGTACCTGCCGCCGATCATGGACCCGATCTACGGCTACAACGCCGTGAACGTCGAGGCGCAGCAGCGCGACCGCTCGTCGCTGCTGAGCTGGATGACCCGCCTGCTGCAGATCCGGACGAGCCAACGCGCCTTCGGGCGCGGCACGCTGCGGTTCATCCGCCCCGGGAACCGCAAGGTCCTCTGTTATGTGCGCGAGGTCGGTGACGAGATCGTGCTGTGCGTCGTCAACCTGTCCCGCTCGGCGCAGCCGGTGGAGCTGTGGCTCGGCGAGTTCAAGGGCATGGTGCCGGTCGAATTGCTCGGGCGCACGGCGTTCCCCCCGATCGGGGAACTGCCTTACCTGTTGAGTCTGCCGAGCTATGGTTTTTTCTGGTTCCGTCTGAGCGCCAACACCGCCGCCCCGAGCTGGCACGAGGAGCGTCTCGCACCCGAGGACGCGCCGGTCCTCGTGATGTCGGCTCGCTGGGACAGCATCTTCCCCGACCGGCTGCTGCAGTGGCGCGGTGCCGAAGCAACCAAGCTGCGCGCCCGGCTCGAGGGACAACTGCTGCCCGCCTACGTCGCGAACCAGCGCTGGTACGCATCGAAGGGTTCACCGGTCACCGCGGCCACGCTGGGCGATCACGTCCAGTGGCCGGGTGACCAGGGACAGTGGCTGCTCGCGATGTTCGACGTCCGCAGCGACGAGTCGAGCGCACCCTATTTCCTCCCGCTCGCGCTGATCGAGGAATCGGTCGAAGGCCCGCGCTGGGCCAAGCTGCAACCGGGCATCATCGCCCGTGCACGGCGTCAGGCGGTCGAGGGCATCATGACCGACGCCTTCGCCGACGAGTACTTCGCCGCCGCGGTGATCAAGGCGATTGCCGAGGGCCGCGAGATGCAAGGGTTGGACGGTGTCTTCCGCTTCGTGCCGACCGCCTCCTACGCGCAGATCCGGGGCGGCGAGCAGGCCGACCTGTCGATCAACGTGATGCGCGAAGGGTCCAACACCTCTGTGAAGGTCGGCCAGCGGCTGTTCCTCAAGGCCTACCGCCGGCTGCATCGCGGCGTGACCCCGGAGCTCGAGATCGGGCGTCATCTCACCGAGGTCGCGCAGTTCCCGAATGTCGTGCCGGTCGCAGGTCACGTCGAATACGTAGGCAACGACGGGCTCGAGTACACGCTCGCCATCCTTCAGGGGTTCGTCCCGAACCAGGGCGACGCGTGGGAGTTCACGACCAACTACCTGGCGCGTTTCGTCCAGGACCGACGCATCGCGACGCCGGACGACGCGACCGGCGAACACGCGGTCTATCTAGGGCTCATCCACACGCTCGGCACCCGTACTGCCGAGCTGCATGCGGCATTGGCGGGTCGGGGTCCGAAGCAGAAGAGCCCTGACTCGAGCGCCGAGTTCACCGCCGAGCCCGTCGATGATGCCGACCTTGCGGACTGGCGCACGCGCACCGCAGCGGAGGCACGCAAGAGCTTCGAGTTGCTCCGCGCCGCGACGCTCACCGCCGGAACAGCCGATGTCGCGCGCGAAGTGCTGGCGGGGGAGTCCAGACTCTTGCAGGCAATCGAGGCGGCACCGCTCACGGCGAGCGGAATGTTCAAGTGCCGCATCCATGGCGATTACCATCTCGCGCAGGTCCTGCTCCAGCGGGACGACTTCATCATCATCGATTTCGAGGGCGAACCGGCGCGGCCGCTCGAAGAGCGGCGCATCAAGAGCTCTCCGCTGCGCGATGTCGCCGGCATGTTGCGCTCCTTCAGCTACGCGAGACATCAGGCGGAGCTCAACTGCAGGCGTGAGTCGAGCGACTGTGCCACCTACACTCCCCTGCTCGCCGACTGGGAGCGACAGACGCGCGCGACATTCCTCGCCGGCTACGATCAAGCGGCGCGCGATGCGGGGCTTTATCGAGAGACCGCGGACGCTCAGGGCGCGATCGATCTCTTTGAGCTGGACAAGGCGTTGTATGAGCTGCGTTACGAGCTGAGTCACAGGCCCGACTGGGTCCTGATCCCGCTCGAGGCGCTTGCCCGTCATCTGCAACGCCTCTGACTTTCACGCTGACGAGGAGAGGAGCCCCTCATGAGCAGGATCAAGCTGCCGAAACGACTGGCCGGCGTGAAGATCCCGAAGAGCGTGCGAAAGGGCGCTGTCGCGGACTTCCTTAATTCGTCGGCCGGACAGCTGCTGCTGGTCGAAACACTGAACGTGGCTGCGGTTGCCGCCGAGCGATCCGATGGCCTCCCGGAGGTCCGTCTGGCGAGCGCGATGCAGGAAGCGCTCGTCGCGTTCAGGCAAGCGCTCGGGGTGACGGCGGATATGGTTCTTCCGATGGACCGGGAGATGGATGACCCCGCGACCGCGGATCACCCGCCCGCTGCCGTCGGGGCGGACTGATACCGCGAGCCGAAGGTGGCCTCGGGACTCGTCGCGCTGCTCGATGACATCGCCGGGATCGCGAAGCTTGCTGCGGCGTCGCTCGACGATGTCTCGGCGGCCGCCGGCAAGGCCGGCGCGAAAGCCGTCGGCGTAGTCGTCGACGACACCGCAGTGACACCCGGGTACGCGTTGGGCTTTTCGCCCGATCGCGAGCTCCCGATCGTCTGGAAGATCGCGAAGGGCTCGCTGCGGAACAAGTTCGTGTTCCTGTTGCCGGCTGCGCTCGTACTGAGTGCGTTTGCACCGTGGGCAGTCACGCCGCTGCTCATGTGCGGCGGCGCCTACCTGTGCTTCGAGGCTACCGAGAAGATCCTCGAGCTGGCGCTGCCGCACCCACCCGAGGCGGCGGCCGCGGCCGCGGCCGATGCGACCGAGCTGGAAACCCGGAAAGTAGCCGGGGCGATCCGCACCGACCTCATCCTCTCGGCGGAGATCATGGCAATCGCACTCGGCGAGCGTCGCCGACAGACCGCTCGGCATCCAGGCGGGTGCGCTTGTGCTGGTCGGGCTGTTGCTGACCGCGGCCGTCTATGGCGTCGTCGCGTTCATCGTCAAGATGGACGACATCGGCCTGCATCTCGCGCAGCGATCCAGGTCATGGGTGCGGACCTTCGGGCGTGGGCTGGTCCGCGCCATGCCGCCGGCGATGGCCGTCCTCAGCGTCGTCGGCACGGCCGCAATGCTCTGGGTCGGCGGCGGCATCCTGGTGCACGGCCTGGAACACTTCGAGGTGACCTCCGTGCCGGGGCTGGTGGAATCGGCCGCACACCTCGGCGGCAGGGTGCCGCTGGTCGGGGTCGCGACGCAGTGGCTCGGTTTCGCGGCGGGTTCGGCAGTGGTCGGACTGTTCGTGGGCTGCCTCGTGGTGGCACTCACGAGGCTGGCGCGGCGGATTTCGATGTAGGACCACACGGTCTGCCACCGGTTAATTGGCGCCACTGCGAAAGTAAAGCGTAGTTTCCTATCGTTCGGATCAGTGATTCGATCGACTCTCAGCTCCACATGGAAGGAACCCAAGATGGACGCCGACGCAATCCGCCTGCTCACCGACCACCTCGAAGACGACGCCTACTCGATCGTCGGGCCCGTTGTCAGCGAGATCGCCGCCGCGCTGGCCTCGCAACCCGCGTTCGACTTCGAGCCGTTCCGGGCTGACGTGCTCGACCGCGCCGCCCGGCAGCCCGAGCTAGCGGGCTGCCTCATCCACCTGTTGACCGAGATCGATGCACTGCGTCGCCCTCGGTCGACGAACGGCCCGACCCGAACGCAGTTCAGCAACCGCTGAACCTTCTTTCGTAAGATGCAGGCCGTTCGAGCGCAAATCTGAGGTCTGGATAATGTTCGACGCTGCCCGCACGCGGCTGATGGTTGCCTTGCTCCTGTTGAACTGCACTGCGGCGTTCGCGGCACCGCCCGACCTGACGGGCATCTGGACCATGCAGCCTGATGGCAAGGCCGGGGCCGCACTGAATGGTCCGGGCGACTTCGAAAAGACGGCGCCCTTCACGGCCGCGGCCCGCGCCAAGCTGGCCGAATACCACTCGCTGGTCGACTCGACGGGCGACACACCTGGGGCCCACTGCGTTCCCCATGGCATGCCGCTGGCGGTCTTTCTCGGTGGCGGCTATCCGGTCGAGTTCATCCAGCGTCCCGAGCAGCTGACGATCATCTACGAGACTCACAACGAGGTGCGGCGCGTGTTTCTCGACGGGCGCCGGCTCGATGCGAAAGACATCCTGCCGAGCCGGGGCGGCGTTTCCTATGGCCGCTTCGAAGAGGACACGCTCGTGGTGGAGACGGTGGGACTGAAGGAAAGCATCGATCAGGCGACCGCGCACAGCGAGAACGCCCGCATCGTCGAGCGCTACACACCAAAGACATCGGGTGGCATGCGCCGGTTGTCCGTCGAGGTGACGATCCACGATCCGGCTTTCTACACGACACCGCCGGTCATCAGGCGAGAGTACACCCAGCTCAAGGAAGGTCGCATCCTCGACTACAACTGCACCGAACCCGACTGGGATGAGCATCTCGAACGCCTGCGCGAGGCGCGCAAGCGCGCTGCGCCTTAGCAGCGCAGCTCATCTGCCCGATTCGACCAGCTTGTGTGCGACCAGCCACTCGAGCAGCCGGTCGGTCCAGGCATCGACGGGCAGGCCGCGCGGCGTCATGCCAAAGCCGCCGCTGACCTGGTCGTAGACGTGGAGCTCGGCCGGCCGGCCCGCCTTCCGCCACGCGTCGAACAGCGCGATGCAGCCGCTCGCGACGTTGAAGTGCCGCGCCCCGACCGCGACGAACAACGGCGGCGCATCTGCGCGCACGTCGACATCCATCAGCGACGGACCGTAGAGCGAGATGAGGAAATCGGGCACGTCTTCCAGCGGCGGCGTCATGGCAAGACCGATCGCCACGCCACCGCCGGCAGAGAAGCCCATCATGCCGACCCGCTTCGGGTCGATCTGCCAGCCTTCGGCATTGCGCCGTACGACTCGCATCGCCGCGCGCGCGTCGTCGATCGCGAACCGCAGCACCTCGCCGAGCGCGGCATTGCCGGGGTCCGGGTTCGCGTTCGCTTTGCGGATCACGACTTCCTGCGGAGCGGGCTGCGCCGGTCGTGGTGTCATCATCGCGCCGGCCATCGGGTCGGCATCGGCGCTCTGCAGCGTGCGGTACTTCAGCACGAACGCGGCGATGCCTCGCGCGTTCAACCAGCGCGCGACCTTCTCGCCTTCGTTGTCGATGCCGAGCACGCGCAACGCACCGCCGGGCGCGATGACCACCGCGGTACGGGCGGAGCTTGCGCGTTCCGGAAGGAACACGGTCAGCGTGGGAACGACCACGTTGCGGACCACCCGGTCGCCCGACGGCGATCGAGTGACCGACTCGGGGTGTGACCACGATTCGGAGCCGGGCGCAGTGCCGGGCCAGAGGCGCAGCTCCCGGTCGGCCACTTCCGCGCCGGCCGCGCTCGCCGCTACGAACGCGAGCAGCAACGCTGCAATCCGCGATTTCCGCAACACCACTACTTGACCTGGAAGAACTTGATGCGGATCGCCATCGCCGGCGGGGTGCCCGCCGCACCTGGCGCCGACGGCGGCTCGAGCTCGAGCGAGGCGACGAAACTGCCGCGATTGAGCCAGTCGTGCGGGCCCTTCGGTGCTTCGAAACGCGGACGGAAGAACGAGCGCTCTGCACCTGGCGCGCCCATGCCGCAGCTGAAGGATTCGTTCAGGATGTGGATGACGGTGCCGTCGTCGGCGCGCAGGAAATAGTCGGCCGAGAGCGTGCCGCAGCCGCCGGCATACCGGAGCTGGAAATCCCAGCCGCCCGGCACAACCTCGCCTTTCAGTCGCGGACCGGCAATGGTTCCGCCAGTGATGGGGATGTACTGACGATGACCGAGTGGCGTCTCGCCGAGCACTACCGCCGGTGCGAGGGTGACCCGCTCCTCGAACACGAATTCGATGCGTGGCATCGCCTCCGCGTGGGGCGCCGTGCCTAGCGGTGGAAGTGCCGGGGCAGGCGGGCGCTGTGCGCCAACACCCGGTGACAGGAGCGCCAGTGCAAGCGCCAGAACCGCCGTGTGCCCGCGTGCGCGCGCAAACCGTGTTTTCATTTCGCCCCCTTCCCTGTGCCCTCTGCTCCCGAGGGTATTTTTGTAAGGCGGTTTACGATAATCCCATCATCTTTCGAAGTCGATCAGTCGCCCGAGCAGGCGCTGCAGCGCCGCCTGTTCTGCCTGTGTGAGCCGCCCGAACAGTTCCGCCTCGTGCTTGGGAACAAGCGCCGCGACGCGCTTCAGGTAGGCTCGCCCTTTCGGCGTGACGTAGAGCTGATAGCGTCGTCGGTCTTCGACCGACCGGACACGTCGCACGTGCCCTTCGTCGATACACTGCGCCACCTGCATGCCGGCCGTCATCCGCTGTATTCCCAGAAGATCCGCAAGTTCGGTCTGGCTCAAACCCGGGTGGCCCTGCAGCAGCGCGGGAATGCCGATCGAGCCGGGGCGGATGATTTCGAAACGGCTACCGCGGCTCATCGACCGCATCAGGCGCCCGTAAGCCATGAAGAGCAGCAGCCCGATGACTGGCTTGCCGCCCGGGCTGATGGCCCGCTCGATCAGCCGCACCCCAACCGACTGTTGCCGTGCGGGTGGCGAGGTTCGCGTCGCCTGGCGTACGCTGCGATTGGTCAGGGCCATTACATTCCGGTCGAAGTCCGCTGGAAGAACAGGACACCACGATGACCATTCTAACGCCCGCGCAACGCCGGCTGGTTGCGTCCATGTCCGACGTCCGCAACGGCGTCGCCCTGACCGTAGCGGTCATCCTTGCGAGCTTCGGCGGAAACGAAGCCGCTGCTGCGACCTCGCCGCAGGAGCAATGCAGCGCGCTCTCGAAGCGCTCCACCCCCGAACTGCAGGTCACCATGGCGCAATGGCAGACCGGGATTGCTGCAGCCGGCGCCCCAGCAGGCGGCGTGAGTTCGGGCCCCGAGCACTGTCTCGTCCGCCTCATGATCAACGCGCGGCCGTCCGGACTGCCGGAGATGGGATACGGAACCGGCGTCGAGCTCCGACTGCCCCGCGACTGGAACGGCCGCCTGCTCGTGCAGGGCGGGGGCGGCATGAATGGTTCGCTCGCGCCTGCAGTGGGCCGGGTCGGCGGGTTCCCTTCGGCGCTCGAGCGCGGTTTTGCAGTCGTGTCGACGGACGGCGGTCACCAGGGACGCAGCAACATCGACTCCCGCTTCGGAGTCGATCAGCAGGCCAAGCTCGACTTCGCATACCAGGCGATCGAGCGCGCGACGCGCGAAGGCAAGACCCTCGTCGGCACGTACTACGGCCGCAAGGCAGACCACTCGTATTTCATGGGCTGCTCGACCGGAGGGCGCGAAGCGATGCTCGCCGCACAGCGCTTGCCGCTCGAGTTCGATGGCGTGATCTCCGGCAATGCGGCGCGCGATTTCACCCGGCTGGTCACGCAGCAGGTCTGGAGCCTTCAGCAGGTCACGCGCATCGCGCCGCGCAACGACGCGGGGCAGCCGGATCTCTCGCGCGCGTTCAGCGACGCTCAACTGCAGGGCGTATCGAAAGCGGTCCTGCAGCAGTGTGACGCTCTCGACGGGCTGCGTGACGGCATGATCAACGACTACCAGGCGTGTCGCTTCGAGCCGAAGTCGCTGAGCTGCGGCCGTCCGGCGGCCCCTGAAGCGGGCGTCTGTCTCGCCGCGCCTCAGGTCGACGCGCTGGAGAAGATCTTCGGTGGCGCGCGCAACTCTCGTGGCGAAATTCTGTACGGCAGCTTCGCCTTCGACACGGGCGTCGCGACGCCTGCGTGGCGCGGAATGCATCTCGGCGCGAACGGCAACCCTCCCGCGAACGCCACCCTGGGCGTCGACACGATGCGCAATTACGTCCTGACGCCCGCCGACCCGGGACTCGATCCGCTGAAGTTCGACTTCGACCGCGACATCGCGCGGACATCGGCAACGGCCGCCATCAATGACGCGATCGGCACGCAGCACGACACATTCGCGGGACGCGGCGGCAAGCTCATCGTGTATCACGGGCTTTCCGACCAGGGGATGTCGACCGGTTCGCTGGTGGAGTGGTACGGCAAGCTGACGCCCCGGGACGCAGCGGGTCCGCAGTCGTGGGCGCGCCTCTTCCTGGTTCCCGGCATGACTCACTGTGGCGGCGGACAGTCGACCGACCAGTTCGACGTGTTGAGTGCGATCCAGGCCTGGGTCGAGCAAGGTCGCGCACCGGACCGGATCCTCGCGACCGGCAAGGCATTCCCCGGTGTCTCCCGACCGCTCTGCCCGGCCCCGAAAGTGGCGCGCTACGACCGCGGCGCCGAGAGTGACGCGATGAGCTTCTCGTGCCGCTGAACTAGATGAGCGTAGTTCTGTTCGACCTCGACGACACGCTGACCGACCGGCGCGTCACGCTCGAGCACTACGTCGAGAAGTTGCTCGAAGCTTTCGCGGCGCAACTGGGTGCCGCCGACATGACGCGGGTTCTCGAGGCCATCGCCGAAGTCGACGAGCGCGGCTATGCGCCGCGTGAGCAGGTGTTCGCTCACCTGCTGAAAACGTTGCCGTGGCGGCGCCCGCCTCTGCTCGAAAACCTCGCAGATCACTGGCGCCATCACTATCCGCGCAGTGTCGTCGCGCGTGAGGGTGCGCTGGAAACGCTGACCACCCTGCTCGACCGCCAACACACACTCGGCCTCGTGACGAACGGGCCGGTCGCGCTCCAGCAGACCAAGATCGACAAGCTCGGCATCGAGCCACTATTCAAAACCGTCGTCATCTCCGAGCAGGTCGGAGCGCACAAACCCGATCCGCGCGTGTTCCATCGCGCACTCGACCAACTCGCGTGCACGGCCGGCGAAACCTGGTTCGTGGGTGATCACCCGCGCAACGACATTATCGGCGCTGCGGGCGTCGGCATCCGGCCGATCTGGCTCGCCGGGATCCACCCGTGGCCGGACGACATCGACAGGCCGGGCGACTGCATCGAGCGCATCGACCAGGTGCCGGGCGTGGTCGACGCGCAGGGTTAGCGGGCGACGTCCTGTTCAACGAACTTGCGTGCGTCCTGGAAGATCTGCAGCGTGAAGGTGGTGCCTTCTTCCGCCGCACTTTCGACCGTGACCGACCCGCCGTGTGCCGCCGCAATTTCCTTCACCGCGGTGAGGCCCAGCCCCCAGCCCTGACTGGCGGTCGATCCCCGACGGAACGGGCTGAACAGGCTCTCCCGTTCGGCATCCGGAATCGGTGGTCCGAAATTGTGTACCGAGATGTAGACGCCACCTTGCAGTGTTTCGAGATTCACCGTCACCGGCAGAGTCCGATCGCCGTACTTGATCGCGTTCTCGGCGAGGTTGAACACCGCGCGCTTCAGCGCATCGGCGCACCAGACGCCATCAACACGATCGGGCGCCTTCAGGTGGAAGCGGTCGCCATGCGCGGCACGCAGGTCGACCAGCACCTCTTCGAGCAAGGGGCGCAGATCGAGCGGCGCAAGGCGCAGTTGCAATCGCTCGCCGGCTCCTGCACGGCTGTGGTCCAGCAGGTCGTCGATCATCTGCCGCACGCGGTTGAGATTGCGAAGCGCGCCTTCGCAATAACGGCTCCGATCGACGGGCGAATCGCCTCCGCGCTGGATCAGGTGGACATAGTTGACCGCCGCGCCTAGCGGGCCCCGCAGATCATGCGTCAGCGTGGCGGCGACCTGGTTGCGAAGGGTGTCGTACACGTGCACGAATGCCGCCGTCGCCTCGCGAATGGCCTGATCGACCGACTCGATGATCGTGCGCGTCTGCGCTGGCGTGAGCGGCATCCGTTCGCTCAGCAGATCCAGCAGCACCCAGCGCAAGATCTGGTACTCGTGCAACAGGTCGTCGAGTTCGTAGCCGGTGAGCGTCGCGCGTTCCTCGCCGTGCGTCTGCGCCACGGACGACCCGTCCGTGGCGATACGGCGCGGCGAACTGGGAGACAACGCCAAAGCGAGCGACGTGACGAACCCAGGCAGTGTGTTCACGATCAACGGACGTGACGCATTACGCCCCGCCGGGACCGACTCGCGAACGGCCGCGACGAACCGGTCGAAGATCTGATCCTTCAACTCAATCAGCGTGCCGGGCAGACCTCCCTCGGCAAGCAGATCGGAATCGGGGTCGCGCGGCGCCGGCATCGCATGTTCCATGCGCAAAGTCTAATGCGCTCGCGAACGCGGCGCCTGTCAGGATAAGATTGCAATAATTACGCACCGCCGCCCCCAGCGTTTCAGTGTTTCGGCAGGTGTGGCTGAGGCTCCGACATCAGCTGCTTCTGCTGCTGGGCATGCAATTCTGACAGCAGCAGCTGGATGGATGGCTTCAGCCGCGGCCGGCTGACGGCCTCCTCGACCAGGTCCTCGACCAGCTGAGCATGATTGAGCCCGGCCTGACGACTCAGCGCTGCGGCGAGACATTCGAGCACATCAATGAGCACCTTTCTCTGCTCATCGTCGAGTCGGGGTATCAGGTGGGGGATCAGGCGTTCCATGTTCTGCCTTGCTGCTCGCCTCAGTATTGAGCGGCTCGACCGCAACGCGCTGTGAGGATCGAACCCCTGTAGCTGCAGAACCTGGCCTACACCGTGTGGATCAAGCACGCACCCCCTCTTGGCCACCATCCGTGCCGCCCCTGCGGCATCGACCATGGTCAGTCCAGGCAGCTTGTCGAAGGCACCGTCCTCCTCGTAGGAGGGATCGGACCTTATCCGTCAATCACCGACACCAGCAAACCCCTCCACGCCCTTGTTCTCAGTCGGCCGCCGACCGACCTAAACTTCGCCGCATCATCACCATGGCCGGACCCTTGCCAGACCGAACAACAACCCTAGATCTCGACCTTTGCGCGCAGGAGCCCATCCGGATACCGGGCGGAATTCAGCCCCACGGCGCCTTGCTCGTTGTCGATGCGCGAAAGCTCGCAATGCTCCAGGCGAGCAACAACCTGTTCGAGCAAACCGGGCTCCGGTTCTCCGCAGGCGACCGCCATTGGGGTGAAAGTGAGGCCGGGGCGGAGCTGCACGAACTCCTGGCTGCATGGCGCGAGAACACGGACCGGAATTTTCTCCGCACGATCGTCATGGGCGACAAGGCGCTCCAGGTCAGCGCTCACGCCACCCCTCAGGGACTGCTGGTCGAATTCGAATCTCCGCCGGCACGCCTCGCGGACACGCTCGAAGCGCTCTATCCGCGACTGCGGGCGTTCGTCGAAGCTATCGGTGCGGCCGAGACCACCCAGGATCTGGCCGACGCCGCGGTGGCGGAACTGCGTACGCTGACAGGCTTCAACCGCGTGATGCTCTATTCGTTCAACGCGGAGGGTGCCGGCACCGTGCTCGCCGAAACAGGCGACGGCGAGCTGCCGTCCTACCTCGGCCTGCGCTTTCCCGGCTCCGACATTCCGGCCCAGGCACGTGAGCTCTATCGACTGAACCGTCTGCGTCTCATACCCGACGCCGACTACACCCCCATCGGCATCGAGCCGCCCGCGAGTCCCGTCGATGGGCGGCCGCTCGATCTCAGTCTCGCCGCTCTACGCAGCGTCTCGCCAGTCCATCTGGAATACATGCGGAACATGGGAACGATGAGTTCCATGTCCATCTCCATCCTCACCGAAGGCCAGCTGTGGGGATTGATCTCGTGCCACAACGCGGCACCGCGGGAGGTGAATGCCCAGGTGCGCAATGCGTGCGACTTCCTCGGCCAGATCCTGTCGCTGCAGATCGCCGCGAGAGAACGCGCGTTGCAGAACGCGAAGCGTATCGAACTGAAGCGCATCGAACTCGCCCTGGTCGCGCAGTTGAGTCAGGCTCCGGCGTTCCAGGAGGCGATGGCGAGCAACGGCGCGGAGTGGCTGCGGATGGTCAACGCGCAGGGTGCCGCGTTCGTCACGCCGGACCGGCTCGTATCGCATGGGCTCACGCCTTCACCGCTCGAGCTGCAGGAACTTGCGCGTTGGCTGTACCAGCGAGGCGAATCCGAAGTGTTCTGCACGGAGTCGCTTGCCGCGCACTGGCCCCAGGCCGAAGCCTTCTCGGGCATCGCAAGCGGCTTCCTCGCTATCTCGATCTCGCAGATCCACCCGAGCTTCATCATGTGGTTCCGGGAAGAAGTCGTCCGGACCGTCCGCTGGGCCGGTGACCCGGCCAATCACGCGACTCGCTCGACCGAGCGGCTGCATCCGCGCCAGTCCTTCGAAGTGTGGAAGCAGCAGGTCCACATGCAGTCGCTGCCGTGGGAGCCAGTCGAGATCGAAAGCGCCCGCGACTTCCGCCATTCGATCGTCGACTTCGTGCTACGCCGCGCCGAGGAGCGAGCCGCGCTCAGCGAGCAGCTGATGGCCTCGAACAAGGAACTGGAAGCGTTCTCGTATTCCATCTCACACGATCTGCGCGCGCCCTTCCGGCACATTGTCGGCTACGCCGAACTGCTGAAGAATACGTTGGGCGATCTGGACACCCGGCCGGCTCATTATCTGCAGTCCATCGTCGAAGCCGCCACCGCCGCCGGACAACTCGTCGACGACCTGCTCAATTTCTCGCAGCTCGGGCGCGCCGGTCTCAACTTCACACCAGTCGACGTGCAGAAGCTGCTGCTCGAGATCCGGGCGTCGATGGCCACCGACCTCGCTGATCGGTCGATCCGCTGGGATATCGGGCCGATGCCTGCGGTCGTCGCGGACGCGCCCATGCTGCGCCAGGTGTTCTCGAACCTCATCGACAACGCGGTCAAGTACAGCGCCGGACGGGATACGGCCGTCATCACGATACGGGGCGAAGTGCGCGACGGCCGGGCTCACTATTCGATTGCCGACAACGGCATTGGGTTCGACATGGCTTACGTCGGCAAGCTGTTCGGAGTGTTCCGTCGCCTGCATCGCACCGAGGACTTTCCGGGCACCGGCATCGGCCTTGCGCTCGCGAAGCGCATCGTCGAGCGGCACCGCGGGACGATCACCGCGGAAGGCGCGGTGGACCAGGGAGCCCGATTCAGTTTTTCCATACCCCTGATTCCGCAGGAGCCGGACTGATGGCTGATCTGAGACCGATTCTCGTCGTCGAGGACAACCCGAAGGACCTCGAGCTGACCCTGGCAGCACTCGCGAAGTGCCAGCTCGCCAACGACATCGACATTGCGCGCGATGGTGCCGAAGCGATCGACTACCTCTTCCGCCGCGGCGTTTTCGTCGATCGGCCGTGCGGGCGATCCTGCTGTCGTACTGCTCGACCTGAAGCTGCCGAAGCTGGACGGTCTCGAGGTGCTCGAGCAGGTGAAGAAGAGCGACGCCACGCGGCAGATTCCGATCGTGATGCTGACGTCGTCCCGAGAGGAGCGCGACCTCGTCACGAGCTATTCGCTCGGCGTCAATTCGTTCGTGGTGAAGCCCGTCGACTTCAACCGTTTCTTCGAGGCGATCCAGGACCTCGGCATGTTCTGGGCGGTCATCAACGAGCCGGCTCCGGAGGGACGGCGTGGCTGATACCGAGTTCGGGCGCGTTCGCATTCTGCTGGTCGAAGACAGCGACATCGACACCGAACTGCTGACGGCGCATCTGGCCAAGTCGGAAATCGACTTCGCCATCCATCGCGTCTACCAACGCAAGGACTACCTGGCCGCGCTCGAGCGCCGCGAGTTCGACCTCATCCTCGCTGACTATTCGCTGCCAGACTTCGATGGCCTGATGGCACTCGATCGGGCTCAGTCGGTCGCGCCTGAAATTCCCTTCATCTTCATCTCGGGCATAGTCGGCGAGGAATTCGCGACGAACGCGCTGCGCCGGGGCGCGATCGACTACATTCTCAAGCGCAACCTGTCGCGAGTCCCTACATCGGTGTCGCGAGCGCTGGCCGATGCGAACCGTCGAGCCGAACGCCGAGCCGCAATCAGCGCATTGCAGAGGAGCGAACGGAATCTCAGCAATGCGCTCCAGGCAGGCCGGTTCGGAACCTGGACACTCGATCTCGGCACCCAGGAGCTGACCTCCTCCGCCGTCTGCCGGTTGAACTTCGGGCGCGCAGCGGACGATCCGTTCAGTTATGCCGACCTGCTTGCCGCGGTGCATCCCGATGACCAGACCCGGATGCGACAGGCCGTCGTCGACGCGATCGAGAACCACGACGACTATGACATCGAATACCAGATCCTGACACCGGCCGGCGAGGTCCGCTGGATCAGCGTGCGTGGTCAGGTGACCTATGACGAGGCCGGTACTGCGCAGACCATGGCCGGTGTGTCCGCGGACATCAGCGATCGCAAGGTTGCGGAGCACCGGCGCGAGGCGCTGGTCGTCCTCACCGACCGCATTCGCGACCTCGACGACCCCGCGGAACTTGCCTTCGCCGCGGCACGCATCCTCGGCGAAACGCTGCACGTCAGTCGGGCCGGCTACGGCCTTATCGATCCGCAGACCGAGACGATCCGCATCGAGCGCGACTGGAACGCTCCAGGGGTGAGCTCACTGGCTGGCACGCTGCATTTTCGCGACTACGGTTCGTACATCGACGAGCTGCTGCAAGGCAAGACCGTCGTGATCGACGATGCGACCACCGACCCCAGGACGCGCACCAACGCTGACGCGTTGAAGAAGATCAGCGCCCAGGCTCTGGTCAACATGCCCGTCACCGAGAATGGTGATCTGGTCGCGCTGCTCTACCTCAACCATGCGAACGCGCGTCGATGGGCTGCGGAAGAGCTGTCGCTGATACGCGAATTCGCCGAGCGGACCCGGACCGCGGTCGAGCGGCTCCAGGTCATGGAAGCGCTGCGCACCAGCGAGGCGCGCCTGCGCGAGGCGAACGAGACGCTGGAGACGAAGATCTCGGAGCGGACCGCCGAGCTGACGCAGGCCTCCGAAGCGCTCCGCCAGTCGCAGAAGATGGAAGCCATCGGGCAGCTGACGGGCGGTATCGCACACGACTTCAACAACCTGCTCGCGGCGATCAGCGGGTCGGTGGAGGTGATCAAGCGTCGCCTCGAAACGGGCCGCTCGGACGGCCTGGAGCGCTTCATCACGGCCGCGCTCAACTCGACCCATCGTGCCGCGGCCCTGACCCATCGCCTGCTGGCCTTCTCACGACTGCAGTCGCTCGATCCGAAGCCCGCGGACGTGCGCAAGCTCGTCTCGGGCATGAGCGATCTGCTGCATCGGTCGCTCGGCGAATCGATCGAGCTCGAAACCGCGTATGCCGGCGACCTGTGGTCGGCCCTGACCGACTCGAACCAGCTGGAGAACGCGATCCTGAACCTCGCGATCAACGCGCGCGACGCGATGCCGACCGGCGGACGCCTGACGATCGAGGTGCAGAATACGTCGCTCGACGCGAGCGCGAGCGTCAGCAACGACGACGTCGTGCCCGGCGACTATGTCGTCATCAGCGTCTCCGATACAGGGAGCGGAATGGCACCCGACGTCATGGCCAAGGCGTTCGACCCGTTCTTCACCACGAAGCCGATCGGTCAGGGCACCGGCCTCGGCCTGTCGATGATCTACGGCTTCGCCAAGCAGAGCGCAGGTCACGCGCGCCTCTACAGCGAGGTCGGTCGGGGCACCACGGTCAAGTTGTATCTTCCGCGCGCCCTGCAACCGGGCGAGCAGTCGGGCACGTCGCCGGACACCCCGCTGCAACGCGGCCTGGGTGAAAGCGTGCTCGTCGTCGAGGACGAGGAGAACGTGCGGCACCTGATTGTCGAAGTGCTGAAAGACCTGGGCTATCGACACTTCGAGGCGGCCGAAGCCAGGGCCGCGATCGAGATCATCGAATCGAACGTGCCCATCGACTTGCTGGTAACCGATGTGGGCTTGCCGCACATCAACGGACGGCAACTCGCGGAAATAGCCCGCGACCGGCGCCCCGGCCTCAAGGTGCTGTTCGTAACTGGGTATGCGCAGCACGCGGCAATTCGCGGCCAGTTTCTCGACCACGACATGGACATGCTGACCAAACCGTTCGGGCTCGACGCGCTCGCGAGCAAGTTGCGTTCGGTGCTCGAGCGCAGCTAGCGGTCGGCCAGCGTGAACGACGGCTCGGCCAGCGAGCGGAACGCGGGCCGGGCGAAGTAGTAGCCCTGGAACAGCCGCAGGCCGACACGGCGAAACCAGTCGAACTCCGCCTGCGTTTCCACGCCTTCGGCAATGACTTCGATGCCCAGGTCGTCACAGGCCTGGATCACCGCGCGGACGATGGCCTGCCGCGGGCCGTTCGAGTCCACCCCGCGCACCATGTTCATGTCGAGCTTCAGGATGTCGGGCTGGAAGTCGCACAGCAGGTTCAGGCCCGAGTAGCCGGCGCCGAAATCGTCGATCGCCAGCTTCACGCCCTCGGACCGGAACTCGTTCATGCGCTGCGCGAATCGCGTGGGGTCCGAGATGATCTCGCCTTCGGTGGCTTCGAGGATCAGGCAGTCGAGCGACAACCCGGTACGTCTCGCCGCGTCGAGCGTGCGGGTAATCGCATCGTCCACCGTGAACAGCGAGCCGGGCAACACGTTCAGCGACAACCGGCTCGCGAGGCGCAGCTCGGCTGCCGTCTCGATCGCCTTGATGCGCAGATCGCGATCGAAGCGGTGAAGCTCCCGATCGGCAACCTGCGCGAACACCGACGCGGCGCTTTCGCCATTCGGACCCCGTACCAGCGCCTCGAATGCGAATACGGTGCGACTATCGATGTCGACGATGGGCTGATAGGCAAAGCCGCAGTCGGGCATCTTGCGTTCAGTCGAGTCGCGCATGTGCGCGGTGCATGCCGGTCTCGGCGGCTTTCCAGCGACCCCTGGCGAACGAGTCGAGCAACTTGCGTGCACGCCCGGGGTTCAGCTGCTCGACGCAGCTGCGGGCACCGAAGAAGTCATTGGTCCCGAGCAGCCTGTCGACGGCGTCGAGGCCGATGGACTCGAAGCCCATCGTCCAGTCGCCGAAGTCGCGGCGCGCGATGGGCTCGCGAATGATGCGCGTGATGCGCGAGTGGCGCGGGTCGCGACTGATGACCTCGAACAGCGAATCGACCGCGCCGGCCGGCCCTTCGAGCACCTGGAAAAAGTTACCGTCCAGGTACAGCAGCATGCCGGTGAGATCGCGGGTCGCGTTCCGGGCGCGCGACTTCTCGAGCAGCACGGGCAGTTGTGCCGGGTCGAACGACGACGCCGCCAGGCTCGCGTACACGCAGCGAATGGTGGGTTCCATGGGCCTAGCATGCCGCGAAAGACTTCCCGGGGCGCCGCCGCTTCATTCAGTTGTGAAACACGACACGTGCCCCTCGGCTCACGGCCGCCCGGTGGCTTGATCTGCATCAACTTCGCGAACGGAAGGAATCTGCAGGGCCCTGCCCCGCTGCCACGCATCTGCGCCCGGCGCGATCGCCGGTCGCGGAATGTCGGCCCGCGACTCGCGCTTTCTCTCGGCATCCACGCCGAATCGCCGGTCGCGCTCGGCCACGCGTGCCGGGTCGAGTTGCCCATCCGCGGTGAAGCCCATCATCAGCTGCGGTATCCCGGTCGGCAGTTCCTTGTGCAGGTCCGTGTGCCAGGTATGGAACGTCTTACCGTACGTGCCGACCAGTTTCGTCATCAGCGCGTGCTCGGCCGCTTCGGGAATGCCCGGCGCGATCAACTGCCCGCTGCTCACCTCGTGAACGTGACTGTGCCAGAGCTGCTGCTCGTCAGGTGCCAACGAGGCAAACACCGGACCGCTGACGATGTACTCGACCCCCATCAGCTTGGCGCCACTGACGTTGCCATCGAAGATGACGCACTGGATCAGATCGTCGTTGACGATGGTGCAGTAATGGTGGGCCTCCATCTGCCCCTGCAGGCTGCCGCTGTAGAAATGGAACCCGTCCAGGTACGTGTTGATGGCCTCGATCGGGGGCTTGTCCTGCAGGGCCGCCGCCCCAGCTTCCAGGGCTCGCGTGCCGACAGTGGCAGGCGTTCCGGGCGACTCGACGTTCGAGCCGGTATTGCCGCCGCCACAGGCGGCAACCACGGTGGCAACCGTACACACGAGGAGAAGTCGGCTCGAGATCATGGCGGGGCTCCGTGAATGCCCCGATTTCGACAGCGCATCCGGCGGCTGGCTGTCGGTGCGACGCGCTGAAGGCGCCTGCCGAGACCTACGAGGGTTTGACTTGGAGGCACCAGGACCGTTCGCTCGCCGACTGACTCGTGGGCGGCGTCGCGGCTGACGGATCGAGAGCGCGAACCGGCTGACATTCGGATGGTCCGTCGCAGATGCCAATGGAGTTACGTCCATGCCTGAGGGTCCATCGATCGTACTGATGCGTGAAGCCGCCGCGCGTTTCGAGAAGCAGAAGATACTCGCGGCGACTGGCAATGCCGGCATCGACATGAAGCGGCTCAAGAATGAACGCGTGTCCGCGTTCCGGAGCTGGGGCAAGCACTTCCTGATCGAGCTGCCGGAAGTGTCGGTGCGGATTCACCTGCTGATGTTCGGCAGCTACACGATCGACGAGCGCAAGGACCGTGAGCCCCGCTTGCGACTGACCTTCCGCAAAGGCGAGATCAATTTCTACAGCTGTGCGATCCGGATGATCGAGGGCCCCCTCGATGCAAACTACGACTTCAGCGCGGACGTGATGTCTGACGAGTGGGACGCCGCAGCCGCGCGCCGGAAGTTGCGCGCAGCTGTCCAGCACGCTCGTCTGTGACGCCTTGCTCGACCAGACCGTGTTCTCGGGCGTCGGCAACATCATCAAGAACGAGGTGTTGTTCCGGATCAGGGTGGATCCGCGAACCACCCTCGGGGCGCTGCCCGCGCCGAAGCTCGCTGCGCTCGTGCGGGAGGCGCGGCGATACAGCTTCGACTTTCTCGAATGGAAGCGGCAGTTCGTCCTTCGCAAGCACTGGCTGGTTCACCGCAAGACCCAGTGCCCGACGTGCGGACGAAAACTGGCTACCGCCATACTCGGAACGACGAAACGCCGCGCCTTCTACTGCACCCACTGCCAGCAGCGATATCGACCCGTCGCGAAGAAGAAAGCCAGGCGCAAGGTCACTGCATGAGTCGAGGAGCGCGCAGGGACGCAATCAGCGGCACTACGCGGGCGGGCCCTGGACGCACGCGGAAGCCTTTCCTTTCGACGGCGCGTGATGTTGTGCCAGTAGCCGTCCGATCTCGGACCGGCACGAGCCGCAGTTCGTGCCCGCACGAAGGCTCTGACCGATCGCTGCCACGGTCGTGTGCCCCTCACTGATGGCGCGCACGATCGTGTTGCCGCCGACGCGGTGACACGCGCAGACGAGCGGCCCTGGATCGAGCCGGGCCCCGGGCGCATGCCCGGTCAACAAGGCGGCGCGCGCGGCAGACGCCAACAGCGGCAGGCCGAACAGGTCGCCCAGCCATTCTCGGGACGGAAGGCCGCGCCGGGAGCCGATGAAGAGGCAAGCCATCAGCCGACCCTCCTGCAACAGTGCGATGCGGTGGACGCCGGCACCCGCATCCTCGTAGTCGACCTGCTCGAACGAGCCGGGCGGCAGCTGGGCGCGCAGCCATTCCGCGTCGGGACGAGCGCCGGCGGGCCCCTCGATTTCGTAACGATGATGGGCATCGGCATCGCAACGTGCCCACCAGAAAGCAGCGGGAAGTGCCACCTTCGAGCGGATCAGCAGGAATCCCTGCCAGTCGGTCGCGAACGGCGCAACGCGTACCGGCGTGTGCTTGAACTCGGGCTCACCCGAAACGGGGTCGACCACCGGGTTCACGATGGCTCCCACGCGCCCGGCCGACGCATGGACGTCGCTCCAGTGCATGGGGGCGAAGGCGCTGCCTCGCGCCACGTCGTTGCTGCAGCGGACCCGAACCACCGCCTGGCCCCACCGCGACGTCACGCGGGCCAGCGAGCCCGGCGCGACGCCTGCCGCGCGAGCGTCCTCGACGTGAAGGTCGATGAACGGTTCCGGTTCATGAGCCGTGAGCTGCGGCGCACGCCCGGTGCGCGTCATCGTGTGCCATTGGTCGCGGATGCGGCCGGTGTTCAGGATCAGCGGAAACTCGTCCGTGGTCGGGTGCCGCGGCAGCCGGGCGGCCGTGGCGATGAACCTCGCCCGTCCGTCGGGGGTGGGGAAGAGACCGTCGGCGAACAGGCGGCGTGAGTGGGTCCCCGCTACCGGAACGGGCCAGCGGACCGGCGCGAGGCTACCGTACGCGCTGTCGGCGAGGCCGATGAGACCGGTCAGATCGAGTCTGCGACCGAACGCCACGGACACTGCGGTCAAGCGCGCGAATTCGTCGAAGATCTGCGCCGGTGTCTCGAAATCGAACCCTGAGCCGAAGCCCATGCGTCGCGCCACTTCGGTGACGATCCACCAATCCGGCTTCGCGTTGCCCGGCATCGGCAGGAAGGATCTCTGCCGCGAGATGAGCCGTTCCGAATTGGTGACGGTGCCATCCTTCTCGCCCCAGCCGCTGGCCGGCAACAGCACGTGTGCGAGCCGCGTCGTGTCGGTGTCGGCAATGCAGTCCGACACCGCCACGAACTCGCATTTCTGCAGGGCACGGCGCGCCACGTCCGCATCGGGCAGGCTGACCACCGGGTTGGTCGCGATGATCCACACGGCACGGATGCGGCCGTCGTCGATGGCGTCGAACAGATCGACCGCCTTGAGTCCGGGCCGCTGTGCGATTCGTGGGCTGCCCCAGAACCGCTGCACGGCCTGTCGATGCGCAGGGTCCTCGAGCGACAGGTGCGCGGCCAGCTGTGAGGCGAGACCCCCGACCTCACGGCCACCCATCGCGTTCGGCTGGCCGGTGATCGAGAACGGTCCCGCCCCCACCTTGCCGATGCGTCCCGTCAGCAGATGGCAGTTGATGATCGCGTTCACCTTGTCGGTGCCGGCAGACGACTGGTTGACCCCCTGGGAAAAGAGCGTGACGGTGCGCGGGTGCCTCGCGAAGAGTTCGAAGAACCGCTGTACGTCCGCGGAGTCGAGACCACACGCCTGGGCGGTCGCATCGACATCCGCGCTGACGACTCTGGCTGCAGCGAGAGCCGCTTCCATCCCGGCGGTGTGCGCCGCAACGTAGGGTTCGTCCAGGTGACCATTGCGCGCGAGCCAGGTCATGAGCCCGTTGAACAGCATGACGTCGGTTCCGGGACGCAGCGGCAGGTGCAGATCGACGCCGTCACTGGTCGCCGTACGGCGAGGATCGACAACTACGACTCGGAGGTTCGGTCGCAGCTCGCGCGCGCGATCGATGCGCTGTTTCAGCACCGGATGACACCAGGCGAGGTTCGAGCCCACCAACACGATCAGTTCGGCGAGCTCGAGGTCCTCGTACGACACTGGCACCAGGTCCTCGCCGAAGGCGCGCTGGTGTCCGGCCACCGCCGATGCCATGCAGAGCCGCGAGTTGGTGTCGATGTTGGCCGTGCCGACATAACCCTTGGCCAGCTTGTTGACGACGTAGTAGTCCTCGGTCAACAGCTGTCCAGACACGTAGAACGCGACCGAATCGGGACCGTATCGTTCGATGCAGTCGGCGAAGCGCTGCGCCACCGTGTCGAGCGCGTGGTCCCAGCTCGCGACCCGTCCGTCGACGACGGGCTCGAGCAACCGCCCGACAAGCCCGAGAGTCGCGCCGAGCGCCGTACCCTTCGAACACAGACGACCACGATTGGCCGGATGTTCCCCGTCCCCGCGCACCTCGACCGCCCCGTCCGCGCGCACCTCGGCCTTTATTCCGCAACCGACTCCACAATAGGGACAGGTGCTCCGCACCGTCGCAGTCATGCTTCCCTCTGCAGCAGATCGGGGCCGCCGAGAAGCATGTGCTCGCGCAGCGCTGCCACGTCGCGTGCGGTCTCGATCAGCTCGGCGTACCACGCCGCGTTCGCCGTATCACCGTACAGCACCACGCCTCGCAGCCGGTTCGCTTCGATGAAGAGGCGCTTGTAGACGCCCCGCTCCGCGTCGGAGTAGCGCAGCGTTTCGGTGTTCGCTCCGGCCTCGATGTCACCGGCCGAGAACAGCTCGATACCGGTGACCTTCAGCTGCGTCGCGGGCATCGAACCGCGATAGCGCGTCGCCCCGTGTTCCGCCAGATGCGCGGCACACACCCGTGCCTGCTCCCACAGCGGCGCGACGAGGCCGTAGGTCGAGCCGCGATGCTGCACGCATTCACCCACTGCATAGATCGAGGGGTCGAACGTCTGCATCGTGTCGTCGACGAGAATGCCGCGGTCGCACCGCAGACCGCACGCTCGCGCGAGCTCGGTGCGAGGTGCGATACCCGTGGCAATGACGACGAGCTCGGCGGCGAGTCGGCGTCCATCCTCCAGGGCGACGGCGGCGACCCGGTCGATGCCCTCGAATGCGTTGGTCCGCCCCTGCAGACAGAAGCGCAGGCCGCGCCGCTCGAGGTCCGACTGCAGCAGCTCTCCTGCAGCCCGATCGAGCTGCCGGTCCATGAGCCATGCGTTCCGGTGCACGACCGTCACGTCCATACCTTGCCGGAGCAGCCCGCTGGCCGCCTCGAGTCCGAGCAGTCCGGCACCTATCACGACCGCGCGCCGCGAATTGCGGGTCGCCGCCAGCATCGAGTCGACGTCATCGAGACTGCGGAACACCGTTATGCCCGGCAGCTCCGCACCCGGTACCGCGAGGGAGGTCGGCTGCGACCCGGTCGCGAGCAGCAGGCGGTCATACGAGACCGCAATGCCGCTTGCCGAGATCACGCGCCGTTGACGGCGGTCGATCTGCGTGACCGGCTCGCCCGCGTGCAGCCGGATGCCGTTACGCTCGTACCACGCGAGCGGGTGCGTCTCGATGTCACCCCAGGATTTTTCACCGGCGAGGAGCGGCGACAGCAGGATGCGGTTGTAGTTGCCACGCGGCTCGGCACCGAACACGGTGATGTCGTACAGATCGGGCGCTTCGGTCAGCAATTCTTCGACCGTTCGCATCGCCGCCATGCCGTTGCCGACAACGACCAGGCGTCGGCGACCGACCGACCCGGCACGGTGGCTGGGCACCCGGAGGCTCTCGACCCACACCCGACCATCGAGCACGCCACACGTCCATGTGCGCAGGGCAACCGAGTCGTCTTCCAGGCACCGGCCAGTAGTCAGGCTGAAATGCTGCTTGTACACCGGCGAGGCGACCACCAGTTCGCCGCCGACGTCACCGACAATGCCGCGCGCCAGCACGTTCGCACCGCTGAACGGGTCGCGGTTCTCCAGCGCGAAGACAGTCTGGCCGACGCGAAATAGCGCGACTTGCTCTCCATCGAGCAGCGCACAGACGCCACCGCCGTCGAGCACGTCATCGATGTCGCAGACGAACTCGCGATGCTTCTGCAGGCTGCTCATGAGCCCGCCTCCACGAGCGTCAGGCGCTCGCTCGCGGACGCGGGCCGCCGTTGTCCTCGCTCGCTGACGGTGTGGACCGAAGGGTCGAGCTGGTCGGTGTTGACGAAATGTCGGAACCGCTTCAGCGTCTGCGGATCGTCGATCGCCTTCTTCCATTCGCATTCGTACGTGCCGACGATCGACTCCATTGCCGCCTCGAGCTCGGAGGCGAGGCCGAGGCTGTCGTTGCAGACCACCTGTTTCAGGTAGTCGAGCCCGCCTTCCAGATTTTCGAGCCAGCTCGCCGTGCGTTGCAGCCGGTCGGCCGTTCGCACATAGAACATCAGGAACCGGTCGACGTACCGGACCAGCGTGTCACGATCGATGTCGCTCGCGAGCAGGTCCGCGTGCCGCGGCTTCATGCCGCCATTGCCGCAGACGTAGAGGTTCCAGCCCTTCTCCGTCGCGATGATTCCCACGTCCTTGCTCTGCGCTTCGGCACATTCGCGCGTGCAGCCCGACACGGCAAACTTGATCTTGTGCGGCGAACGAAGACCCTTGTAGCGGTTCTCGAGCTCGATCGCGAAGCCGACGCTGTCCTGCACGCCGTAGCGGCACCAGGTCGAACCGACGCACGATTTCACCGTGCGGAGCGACTTCCCGTACGCATGCCCCGATTCGAAGCCGGCATCGGTCAGCTCGCGCCAGATGTCCGGCAGCTGGTTCACCTGCGCGCCGAACAGATCGATGCGCTGCCCACCGGTGATCTTCGTGTAGAGGTCGTACTTCTTCGCGACCTGCGCGATCACGAGCAACCGGTCGGGCGTGATCTCGCCGCCGGGCACGCGCGGCACCACCGAGTACGTGCCGTCCTTCTGCAGGTTGGCGAGGTAGTAGTCGTTCGTGTCCTGCAACGGAGCCTTGTCGCGCGCGAGCACGAACTCGTTCCACTGCGATGCGAATATCGATGCGGCGGTGGGCTTGCAGATCTCGCAGCCGATGCCCTTGCCATGCTTTCCGAGCAGCTCGGCGAACGTCTTCAGCTGGCCGGCTTTCACCAGGTGGAAGAGCTCCTGCCGCGAATACGGAAAGTGCTCGCACAGATGATCGTTCACCGCGACACCACTGCGGGCGAGCTCCGCCTTGATGATCTGCGTGACGAGCTGCGCGCAGCCGCCGCACGAGCTGGCGGCCTTGTTCTTCTTCTTCATCCCACCGAGCGTCACGCAGCCCGCCGCGACCGCCGAGCAGATGTCACCCTTCGAGACACCGTTGCAGGAGCAGATCTGTGCAGCCGCCGGCAGTGCGGCCACGCCAGGACCGGTCGCGGCGGCATCACCGTCCCCGGCCGGCAGCAGCAGCGATTCCGGTCGCACCGGCAGCGGCATCGAATGCAGCATCATCTGCAGCCACTGCCCGTAATCGTCGGCATTGCCGACCAGCACGGCACCGAGCAACCGCTTGCCATCCTCACTGACGACCAGCTTCTTGTACGTGCCGGCACGTTCATCGACCAACGTGCAGCTGCGGGAACCGGCCGTGGCGCCGTGCGCATCGCCGAGCGATGCGACATCGACGCCGAGCAGCTTCAGCTTGGTGCTGAGGTCGGCGCCTTCGAACCGTGCGGCGCCCCCGGCGAGCGATGCCGCGGCGACTTCGGCCATGCGGTAGCCGGGCGCGACCAGCCCGAAGACCTTGCCCTGCCACACCGCGCATTCGCCGATGGCATGGATCAGCGGGTCGCTGGTCCGGCATTCCTCGTCGACGACTATGCCGCCGCGTGCTCCGACTTCGAGTCCCGCGCCGCGCGCGAGCGTGTCTTCGGGCCGGATACCAGCGGAGAACAGCACGATGTCGGCTTCGATCGATTCGCCGTCCGCGAAACGCAGCACGTGCTGCGCCTGCGTACCGGGCTCGATCGCGGCCGTCGACCTGGCGAGGTGCACCCGCACGCCCAGTGCCTCGATGTGCTTGCGCAGCACCCGTCCGCCGCCCTCATCCACCTGCACTGCCATGAGACGCGGCGCGAACTCGACGACATGCGTCTCCAGGCCGAGATCGAGCAGCGCTTTTGCGGCCTCGAGCCCCAGCAGCCCGCCGCCGATGACGACGCCACTGCGTGCGCGCCGGCTCGCCTCGCGAATCGCTACCAGATCCTCGATCGTGCGGTAGACGTGGCAGTCCGCTCGATCGTTGCCGGGAATGGGCGGCACGAACGGGTACGAACCGGTCGCGAGGACCAGCCGGTCGTACGGGAACTGGCGCCCCGATGCCGTGTGCACCACGCGCGCGTCCCGGTCGATCGAAATCGCCCTCTCCGACAGCTCCAGCGCTATGTCGTTCTCGACGAAGAACTGCGGCTGGACCAGGGCAAGATCTTCGGCACTCTTGCCGGCGAAGAAGCCGGAGAGCTGGACGCGGTCGTAGGCAGGCCGAGGCTCTGCGCACAGAACGGTGATCACGAAGCGATTTCCGAGAGCGAGCAATTTCTCGACGAACCGCTGGCCCGACCATGCCGTTGCCGATGACGACGAGCCTCTCTGTGCGGATCGTGGCGTTGTCCATGGTCATCTCTAGATCCGCGCCTGGGCGACCGCACCCCACGTCGTACGCCAGCGCCGCTTGACGCTGACGAGCCCTATCAGCGCCGTGAGCGCAAGGGCGCCGAAGATCAGGAAGCCGCTCGCGTAACTACCAGTGAACTGTCTGGCGAGCCCCAGGCTCGAGGCGAGGTAGAAACCGCCGATGCCGCCGGCCATGCCGACCAGGCCCGTCATCACGCCGATCTCGTCACGGAATCGCTGCGGCACCAGCTGGAACACCGCGCCGTTGGCCATGCCGAGGGCGAGCATTGCCACGACGAACACCGATGCGGCCGACAGCGCGGTCGGGAGGTTGGCGCTGACGACGAACAGCGCGAGCGCAGCGACGGTGTAGGTCGCGGTCAGCGTGCGTATGCCCCCGATGCGGTCGGCGAGCGCGCCGCCCATCGGACGAACGAGCGAGCCCGCGAACACACAGGCCGCGGTGAAATAGCCCGCCATGACCGGCGTGAGACCGAACTCGTCGTTGAAGTAGATCGTCAGCGACGACGAGAGACCCGAGAACCCGCCGAAGCTCACTGCGTAGAAGAACATGAACCACCACGTGTCACCGTTCGCGAGCGGCGCGAAGTACGCGGCCAGGGGTTTGCGTGGCGGGGCATCCGGCGCATCACGCGCGAGCAGCACGTAGGCGATCAGTGCCACGATCAGCGGCAGGATCGCGAGGCCCAGCACGTTGCGCCAGCCGAATGCGATGGCCAGGGTCGGCGCGAACAGCGCGGCGAAGACGGTACCCGAGTTGCCCGCCCCGGCGATACCGAGCGCGGTGCCCTGGTATCTCGGCGGATACCAGCGCGAGGCGAGCGGCAGGGCGACGGCGAACGCCGAGCCCGCGACGCCGAGTATGACGCCGACGAGCAGTATTCCGCCGAAGCCGTCGACTCCGATCGTCCAGGCGGCGAAGAGTCCGGCGATCACCACGAGCTGTCCGAGCAGACCGGTGAGCTTCGGACCGAGGCGATCGACGAGCATGCCGTTCACCACGCGCAGCAAGGCACCGGCCAGCACGGGAACGGCGACCATGAAGCCCTTCTGCGCCGGCGACAGACCGAGATCGGCGGCAATCGCCACGCCGAGCGGGCCGAGCAGCACCCACACCATGAAGCTGATGTCGAAATAGAAGAACGCCGCGAACAGCGTCGGCTTGTGACCGGATTTCCAGAAACCAGCGTCCATGACGTGCATCTCCCGAGAAGGGTTGAAACTCGAAGCAGAGCGAACCGGGTTGTTGGAGTGCCGACTGCGCCGTTACAGTCGTTGCATGTGGCCGGGTGACGGGAATCACCGCACTCCCGCTGCAGAAGGGTGCAAACGGTGTGCCAGACTCGCTGCCGCATCGAGGCCCCCCCCACGGGCCGCGCCGGAGCCAATGGCGGCTCCTCCCCGGATCGGCTGCACCTCGAATGGGCATTCGCGCCCGATGGAGCACTTGTTTGGTCACGGACAACCGCCTGCTGCGAGTGAATGCGGGCTTCTGCACACGGAGCGGCCGACGCGACGAGAACCAGGACTACGTCGGCCTCTGTTTCGGACCGCCGTTCGAGACCGCACCACAAGGCCAGGCAGTCGCAATCGCCGACGGGGTCAGCCATGGCAGCGGCGGGCGTATCGCCGCCGAGATCGTCGTACGAAGCTTCCTCGACGGGCACTCGAGCGCTCCGCCGACGGAAGGCGTTGCGCGCAACGCGGCTCGAGTAGTCGGCGCGATCAACGCATGGCTGCATGGAATGGCGCGCGCGGATCGGGCGCTGGCCTCCGCCGCGACGACCTTCACCGCACTGGTACTGCGGGGTCGCAACGTGCATGTGCTGCACGTGGGCGACACGCGCGCATACCTGCTCCACGAAGAACAGCTGACGCGCCTGACGGACGATCACACGCTGAGCCACCCCGACCTGCGTCACGTGCTGAGCCGTGCCATCGGCATGGAGCAGGAGGTGCGGCTCGACCATCGGCTGCAGCCGCTGCGCGCGCACGATCGGCTGTTGTTGTGCACGGACGGCGTGCACGGATCGCTGAGCGATCGCGAATTGCGTACCTTGCTGCTGCGGCGGCGCGCGCCCAACGAAGACGCCGGACACATCATCGACGCCGCGCTGTCGGCCGGCAGCCAGGACAACGCCAGTTGCATCATCGTCGACGTGCTCGACGTGCCGGGCGCAGCGGCACCGGAGCTGCAGGGCCATTTTGCCTCGCTGCCGATCCATCCTCCTCCGACCGAGGGGCAGCAGGTCGACGGATTTCGCGTCGGTGCGTTGGTGTCAGACGGACGTTACAGCCGCCTGGTGCGCGCCACGGACACGCTGACCGGCACCGAAGTGGTGTTGAAGTTTCCCCAACCGAAGGTGGCGAGCGATCGGACTTATCACCTCGCGTTCGTCCGGGAGGCGTGGGTGTCGGCGCAGCTCCACAGTCCTTACCTCGGCGAAGTGATCGAGCTGCCACCCGAGCGACAGACCTGTCTGTACTCGGTCATGCCCTATTACCGCGGCGAGACGCTCGAACGGCGCTTGCTGCGCACACCACGCGTGACGCTTCGCGAGGGCGTCGACATCGCGATGAAGCTCGCGAAAGCGGTCGCGGTGCTGCATCGAGCGGGCATCATCCATCGCGACATCAAGCCCGACAACGTCCTGCTCGAAGAAGGCGGCGGTTTGCGGCTCATCGATCTCGGTGTCGTGCGACTGCCGCGGCTCGAGGACTTCCCCGCCGGCGACATACCGGGCACGCCGAGCTACATGGCGCCCGAACTGTTCGACGGCGAGGCCGGGACCGAAGCGTCGGACCAGTATGCGTACGGCGTTACGCTCTACCGCACCTTCACCGGGCGCTACCCGTTCGGAGAGATCGAGCCCTTCACGCGACCGCGATTCTCCTCGGCGGTACCGCTGTCCCGTTACCGGCCCGACCTGCCCGCGTGGCTCGAACACCGGTTGGCGCGTGCAATCGATCCCGACCCGGCCGCGCGTTACGGCGATCTGCTCGAACTCGCGCTGGTGCTCGAGGACAGCCTGTCGCAGGGCGAACCGGTGAATCTGCGCCGGCTGCCGCTGCTCGAGCGCAACCCGGTGCGATTCTGGCAAGCCGTGTCCGCGCTGCTGCTGGCTGCACTCATCGCGAGTCTGGCCTGGCGCTGACCCGTGTGGTCAGCGTTCGGGCGTATCGAAGAGCCGAACGGCGCGAGCCGCCGGCACCGTGGCGCTGAGCGGCGAACCGGCGACTGCGCTTCGATACAGGTCGGGCCGATAGCTCGAGGTGGCAATTTCCAGCGCACCGTCCGCGGCCGTCACCTGACCCCAGCGCACCATCTGCGCATGGAACCACGCCGCGTGCTCCGGCGCCGGCGATGCGGCGCCATGACGCGCAAAGGCGATGAACTCCGGACGCGAGAATGCAGCGGCGCCTTGAGCGAACGGCAGGCGGCCCGCGAGCGCGGCTTGAAGCACGCTGGCAGGAGCGCCAACGTGGCGCGGCTCGCCGAGCAGTGCCGCGAGGTCTTCGTGATGGGCAGCGTCATCGCACCATCGGGAGGCCGCATCGATCGCACGCACCAGCCGTGCGACCAGGTCGGGGTGGCGCTCGGCCCAGTCACGGCGCATGCCGAGCACCTTCTCCGGTCCGGACGGCCATAGGTCGCTGGTCACCGCCGCGATGCAGCCGATGCCCGCCTCGACCGCGAGACTGTTCCACGGCTCACCCACGCAGAACCCGTCGATCTGTCCGTTGCGAAGTGCATCGACCAGGAGCGGCGGGGGCAGCACGACGAGTCGTACGTCGCGATCAGGATCGATGCCGACCGAGGCGAGCCAGTACCGCAGGAGATAGTTGTGGCAGGAGAACGGGAACACCATGGCGAAGGTGAGCAGCCCCTGCCCGCTTCTCGTGCGCTGCGCGACCACACGAGCCAGCGCAGCGGCCTGAGGGCCCGGAGCCGCACCGAGCGCGGCGCCCTGCGACGACATCTGCGACCACAACGCGCCGGACACCGTGATCGCATTGCCGCCGAGGCCCAGCGCTATCGGTGCGACCATCGGCACGTGCAGTTGCCCGACTCCGAGCGAGGAGGCGACCACCATCGGGCCGAGCATCTGCGCGGCCGCGAAGTGCCCGACGATGACGCGATCGCGGATGTTCGCCCAGGAGGTTTCACGCACCAGGCGAAGCGCGATGCCTTCGGCCTCGGCGAACCCCCGATTCGCAGCGACGACCAGCGTCGCGCAATCGAGCAACGGCATGAACCCGAGCGTCAGCGGTGTCATCGGGTTGGCGCTCATTTCAGCAGTTTCGAAGCGGTGATGATGCTCTGCGCCACCTGCCCCATCCGGAGATTGTCGGCCATCGCGGCATTGCGCATCAGCACGTACGCCTCCTCCTCACCGATGCCACGCTGCTTCATCAGGATTCCCCTGGCACGATCGACGAGCTTGCGATCCTCGAGCAACTGGCGCGTCTCCTTCAGCTCTTCGCGCAAGCGGTTGAAGGCCCTGAACCGGCTGATGGTCGTATCGACGATGGCCTTGACCCGCTCCTTGCGCAGCCCGTCGACGACGTAGGTACCCACGCCCGCGTCGATCGCCGCCTCGATCATGCTCGAGTCCGACCGGTCGACGAACATCGCGACGGGCCGGTGGACGACACGCGACACCTGGAACATCTGCTCCAGCACGTCGCGGTTCGGGTTTTCGAGGTCGATCAGGATCACGTCGGGCTCCTCGTCGACGATACGCCGCAGCAGATTCTGCATGTCGTGCACGACGACGAGCCGCCGATAGCCGGCTTCACGGAGGCCCTCTTCCAGGATCGACGCGCGCGTCAGATTCTGGTCGACGATGAGCACCTTGAGGTCGATGTCGGTCATCACGCCTGCACGAACGATTCCGTCTACCAGGCGAACTCCACCTGCGCCCATAGTTTACGGGTATCGCGCGCGCCGATGGGCGTCGCGGCTGAAGCGCGATAGTCGGCATACTTGAGCATCGCGGTCACGCGCGAGCGCGTCACCTGCAGCTGCACGTCGAGTTCGTCGCCGTAGTCGATCGACAGGCGCTGCGATTCGAAGCGGTGCCACACGAGCGCGACGCCCAACGCGTCGAAAGCACCGACCGCTTTCCTCTGATAGCCGGCGTTCACGTAGACGTCCTCGCAGGCCGTTCGCGGGCGTGGTCAGGAACTTGTCGGCCCAGCCCTGGAATTTGTGCAGCGTTCCGAGCGGTGCGCTGAAGCCTTTGACACCATCGCCCTGAAGCCACTCCATTCCGGCGCCGAGACTGAAGGCGCCGCGGCTCCCGGTCAGCTCCGCCAGCCAGTAGTCGTTGTCGAACGAGAGCGGGTTGCGTGCGTAATCGCGCTGGGCCGCGTACGACACCACATAGGCGAGGCTGACGCCGCCTGCGGAGCGTGCACCGGCGAGCCGCAGCCCGAGCGTGCGCGTCGAATCGCGCACCGGCTGGGGCGTATCGCGCAGGTCCACCAGATAGCCGAATGCCGTCAGCTTCCCCAGCGGGTTCTGCCACGCGACATTCAACAGCCAGTTGTCGCCGTGGAAACGGCCGGCGTTCGCGCCCGGTTCGCCGTCCCGGCCGAAGACGCGGTTGACCTGGTTGGCATAGGTCAGGTCGAACGTGAATTCGCCGGGCTTGCCGACGACGCGAAGCGCATCGAATGTCTGCTCGGTCTGGCGCCAACCGACACTGCCGACGAATCGCTGGTCGTCGAGGTTCAGGCGCTGACGCCCGAGCGTCACCGTGGTGCCCGGCAGAGTCGTGTTGACGAGCTGCAGCCGGTTCAACGCGTAATTTTCCGGGTCCGCAACGACAGGAAATGCCGAGCGACGATTGGTCGTGCTGTTGTAACGGTCGTCCAGCGGCACGGTTGCGGTGCCCTCGAGCAGGAGCGAGGTATGCCAGGCCGCAGCCGTGCGCACGCCGAAACGCGTGCGCAGCGTGACTGCGCGAGCCTCGTCGAGGAACGGTTGCTGATCGACCGATTCGTAGCGCAGCCTGGCGTCGAGAATCGGACTCGCGCCCTGGAAAGCGCGGGCCAGGTCACTGGCCATCGCAGGCCAGTCCGCGAGCAGCAGGGCGAACGCCACGACCCACGTACGAGTGCGCCTCATCGCGCAGCCGCCAGCCGGGCTGGCTGCGAAGCATTGGATGACACACCGCCGTTCGCGCTCGCCAGCGCGTTGCCGATGAGAATGATGGCTGGACTCGCAAACCCTGCCATCCGCGCCGCCTGGGGGAGCGCCGCGAGCGTCGACACGAGGCGCCGCTCGCCCGCACAGGTGGCCGATTGCACGATCGCCGCGGGCGTTTCGGCTGGCAGACTCGCCATCAGCCCGCTGCAGATCGATTCGAGCCGCGCAGCGCCCATGTAGATGACGAGGGTGGTGCCGGTCTTCGCCAATGCCGCCCAGTCGGGCTGGCCATGGGAATGCGTGTGTGCGGTGACGAAGGTCACGCCATGGCAATGATCCCGGTGCGTCAGTGAGGCACCGAGGCTCGCTGCGGCGGCGACGCCGGCCGTGATGCCGTTCACGATCGCGACCTCGATGCCGTGGGCGCGCAGGTAGTCGATTTCCTCGCCCGCGCGACCGAACAGCAGCGCCTCTCCGCCCTTCACGCGCACGACGTCATACCCCTGGATCGCGCAGCGTCGCAGCAGATTGCAGATGAACTGCTGCGAGGTCGATCGCCGTCCTCCGCGCTTGCCGACATCGATGACGCGCGCCGACGGCGCAAGCGTCGCGATGGCCGGGTCGACCAGATCGTCGATCAGCAGGACCTGCGCGCCCGCGAGCACCCTGACCGCCCGGACCGTCAGCAGATCGAGATCGCCCGGTCCCGCCGACAACAATGAAACCCTGCCCACCTTGCGCATCACCCCACCTCCTCGTTCCACTCGCCCAAACGAAAAAGGCGTCCTCCCGCTCTTTCGCGGGAAGGACGCCTTTGTCCATCGATCGATGGCTGGATATGCAAGGGGCGCGCCAGCGTCGCGGCCCATCAGCAGCGGTCGGGATGGTTGATCACCCCGGGCAGCGCACGGAGAAAGGTCGCTGCGCGCGCCCATCGCACACACGCGGTGCAGTCCCCAAGGGAGAGGCTCCCGACCCGCGCGGGAATTCCTCTGTGGAAGCCAGCTTCGCCGCCTCCCAATATCGCGCCCGCGCCGATACATGAAAACAGCAGGACCAGGCATGCCCCGTTTCTCTTCCGCCTTCGCGGTCGGCACGATCCTCGCGGCGACCGCAACCGTCGCCGCCGATCCCGCATCCGAGCCTCTCGACACCGTCGTCGTTGTCGGCGTGACGCCCTACGGCGGTCAGCAGTCAGTCGAAGAGCTGGCGGTCGCCGCGCAGACCGCAAGCGCGAAGGAAATCCAGCGCAGCCACGCTTCCGATCTCTCGTCGTTCCTCAATCGCACGCTCGGCAGCGTCTACGTCAACGAGAACCAGAACAATCCGCTGCAGCCGGATGTCAGCTTCCGCGGCTACACCGCGTCCCCGCTGCTCGGCACGCCGCAAGGGCTCTCGGTATATGTCGATGGCGTGCGGCTGAACCAGCCGTTTGGCGATGTCGTGAGCTGGGATCTGATTCCCCGCGCCGCCATCGAACGGGTCGAGCTGCTCGGCGGCGGCAACCCCCTGTTCGGCTTCAACAGTCTGGGCGGCGCGCTGTCGCTGCAGACGCGGGATGGATACTCGGCCCCGGGCAACGAGGTCCACGTTGCCTATGGCAGCTACGACCGCAGCCAGATCGAGGCGCAGACGGGCGGCCATTCGACCAACGGGTTCCACTGGTATGCGACGGCCAACCGGTTCCGGGAGGACGGCTGGCGCGCCGATTCACCCTCGGACGCGAAGCAGGTTTTCGCCAAGCTCGGCTGGCGCGGCGATGTATCCGAGCTGAGCGTGACAGCCGCCCTGGCGGACACCGACCTGACCGGAAACGGGTTGCAGGAATATCGGCTGCTGCAGCAGGACGCGGACAGCGTGTATACCAGGCCCGACAACACGCGGAACCGGTCGAGCCTGCTCAACCTGCAGGGCAGTCACGCGCTGAGCGATGCACTGACCGTCTCCGGCAATGCGTGGTATCGCAACATCCGCACGCGGACGTTCAATGGCGACATCAACGAGGACGCGCTCGGCGAGAACCTCGACCAGCCCGGTGAGACGCAGGCCGACACCCCGTTCCCGAACGCACGGTGCATCGCCAATGCCCTGTCGAACGAGGAGCCCAACGAGAAATGCAACGGGCTCGCGAACCGGGGCGTCCTTTCGCAGCACGTGTATGGCGCTTCTGCGCAGGTCATCAGCACGCATGAGCTCGGTGGACGAGCCAACCGCCTGATCGCAGGCGCATCGTTCGACGCGAGCCGACAGCACTTCGTGCAGAGCTCGCAGTTCGGTTACCTGACTCCCGACCGGGCGATCATCACCGTGGACGGGCCCGGCGCCTTTGCCGACGGCACGCAGGATTCCGGGAACGCATTCGACTCCCGCGTCGACCTCGACGGCGACACCAGCACGTACAGCCTGTTCTTCGCCGATTCGATCGCGCTGGCCACAGCGCTGCGCGTCAATGTCGCCGCGCGTTACGATCGCAGTCGCACGCGCAGTACGGATGCGATCACTCCCGGTGGCGGCCCCGGTTCGCTCGATGGCGATCACAGGTTCACGAAACTGAACCCCTCCCTCGGAGTCGTGTGGCAGGCCGCGCCCGGCCTCGCGCTCTTCGGCAACCTCGCGCAGTCGAGTCGCGCGCCGTCGGCCATCGAGCTCGGCTGCGCGGACCCGGACAGTCCGTGCCGATTGCCGAACGCGATGGCGGGCGATCCGCCACTCGATCAGGTCGTCACTCGCACCCTCGAGGTCGGCGTTCGCGGGCTCGCCTCGGACGCCTTGCGCTGGTCCGCGACGGCATTCCGCGGCGACAGCCGCGACGACATCCTGTTCGTCGCCGACGATCAGGCCGGCTTCGGCTACTTCCGCAACTTCGGCCAGACCCGGCGCCAGGGCATCGAGCTCAACGCCGACTCGACAGTGAGCAGCTGGACGTTCGGTCTGCACTACACCTATCTCGACGCGACCTACCGCAGCAACGAAACGGTCAATGGTGGAGGCAACAGCTCGAACCAGACGGGGCCCGGCTTCGAGGGCGAAATCGACATCGAGCCCGGGAACCGCATCCCGCTCGTTCCGCGCCACATCGCCAAGGCTTCGGCCCAGTGGGACCTGACCAGCCGGCTTGCTCTGCAGGCCGATGCGTCGTTCACCGGAGGCTCGACCGTGCGCGGCAACGAGAACGGCGGGCACGAAGCAGATGCCATGTACTACCTCGGCAACGGCCGGTTCGGCGGTTACACCGTCGTGAATCTGGGCGCGGAGTTCCGTCCAGTCGAGGCGTTGACACTCTATGCGCAGGTCAACAATGCGCTGGACCGCACCTACGCAACGTCGGGTCAGCTCGGCGCGATGCCGTTCCTCCCGAACGGCAACTTCCAGGCAAGGCCGTTCGATGCTCCGATCGTCGATGGCGAGCGCCCCTTGCGCTATTCCACCTTCCTGGCGCCGGGGGCGCCGCGCCAGTTCCTGCTCGGAGTCCGTTACCGCTTCGGTCAGTGACCGCCGACATCCATTGCAAGCCCGTCCCGCGGCGCCCAGCATCCGGGTTCGCCACGTTTTTCGGGAGAGTGAAGCGATGCGCGCGATCCGGCTTCATGACTATGGCGGCCCCGACGTTCTGCAGTGGGACGAAGACGTTGCCGAGCCGTCGATCGGTCCGACCGGCGTACTGGTTGCGACAACGGCGACCAGCGTCAATCCGATCGACTGGAAGATCCGCTCCGGCGTCCGCCAGCGGGATTTTCCGCTGACGCTGCCTGCGATTCTCGGCAAGGACGTCGCTGGCATCGTGCGGGCTGTCGGCGCCGAGGTGCGCACGTTCAAACCGGGCGACCGCGTCCTCGCGATGGCCGAAGCGACTTACGCGGAGTTCGTCGCAGTGGACGAAGCGAAACTCACGCATCTCCCCGACGGCGTCGATCTCACGGACGCGGGCGCCCTGCCGCTGGTCGCGCTGACGGGTGACCAGCTGGTCCGTGGCGCAGCGCGCATTGCGTCCGGCATGAGGGTGCTCGTCAGCGGCGCGCTCGGCGGTGTCGGTCGTGCCGCTGTGCATTGCGCGCGAAAGCTCGGAGCCGATGTCATCGCCGGGGTCCGTCGCAGCCAGCTCGCCGATGCACTCGCCCTTGGCGCCGCCTCAGTCGTCGCCATCGACGACGACGCCGCGATCGGCGCGCTGCCGCCGCTCGATGCCGTCGCGGATACGGTGGGTGGCCCCACGGCCGTGAAACTGCTGGGCCGGGTACGTGCCGGGGGCGTGTTCGGTTACGCGTCGGTGCTGCCGCAGTCGGCGCCGACGCAACATCCGCACGTGACCGTGTCACGCGTGTTCGCGACGCCCGATCCCGCGAAAGTGCGCGAGTACGCCGACGACTTGCGCGACGGCCGGTTCGTGCTGCCGATCGGCCGCAGGATGTCGCTGCAACAGGCGGCCGAAGCGCACCGGCTCGCCGAACAGGGGGGAATCGCGAAGATACTGCTCGTGTGCTGAACGGCTACACTCGACCGACACACGGTTGGGGGTCGGCGCCATGAAACCGGGAATACAGGACCGCCTCGAGATCCTGGAACTGTACGCACGCTACAGCTGGGCGCTCGATACAGGCGATACCGACGGCTACGTGGCCTTGTTCACCGACGACGCCGAGGTCACTGAAGAGACGCGTGATGGCACACTCGAGATCCGCACCGGCCAGGCGGAGATCCGCAAGCTGGTGCTGAAGTTCCATGACCGGGCCGACTTCCCCGGTCACCAGCACCAGATGGCGCAGTTCCTGTTCGAGGCCGATCCGCGCGGCCGCGTCGATCACTGGGTCGTCCGTTCCTACGCGTGGGCGACGATCAACCATCCGCCGCAACCGCCGCACCTGCACTGGTGCGGACACGTCCTCGACGTCGTCGCGAAGGTGGACGGAGTCTGGCGCATCCGGTCCAAATCGATCATGGGCTGGTCAGGCGAAGTGCTGTCGCGTTTCGCGCCATGACCGGGACGGCGGGTTCGCCGCGAGCCGTCGGCTACCAGATCGCGCTCACGAGCCTGCTCAGCCTCAATTTCGGGCTCGTGCTGTTCGACCGGAATGCGGTCAGCTTCCTGATGCCGTTCATCCAGCCGGAGCTCGGCCTGAACAACACGCAGGTCGGCGCGCTGGCCGGCGCCCTGTCGCTGACGTGGGCGCTTGCCGCGCTGGGCATCAGCGCGCTGGTCGACCGGCACGCGTCCCGCAAGACGCTGCTGGTGCTGTGCACGCTGGCCTTCTCCATCTGTTCATTCGGTTCCGGACTCGCAACCTCGTTCGGCATGCTGCTCGCGACCCGTCTGCTGATGGGCCTCGCCGAAGGCGGCATCATGCCCGTCAGCCAGGCGTTGATCGCCACCGAGGTGTCTCACCGCCATCGCGGTTTCGCAATGGGCGTTGCGCAGGGCTTTGGCTCGAGCCTGATGGGGTCGTTCGTGGCGCCCGTAGTACTCGTCGCGTTCGCGACCGCGCTGGGCTGGCGCGAGGCGTTCTTCATCGCCGGAGCGCCGGGCGTCCTGATGGCACTGCTGCTCGCGTGGGTGGTGCGGTCGCCGGTACAGCCGGCGAGCAGTGCGGCTGCGAGCGCGCTCGAAGGCCGCTTCGTGGACGTGCTGAAGGAGCCCAACGTCTTCCGCTGCGTCGTGCTCGGCGTGCTGCTGGTTTCCTACCTCGTGGTGTGCTGGTCGTTCATGCCACTGTTCCTGACGCAGACCCGAGGGTTCGATCCGAAGACCATGAGCTGGCTGATCGGAACGCTCGGCATTTCGGCAACGCTCGCTTCGACGCTCGTACCCGCCCTCTCGGACCGGCTCGGGCGCCGGCCTCTCATGATCGGCAGTGCCGCCCTCGGATCGATCCTGCCGCTGGCCGCGCTGTTCTACGTGGGCTCGGCGTGGGTGCTCGGCGCGTTGTTCTTCGTCGGCTGGACCATCACCGGGGCCTTTCCGCTGTTCATGGCTACGGTGCCGTCCGAAAGCGTCGCCGCCACCCGCATTCCGCTCGCACTCGGTCTCTGCATGGGGATATCCGAGATTCTCGGCGGCGTGCTGTCGCCCTTGATCGCCGGTGCAGCCGCAGACCGGTTCGGCCTCGAGGCGCCGATGTGGATGCTGCTCGCGCTGGCGGCGCTCGGGACGCTGGTTGCCGTCGGTCTGCGCGAAACCGCACCCCGCAGGCTCGCTCGACGGTGATCAGTCCGGCCGCGTCGGCCGGTCGCGTTCGAGCGGCAGATCGATGCTGCAGCGAAGCTCCGAGTCGGTCAGATCGAACTGCGTCTTTGCGCCCAGTGAATAGGGCAGCGCCGATTCGATGAGCTGACGTCCGAAGCTGCTGCGGACTGCGTCGACCACGGCGGCAACTCGACTCGCCGTCTGCTCGTGCCAGTCGACGGCAAGCCTCTGGATCCCGGATTCGGTCCCGTAGACGCGCCAGCTGATGCGCAGCTGCCCCCCGTCGCCGTTGAGCGCACCGTGCTTCCGGGCGTTGGTTGCAAGCTCGTGCAGCGCGAGGGCTAGTGTCTGCACGACCGACTTCCGCAACGGAACATCGGGCCCTTCGATGACGATGCGGTCGGCGTGCGACCCCGCTACGCCCAGCGCATCGAGCTCCATGCGCACCAGCGAGCCGATCGTGATCCGCTGCTCCTCCGAGCGGCTCAACATGCCCTGCACTCGCGACAGGGCCTCGAGGCGATGATTGAATTCCACCCCGAAGGCTTCGAGGGAGGCGCTGGTGCGAAGGGTCTGTGTGGCAATCGATCGCACCACCGCCAGCAGGTTGCGGGTACGGTGCTGAACCTCGGCCATCATCACCTCCTGCCGCGCCTGCATCTGCAGCAGATCGTCGACGTCGGTACATGTGCCCAGCCATTCGATGACGCGACCCGTCTCGCTGCGGGCCGGGTTGGCGCGCGTCCGGAAGTGGTGATAGCGCGATTCGTCCTTGCAGTAGATGCGGCCTTCGAAATCCACGGGTTGCACAGTCTGCGACGAAGATGCCCACGCCGCCTCTGCCGCCGACCGGTCGTCGGGATGGACTGCGCGCAACCAGCCTCGACCGAGGCTCGCCTCGCGCGACTGGCCGGTGTACTCCATCCATTGCGGACTGGACCACGTCCACTTGCCACCCGCGGAGGAGCGCCAGACCAGTTGGGGCATTCCTTCCGCCAGCGTGCGGAAGCGCAGCTCGCTCTCGCGAAATGCTTCGAGCGTGACGCGCTGATCGTGCACGTCGGTCGCCGAGCCGAACCACTGGATCAGCTCGCCACGCTCATCGTGAACCGGTTCGGCACGAACGAGAAACCATCGATAGCGGCCGTCGGCGGCGCGGACACGGTGTTCACTCATGTAGGGCGAACCCAAGCCCACAGCCGTTGCCCATCGTATTCGGGCAGCCGGGCGATCCGCGGGGTGTACGACATCGAGCCAGCCCTCGCCGAGCGTTTCGTCTTCTCGGATACCGGTGTACTCGTACCAGCGCTGGTTGTACCAGAGCACCTGACCGGTCCGGCCCATGCGCCACAGGCAGTCGGGCACGACATCGGCGAAGGCGCGGAAGCCCGATTCGCTCTCGCGCAACGCCGTGTTCGCGCTGGCCAGTTCGCGGGTGCGGGTCTCGACGCGGCTGTCCAGCTCGCGATTCACCTGTTGCAGGCTTGCGTTCGCGACCTCGAGTTCCTCGGTCATCACCTGCAGCTCCTCGAAGGCGACGCGCAGCTCCTCCTCGGCGCTGCCCTGTTCGAGTGCGCGCTCTTCTGTCCCAGACGGCTGGCCGGGTTCCAGCAGCAGCCGAGCATTCAGCCTGAACAATTCACGACCCTGATCGTCGATCAGGGCGCGCTGCCTCGCGATCGCAGTGACCAATCGGGCGTTCTCGCCGAGAGACTCCTCGAGCGCCGTGCGAAACTGCTCGAGCTCAAGGGTCAGATCGCGTTCATCCATCAGTTGCCCCAGGTAATTGCAGGTAGTCCCGCATGCGCACAAGATGACTCGCCAGCTCAATCGGAGGTTGCATGGCGACCAAGGACATCATCGTCATCGGCTCCTCCGCGGGGGGCATCGACGCGCTGAAGCGTCTGTGCGGGCAGCTGCCCGCTTCGCTGAAGGCGTCCATCTTCATCGCGCAGCATATATCGCCCGCCAGCCGCAGCGTGCTGCCCGAAATCCTGACACGGGCTGGCCCTCTTCCTGCGCGGTCGCCGGGCGACGGCGAGCCGATCCTGCCCGGACACATCTACGTTGCCGCGCCCGACCACCACATGCTGGTGCGCTGTGGGAAGATTCTGATGCGGCGCGGGCCGCACGAAAACCGCTCGCGTCCGTCGGCGAACGTGCTGTTCCGTTCCGCCGCGCTCGCCTATGGCGGCCGGGTCGTGGGGGTCGTCCTGACAGGCCTGCTCGACGATGGCACTGAAGGGCTGATCGCCATCAAGGCCGCCGGGGGCACATCCGTAATCCAGGATCCGGAGGACGCCGAGTGGCCTTCCATGCCGCGCAACGCGCTTTTGCGCGACCATGTCGACCATGCGGTTCCGCTCAACCGACTGGGCGCACTGCTGGTTCGGCTGAGCGAAGAGCAGGCAGGTCCGGGCATTCCCCTGCCGGACGATTTCGAAACCGAAGACCGGATTGCTGCGCAGGAATTCGCGGTGGCGACGCTGGAGCCCGGGCTCGCCACCCCCGGAGCAAACAGTGCCTACTCGTGCCCCGATTGTGGCGGTGTGCTGAATCAGATCCAGACCGAAGAGGAGACCCGTTTCCGCTGCCAGGTCGGCCATGCGTTCACGCCCCTCGGTCTCACCGAAGCGCAGAACGATGGAATCGAGCGCGCGCTGGGTGTTGCCGTACGCACCCACAAGGAGCGCATACGCCTGTTCGACCAGATGGGCCAGCGAGCGAGCTCGCGCGGGCTGCAGCACGCGCTGAAACGGTGGCAAGACGCGTCCGCGGAGGCCGGCCACATGGCCGCATTGCTGGAGCAGGCCATGCAGACGCTGCGCAAACCCCAGATCGAAAGCTGAAACTGGCGGCTACGATCGCTGGGCAGCGCCCTTCAGCGCCTGGCGCTCGGTCGTGTCGTGCACGATCGCCGCAAGCATCGGCGGCGTCTCGTCCGGGAAGTACTGCAGGCAGATCTCGGCCGGATAATTCCGGCCCGTGGCGGATTGGATCCGCGTTTCGATGACTGCCTCCGACTTCTCGCGGCTCAACAGGGGCGCAACCACCGCGTCGATATCCTCGCGCGTCGTGCCGACCAGAAAGTCGAGCAGGCTCATCTGGAGCAGATGGTTGGCGCTGTAGCCGAGCTTCTTCTCGGCGCCTGCATTCACGAGCACGAACCCGAACGACTCAGGATCGAGGAAATAGATCTCGTTCAGGGCTCGGCCCATGACTCGCCCAAGGCGGCGCGTGAATTCCTCGCGGCGACGTTCCTCGGTAATGTCCTCGAACGCGAGGATGACTCCGCCTGCATGCTGCGTGTCGCCCTGCAGGCTCGCGATACGGACCTTGCAGAGTATTCGCCGGCCCCGCCGGTCGAGACCGTCGATCACCCGCTCCTGCTGCAGATCGGGGTTGGACTGCGCGGCGATGAAGCCTTCCTTCAACTGGTGCACCGGAAAGCCGATGTCGAGTGACTCGAAGGTGCAGCCGACGACCTCTTCGGCTCGCAGGCCCCACGTGTTTTCGCTCCACCGGTTCCACCCTTGCACGACGTGTCGCGCGTCGAGGACGACGACGCCCATGCCGAGGCTGCGAAGCACCGATTCCAGATGCAACCGGTGCATCGAGGCCTGATCGTTCTGGATCCGGAGCTCCTCATTGGCAGACTCCATTTCCTCGTTCGACGAGCGGCTCTCCTCGTTGATCGTCTCGAGCTCCTCGTTGGTCGACTGCAGCTCCTCGTTGGTCGTCTCGAGCTCCTCGTTGGTCGACTGCAACTCTTCGTTGGTCGTCTCGAGCTCCTCGTTCGCCGACTGCAGTTCCTCGATGGAGTTCTCGAGATTTTCCTGCGCCGTCTGCAACTCGCGCTGCAGGGTATACAGGCGGGTCGAGTCGGTGAACGACAAGAGCGCCGCTTCCGGCCGTCCGTCCGGCCGCCGCAGCGCGCGGATCTCGATCGTCAGGCGCAGCAGATCATTGGAAGGGAGGTGGTACTCCTGGTGCTCCAGACGGATGCCGTTGCTGTTGTCGAGCACCTGCTCGATCGGCCCGCGAAGCTCCAGCGGCCGATAGGAAATCGGCAGGTCCTGGAACGGCCTGCCGATGTCGGCGTCGCTGACCGAAAGCAGGTTCCGCGCCGTGGAATTGGCCAAAGTCACGACGCCGCTCTGGTCGACGACGAGGAAAGCCGTGGTCGACTCGTTCAGCACGGCTTGGAGCAAGCGCTCATTCGAGGGCTGGTTTTCCGTGCGGAATTCGCGGCCTGACGCCAGCGCGCTGCCGTTGGCTCGTCGCCACGAATGCGTCACCTTGGAGAAGATGCGGTGACGCATTTCGACTGGCTTGAAGAGTTGCGACTGCGCGAGCTGGGTTTCGGCCTTGCCCAGGAACAGGAACCCGTTCGGGTTCAGCGCATAGTGCATGCGCGGCAGCACGATGTCCTGCGTGTCGCTTTCGAGATAGATCAGCAGATTCCGGCAGACGAGCAGATCGATGCGGGAAATGGGCGCATCACGGACGACATTGTGGCCGCCGAAGATGACCGATTTGCGCAGTTCGCGCTGCACCAGGTAGTGGTTGCTGGTGCGGATGAAATACTTCTCGAGCAGGTCGGGTCGAATGCCTTCGACTTCTCGCGGTGTGTACGTCGCCTGGCGGGCCGTCCGCAGCGCGTCTTCGTCCAGGTCGGTCGCGTAGATCTTCACCCGCTCGCCGAACTGCTGGATGCCGAGGTGCTCGGCGAACAGCATGGCGATCGAATACGGCTCCTGACCCGACGCACACCCGACGCTCCAGACGCGGATCGGACCGTCGTTCTCGGCTTGCGCGAGGAGAGCCGGGATGATGTCGCTTGCGAGGAAATCCCATCCCTCCTGATCGCGAAAGAACGAAGTCACGTTGATCAGCACCGTGTCGAGCAGATCGGAGAATTCCCGCGGCTCCGCTTCGAGGTGGGCCTGGTAGGCGGCGAAGGTCTCGACGCCCGCAGCTTCCATGCGAAGGGCGATGCGACGCCGCAGGCTGGTGCGCTTGTACCCGCGGAAATCGAGCCCGCGGCTCACCTGGATATAACTGAGCAGCCCCTCGAAAGCCGGATCTGGCGCTATCTTTTCGGTCATCCGACCATTCTACGAGCCTCGCGGAAGTCGGGTGTGGAGAAGGAGAAGTTCCGTTGCCAAGGGTAGTCCGCAAAGCCAAACTTGACACGTCAAATCAGCAAATGCTCAAGTCCGGGCCGATGCGCGTCAGGCCGATCGATATAGCAAGCCTCTTTCCGCAGGCCTTCGACGCCGGTCTTCGCTGGCTTGCGCTGCAGCGCAAGGTCGACTCGCGGATCGGTTCCCAGTGACACACCCGCCGGCCGGGTGGACGCCGATACAGCTGCGGACAATCGCGCTGTGCTTTCTCATCAACATGCTCGACGGCGCCGACGTGCTCATTGTCTCGTTCATCGCGCCGGTGCTCACGGCGGAATGGAACATCAGCGATGCGGCTTTCGGGGTCGTGTTCAGCAGCGGCCTCGTCGGGATGACCGTCGGTGCGCTGCTGCTGGCTCCGTTCGCGGACGTGATCGGTCGTCGTGCGCTGGTGCTGCTTGCCACCGCCGTGATTGCCGCGGGCATGCTGGCGTCCGCCTCGGCCGAATCGGTGCTGCAGCTGGTCGGCTATCGGCTTGTCACCGGAACCGGAATCGGCGCGATGCTCGCGAGCGTCACCGCACTCGCCTCGGAGCATGCACCGGAGCGTCACCGGTCTTCCGCCACCACGTTCGTGACGGCAGGCTACCCCGCCGGAGCGACGCTCGCCGGGCTGGCTGGCGGGTGGGCGATCCCGAAGTCGGGCTGGGCGGCAATGTTCCTGTCACTCGGCCTGCTATCCGCGGCCTTGCTCCCTGTGCTGTACGTGGCGCTACCCGAGTCCGCCGAGTTCAGTGCGGTGCGCCGCACCCGCCGCATCACGAGACCGCCGATCGGCAGCCTGCTCCGGGGCGAAGCCCGCCTCGGGACGTTGCTCATCTGGGGCGCGTTCGTGGCGTCCTTCTTCACGGTGTACTTCCTCACCAGCTGGATTCCCCGCATCGCCGTCGATGCTGGCTACCCGCTTGCGATCGCAATCCGGGGCAGCTCCGCGTTCAACGTCGGTGCACTGCTCGGCCTGCTGTTGCTCGGCCTGCTCGCCGCGCGTGTCGATCTCGCGAGGCTGATCGTCACGTTCTTCGTCCTTGCCGCGAGCGCGATGGTTGCATTCGCCCAATGGCACGCGCCGAGGCCGGTCTTCTTCGCCGGAATGGTCCTCATCGGCTTCCTCGTCCAGGGTGGCTTCGGTGGCCTCTACGCGGTCGCCGCGCAGCTCTATCCGGCCGAGACGAAATCGACCGGCATCGGCTGGTGCATTGGCCTCGGCCGGCTAGGCGGCATCGCGGGCCCTTCCGTCGGAGGCGTGATCTTCAGTGCAGGCTTCGGCCTGCGGACCAGTCTTACCCTGTTCGCCATTCCCCTCCTGATCGCGGCGGCGCTCACCTGGCTGACCGGGCGGAATGGTCTGCGGACCGAGGCAACCCGGGCGGCGCGACCACTGTCCTAGTGAACGGCGCCGCGATCAGCGCGATCGCTTTGCCGGAACCGATCGGCTCCCGGCCGCTTTCTTTCCGGCCGCTTTCTTTCGGGCCGCCTTCTTGCGCGGCGCCCGCTTCGGTCGCCCCGCGCGCTTGCCGACATCCACCTCGATCCACACCGGTGCGTGATCGCTCGCTTTCGGCAGGTCGCGAACCCATCGGTCGACACCCGCGCCTTTCAGCCCGGGCGCGAGCGCGGGGCTCAACAACAGGTGATCGATGCGCAAGCCCGCGTTCCGCTGCCAGTGATTGCGGAAGTAGTCCCAGAACGTGAACGGCGGCCCGTCAGGGTGCGTCGCCATGAGCGCGTCGGTCCAGCCCTGCTTCAACAACCGGGCGAAGGCCGCCCTGCTCTCCGGTTGCAGCAGCGCGTCGCGACGCCAGTGCTTCGGATCATAGATGTCGGCGTCCGTCGGCACGACATTGAAGTCGCCTGCCAGCACCACCGGCGCCGCTGACCGCTTCAACGCTCGCGCGCGTTCGATCAGGCGTTCCATCCAGGCAAGCTTGTACTCGAACTTCGCCCCTGGCTGCGGGTTGCCGTTCGGCAGGTACAGGCAAGCAATCAGCACGCCCCCCACCGCCGCCTCGAGATAGCGCGACTGCGCATCCGAATCATCACCGGGCAGGCCACGCTGCATCTCGATCGGCTGCGTGCCGCGCGCCAGTATCGCTACGCCATTCCACGAGCGCTCCCCGAGCCACAGCGAGCCATAGCCAGCGCGCTCGATATCCGCGGCAGGCAAGCTTCGATCGTCCGACTTCAGCTCCTGCAGGCAGGCCACATCGGGCTTCTCGCGCTCGAGCCACGCCAGCAGATGCGGAAGCCGGGAGCGGATGCCATTGACGTTGAATGTGGCGATTCGCATCGCGTCACCTGTTCGAAGAACGATAGCCGAAGCGTAATCCGTGCAACGGGGTTCGCTCCATATCAAACGCGATGGGCGCCCCTTTCCTACAGGCGTGAAACGGTGCAGATGCTAGGTTGAACTCCCTGGATCGACGGAAGCTCGATGAAAGCAGGTTCGGAACATTCCTATGTCGCGGTTTCGCCGGAGACGCTGCCGCTGCTGGTCGAGTCCTGGCGCCGGGCCGGTTTCCAGCCCCAGGTCATCGACCGGTGTGTGCAGCAGCAACCCGTGATGTGCGCAGGGTGCCATGCACTCGGCCGCTCGAATGCCATGCGCTACGACACGATCAACCATTGCTTCGTGTGTTCGATGGCGAAGGAACAGCAGGGCCACCCCCACATCTACGGCGATCGTGAAGGCGACACCGGTCGCCACCGGCTGTACTGATTCTCTACAGGGTCGGACCTGCCGATCTGCAGGACCGACCCCGTTCGACTTCAGGGCGCCTTCGCGAACGTCCCGACGATCTCGCCATGGGCGAGCACGTGCCCCCTCATCGCCTCGATCAGCGCATGCCGGTTGAATCCGGCCGGCAACGACAGCGGCACGGCTAGCGCGAACACCTGGAAGTGGTATGGGTGGGGCGGATCCCCTGCCGGCGGACGCGGCCCGAAGTAACCGGTTTCGGTGCGCGAGTTGCTGCCCTGTTGTGCATTCGGCAACGCCGGCAACCGGGCGATGGGCGGGATGCCTTCCGGAAGCTGGCGAACCCACGCAGGTATCACTGCCAGCCAGTGCACGAACGGCAGCGGCGATGTTGCCTGCGGGTCTTCCACCATCAGCACGATCGATTGCGTGCCCTGCGGCGCGCCGCTCCAGGAGAGCGCAGGTGACCGTCCCTCGCCATAGTCCGAATGCTCGAGCGGTATCGCGCCATTCATCACGAACGAGCGGGACGTCACGACCATCGTCGGCGCCGTCGTCGGGACGAGGATCTCCTTCGCGAGCTTCTGCTGAGTCAGCGATGCCGGGACGGCGCCGCTCGTGAGGCGATAGATCACGTTGTGGCTGTCGTCGCCCACCAGTACCGACCCGTCGTTCGTGACGGCGATGCCCACAGGTCGAGCGAGATAGCCATCGGGCTGAACTGCGCGCGAACGACTTCGTAGCCGCTCGCCGGCTTGCGATTCCACGAGCCGTGCATCGAGATCAGCGCTGTCGCTCCACAGGCCTCGCGGGACGAAACGCATCTGCATCGCCGCCGCATGAGGCGCATAACCGGACACCGGCGCCTTCGACTGCGCCGCCCAGTCCTGCTGCGTGACCCGGAGGGGTTCGTCCTGCGGGTTGAACTTGCCATCTTCGTAGACGAAGGGCCAGCCATACTTCTTGCCGGGAAGAATCTCGTTGAGCTCGTCGACGTGTTGTAGGAACCGCCATGGCGCGCGTCTAACCTGCGTCAATCCGAACTCGCGGTTAAGCGGCCCACCATACGACCCAGGCCGCGCCGGTCGCGAGAAAGATCGGCCACACCATGGAACCGGTGAGGCGAGCAGTCACGACTGCCACCGCGGCGCCGACCCATTCTTTCAGCCCGCCCGACACGATGCCGGGGACGACGAACGCGACGAACAACGCACCGGGCAGATACGACAGACCGTCGCGCACGAACGGCGTCGGCTGGAACCGGCTGAACAACCAGTAGCCGCCCGCGCGGCAGAAATAGGCCGCCGCGGCCATCGCGAGAATCGCGAGCGCGGTGTGCAGATCGAGGTTCATCCGATCGGGACCCCGGGACGTGCACGATGATGGCGAAGTGCACCGACGAACCCGCCGGCCAATGCGCCCGCGACGATATGCCAGGAACTGTCCGGCAGCGCGCGGGACACACTCACGGCCACAACCGCTGCCGCAAGCCATGGCAGCAGGTCATGCCGTCCCCGCCACATGGGCACGAGCAGCGCGATGAACACGGCGGATGCAGCGAAGAAGATCGGGTGGCCCGCTTCCGGCCGGATCATCGCGCCGAGCAGAAAGCCGACCGCGGTCGTCACGATCCAGCTCAACCACAAGTTGACGCCGGTGCCGACGAACCACGCGGCATCGGTCTCGCCGCGCTCGATTTCCCGCAAGGCGAGCGCCCAGTTCTGGTCGACGAGAAAGAACAGCGAGCCCCACCGTCGCACGCCGTGCAGCCGATCGAGCCACGGCGCGAGCAGCGGCCCCATCAGCATGAACCGGAGATTCATCATCAACGAGGTAATGCCAGCCGCGAGCGCCGCCGCCGGCACCGTCCAGGCGCTGAGGCAGAGGATCTGCGCCGAGCCCGCGAACACGAGCCCGCTCATCAGCAGCGCTTCGAGCAGCGAGAGGCCGTGCGCCTGGGCCGTGACACCGACGACGATGCCGAAGGGAATGATGCCGATCGTCAGCGCAAGCGTGCCGAGCAGACCACGTCGGAAGCCTGCACGCGTGAAGACGATCGATGACGGCAGACTCAGGGACACGGGTTCGGGTGTGACCGATGCACCGCCTCGATGTCCTGCAGGACCTCCGCGGACAGCCTCAGCGAGGCGCTCGAGAGGTTCGTCTCGAGCTGCGCCAGGTTCGTAGCCCCGATCAGCGCACTCGCGACGAACCGCTGCTGCCGAACGAAAGCCAGCGCCATGCGCGTGAGATCGAGCCCGTGCCGGCTCGCGACCTCGGCGTACTTCGCCGTGGCCACCGCGCCCTGCTCGTTGGTGTAACGCGAGAACCGGGACCAGCGTGCGATGCGCGATTCCGGCGGCCGTGCACCGTTCAGGAACTTGCCCGACAGCACGCCGAACGCGAGCGGTGAGTAGGCCAGCAGACCCACGTCTTCGCGGATCGCTATTTCCGCAAGGCCGATCTCGAACGTGCGATTCAACAGGCTGTAGGGGTTCTGTATCGAGACGACGCGCTCGCGGCCGGCTGTTTCCGCATGCCGCAGGAAGCGGTGCACGCCCCAGGGCGTTTCGTTCGACAGCCCGACGTGACGCGCCTTGCCGGCGCGCACCAGCTCGCCGAGAGCGTCGAGCGTCTCCTCGATCGAGTCGCGCAGGGCGCCCTCGTTGTGCTGATAACCGAGCTTGCCGAAGAAGTTCGTCGGCCGGGCTGGCCAGTGAAGCTGGTAGAGATCGACGTAATCGGTCTGGAGCCGCTGAAGGCTGCCGTCGATCGCGGCGTGGAGGTTTGCGCGGTCGAGGTGATTGTCACCGCCACGCACGTGCCGCACGCCGAGCACTGCGCCGGGCCCTGCAACTTTCGTGGCGAGAATCACGTCCGCACGGCGGCCGCTCTTTCGCAGCCACGTGCCGATGATGCGCTCGGTCGAGCCGGACGTCCCCGGATCGGGCGGCACCGGATACAACTCGGCGGTATCGATCAGGTTGACGCCCTGCTCGAGCGCGTAGTCGATCTGGGCGTGCCCTTCGGCTTCGGAGTTCTGCTCGCCGAAGGTCATCGTTCCAAGACCGATCGCACTGACCTCGAGACCGGTGCGACCCAGCGTCCTGTATTCCATTCACCATCCTGCTATCGAATCGAGTCGCCACGTTGCCATGGCTCTGCGGACTGTGCGAGCGCGCGCAAGGGCGGCGGCAGCTCGCGCCTCGGCTGCTCGCCGCCCTGCCCGGCGAAGTTGGCAAGCACGGGCCCGCTCCAGTCGCGGATGACTCGCCGACGGACACGCCAGCGACCGTCCTCGACGCGGAGATCGTCTTCGTAGTGGCCGGCGACGTTCAGGCGCACGAGCCCGTCCGCCTGACGCAGCGTCACGAGCACATACGCCCTGACGCGCGCGCCTTCATCCGTGGGCTGCATGCGCAGGTTCGCAACGACGTGCTGCCGCCCGGCCGAGTCCGGCAGATCGCGCAGCCCTTCGATGAAATGACGGAGCGATGCGCGACCCCGCCAGCGGAGCGACTGTTCGAACGCATCCCAGATCAGCTCGCCATCGCTCGAGAACGCATCGACAAAGCCATCGATGTCCGCGGTATCGAGCGCCCACGCAAGCGACGAGATCACCTCGGCAATATCGAGACGA
>CAVYKG010000006.1:0-30907 GCA_963769065.1 uncultured Pseudomonadota bacterium | reverse complement strand
ACTGACCGATGCCAAGCATCCGGGAGATTTACGACTACGCACACGATGGCCGGCGGCGCCGGCAACGAGCACCTACGTGCTCGACGCCGCGGCCGACGTGGTGAACGACGACAGCCGGTGCGGTGGACGGGCACGGTTGCGAGATGGAATGATCGGCACTCGCTACGAATGCCAATCTCGAGAACCTGACGTTGACCGGCAGCACGGCGATCAGCGGCACCGGCAACACGCTGCAACAACATCCTGACCGGCAACTCAGCGGCAAATACCCTGACCGGCGGCACCGGCAACGACAGCTACTTCGTCGACACCGGGGACACGGTCACGGAGGCTTCCGGCGCTGGAACCGATACGGTCAACTCTGGTGTCGCCTCGACGCGGGCTCGAACATCGAGAACCTCGTGCTCACCGGCACGACTGCGATCAACGGCACGGGCAATGCGCTCGACAACGTGTTCACCGGCAACTCCGCGGCGAATACCCTCACCGGTGGTGCCGGCAACGACACCTACAACATCGGGACGGGTGACACCATCGTCGAGAACGCAACCAAAGCCCGACGCGTGGCGTCGTCAGTCACGTGGACGCTGGGTACCGAACTTCGAGAACCTGACCCTGACCGAACTCGGCGATCAACGGCACAGGAAATTATCTGTCGCCAAGACCTAGCGGGGCAATCGGGTACCAACACCCTCGACGGCGCAGCTGGGGCGGAACGTACTTGGGGCGGTGCTGGAAACGACATTCTGGGTGGAGCCTCCGGTTCGGCGGACGCGACCGGTGTCGGCAACGCCTATACGTCGACTTCGAACACACCCTGCGCGGGAACTGCAGGCGCCACATCTACTACTCAACCGCGGCGACGAACAGGACTCCTCCAGGAGAACGCACCTGCCGCGAATCAGGATGAGCTCAACTTCGGAACCGGTGTCGCTGCCAATCAGCTCTGCGCTTTGCGCAGCAAGGCAACAACCTGATCGTCTCCACTCATCCGGACGACCGATAAAGATTCACGATGCCGGATTGGTACAGCGGTACGAACCAGCACGTCAAGCCGTTTCACACGTCCACGGGACTCACGCTCCTCGACTCCGCCAGGTGCACGACGAGTTCGTCCGAACCCGATGTCGGCGTTTGGCCCGCCGCCGCACGGGCAGTTGACGCTTCCGCGGACATGGCTGCGCAGCTCGATCCCGTCATCACTGCCAACTGGCAGTGATCCAATGAAAGGTCAGCCTCACCTCGCTGCCAGCGGGAGTCCTGCCGGCAGCGCTGGAGATACGGAGACGCCGCCGTAGCCATCGGGCGGGCGATCTCTGGACGCTGCTTCTACATTACCAGTACCATCGCTTCGGCGAGCATCGGTGAGCTGCGACATCGTTGCAATAGCCACCGGGAAGATCGTGCGACGGGCCGCGTGAAGGTCGTGCAGCCGCTCGAGATCGGTGTGATCAAGGCGATTCACGTGGCTGACGGCCAGGCAGTGAAGGCAGGGGACGTGCTCGTCGAGTCGATCCGGCAGTCCAAGCGGCCGACACCAAGGCAATTCGCCAGCGCGTTGCCAAACTCGAAGAGACGTTGCCAATCGTGCCGCGGAAAGGGCACGCGGACCTGCCGAACTCGTCGAGAAAGATCTGATCGCAAAGTCCACCTGGCTGGACGCAGAGCAACAGCGAATCTCCAATAAGGAACACGACCTGGGAGAGCTGCGTCAGGAGCTTGCCAAGGCACGCCAGCACGGGCCAGTGGCAGACGCTGACCGCCCCAATCTACTGGGGTGGTCCAGCAACTCGCAGTCCACACGCTCGGCGGTGTTGTGACGCCGGCTCAGGAGCTGATGGTCGTCGTTCCGAGCGGCAATCCCGTGGAGATCGAGGCCTGGATCCCGAACAAGGACATCGGCTTCGTCCGGCCGGATGCAGGAAGCGCAGATCAAGGTTGAAACATTCCCTCACGCGGTACAGAACAATTCCGGGGAAGGTAAGCGGGTGTCCAGGGACGCGATTCAGACGAAAAGCTGGGGCTGGTCTACGCCACCCGTATCGCGATAGACGCGGCGCGCGATGCTCGTCGACGGGGGCGAGGTCGAATCTTCGCCCGGCATGGCCGTGTCGGTGGGAGGTCAAGACCGGCGAGCGACGCATACTTGAGTACTTCTTTAGAGTCCACTTCTGCGGTCCAGGGCGGAGAGCGTAAGGGAACGCTTAAAACGATCAGGAGCGGCTTACTCCCTCAGTGCAGCATGATCAGCGTCTGCAACTCGCCGACGAGGAAGCCCAGGCGCGGCGCCGCAGGCGATCAGGATCCATTCGTCCTGCTCGAAGGCGGGGCGGATGAACTGCTCGAAGCGCTCCTCGTACGAGCTGCTGCATCTTCATGATCAGTGTGTTCTGCACATCCATAGCGTCATAGGCGTATTTCTCGACGTGCTGCGCGGTCTCCTGCGTCACGACCATCATGCGCTCGGCGACCTGCTCTTGAGTTGCTGATACTCACGGCTGCCGATGGAGAACACGACCAGCGGGCGCGCGGCGCCGGCTTGCTCGTCCACTGCCCGCTGCACGTGCTTGTGCACCATCGCGAAGAGCTTGTCCGACAACGGGCCGCGCAGCACGCCGTCCATGATCGCGCGCGGCGTGACGATCTCCTGGGCGATGAGCCGGCCGTAGTCGGCGGCGACTTCCTTGCGGCGGCGCAGGAACAGGCCCTGCCACTCGAACAGGCCGAACAGGTATTTCGTCGGCTTCTTCGGACGGAAGACCATCCGCAGGGCGAGCCAGTCCGTGAACCAGCCGATGAACAGGCCGAACGCCGGCAGCACCCACGGCGACTTGTAGAAGGTCCACACGATCATCTGCACGATGCCGATGGCGAAGCCGAACCAGATCCCCGAGTTCGCGATGAAGCGGAACTCCTTGTGTCCGGCCTCCAGGAAGATGCGGTTCAGGATGTGCTTGTCGCGCACGAGGTTGGTGACGACCGTGTGCTTCAGGTCGAACACCTTCTCGATGTTGTCGCGGATGTCGGCGAGCAGCTCGGCGACGGCGTTGGGCGCGTCGTCCTGGATGCGCTTGATGATGCGGTTGCGGACCATGCCAGGCAGTGCTTCCCACATGCCCGGCGAGTACTGCGACGCGACCTGGTGGATCATCGTCTCGACGGAGTCGAGCAGCGGTTTCTCGATCTCCTGGGTGATGCGCCGCGGGTCGAGCCGCGCGATGATCTCCTTCTGCGAAATGAGCTGGCCGAGCATCATGTCGGTGGCGATCGTCGCCATGCGCTCCGCGTTGCGCGGAACGACACCCTGCCAGCCGAAGTACGGCTTGAAGCCGACGAACTCCATCGGCTGGAACATCATGCGGATCGCCAGCAGCTTGGTGACGTAGCCGATCGCCGCGGCGACGAACGGCATCGACAGGTACAGGTACCAGTGTTGCGCCCAGTCGTGCGCGATGGCCTGCCAGTAGCTTTCCGCCGGCATCGGGCTGTTCTCCCCTTTTGCCAGCAAGCATAAAGCAGTCGCGTGAGTTATAAACCGGCGAAGGCCGCGCCCGGCAGGTCGCGTCGCTCTTGTCTAGCGCTGCGCCTTCCGACGGGGGCGCTTCTGCTTCGGCCGCGCGGCTTCCTTCTCCTGGAGCACCTGCGAGACGTAGCTGCCGTCCTCGAGGTTCTCAAACTGGTCGGAGATGAGGTCGCCAATCTGCTTGTTGATGCTGCGGATGGCGTCGTAGACCATGCCGATCGTGCGCGTCTTCTTCTCGCGCACCTTGAGCTTGTCGCCATCGAGAACACCGGCGCGTTCGAGCGCCTCGAACGGCAGGTCCGCGATGTACTGGTGGATCTGCTCGACCGAGGTCGCGCCGCGATCCACCGCCTGCTGGATCATGTCCTTCAGCAACTCGAGTCTTTTCAGTTTGCTCATGTAGTCCCCGTCATTCTGAGCTGAGGTCTCTGTCATTCTGAGCGAAGCGAAGAATCTTCCTTCCGCTGCCTCCGATGCAAGATCCTTCGCTTCGCTCAGGATGACGGCTTTTCGCCGGATAGCCAATCCCGAAGCTGGTGATACACGTCGGCGCGATCGAGCAGATCCCAGTGACTGGTTTCGAACCAGGTGCGTGCCGGCCGTCGGCGAACGACAGGCAACGCTCCGGGTCGCGATGCACGCCCAGCGCGCTGTCGAGCGGCACCAGCCCGTCGCCGAGCCAGCGGTCCTTGAGGTCGTTGCGCTCGCCGTCCCAGGGTCGCCGCCACGGCGTAGCAGGTGACGTGACCCGGCATGCGGCGGGTGCAGCGGGTGTCGCCGTGCTTGTAGAAGCGATCACCGTGCTTCCAGTCCTCGTCGAGCAGATTGCCGTGGCGCAGGTCGGTGACGCCCGCGCTGCGCAGCTTGCCAAGGTTGCGCCAGCGGCGCGGTGTAGGGCGTGATGCCCGAACGCGGCCTGGAACCAGTTGCCGTGGCGCTCCAGTGGCGAGCCGTGGTGCGGCGTGCCGAGGAACACGATCTTCCCGAGCTTCGCCGGCCAGGTGTGCTTTGCCTGCATCGCGTAGTGGCAAGCGCTGCGCGCGAGCAGGCCGCCGAGGCTGTGGCCGAGGATGCGAGAGCTCGCTCGATCGGCGACCGGCCAGTGCGCGATCGTTTCCTCGAGCAGTTCGGCGAGCTCGCGGCCGTTGGTCGAGATGTGTCGGCCGCTGTTGTAGTGCAGGTAAAGCGGCGTATAGCCCAGGTCCGCCGCGAGGCGCTCGCCATGATCATGGCCGTTGCGCTGCCACTGCAGATCGTTCATGCACAGGCCGTGGAGCAGCACCAGCACGCGCTTCGTCGGCGCAGTGCGCCATGGGGGCGAAAGCGCATCGGGATCGCCAGCGGATTGCCGCTGGCTTCGAGGTGATCCCCCACCACCCCGTTGATCGCCGCGAGCCAGGCCTGCTGCCCCGTGGAACCCGAGAGCGGCTCCTGCGCACCCGGTACGATCGACAGCAACTGGTCGGCACTCTGGCCGACGAGCTGCGAGATCTCGCGGATCGCCGTGTAGACGAGCCCGGTGATGCCGCGGGTGCGGCCGCTGCGGATGCCTTCGTTGAAGGGCAGCGGCACGCGGGCGATGTTGGCGTGCATCGCTTCGACGACGTCGGTCATGCCGGTGACGCCGTCGATGGCCAGCCTGGTCAGTCCGCGCACGGTTCGCATCTCCATCCGCTCTTCAGGCGAGCGCCGGCTGCAGCGGACGCCGTGTCGGCAGCGCGCGCTTGAACAGGCTGCGCACGACGGAGCCGTACTGCCTCCAGAAGCTGCCGCTGTTGTACGGCAGGCCGTACTTGCTCGCACAGCGCGCGCACGCGCGGCGCGATCTCGGGGTAGCGATGCGCCGGCATGTCCGGGAACAGGTGGTGCTCGATCTGGTGGGAGAGGTGCCCGGTCAGGATGTAGAAGCAGCGTGCCGCCCTCGATGTTGGCCGAGCCCTGCATCTGGCGCAGGTACCAGTCGCCGCGGGTCTCGTTCTGCGTCTCCTCCTCGGTGTAGACGCGCGTGCCTTCCGGGAAGTGGCCGCAGAAGATGATCACGTTCGACCAGACGTTGCGGATCAGGTTGGCGAGCAGGTTGCCGGCAACACGCGCGGCGCGTTCCACGAGCGATCAGCAGCGGGAAGAACACGTAGTCCTTGAACGAGCTGCTTGCCTGCCTTCTTGCAGGAACGGCGCGGAACTGCGCGCGCGCCTTGCTCGCGTCATCTTGCCCTTGAGTGCACTCGTCCCAGTCGATGTCATGCACGCCGACGCCCCACTGGAACAGTGCGCGACAGGGCCACGTTCGAGATCGGCTGGATCAGGTGCTTCGGGCGCCAGTGCTGCTCGTCGGCGACGCGCAGCAGGCCGTAGCCGACGTCCTTGTCCTTGCCCAGGATGTTGGTGTACGTGTGGTGCATGTAGTTGTGCGAATGGCGCCACTGGTCGCCGGTGCAGACGTTGTCCCACTCGTAGGTCTGCGAGTCGAGCGCCGGGTCGTTCATCCAGTCGTACTGGCCGTGCATCACGTTGTGGCCGATCTCCATGTTCTCGAGGATCTTGGCGTTGGCCGAGCGCAGCGACGCCGAGCGACGAAGGCTGATCGGGTCGAAGCCGAACAGCCAGCAGCGTGCGCCCGGCGATGGCGCTGCCGCGCGCGATGCGGATCATCTTGCGGATGTGCTTGGCGTCGCGCTCGCCGAGGTCGGCCATGACCTCGTCGCGCATCGGGTCGAGCTCGGCCTGGAAGGCGTCGATCTGCTGGCGGGTGAGGTCGGGTGCTTGGCTTCATGGTCGTTCTCCGGGGATGTCGTCGGTTTGGCAGTCGGTTAGAGGTCGAGCTCGACGTCCGAGCGCGCAGCGCGAGATGCACAGCTGGATCATCTCGTTCGGGCTCGGACGAGATCTCGCCGGTCAGCAGGTTCTGGACCGTGCCGCTGCGCTTGCGGCACTTGCAGGTCTGGCAGATGCCGATGCGGCAGCCGGACTTGGGCTTGAGGCCGGCGGCCTCGGCCTGCGATCAGCAGCGGCTGCGCGGCCTCGGCGGTGAACGCGCGTTCCGCTGCGCGCGCAGCTGCACCTCGACGCGGTGCCGCCGGTCGCCCTTGCGGCCGGCGGCGCGCCGAAGTGTTCGCAGTGCAGGCGTCGCGCAGGCGCCGCGCTCGGCCATGCGCCCGACTCGATTCCATGAAGGCGGCCGGGCCGCACAGGAAGGTCTGGCGCTGGGCGTAGTCCGGAACCAGCGCTGCGAGCAGCGCCGTCGTGCAGGCGCCCGTGCGTCGCGGTGTGGATGTAGACAAGTGCAGTTGCGGCCAGCCGGATGCGCCAGCGCGCGCAGCTCGCCGTCGAAGATCGCGTCGCCGGCGCTGCGGCAGACGTGCAGGAAGAGACGTCGCGCCTGCGTCGTTCGCGCGGCAGGTCGCGCAGCATCGACATCACCGGCGTGATGCCGCTGCCGGCGGTGATCATCAGCAGGCTGCGGCCGGCAGCGCCGCGGGCAGCACGAATTCGCCGCGCGCGGGCGACAGGATCACACGTCACCGAGATGAGCCTCGTCGTGCAGGCGTGCCGACACCGGCCGCCGGGCTGGCGCTTGACCGTGATGGCGACTTCGCGTGCCGCCGTCCGGCGCGCTCGACAGGCTGTAGGTGCGCTGGTGGCGCACGCCGTCGATTTCGACCGCCGATCACGACGTGCTGGCCGGCGCGGAAGCCCGTCCAGAGACGGTTCGGCGCCAGCACCAGCGTGCGCGTGTCGGATGTCTCCTGCCGGATGCGTCGACGACGCGCGCCCTGATGCGCTCGACCGAGAGCAGTCGGGTTGATCTGCGCGAGCACGTCGTTGATGGCGCTCGATATCGTTCAACGGGCTGCAGCAGCGGGCTGCGCAGCAGGCTTGGGTGCGCGCGACGGGGTGGCTAACGATCTGGTGAGCCATGAGCCTCCGTTTCAGTGAACAAATGTTCACTCAAATGCCGGAGACACTGTCAACATCGTGTTCAATCGTGAACGGAACTGCCCTAATTCGCTTGGGAAAATTGCCTTTCAGGTCGCGTTATACTGTTTACAGTTGTGTCACATTTCGGCGACAGACATGACGCGTCGGCGGCACCGGGGAAGAGGACGAGCTTTCGCGGGGCGAGCGCAAGCAGCGCACCCGCGAGGCGTTGATGGACGCTGCGCTGACGCTGATCAGCCGGGGCACGAGTTTCACCGGGCTGGGCCTGCGCGAGATGACGCGCGAAGCCGGCGTGGTGCCGACGGCGTTCTACCGCCACTTCGCCGACATGGACGAGCTTGGCCTCGCGCTGGTCGAAGAAGGCGGCGTGACGCTGCGCCGGTTGCTGCGCGAAGCGCGCAAGGGCGGAGTGCCGCTCACGCACGTGATCCGCAACTCCGTGCGTATTTACACGAGCTTCATCCGCGAGCACCCGCGCGAGTTCCTGTTCGTGGCGGGCGAGCGCAGCGGCAGGCTCTGCCGTGATCCGCGCGGCGGTCAGGCGCGAGATCGGTCACTTCGCCGTGGACATGGCGCAGGACCTGCGCGACCTTCACATCCTGCCGAACCTGTCGACGCAGACGCTGACGATGATCTGTGGCCTGGTCGTCAACACGATGATCAGCGCGGCGAGCGACATCCTGGATCTGCCGCCCAAGCAGCCGCGCGCCGAAGAAGAGCTGATCGACAATTTCGTGCGGCAACTGCGGTTGATTTTCCTCGGCGCTTCGGCCTGGAGAGAGTCGCCGGCAGCTTGAAGATGTTCGGCTCGCAGGATCATTTCCAGACTCTGGCGGCGCGGCCTTTCTGCTCGTATATTTATTCGAGTTCGCGTTCGCTGGTAACCCGCCTCTATGCCCGGGGGGGAGTTGATCATGTATCGCATATTTCTAGCTGTCGCCGTCTTCCTGGTGGCGAATGAAGCCTCGAGCCAGCAGGGCCTTCCGACCGCGCCGCGTGCCCAGCAGACGGCGGCGGACACGGCAAGCGCCACTTCCCAGAATGTCGTCCAACGCGCCGAAGATCCGGCACCCCAGGCCCGGGACGCCGCGAGAGAACAGGTGCGCGAAGCGCGAAGTGGCGCCAGCGCAGTCACGACAGATCCGTTGAATGGCATTACGTGCCATTACGGCGACACGAACCTGGGACCTGCTTTCGACTGGTGTGTGCGGAAGTCCCCGCGAGGCCACGACGTCGGCAAAGTCCTGGGACTTGCTGCACGGAACGCAGGGTCGTGTGCGGACGCTCCTGGATTCACGCTGGTTTGCCGCCGTTGTCGCTGCCTGGGCGACGGTCTACGGCGTCCCCGAGCCCGTGACCATCGCGGTGTCGTTCGGGGAGACCTGGACCACCAGCGATCTGCCGAGTCGACATGTCCCCGGTTCACCCAATCTCTTTCGCTTCTTCACCGACCAGCTGATGCCCTATGTGGAGACCGGCGCCTTGCCTGCGGGCACGGTGCCGGCGCGTTCACTGCTGGGACAGTCGATGGGCAGCTACAACGCTGGCGGCCTGGTTACCCGGCGTCCGGACCTGTTCTCGAAAGCAGCGCTCACCTGTCCGGCGTGGTTCCCCATTTCCAAGTTTTCACCACCCGCCCACCTTGCGGCGTACCTGGCGCGAAATCCCCTGTCGGATGTGGAAGCGGTCGTCTTTGGCTTGCACCTCCTTGGACGCGACGAGGGCACCGACCCCATCGCGGGCATGGCCGCCTGGCGTGTGAACGATCCCCTCGAACTGGTGATGGCCACGAATACACGCTTGCAGGGCGCATCGCCGCCGCGGTTTCTGGTGGCCTACAACCTCGCCGACACGTACGGGTTTGCGGAGGGCGCGGAGCTTTTCTCGACGCGGGCGCGAAATGAGGGATTCGAGGTGGAGACCCTGTTCAACGCCGCCCGCCACTGCGACATCACGCCCGACATGAGCGACGCGATTGCCCGCTTCCTGCAGTAGCTAGAACGTGATCGAAAGATTCGCCGTGTAGTGGCGGCCGTGGTCGCCGCGGACGACGGCGATGTTCCCCGGTGCGAGCGGCTGGTCCACGGCCTGGTCGAGGATGATCTTGTCGGTCAGGTTGTGACCCACGATCAACAGGCGCCAGTTCTTGGTCAGGTCGCCGAGCCCGATGCGGGCGTTGATCAGCGTCGTGGACGGCTGTGCCTTGCGCTCATCGTTGTCCGGATTCAGGTACCGCTTGCCGCGATAGAGCAGATCGACGCCAATCATCGCCGACTGTAGCGGGGCAAGCGTAGCGTGTAGGTCGGACTGAGCGCCGCCGTCCACTTCGGCGCAAACGACAATGGCCTTCCGGCCAGATTCTGGGTCGGTGCCGGTCGTCGGCCAGCGGATTCTCCACGGGCGGCGCATCCGGACTGCATTTGGCTGCTGCTCCTCCGAGGCTTCAGCGTCCGAGGGTGCAGGCGCGCACGGGTAGCCCGTGTACCGTGCGTCCGCGAGGCCGAACGACGTGTAGAGCGCCAGCCCGTCGAGCGGCGTCAGCCAGTTCAAATCCGCCTCAAAGCCGCGTGAGCGAGCCGCCGCCGCATTAAGGACAAGGTAACGGTTGTTCCGGAACGTCGAGCACCTGGAGGTTGTTGAAGTCGGTGGTGAATGCTGCCGCCGAGACGCGCATTGCGCCCGCGAGCACGCGCGCCTTGGCGCCGATCTCGATGCTGGTAGCGCGCTCGGGCTCATAGTCGAGGTTGTCCGGCGTCAGCGGCAGCGCGTTAAAGCCGCCGCTCTTGTAGCCGCGCGCCCAGGTGGCGTAGGCGCTGATGCCCCCGGAGGGTGACCATTTCAACCCGGCCTTGGGCGAGAGCTGGTGCTCGATGCGCTCGAAGTGCGTGTCGTGGTCCTGCTGATCGGCGATCAGCGGTACCAGCAGGCCCTGCGCCTCGCTGGAGAGGTCGCCACGCTTGCGCTCAACATCGAAACGCAGGCCGCCGATCAAAGCCCATTCCGAACTGATGTAGTGCTCGGCCTGGCCGAACAGCGCGTAGTTGCGCGATTGCTGGTCCAGCATCACCCGTGCAGATTGCTCCTGGCCGATCAGCGGCCCGGTGACCGGGTTGAGCAGGTCGAGCAGCTCGCCGAGCGGTACCACCGCAGCTGGCCGCCGATCGTTGCCGGGCAAGCCCCCAGTGCAGGGCCGCCGTCATCCATTCCTTGTCTGCGCCGCAAGCGTGTAAGCGAAGGCGGCGCCGAGGTCTTCGACCAGGAATTTGTCCGAAGTGCGGTAGCTCGATCGAAGAAGAAGGAGCCGAACACAAAAGACACACCCTGGCCCCAGCCGAGCAGACTCGGTACTTCGCCGCGCAGGTGGAACTCCTGGCTGAGCTGACGAGAGCGGCTGGGCTGCAGCAGAGTGTCGGTGATGAACGGCACCGGGCTGAAATCGGCGTCGAGATCGCGCCGGTAGACAACCGATTTTGCGCTGGAGGTGATCGAGGTCAGCCGCAGTTCCTTCGCGCCCCAGAGCGCGCCGAGGTTGCCGTCGACGATGGAACTGAGGCCGCTCAGCCGACCTTCTTCCAGCGCATCGAGATTGGCGGAGTTGCGCAGGTCCACCTGCGCGTCACCCGCCGGATCGTAGGTGCGCATCAGCGCGAGCATCGCCGGCCTCAGTTCCGAGAACTGGAACTGGTTGAAGTTCTGCTGTTGCTCGGAATGAAGCCGGTGACATCGACCACCCAGTCGGTGTCGAGCTTGTAGCGCAGGCGGACGCGCGTGGTGTCCTGTTGCGGATTGATCTCCGCCGGCGATCAGAAAGCGTTGTGCAGGGCGCCGCGATCACCGTGTTCGTAATTGCCGGAAATGCGCGCAGCGAATCCTTCGCTCAGCGGCAGATTGATGGCCGGGCGGAACGGAGTTGTTGCCGTTGTCATTGGCCGACCATTTCCCAGCGCAGCCGAGAAGCCGGCGCGGCCGTCTGGGTGACGAGGTTGAACAGGCCGGCGGTATTGTTCTTGCCGAACAACGTGCCCTGAGGTCCCCGCAGCACTTCGAAGCGGTCGATATCGTGGAAGAACGCCGAAAGGTAATTCGAGCGGCCGTAGTAGACACTGTCGACGACGGTGCCGACCGAAGGATCAAAGCCGTATTGGTGTCCGGCGTGCCAAGCCGCGGATGCTGTACTGGCCGGCCGGACCGACAGCCGGAGGCACGTTGGCGGTATAATCCTGCATCTCGGCAAAACTGGCGCCACCCGAGTCGCGGATCTGGTCGCCGGTGAGTGCGCTGACAGACGCGGGGACTTGTTCGAGCGTCTGCTCGATCTTCTGCGTCGTCACCAGGAGTTCCGGCAGCCTGGCGCTCTCGTCCTCGGCTTGCTCCTGCTCCAACGCTTTCGCGGACTCCGTCTCGTCCTGGGCGAAGGCCGCGCTCACGCAGCCAAACGCCAGCGCCAGCGCGCCGATTCCCCCGAGATGACCATTCCTTCGGATATTCCCCATGGGTCTGCGGGCCTTCAGCAGGCCACCAGGTCTGCGGCGGCCTGCTTCCGCAGCTTTTCCATCAGGCCGTCGAAGCCGTGCTCCCCGAAAACCTTGTCGTACTGCGAGGAGCGCAGCGCGAGATCGGAAACGCCGTTGGCGATGACGTTGATGATGCGCCAGTCGTCGCCCGACCTCTGCAGGAAATAGTCGAGCGAGACCGGCTCGTCGTGCGCGGGCGTCAGCCGCGTGCGCACCTGGGTGCGTGTCGCCGAAACGCTCCGGCTCTCAAGCGTGGTGAACGTCGGCCCCGCCTTCGAGAAGTTGCTCGCGTAGGCCAGCACCGTGAGGTTCTTCAGCATCAGCGCGAACGCGCTGCGCTGCTCCAGGGTCATCTTCTCCCAGCGTCGCCGCAGGATGTGGCCCGCCACGAAGTCCATGTCGAACGTCGCGCCGATCACCGGGTCGAGTTTGTCGATGCGGCCCTTGCAACCGAGCGTCGCCCCCTTTTCCATGGTATCGCTGAGGGCGGCATGGAAAACATTGATCGTGGTCTGGGGTTCCTGTGCCGCGCGGACAGGGCCCGACAGCAGCAACGCAAGAAGGAACAGCGGTGCCACGCGCGACATTGTCGGGTTCTCTCTCCGAGAGCACGGCGTCCCATTTCGGAAGCGGACGTCCATGAAAAGCCGCGCGCAGATTAGCACAGGGCGTCCTCGAATCTGCTGAAATGAAGACCGTCGATGAACCCTGAAACTTCACCAGATCGCATGGGCCGCGCGCTCGCGCAGTGGGTTGGCCTCATGCAGCGACATGCGCGTGCGATCGTCGCTGCGTTCGCCATCGTCATCGCCGGGCTTACGCACTACGCGGCAACGCACCTGTCGGTCGATACCGACACGGCGAACATGCTGTCGTCGGAACTCGCGTGGCGAAAGTCCGAGCGCGAACTCGGCCGGCTCTTTCCCTCGAGTCCGTTGCTGATCGTCATCGACGGGCAGACGCCGGAGCTCGCCGACGACGCGCAGCAGCGCCTGGTCGGTGCGTTGCGCCAGCACCCCGCGCTGTTCAGCGACCTCTTTGCGGCCGAGATCGATCCGTTCTTCCGGCACAACGGCCTGCTGTATCTCGACGAGGACGAACTGCAGAAGCTGGGAGGCGCATTGATGGCGGCGCAACCCTTCCTCGGTGCCTTGTCCCAGGATCCGACGTTGCGCGGACTGTCCGACGCTGCTCGGACACGCGCTGGACGCCCCGGCTGGAAGCGATTTCGATCTGTCGCCCGCGCTGGGCAAGGTTGCCCAGACCATTGGCGCCGTCGCAGACGGGAAATTCCAGCCGCTTTCCTGGCAGTCGCTGATGAGCGGCGGGGGTTCTGTCCAGGGCGGCACGCGTCGTTACATCAGCCTGTCGCCCCGGTTCGACTACCGCCAGCTGCTGCCGGCCGGCGAGGCCATCGACGCGCTGCGCGGTGCGGCGGTCGCGCTGCGACCTGGACCGATGCGCGCACGGCGTGCGCGTGCGCCTGACCGGCGAGGTGGCGATGGAGCACGAGGAACTGCGCAGCGCGTTCACCGGCGCGGTGCATCGTCTTGCTCGCGCGCGCTGGTGCTGGTGTCGGTGCTGCTGTTCGTGGCGCTGCGCTCGGTGCGCCTGGTGCTCGCAGCGCCGTGCTGACGCTGGTGGCGGGACTGGTGTGCACGGCGGCGTTCGCCGCGCTGGCGGTCGGTCACCTCAACCTGATCTCGATCGCTTTCGGCGTGCTCTACGTCGGCCTCGGCATCGACTACGCGCTGTACCTGTGCATGCAGTACCGCGAACTGCTCGGGCAGGGCGTGCGCGCCGCGACGAGGCGCTGCCGCGCGCGGCCGGCGACGTCGGCGGCTTCATGCTGGTGTGCGCGGCGACCACCTCGATCGGCTTCCTCGCCTTCGTGCCGACCGCTTCACCGGCATCGCCGAGCTCGGGCTGATCTCCGGCGCCGGCATGTTCATCAGTCTGGTCGCCAGCCTGACCCTGCTGCCGGCGCTGATCGGCGCTGATGCCGCCCGATCCGGCGCGCCTGCGCCTCGCCCGCTGGGCGAGGGCCGCCTGGCGCGTGTGCTGGACTGGCCGTACACGCACGCGCGGACGATCTGGATCGGCGCCGCGCTCGCTGGCGGTCGTCGCGCTGCTGCTGGCGCCGCGCGCGCGCTTCGACTACGACCCGCTGAACCTGCGCGACCCCGACAGCGAGTCGGTCACCACCTTCCGCGATCTGCTGCGCCGATCCGAGCGATGCCCGCGCTGACGCTGTCGGTGCTGGCGGCGGACGGCGCGCCGCGCGACGAAGCGGCTGCAGCGGCTTGGCGCGCTGCCGCTGGTGGCGCAGAGCGATGAGCCTGCTCGATCTTCATCCCGTCGGACCAGGACGACAAGCTCGCCGTCCTCGACGACCTGCAGCTGACGCTGGCGCTGTCAGCCGGTGCGCAGACGGCGATCGACGCACGGCGGCATCGCAGGCGCGCGACGTCGCGCGCTGCACTGCCGGCTTGTCGTGCAGAAGAACGCGCGCGCCGCGCGGCCCGCCGTTGCAGGCGTTGCTCGCATCGCTCGACCGCTGCGATCGGCGCGCAGGCGCTCGACGCCGGCGGCGCGAGGCGACGCTGGCGGCGGCTGCGCGACGGCGCTGCTCGGCGCGCTGCCGCCGCAGCTCGACGCGATGCTCGCCTCGTTGCGCGCGCAGCCGGTCAGCGAGGCCGACGCTGCCGCCGACCTGGTCGCGCCGCTGGAAGAGCGCGGACGGGCAGTACCGCGTCGAGATCTGGCCGAAGGAGGTGCTCGACAACCCGCCGGCGATGGAGCGCTTCATCGCACAGCGTGCGCACGCTGGCGCCGGCCGCTACCGGGCCGCCGGTCGGCTTCGTCGAATCCGGGCAGGCCGTGGTCAAGGCGTTCCGCCAGGCCTTCCTCGCTGTCGTTCATCGCCATCACGCTGCTGCTGGTGATGCTGCTGCGCAGCGTCGGTCGACACGCTGATCGTGCTGATGCCGCTGGCGCTGGCCGGGCTGCTGACGCTGGTCGCGGCGATGGTCGCGCTCGGCGTCGGCCTTCAACTTCGCCAACGTCATCGCGCTGCCGCTGATCCTCGGCGTCGGCGTCGACTACGGCGTCTACCTGGTGCAGCGCGGCCGCGACTCGCGGCATGCGCGCGCGTCAACCTCCTGCAGACCAGCACCGCGCGCGCGGTGCTGTTCGGTGCGCTGATCACCATGGCCAACTTCGGCAACCTGATGCTGGCGCCACATCCCGGGCATGGTCAGCATGGGCGTGCTGCTGACGATCGGGCTGGGCGATGACGCTGCTTTGCGCGCTGGTGTTGCTGCCGAGCCTGCTGGCGCGGCGCTACCGGTAATGTTCGTGAATGTCGCCAGAGGCGCAGCCGGGCAATCCCCGCTCCAATTCCCGTGGAAGTGAACGCATCGGAACGCATGTTCAACCTCGCCGGCACGCGCCGCTCGCTGCCGTCGGCCTTCCTCATGCGCTATTTCTTCGGCGTTGCGATCTTCATCTACGTCAGCGTGCCGGAGCAGATGGCGCCCGGCCTGCTGACCACGATCCAGGCCCAGGCGATGGCGGTGGTCTACGTGACCGCGATCGCGATCCTGCACGCGCTGCACCGCCGGTGGCCGCTGGGCGCGAAGCTGCCGCGCTTGCTGCTGGCGCTGGAGATGCCCTTGCTCGCCGTCGGAGTCCCCAGCGACGACTACCCGGTGATGCCGCTGCAACTGGTCGTGCTCGCCGCGGTCCTCGATCACGGGTTGCGTCACGGTGTTCGCGTCTACGTGGAGGCGCTCGCGGCCGGCCTGATGGCACTCGCCGTCGCCTTCATCCTGCGCGCGACGATGGTGCCCGATGGGATCGGCGGCGGCGCGTCGTGGATCCTGTTCTTCATCCTGTCGATTGCACTGTCGATCTGGCTGCTGGTGGTGGATCGCGAGGGTGTCGACCAAGAACTCGAGGTGGCGCGCAAGCGCATGGGGCTCACGGTCGAGTCGGCCGGCTTCGGCTACTGGACGAACGACTTTGCGGCGCAGCGCCTGATCTGGGACGACAACACGCACCGCGTCATGGGCCTGCAGCCCGGAACGTTCAGCGGCTCGTACGACGACTTCTACCGGATGATGGGCAAGGCGGATGCCGACGCGCTGTCGCGCACGATCCGGGCCGCGGTTCATGACCGCCTGCCTTTCGACTACGAGTACCGCGTGACCTGGCCCGATGGCAGCCAGCACTATCTTGGCTCGCGCGCGCGGATCGATTACGACGAGTCGGGAAGGCCGCTGCGCATGGTCGGCGTCACCTGGGACAACACGGCGCAGCGCAAGGACGTCGAGGCGCTCAAGGAGGCGCAGACGCGGCTGCAACTGGCGATCCGCACCGCCAGCCTCGGCGTCTGGGCCAACGACCTGGTCGGCCGGCGCATGCAGTGGGACGACAACTCGCACCGCATTTTCGGACTGCAGCCCGGCTCGTTCAGCGGCCACTTCGCGGACTGGGCGAAGCTCCTGCATCCCGATGACATCGACCGCGTCGCGACGGCCCTCAACCGCGCGCTGTACAGGCGCGCGCCCTACGACATCCAGTACCGCGTGATCTGGCCCGACGGCAGCGAGCACATCGTCGGCTCGCGCGCGGAGTTCATGTTCGACGAGTCGGGCAAGCGCCCGCTGCGGCTCATCGGCGTGTACTGGGACCTGACCGCGCAGCATCGCGATCGTCAGGAACTGCAGCAGCTCGCCGAGCGTTATCGCCAGACCGCCGATGAGCTGCTTGCGGCCAAGACCGCTGCCGAGGATGCGGCGCGCGCAAAGTCCGAGTTCCTCGCCAACATGAGTCACGAGATCCGCACGCCGATGAACGCGGTCATCGGCATGAACGAGAAGCTGCTCGACATGCCGATCTCGCCGCTGCAACGCGAAGTCGCCGAGCGCGTGCGCTACAGCGCGCAGTCGCTGCTCACGGTCATCAACGACATCCTGGATTTCTCCAAGGGCGAGGCCGGTGCACTGCAACTCGACGTGGCGCCCCTGAACCTGCGGCGTGTCGTCGAGGGCGCGATGGACCTGGTTGCGGAACCGATCCAGAGCAAGGGCCTGGAGTTCTCGCTGCTCTACGACCACGCAATCCCGGACGGCCTGTCCGGCGACGCCGGCCGCATTCACCAGGTGCTTCACCAACCTGCTGTCCAACGCCCTCAAGTTCACGCACCACGGCGAGATCGTGGTCGACGCGCGCCTGCTGCGGTCCACGACCGACGACGCGTGGTTGCGCGTGTCGGTGCGCGACACCGGCATCGGCATCCCCGACGCCGTGCGCGCCCGGCTGTTCCAGCCGTTCACGCAGGCCGACAGCTCGACCACGCGCAAGTACGGCGGCACGGGCCTCGGCCTGTCGATCAGCAAGCGGCTCGTCGAGCTGATGGGCGGAGAGATCGGCGTCGACAGCGTCGTCGAAGAGGGCTCGACGTTCTGGTTCACGTTGCAGCTCGGCCGCGAAGCGGGCGCCCAATCGACCGACCGATCGCAGCTGCAAGGCCGCCGTGTACTCGTCGCCGACGACCACGCCGCCACGCGCCGCGGGCTCCTGGAGGACCTGCGGGCCTGGGGGATCGAGGCTGACGAAGCCGACAGCGGGGCAGGCGCGCTCGCGATGATCCAGTCGGCACCGCAACCGTACGACGTCGCGATCCTCGACAGCGCGATGTCCGACATTGCCGGCACGCTGCTCGCCGCGCGGATCCGCGTCGAGCCGACGCTCGAACAAACGCGCATCCTGCTGCTGCGACCGGTACAGGTCGCCGAGGACACGGCGATGCGCGCCGCGGGCGCGAACGCCGTCATTCCCAAACCGGTCCGCGAAGGCACGCTCTATCACTCGCTGCTGGTGCTGATGGGCCTGACCGTCTCGTCGCCGGCGAGTGCCCTCGTCCCCGCGCCGCAGATGTCCGCCGCCGAAGTCCGCGGGCGAGGCTGGCGCGTGCTGGTCGCCGAAGACGACGAAATGAACCGCGAAGCGGTGCTGCACCAGCTCGAGAAGCTTGGCCTCGAGCCGGAGATGGTGAGCAATGGCCGCGAGACGCTCGAGGCGCTCGCGCGCAAGGAGTACGACCTGCTGTTCCTCGACTGCCAGATGCCGCTGCTTGACGGCTATGCGACGGCGCGCGCGATCCGCGACGCGAGCCGCTCAACCGGCACCTGTACATCATTGCAATCACGGCCCACGCGATCGCGGGCGACCGCGAGAAGTGCCTCGCCGCCGGCATGGACGACTATGTCACCAAGCCGGCCACGCCAGAAACATTGCGGGCAGCACTTGAGCGTTTCGCCAAGAGCCGGACCACGACGAAGCAGGTGGCGTAGGACCCCACTCCGAGCGGTGGCGAAAGCGGGCTCGCCGAGCCGCCGCTGTCGCGCGTCCATGCGCTCTCGCGGCGCTGGCACATCCATGTTCGGCGGGGAGTGTGAGGAGGGACCCCGGTCACGACCTCCAGGGAAGGAATTTCCAGGCGTTCCCAGGCGGGCCTGCCCCGTCACCGCATAATGTCTGGCATGAATGGGTTCGCCAACGTGCCTGTCGCGCGGGGCAGCGACTACATCGAGATGCTCGCCTCGGTGATGGAGGTGTTCGCGCGGGGCGCGGATCTCAATGCGAGCTTCGACGCCGCGCTGCGCAGGATCACCACGTCGATGAACGCGGAGGCGGCGACGCTGTTCCTGCTCGAAGGCGACCTCGACGATCCGCGCGCGCGCCTGGTCGCCACGCCTCGCGTGGGGCCGTCCCCGGTATCACCGGACTTGCCTGCCGGCGACGGCGCGGCATCGTCGGCCGCGCGGTGCACGAGCGGGAAGACCCAGATCGTCGCCGACGTGCGCAGGACGCCGATTTCGTCGCACCGCCGTCGATCGAGCGAGCTATGCAGATGCGCTCGATCCTGTGCGCGCCGCTGATCGGTGCGCGGCCAGCGTGCTCGGCGCGGTCGAGGTGATCAACCGCAACGAGCGGGAGCGGCCTGTTCGACCACCGCGACCAGGACAGCGCTCGAAGCGCTGGCGGCGGCGGCCGCGATGGCGATCAGCAACGCGCGCCTGACCCGCAGGCGCAGATCGAGCAGGAGCGGCTGCGCCGCGAGCTGGACCTCGCGGCCGACGGTGCAGCGCAACCTGCTGCCGCCCGCGCAGGACGACGCGCGCATCGATCCACGGCCTGTCGGTGCCGGCGCGCGGCGTCTCGGGCGACTTCTACGACATCCTGCCGCCTGCCCGGCGGGCGCTACGGCGTTTGCACTGGCCGACGTGTCCGGCAAGGGCATGAACGCGGCGCTGATCATGGTCAAGGCCGCGACCCTGTTCCGCAGCTTGGGCAAGCGCCGTCCACGAGCCGGGCCGGCTGCTCGCGCGCATCGAGCGCGAGCTGTTCGAGACCATGAGCCTCGGCATGTTCGTGACCATGGTCGTCGGCATCTACGACGCGCGCGAGCGCGAGGTGCGTTTCAGCAACGCCGGGCACGAGCCGCCGCTGCTGCGCGACGCACGGGCGGCTACACCGCGCTTCCCCGCGCACGGATCCGCCGCTGGGCATCGTCATGCGCCTGGCCAACAACCGCTACCGCGAAACGCGGCATCGACGCTGGCCGGCGGCAGCGCTCTACCTGTTCACCGACGGCTTCACCGAAGGGCATGCGCGTCGGACGGCGGCCGCTCGGCGTCGACGGACTGCGCGTCGCTCATCGACGCGCATGCGCGGCGCGAACGCGCGCCGGCGCGCCGGCAGGCCATCGCCGACCCGACGCGGGTCGCCGGCGACGAGCTGCACGACGACCTGACGCTGACTGGTCGATCGAGGACGCGTGCGCCGGCGCGAGCACGCGGCGGAGCGCCGCCGGCGCCGGCGCAGCCTGGTCTCGCTGGTGTCGCCAGACGCATGCCGGCCGAGGCGTCAGCCAGCTGACGATCGTGCGTCGGCTGGTCGAGGCTGCGGCGCGCCAGGTCGGCGGCGCGCCGCGATGGGCGCCGGACCTCGCGCTGGCCGTCGACGAGGCCTGCCAGAACATCATCCGCCATGCCTACGGCGGCCGAGTGCGACGCGCTGATCCAGTTGCGCGTGCGCCGGCCCCGACGTGCCTCGAGGTGGAGCTCGTGGACTTCGCTCCCGCCGGTTGACCAAGATGAGTGCAAGGGACGGCAGCTCGACGAGTCTGCGGCCCGGCGGTCTCGGCACGCACTTCATGCACGCGCTTGACGGACCGCGTGCGCTTCCTCGAGCCGCCGCCCGGTGCCGGCAACCGCCTCGTGCTGTCGAAAAAGCTCCCGGACCGCCGTGCACTGAGTAGAACTCCAGACCAGGCTTAGAACTCAATGACAGACCCCATGCGCCGCTTTCGCGTGATCGAGCAGCGACGGATCGGCGACCGTGTTTCTCACCGGCGACATCGACCTCGAGCGCTCGCCCGAGGCGCGCGAGACGCTGCTCGCTGCGGTGAAGCAAGGCACGTCCGGTGACGGTGGACCTGTCGGGCGTGACTACATGGACTCCTCGGGCATTGCCAGCCTGGTCGAGGCATTCCAGAAGGCCAACGCGCGACGAACGTCGAGTTCACGCTGGCGCGCGTCAGCGACCAGGTGCGCAAGGTGTTGATGCTCGCGCGGCTCGACAAGATCTTCACCATCAATGAAGCTCAAATGAACAGCGTGGGTCGACGAACGTCGGGCGCAACGCCATGGCCGGCATCGCCGAGATGGGCCTCGGCGCGGCGCTGCTGTTCGAAAGCCTGTACTGGCTCACGGCCGGACCGTCGCGCAAGCAGCCGGTGCGCGTCACCGCGGTGCTGGAGCAGGCGATCGAAATCGGCATCCGCGCGCTGCCGATCACCGCCGTGCTCGCGGTCGCGATCGGCGTGATGGTGTCGATCCAGGGCATCTACACGCTGCAAGATCTTCGGCGCGGAGAGCAAGGTGACGCTGGGCGTCGCGCTGTCGGTGACGCGCGAGTTCGCACCGCTGATCACCGGCATCCTCGTGGCCGGCCGTTCGGGTTCGGCGCTGGCCGCGCGGCTCGCCACCATGAAGATCAACGAGGAGATCAGCGCGCTGACCGTGATGGGCATCTCCCGGTGCGCTATCTCGTCGCGCCGGCCGCTGATGGCGATGCTGATCATGCTGCCGCTGCTGACCTGGTTCGCCGACTGCGTCGCCCTGGCCGGCGCCGGCCTCTACATCTCCGCGCGACCTCGGCAGTCCACTTCAGCCGCCTACGTCGACGAACTGCGCAGCGGTGCTGGTCGGTCGACGACGTCATGCACGGCATCGGCAAGAGCGTGCTGTTCGCGATCCTGATCACGATGGTCGGCGTGGTCAACGGCAGCATCGTCACGCGGCGGCGCCGCAGGGCGTCGGCCGCGTCACGACGCGCTCGGTGGTGCACGCGATCGCCGCCATCGTCATCACCGACATGATCTTCGCGTTCCTGGTCACCCGATGAGCGCAGCCGCTCGCGGTCGAGGTCAAGAGGTCTGCGCGTCGAGTACGGCGGCCGTTCGTGCTGCGCAACGTCAACCTCGACGTCCGCGCCCGGCGAGATCATGGTGATCATGGGGGGCTCGGGTTCCGGCAAGATCACGCTGCTGCGTCACCTGCTGGGGCTCGAGACGCCGAGCTCGGGCCACGATCCGCTGCTCGGCGAACGACATCGCGCGGATGCAGCTGGGGCCAGATGCTCGACCTGCGCCGCAAGATGGGCGTGGCATTCCAGTCGGGTGCGCTGTTCAGCTCGACTGACGGTGGGCGAGAACATCATGCTGCCGCTGCGCGAGCACACGCGGCTCGACGAAAGCACGATGCGCATCATGATGCGGCTCAAGCTCGACGTCGTGAACCTGCCGGGCTGCGAGGACCTGATGCCGTCGCAGCTGTCCGGCGGCATGATCAAGCGCGCCTCGCTGGCGCGCGCGATCGTCATGGACCCGAAGCTGCTGTTCCTCGACGAGCCGAGCTCCGGGCCTCGACCCGGTCGTCGCCGCCAGCCTCGACGAGCTGATCCTCAAGCTGCGCGAGTCGGCGGCATGAGCATGGTCGTCGTCACGCACATGCTCGAAAGCGCCTTCAAGATCGCCGATCGCATCGCCGTACTGGGCAACGGCGAGATGCTGACTTGTGGCACGATCGACGAAGTTCGCGCTTCCAGGGACGATCGGGTGCAAGCCCTGCTCACACGTCGAGTCGACGAGAAGGAATTACCACCGGAGGAATACCTCCAGCGGCTGACCACGCGGCCCGCGCCGCAGGCGCGCTCGTGAACGCGTTCAAGGTCAACCTGACGGTGGTGGGCATGTTCGTGCTGGCCGCACTCGCCACGCTCATCGTGTCGCTCGCGTTGCTCGCGGGGCGCACCGGTCCGACGGATGAGTACTACAGCGAGTTCGGCAACGTCGCCGGCCTCAAGTACGGCTCGATGGTGGTCTACGAGGGTTACCCGATCGGCCAGGTGGAGAGCATCGAGCCGACACAGGAACAGGGCAAGGCGCGCTTCCGGGTGTCGATGTCGATCACCAGCGGCTGGCAGATCCCCGAGGACAGCATCGCGCGATCGGTCGCGCCGGGGCTTCTCGCCGCACAGACGATCTCGATCTCCGCCGGCAGGAGTACGAGCATGCTGCAGCCCGGCGCGATGATCCGCGGTGGCGCGTCCGCGAGCCTGCAGGAAAGCTTTTCGAGCATCGCCGGCAGCGTCGACGAGCTCACCGACCAGTCGCTGATGCCGCTCGTCGCCAACCTCAACAAGCAGGTGTCGACGCTGGGAACCATCATCGACAAGGATCTGCGTCCGCTGGTCGGCAACGCGAACCGTTTCATGCAGACCACGGCCGATCACTGGCCGCTGGTGATGAAGAACGTCGAGAACATGAGTGCCGACCTTGCGTCGAGCAGCGATCAGCTCGACACGCTCATCAGCGATGATCGCGTCGCCGCGATCGACCGCCTCATCGTCAACCTCGACAAGACCGCGACCAGCATGCAGAAGGCGACCGCGGAGCTCGAAGCTCTGACGCAGTCAAGCGGCCCGGATCTCAAGGTTGCGCTGCGCGAGTTGCGCTTCACGACCGAGGCGATGTCGCGCCACGCGGAATCGTTCTCGGAGAACCTTGACGCTTCCGCGCGCAACCTGCAGGAGTTCAGCCGCAGGATCCGCCAGAACCCGAGCCTGCTGCTGCGCTCGAGCGAGGCGCCTGAAGACCCGGCGCCGCCGCTGCGGAGGCAAGAGTGAAGATTGGTCCCGCCATCGCTGTCATTGCGACGCTTCTCGTCGCCGCCTGCAGCGCAGATCCGGCCACTCCGGTGCGTTACTATCGCGTCGAAGTCGCGCCGGCGCCTGCCGCCGGCGATTTCAGCGGTCGCATCGTGGTGGAGCCGTTCGAGGTTTATGGCATCTACACCGAGCGGCCGCTCGTGTTCCGCTCCGGCGATTCCGCCGGCGTCCTCGAGCAGTACAACTACCAGTTCTGGGCGGAGCCGCCGGCCATCATGCTGCGCGACAGCCTCGTCACCCATCTGCGCAGCGCGTTCAAGTCCGCGCAGGTGCTGCAGGCGGGCGGGCGCGCACGCGGCGATCTCACGGTGCGACCGCGCCTCAAGCGCCTGGATCACGTTCTTGGCAGGCGCGAGGCGGCGTTCGCCGTGGAATTCCGCGTTACGGATGCGGACGACAATGAGCGCCTGCTGCTGAGCTTCGACGAGACCGTCGCCGCCGGCGGCAGCTCGATCGAGGATTATGTCGCTGCGACCGACCGGCTCGCCGCGAAGGCCTACGCCGCGCTCGTCGAGCGCATCAGAGCTCTGCCGCCAGCCGCGACGCCTGGTCGATCGCGCGCTTGGCGTCGAGCTCGCGCGGCCACGTCGGCGCCGCCGATCAGGTGCGCCTGCACGCCCGCGGCCGCGCAGCGGCCCGGCCAGCTCGCGCAGCGGCTCCTGGCCGGCGCAGAGCACGATGTGGTCGACCTCGAGCAGCGTCGGGCTTCTCGCGCTTCTCGCCGAAGCTGATCAGCAGGCCCGCGCTCGTCGATGCGCCTCGTAGTTCACGCCGCCGAGCATCTCGCACGCTGCTTCATCTTCAGCGTCGCGCGGTGGATCCAGCCGGTGGTCTTGCCGAGGCCCGCGCCGAGCTTGCCGGCCTTGCGCTGCAGCAGGTAGACCTGCGCGCGCGGGCGGCGCGAGCTGCGGCCGCACGCACGCCGCCGCGCGCGCGCGCCGGGATCGGCCACGCCCCATTCCGTCAGCCAGGCCTGCGAGGTCGAGCGTCGGCGAGTGGCCCTGGCGTGCACCAGGAACTCGGCGACGTCGAAGCCGATGCCGCCGGCGCCGATGATCGCGACGCGCTTGCCGACCGGCTTGCGGTGCAGCAGCACGTCGACGTAGCGACAGCACCTTCGGAGTGGTCCTGGCCCGGGGATGCGCGGGTCGCGCGGCGTGACGCCGGTGGCGAGCACGACCTCGTCGAAGCCGCGCCAGCGATCAGTCGCGGCGCTGACGCGCGTGCTCGAGGTGCAGCGTGCACGCCGGTGCTCGTCGAGCTGGCGGCCGAAGTAGCGCAGCGTCTCGTGGAACTCCTCCTTGCCCGGGATGCGCTTGGCCATGTTGAACTGGCCGCCGATCTCGGCGGCGCGCGTCGAACAGGTGCACCTCGTGGCCGCGCTCGGCGAGCGACCGTCGCGCGGCCAGGCCGGCGGGCCCGGCGCCGACCACGGCGATGCGCTTCTGCGCGCGGCGTCGGGCGGTAGTTCGAGCTCGGTCTCGTGGCAGGCGCGCGGGTTGACCAGGCAGGTGGCGAGCTTGCGCTGGAAGGTGTGGTCGAGGCAGGCCTGGTTGCAGGCGATGCAGGTGTTGATCTCGTCGGCGCGGCCCTGCGCGCGCCTTGTTGACGAACTCCGGGTCGGCCAGCAGCGGGCGCGCCATCGACACCATGTCGGCGCATGCCGTCGGCGAGGATCTGCTCGGCCACCTCCGGCGTGTTGATGCGGTTGGTGGTGATCAGCGGGATCGCCGACCTCGCCCTTGCAGCTTGCTGCGTGACCCAGGCGAAGGCGCGCGCGCGGCACCGAGGTGGCGATGGTCGGCACGCGCGCCTCGTGCCAGCCGATGCCGGTGTTGATGATCGTGGCGCCGGCGGCCTCGATCGGCCTTGGCCAGCTGCACGACCTCGTCCCAGCGTGCTGCCGTCGGGGATCAGGTCGAGCATCGACAGGCGGTAGATGATGATGAAGTCGCGGCCCACCGCCTCGCGCATGCGCGCGCACGATCTCGACCGGCAGGCGCATGCGGTTCTCGTAGGCGCCGCCCCAGTCGTCGGTGCGCTTGTTGGTGTGCGTGACGAGGAACTGGTTGATGAAGTAGCCCTCGGAGCCCATCACCTCGACGCCGTCGTAGCCGGCCTCGCGCGCCAGCGCGCGCGCAGCGCACGAAGGCGCGTGATCTGGCGCTCGACGCCGCGCGCGCGACAGCTCGCGCGGCGTGAACGGCGTGATCGGCGACTTGATGCGCGAGGGCGCGACCGAGAGCGGGTGGTAGCCGTAGCGGCCGGCGTGCAGGATCTGCAGCGCGATCTTGCCGCCTTCGGCGTGCACGGCGTCGGTGATCGACGCGTGTGGCGCGCGTGCCGCGGCTGCGATGGCCAGGCGTGCCGGCGAAGGGCGACAGCCAGCCCTCGATGTTCGGCGCGAAGCCGCCGGTGACCATCAGGCCGACGCCGCCGCGCGCGCGCTCGGCGAAGTAGGCGCGCCAGCCGCGGGAAATGCTTGCGCGCGGTCTTCCAGGCCGGTGTGCATCGAGCCCATCAGCACGCGGTTCTTGAGCGTGGTGAAGCCGAGGTCGAGCGGCGCGAGCAGGTGCGGGTAGGGCGTGGACAAGGACGGCTCCGAAAGTCGTGCGTGGGATTGCGGCGGATTCTAGCGAGACCTGTCATTCTGAGCGAAGCGAAGAATCTTGCCTGCGGGGTGCGCGGGAGCGAAATCTCTCACTTCGCTCAGGACGACAACTGTATGGAACGACCCAACCCGTTGAGCCGCGCATTCGCAGCGCTCCAGCGCCTGCCGGCACCGCTGCGCCGCGCGGCGATGACGAAGATTTTCACCGTCAACGTAAAGTTTGCCGGGACCGGCGGCGTGCGCATCGAGGAAGCCGGCGACGGCCGCGCCGTGATGACGATGAAGAATCGCCGCCGCGTGCAGAACCACATCGGCGGCATCCACGCCGCAGGCATGGCGCTGCTCGCGGAATCCGCCACCGGGGTCGCGTTTGGCATGAGCGTTCCGGATACGCACCTGCCGCTGCTCAAGAGCATGAAAGTGAATTACGTGCGCCGCGCCCAGGGGGACCTGCGCGCCGAGGCGATACTGCCGCCGGACAAGCAGTCCGAGATGCGCACGCGCGAGAAGGGAGACGCGCTGGTGGCAGTGAAGGTCACGGATCAGGCGGGCAACGAGCCGATCGAGTGCGAGTTTGTGTGGGCCTGGGTCCCGAAGAAGCGATGAGCCGCCCTCTTGCGATCACATTTGTCGCGCTGCTCGCTGCTTGCGGCACGATGCCGCCGGGTGCTGACGAGAAGGGCGAGGGCTACAAGGTGCCGGCAACCAAGGTGCTGATCGCCCTGGAGGCCTACAAGACTGATCAGGGGCGCTATCCCAACTCGCTCTACGAGCTGGTTCCCAGGCACCTCGACAAGATTCCGGCGGAGCCGACGCTGCGCCTCGACGATTACACCAGCACGCTGCGCTTCGCGTACTCGCGCGACTGGCCAAAGCTGGGACGCGTGGTGTGTGTTGCAACGCTTTCCACGACCGAGTGGGTGTGCGAGGAGTATCGGTAGCCTTCGACGCTCGCGCGCGAGCGCTCCGTGTGGACGGGCCTAGCGACCGGCCTTGAGCCCGGCAGTAAGCTGGTCCTGCGCCGTGTGCCACTGCAGCACCCACGCCGGCAGCGCTGGCGACGGCCCGGTGTGGCCGATCAGCGCGAGCACGTCTGCGGGTGCGTGCTTCTTTCCCTGGCCGTGCCACAGGTAGCGAACCACGACGACGGCGATTTCATGTCGATGTCGTTCGGCCAGACGCGCATCGACAGCACGCCGGTGGCGAGAAGCGCCAGCCGCCCACGCGAGCGGTACGTCAGCCACATCAATGCGACACGCAGCGCCATGACCATGGCTGAAATTCTGACACGGGGGCGTTGACGCCCGCGCGTCGGAGCGCGGAACATGGGCGGATGAATCACGCACCAGTTGCGGTACGCAGCGGTTCTTTCCGGCACAGAGGCTTCGAGTTGGCCTACGAGGTCTACGGCGATTCCGGCATTCCCTGTCTGCTCGTGCACGGACTATTGCTCGACTCGCTGCTCAATCGAGACCTGGCCCAGCGCTTCGTTGGCGAGGGCTACCAGGTCGTGCTGCTCGACCTGCTTGGGCACGGCCGCAGCGACAAGCCCACCGATCCGCGCGAGCATCGCATCGATTTTCACGCGGAGCAGGTGCTCGCGTGCCTCGATCACCTGAAGATCGACAAGGCGCTGGTCGGCGGCATGTCGCTTGGTGCGAACACGGCGCTGCAATTCGCCGCGATCGCGCCGCGGCGCGTGCTCGGCCTGTACCTCGAGATGCCGGTGATGGAGTGGTCGACGACGTTTGCGGCGATCCTGTTCTCGCCGATGCTGTCGCTCGTGAGCTACGGCAAGTTCCTGTTCCGGCCGTTCGCGCGGTTCGTGCGAAAGTTGCCGCGCCCGCGTAGCCATTGGGTCGCGAGCGTGATGAACGCGGCGTCCACCGAGCCGGAGTCGATCACCGCCGTGCTCCACGGGATTCTCGTCGGCCCGGTCGTGCCGCCCGCGGCGAAGCGCCGCGAGATGGACGTGCCGACGATCGTCATCGGCCACGGCGGCGACAAGCTGCATGAGTTGCGTGATGCCGAAGCGCTGGTGCGCGAGTTGCCGCAGGCGCGGCTCGTGAAGGCGCGCTCGATCCTCGAGATGCGCGTGAATCCCGGGCGCCTGTGGCCGGAGATCCAGGAGTTCCTGCGCGAGCTGCGGGAATCTGTCGAGGGACAGGCGCCGCAGCGCGCCGTGATCTAGCTAGTTGGGGCGGAACACCGACAGCACGTCGCCCAGTGGCGTGATGTCGTCGCCGACGACGCCTTTCTCCGTCACGAGGATGTCGGTCGTGGAGAACATGGGCGGACGCCCGACGATCACCTGCGAGGGATTCTGGAACGACAGCGGCGCCGATTGCGCGATCAAGGCCCCATCCTGTCCGTAGAGCGCGAGGGCATTGTTCGAGTAATAGGTGACGAGCAGCGCATCCGCGACGACGGAGAGGTCGTCCGGCAGGCTGTTGAATGTCGTCACAACATGGATTTCCGACGGCGAGCCGTCCGTGTTGATATCAACGCGCTTGACCATGCCCAGCGTTGGCGGCAGCAGCGCAGCGTCGGTGAAGTAGAGGCTGCGACCGCTGCGCGCAAGGCCGTTGGGGAACTCCATGCCGGTGGTGATCCAGTCCGTCTGCTCGACGACATGCATCGGGTCTGCCGGGTCGAGACGCACGCGCACCATGCGAGGGTCGGGCGGGCTCGACGGCGAGAGCGGACCATTGTTGATGTAAAGCTCGCCATCGGGTCCCGATGTCATGCCGTTGGGCGAGGCCATGGCGAGGTCGTGGATCACTGCGAGTTGCGGCTGCGCCGTCAGTCGCGCGGCGTAGAGGCTGCCATCCGTGAAGCCGTGACGTAGAGCACGTCGTCACGCTGCGCGATGCCGCCGAAAGTTTCCGCTGCCGGCGAAGATGGGCGTGGCCTGGAATGTGTCGCCGCCGCCGGTGATCTCGTAGACGTTCTCGACGCCGCTGACGAACAGGCGGCCGTTATCGGTGAAGAACAGGTTTTCCGCGCTGGGGATGTCCGAGCAGGACGGTCTTGCTGCCGCAGGACGAGGCGACGCACAGCGGTGCGGCGGATCCGGGGTCGCCGGCACGCGGGATGCCGCGTGCCCTCGCCGCTGGCACAAGCCGCCAGCGCAGAGCAGATGCCGCCGCAAGGCTTGCAGCCTCACAGCATCTCGATCGCGATCGCCACCGCCTCGCCGCCGCCGATGCACAGCGTGGCGATGCCGCGCTTGCCGCCGGTCTTCTTCAGCGCGCCGATCAGGGTCGCGGTGATGCGCGCGCCGGAGGCGCCGATCGGGTGGCCGAGCGCGCAGGCGCCGCCGTGGATGTTGACCTTGGTCGTGCGGCAGGCCGTGCTCCTTCATCGCCGCCATGGTGACCACGGCGAAGGCCTCGTTGATCTCCCACAGGTCGACGTCGCTGGCCTTCCAGCCGACCTTGGCGAGCAGCGTCGCTGATCGCGTGCACCGGCGCGATGCGTGAACTCGCCGGGCAGGCGCGCGTGGGTCGCGTGGCCGACGATGCGCGCCAGCGGCTTGATGCCGCGCTTGTCCGCCTCGCTCTGCGGCCATCAGCACCACCGCGGCGGCGCCGTCGGAGATCGAGCTGGCGTTGGCGGCGGTGATGGTGCCGTCCTTCTTGAAGGCGGGCTTGAGGCGTCGGGATCTTGTCGGGCCGCGCCTTGACGGGCGCCTCGTCCTGCGCGACCTTCTCGGTGCCGGCCTTGCCCGGCGACCTCCACCGGCACGATCTCGAAGGCGAAGCTGCCGTCCTCGTTGGCCTGCTTGGCGCGCGCCAGCGAGGCGATCGCGAAGTCGTCCTGCTGCTGGCGCGTGAAGCCGTACTTCTCGACCGTGCGCTCGGCGAACACGCCCATGGCGGTGCCGCTTCTCGTAGGCGTCCTCCAGGCCGTCGAGCGCCATGTGGTCGTACATCGTCGCCGTGCCGTAGCGATAGCCGCTGCGCGCCTTGGTCAGCAGGTGCGGCGCGTTGGTCATCGACTCCATGCCGCCCGCGACCATCACCTTGTTGGTGCCGGCGCGAGCAGGTCGTGGGCGAGCATGATCGCCTTCAGGCCGGAGCCGCACATCTTGTTGATGGTGGTGGCGCCGGTGGCATCCGGCAGACCGGCGCCGCGCGCGGCCTGGCGCGCCGGTGCCTGGCCCTGGCCGGCCGGCAGCACGCAGCCCATGATGACCTCGTCGACGTCGCCGGGTGCAAGGCCGCTGCGCTCGACCGCGGCCTTGATGGCGGCGCTGCCGAGCTGCGGCGCGCTGAGCGGGGCGAGCACGCCGAGCATGCCGCCCATCGGGGTGCGGGCGACGGAGGTGATGACGATGGGATCGTTGCCGGACATTGGGTGTCTCTCCATGAGGACCTTGCAGACAGGTGCGCATTATCGCATCCGTGCGGGGGCTACAATAATTGTCTGAACGCCGCCAAACGAGCCGCAAGCCATGCCCGTTTTCTCCCATCCCGAGTTTGACGGCCACGAGCTGGTCGCCTTCCACCATGACGCCGCCAGCGGCCTGCGCGCGATCATCGCGGTGCACGACACGCACCTCGGCAAAGGCCTCGGCGGTTGTCGCATGTGGCCGTACCGGACCGACGAGGAGGCGCTGACCGATGTCCTGCGCCTGTCGCGGGGCATGACCTACAAGGCGGCGCTCGCCGGGCTGAAGCAGGGCGGCGGCAAGAGCGTGATCGTCGGCGATCCGCGCACCGGCAAGTCGCCGGAGATGATGCGGGCGATGGGCCGCTTCGTGGATTCGCTGGGGGGCAAGTACGTAGTCGCCGAGGATTCCGGCACGGGCGTCGACGACATCCGCCTGATGGCGCGCGAGACCGGCTTCGTGGGCGGACTCGCCGACGACAAGTCGGTGGAGGAGGGGCGCACCGGCGATCCATCCCCGGCGACCGCGTTCGGCACCTTCATCGGCATCCAGGCGGCAGTGAAGTTCAAGCTCGGGCGCGACGACCTGCGCGGTGTGCGGGTCGCGATCCAGGAGCGATCTGGTGG
>CAVYKG010000005.1:0-79831 GCA_963769065.1 uncultured Pseudomonadota bacterium | reverse complement strand
CGGAGGGGTTGTAGCCGAAACCATCGCTGCTCGGCCGAGAGCGGCGGTGCCTTGTCGGTCAGGTTGACGATGCCGAGCCGGATCCGCGTATCGCCGAAGCGCGACGCGCCCTTCTCGAAGCGGTAGCCGACGGTCAGGTTGTAGCTCACGACTGGATCGATCACCAGGCGATACACCGTGTTGCCGTTGGTCGTGAACGGCGCGATGTACGACGGCGAGCCGAGGCTCTGATAGACGGCCTGGCTGACGGTCGGCGTGTCGTGCGTCTTGCCGATGTGATAGATGCCGAGGCCGGCGTTCCACGGGCCGAGATCCCACGTGAGGTTCGTCGTGCTGCGCCATTTGGCCGCGCCGCCGCGTACAGGTCGTTGCTGACCGTTGCGCCGTTGGCGGTCGGGCCACCGATCGCGCGCGCCACAACCAGCTGGCCTCCGAGTTGACGCCGATGCGGCCCCACGATTGCCGCGGAGCGAGATAGCGGAAGCCGAAGTCGACACCCTTGTGCTCGCTCTCCGAGAGGTTCACGAACGGCGTATTGGTCGAGAACACGCGGCCCACGGGCGCGGCGCCAGTGCCGGCGAACGCCGCGAGGTCCGCGGCATCCGGCGCGATGCGGACGACGTCCGGATCGCCCTTGTAGTCGGCCGTGCCGGCACCGACGTTGATCGCGTTCGCGGCGACGCCGGCAGCGCGCTGCGCGGCCGTGTAGGCGCGCAGCAGCGCGGCGTCGTTCGCGAGGATGTCGTTCACCCCGCGCTGGCCGAGCAGGTTGTCGCGCCTGACGCTCCAGTAGTCCGCGGTGAGCGACAGGCCCTCGACGCCGGGTACGTCGAGCACGAAGCCGAACGTCGTGCCCGCCGACTCCTGCGGCTCGAGGCCCGGGTTGCCGCCGAAGTAGTTGCGCATCGTGTACGCGCCTTCACCGATCGCGCCGTTGCGATACGGATCGTTCGTGCCGGCGGTGCTGATCGACCAGCGCGGACTGGTGTACAGCGCCGCGAGGCTCGGCGCCATGAAGCCTTCATTGTACGAGCCGCGCAGCATGAGCCACGGCACCGGGCGCCAGTTCGCACCCACCTTCGGCTTGGTCACATCACCGAAATCGCTGTAATGCTCGAAGCGGGCCGATGCAGACACTTCGAACGTATGCACGAACGGAAGCGCGCGGTCTGGCGTGATCACCGGAACGACGATCTCCGCATAGGCGCTCGTGACGTTGCGCTCGCCGGTCACGTCGGGACGGGCCGGATGCAGGATGAAGTCGTTGTTCGTCGTCGCGAGGCCCGATCCGGCAGGATTCTCGCCGTGGAACGGCGGCCGCAGATCTTCGAGTTCTTCGCGGCGATGTTCGGCCCCCACGGCAGCCTGCACCTCGATCGGGCCGAGCGTGATCAGGCGCCCGTTCGCATGGGTTTCGATACTCGCGAGCGTCGCCTTCGCGTTGCGCGAGTACGTCTCGGAGAACGAGTCGACCAGCGCCTGCGGGTTCGCATAGGACTGGTCCGCGACGACCGCGTCGTTCGCTACACGGAACGTGTAGCCGAACGGGTTGAAGTACGCGCCGACGAAACCCGGTGCCGTGCCGGAGATGGCAGCGGCAGCTTGCTCTCGCGCACGTCGGGGTAGGCGTTGTCCTCGCCGTTCACCTCGTTGTAGAACAGCGACGCGTCCCACTGCCACGAGCTGTCGAAGACGTCGCCGCGCACGCCGCCGACGAGGCGCAGCGCATCCGATTCGGTGTCGACCGATTCCGGCGCGAGACCCGCGATCGTGAACTGCGTCAGGCTGATGGCCGCGGTGCGCCGGTGCAGGCGTGGCGTGCCGTCCGCGTTCGGCGTGCCGGTCGCGTTCGAAGAAGCGCGAACCGTACGGGTTGTAGGGACTGTCGATCGGCATGACCATCGGCTGATCGGTGGTCGGACCGTTCACCGCCAGCGGCTGGCGCTGCATGGTCGACTGCGCCCTGTAGTAGCTCGCGTCGCCGAAGATCGTGAGGTGATCGGTGAGGTCGAACTCGGCCGACAGGAACACGTCACCGCGACGCACGCGCGGCGAAGCGAAGCCGAATTGGTTGTTGTCGAGCAGGAAGTTCGGGTACAGCGCGCGATTGGCGGCCGTCGTCGGATTGGTCGTCGTCAGTGCCGGCGTCGCGTTGCCCAGCGGCGCGAAGTAGTACGTCGTGCCCGACGTGCCGGTCGACCCGAGGCGGAAGGTCGGGAAGTAACCCCGCTGCGAGCGCTGGTCGAACGGGCCCGCGAGCGCGTTGAACCCCGGCGGCGCGCGATCGACATTGAGCGAAGTGCGGCTGAAGTCGCGGTCGGTCAGCAGCACTTCTTCGCGCCTCAGTCCGTCGATCGAGCCGAACAGGCGTCCTCGACCGCCCGCGAACGCGGAGCCGAACGCGAGGCTGCCCTGCAATGCTTCACCGCCACCGGCTTCGGGCCAGTCGTAGCGGGCTGTGGCCTCGATGCCCTCCATCTGGCGCTTCAGCACGAAGTTGATGACGCCGCCGACCGCGTCGGAGCCGTAGATCGACGACGCGCCATCGCGCAGCACTTCGATGCGCTCGATGCCGTGCGTCGGGAGCTGGTTGACATTGACCGCCTGCGACAGGCCGGCGGTCATCGGGTTGATCGCCATGCGGCGGCCGTCGATGAGGATCAGCGTTGCCGTCGCGCCGAGATTGCGCAGGTTGACGTTGGCGTTGTCGCCGCGTGCGCCGGAGGAGCCGAGGCGCGACTCGTTCTGCGGCAGGCTGACCACCGACGGGAGCGAGGTCAGCAGGTCCGCCGGCAGCACGGCATTGCGCGTCTCCATCGCCGGGCCGTCGATCACGGTGACCGGGACGATCTTCTCGAGGTCCGCGCGGCGGATGTTGGAGCCGGTGACGACGATTTCGCCGAGCTCGTCCGGATCGGCGGCGTGTGCCGTCGGCAGCACACCGTACAGGACTGCCGCCACCGCAATCTGAACACCCGACTTGAACAGGCAACGCTGAGACACGACCTTCATATCCACTCTCCGGAAAGTAAAACGCCAGCAAAGACAGCGGGCGGGAGACTCACCGAGACGTGTGTCAGGTCGATGACAGCGGGATCGCTAGATGAGCTTCTGCGCTTCCAGCTCGCGTTTCAGATAGGCGTAATAAATCGGTGCGACGATGAGGCCGGGAACACCGAAGACGCCTTCCATCACCAGCATGGCGATCAGCAGCTCGAATGCATTGGCGCGGATCTGCGCGCCGATGATGCGCGCGTTGAGGAAATATTCGAGCTTGTGGATGACGATCAGGTAGCCCAGCGCGCCGACGGCAACCGGGAGCGACACCGACAGGCCGATCACGAAGATCAGCGTGTTCGAGATCAGGTTGCCCACGACCGGCAGCAGGCCGAGAACGAACGTTGCCGCGACGAGCGTCTTCGCGAGCGGCAGGTACACGCCGAGGAGCGGCAGCACGACCAGCAGGAAGACGCCGGTGAGCACGGTATTGACTGCGGAGATCTTGGCCTGCGCATAGACGACATCGCGAAAGGCGGTCACGAGGAGGCTGGCGCGGGCGGTGATGGCGGCCGAGAGGGGTCCGGACGGCGCGATGTTGCGCGCACGGTGCAACGCCACCATCGCACCGAGGACGATGCCGATGATGACCTGCACGAAGTTGCGGGCCGCCTGCCGGCCAGTGCCCTGCAGCTGCGCGGAATGCTCACGCAGCCACTCCATGACGGCGGCACGGATCTCTTCGGGGCTCGCCGGCAGGTACTGGACGATCGAGGCCGGCAGTTGCGCGCGCGCGCGGTCGAGCAGCGGTTCGATGCGTTCGAACAGCGCGGTGGGGTTGCCCTGCTCGCTGTTCAGGAACGCGATCGTTCCGATGACCAGCGCGGTGATCAGGCCGGCCACGGCCGCGACCAGCAGCACGACGACGAGCCAGTGCGCGCGCGTGCCGGACAGGTGCCGACGCATTCCCGCTGCCAGAGAGCCGACCAGCGCGTAGACCAGCAGGCCCGCGAGCAGCGCCGCTGCCAGATGGGCGGTGAGCACGACGATGAGCATCGCGCCCATCAGTACCTGGCTGGCGAGGCGGATGCGGGGCGAGACAGGAAGCGCGTGGGAGGGGGCGTGCACCTCGAACGATTATAGGCGACGGGCGGAGGTCCGCCCGGGCAAAGAAAAAGGCCCGCACAGGGCGGGCCTCTCTCGGGAGCGGAACGTCCTCGATCAGTCGTCGATCAGGAAGCTGCGCAGCTGATCGCGAGCGCGACGGATGACGCAGCTTGCGCAGCGCCTTCGCTTCGATCTGGCGGATGCGCTCGCGCGTCACGTCGAACTGCTTGCCGACCTCTTCCAGCGTGTGGTCGGTGTTCATGTCGATGCCGAAGCGCATGCGCAGCACCTTCGCTTCGCGCGGCGTCAGGCCGGCGAGTACGGCGTGCGTGGTCTCGCGCAGGCCTTCCATCGTCGCCGAGTCGATCGGCGAGGCCACCGACGTGTCCTCGATGAAGTCGCCCAAGTGCGAATCCTCGTCGTCGCCGATCGGAGTCTCCATCGAGATGGGCTCCTTGGCGATCTTGAGCACCTTGCGGACCTTGTCCTCCGGCATCTCCATGCGCACGCGCCAGCTCTTCCGGCGTCGGCTCGCGGCCCATCTCCTGCAGCATCTGCCGCGAGATGCGGTTCAGCTTGTTGATGGTCTCGATCATGTGCACCGGGATACGGATGGTGCGCGCCTGGTCGGCGATCGAGCGCGTGATCGCCTGGCGAATCCACCACGTCGCATACGTCGAGAACTTGTAGCCGCGGCGGTATTCGAACTTGTCGACCGCCTTCATCAGGCCGATGTTGCCTTCCTGGATCAGGTCGAGGAACTGCAGGCCGCGGTTCGTGTACTTCTTCGCGATCGAAATCACGAGACGCAGGTTCGCCTCGACCATTTCCTTCTTGGCGCGGCGCGCCTTGCGCCTCGCCGACCGAGACCTCGCGGTTGATCTCCTTGATGTCGCGATCGTCAGGTGCACGCGTCTCCTCGAGCGTCGGCCAGCTTCTTCTGCGCCTCTCGATCTCGTCGCGTGGACTTCGCCAGCGCGCGACGAGTGCTTGCGCTTGCGCGCGGATGTGCTTGTCGAGCCACTTGATGTTCGTCTCGTTCTTCGGGAACGTCGCGATGAAGTCCTTGCGCGGCATGCCGGCGTCGCGCACGCAGAGCATCATGATCTCGCTTCTCGAGCTGCGGACCTCGGCGATGTGCTCGCGCAGCTGCCGATCAGCGCGTCGAACATCTTCGGCGACGAGCTTCAGCTCCATGAACTCGCCGGTGAGCTTCTTGCCGAAGCTTCATCGTCTTCGGGTCCTTGCGCGCCGTGCTTCTGCGATGTGCTTCAGCGCCTGCGGCATGCAGCTTGTGGATCGACGCGAAGCGGCGCGCGGCCTCTTCCGGATCGGGGCCGGTCTCGACGGTCTCTTCTTCCTCGGTGTCGCCGTCGGCTGTCTTCCTCTTCCTCGGCTTCCGCTTCGGCGCGGCGACGCGGCCAGCTTGGTCGGGTTCTTCGGCTGCGCGATCCGTCGGGCGCGTTCGGATCGATGAAGCCGACGATGATGTCGACCAGGCGGCCCTGTGCCGCCCTTGACCGGCTCGTACGCGTTCGAGCATGAAGCTCGATGCGTCGGCGGGTAGCTGCGAGAGCGCGGTGCGCACCGCATCGAGGCCTTCCTCGATGCGCTTGGCGATGCGAATTTCGCCTTCGCGCGTCAGCAGCTCGACCGTGCCCATCTCGCGCATGTACATGCGGACCGGGTCGGTGGTGCGGCCGAACTCGGCGTCGACGCGTGGCGAGCGCGGCGGCGGCTTCCTCGGCCGCTTCCTCGTCGTCGAGCGGACCGGCTCGGTCAGCGAGCAGGGACTCGCTGTCCGGTGCCTTCTCGTACACCGGGATGCCCATGTCGTTAATCATGTTGACGATATCTTCGATCTGCTCGGGATCGACGATCTCGCTCGGCAGGTGGTCGTTCACCTCGACGTAGGTGAGGTAGCCCTGCTCCTTGCCGCGGGCGATCAGCAGCTTCAGCTGCGACTGACGCTCATCGGGCATGGCGGCGGCACGGCGCGGCTCGATGCTGGTCAGCTTGACCGGGGTGCGCGCGTCGGCCACGGCGGCCGCCTTGGAGGTCGGCGCCTTTTCAGGCGCGGCGGTCCGTGGCGTTGCTTCGGCGGCCTTCGCGGTCGGGCCCTTGCGCGCGGCGGCGGGGGCCGGTGCCACCTTCGCGGCAGCAGTCTTGGAAGCCGGCGCGGCCGCGACCTTGGCCGGCGGCGTCTTGGCGGCAGCACCCTTGGCCGCCGGCGTCGGGGTCGACTTGCGGGCGGGAGCGGCGGCGGACTTGGCGGCGGGCTTCTTGGTCACGGCGGCGGCGGGCTTCTGCGTCTTGCGGGTCGTCATAGAGTTCCTTCCGTCGCTAAAGCAGCAGGAAAAATACGGGTACGGTCTCGGGCACGGAAAACCGGGCCCGCGGCCTTCAATGGGGATTGCGGGGGCTTGGACAAGTCAAGCTAACCCGAAATTCTAGCGGTCCGGACGAATTCCCGCCATGAAATGTATGCCCTCGCGCGCACCTGCGAGGGGTGGGAAATGCCAGCAAAAACCGGGCCGTCGACGCACATCAGCCGTCCCGGCGGCGAAGGTTTCCGGCGCGCTGCACCGCGCCTGATCCGTAGCGACGACGGATCTCGTCGAGCGTCGTGTCGAGCGCCGAGTCTGCCGGTTCGTCACTTTCGCCGGCGCTGAAGAGGTCGCGCTGTTCGGTCGTGGCGAGATCGCTGGCCGCGACGCCCACCAGCCGCAGGGCCTGGTACGGATGTCGGGTCTGCCAGGCTAAGAACAAGCCCCGCGTGACCTCGCCCAGCACCGCGGTGTCGTTGCTGGCCGGGGCGAAGCTGCGGCGTCGGGTGACGGTGTGGAAATCCGGCTCCCGCAGCTTCAGCGTGAGGCAGCCGGTGACGAGCTGCTTGCGCCGCAACCGCTCGCCGACGCGATCGACCTGTTTCAGCAGGGCCGCGAGCAGCTGGCCCGGTTCGGCCACGTTGCCGTGGAACGTTTCCTCGCCGCTGATCGACACCTCGTCGCGCTCAGGGGTGACCTCGCGGTCGTCGCGGCCCGCAGCCCGCTCGCGCATCCGTTGCAGGTCGCGACCGAACACAGGCCACAGCCGCTCGTCGGTTGCCAGCCGCAGCTCGCCGAGTGTCGCGATGCCGGCGGCGCGGACCGCCTCGCCCAGCTTGCGGCCGAGACCCGGAAGCCGGGTGACCGGCAGCGGATCGAGCACGGCCGTGATGCGGTCGGGTGCAACCACGCAGAGCCCGTCCGGTTTCTCGAGGTCGGAGGCGATCTTCGCGACCAGTTTGTTCGGCGCGACGCCGACCGACGCGGCCAGGCCGGTCTCGGCACGGATCGCCTGCTTGATCGCGCGCGCGATCGCGACGCCATCGCCGTGCAGCGCAAGGCTGTCGGTGATGTCCAGAAATGCCTCGTCGAGCGACAGCCCCTCGATGAGCGGCGTGTAGCGCGAGAAGACTGCGAACACCTGTTGCGACACCTCGACGTAGCGGCTCATCCGCGGCTTGACGCACGTCGCGTGCGGACAGCGGCGCAACGCTTCGACCATCGTCATCGCGGACCGCACGCCGAAACGCCGGACTTCGTAGCTCGCCGCGGCGACCACGCCCCGCGGACCGGTGCCGCCGACGATCAGTGGCAGGCCTCGCAGACGAGGATCGTCGTGCTGCTCGACCGACGCATAGAACGCGTCCATGTCGACGTGCAGCACAGTGCGGAGGCGCGCCATCGCTCTCGCGTCAGTCGGCGCCGTAGGGATCGACGACCCGGCGCGACATCAGCCGCAGCAGCTCGTCCTTCTCGACCGCGTCGAGCGTCGCGCTGCGCGACTTGGCCAGCAGCGCGTCGAGGCGCGCCTGTGCCGCATGGTCGCTCAGTTTGTCGATGGCCTGGCTGAGCTCGCGCGCCGCGGCGCGCGCGTCGGGCGCGCGGGTCTCGGCGCTGGCGAGCTCGACTAGTCGCGGATACTCGTGGCGCTCGCGGTACCGCTCGAGTACCTGGCCGGCGCTGGTCGCCGGCATTTCGGCGAGGCTGTCGAGCAGCTCCACGAGAAACGCGACGCCGGGCTCGCCCACGGTCGCGAGTGCGGCGCGTTGCGCTTCGCCGACCGCGGCGGCGCTGGTCGGGAAATCGAGCAGCAGCTTGATCGACTGACTGACGAGACTGCCGCGCCCGGCGCTGACCGCGGTGCGTCGCGGTGTGCGCGTGTGTGGCTGCGCCGGTAGGCGAGGGCGTTGCGGCGGTCGAGGCGATGGGCCCGACGATCGTGAGGAAGCGCTCTGCCGACACGCCGATCTGCTGCGCCAGCCGATCGAGCAGCAGCTCCCGGTACGGGCCCGGCGGCACGCGGTCGAGCAGCGGGCGCGCGTCCGCGACGAAACGCGCCTTGCCGTCGGCGTGGCGGATGTCGATGTCCTCCACCAGCCCCTGCACCAGGTACTCGGACAGCGGCAGCGCGTCGGCGAAGCGCGCCTCGAAAGCGGCCGCACCTTCCGGCGCCGACCAGCGAGTCCGGATCCTCGCCGTCGGGCAGGAACAGGAAGCGCATCTGCGCGGCCCGCGCGCGCCTGCGGGCAGCGCGTTGTCTCAGCGCTCGCCAGGCGGCCGCGCGGCCGGCACGATCGCCGTCGAAGCAGAACACGATCTCGCTGGCGATGCGGAACAGCGCGCTTGAGGTGTTCGGGCGTCGTCGCGGTGCCGAGCGTCGCGACGGCGTACGTGATGCCGGCCTGGTGCAGCCGCACGACGTCCATGTAGCCCTCGACGATCATCAGCCGCGTATCGGCGCCGTGCGCTCTGGCGCACTTCGTACAGGCCGTAGAGTTCGCGGCCCTTGTGGAACAGCGGCGTCTCCGGCGAGTTCAGGTACTTCGGCTCGCCCTGGTCGAGCACGCGACCGCCGAAGGCGAGCACGCGGCCGCGCGCGTCGCGGATCGGGAACATCACGCGGTCGCGGAAGCGGTCGTAGTGCGCCGCGCCCGGCCGTCGCTGCTCGCCTCGTTCTGCCGCTCGATGATGAGGCCGGCTTCGAGCAGCTGCGAGCTGCGCCCGTCGGTGCCGCCGAACTTGCGCAGCAGTCGTGCCACGGCGTTCGGGGCATAGCCGATCGCGAAACGCTCGAGCGACTCTCGGCGTGAGACCCCGCGTCGCGGCGTACTCCTGCACGCGCTGGGTCGCGCGCGAACTCGCCCCGGAAGAACAGCGCGGCCTGCGACGAGCAGCGACGTACAGGTCGTCGTCGCCGCGCACTGGTTCCGGCCGCGCCGCCTTCGCGCGGCACCTCGAGGCCGACGCGCTGCGCGAGTTCCTCGACCGCTTCGAGGAATGCCAGGTGGTCGTACGTCCATCAGGAAGCCGAGCGCGGTGCCGTGCGCGCCGCAGCCGAAGCAGTGGTAGAACTGCTTGTCCGGGCTGACCGTGAACGAGGGCGTCTTCTCGTCGTGGAAAGGGCAACAGGCGTGATATTCGCGGCCCGGCCTTCTTCAGCGGCACGCGCGAGCCGATCAGCTCGACGAGGTCGATGCGCGCACCAGGTCGTCGATGAAAGCTTGCGGGATGCGGCCGGACATGGCCGCGATGTTAAAGGCCTACGGCTTCCGGCGGCGGACATCGCCAGCAGGATCAGGGCGGCCAGGACGATGACCGCGGCTACGATTACGCCACGAACGCCCGGCATCGGTCTAACCGAGCGCGCCTTGATCAGGCCGCTGACCGCGCCCATGTCGGCGCGGCCGGCGGCCACTGCTTGACCAGCGCCATCACCTTGCCCATGTCCTTGACCGAGGTCGGCGCCCGGATTGCGCGATCGCGTCGGCGATCAGCGGCATCGAGCTCGCTTCGGTGAGCTGCGTGCGGGAGGTAGCCTGAGCAGGTCGATCTCCGCCTGTTCCTTGGCGGCCAGGTCGTCACGACCGCCGGCTCTCGAACTGCGCTGAGCGATTCCTTGCGCTGCTTGACCATCTTCTCGAGGACGGACAGCACCTGGGCGTCGTCGAGCTCGATGCGCTCGTCGACTTCGCGCTGCTTGATCGCGCGAGGATCATGCGGATGGTGGCGAGCCTGTCCTTCTCGCCGCAGCGCATGGCGGCCTTCATGTCGTCGGTGATGCGCGTCCTTCAGGGACACGATGGCTCGGCAGGGCCGTGCGGCGCGGGCGCGCGCGTCACCGCTCGCGTGACGAGCGCTTGAGGTGGCGCTTCACGGCGGCGGCCTTCTTGCGCTTGCGCTCCTGCGTCGGCTTCTCGTAGAACTCGCGACGGCGGAGCTCGGAGAGGACGCCGGCCTTTTCGCAGGCGCGCTTGAAGCGCCGCAGGGCGACGTCGAAGTACTCGTTTTCGCGGACGCGGACGCTCGGCATCGCTAACCTCGATGAACAGGATCTGACGCTGACGGGACTGACTAAGTACCTGTTTCGGCAGAGAGCCGGCAGACCGACCTCAGGATACGGGGCTGCGGGATTCTAGAGTGGTCCCGGGCAAGGCAAAAGGCGGCTTGGGATCCCCCATACTTCGCGCCCCCATGCGCGTCCTGGGCATCGAAACCTCCTGCGACGAAACCGCCGTCGCCGTGCTACGACGAGCGACCGCGGCCTGCTTGCGCACGAGCTTTTCAGCCAGATCGAGCTGCACGCGGATGTACGGCGGTGTCGTGCCGGAGCTGGCTTCGCGGGACCACGTGCGGCAAGCTGCCGCCGCTGGTCCGGCAGGTCGCTGGCCGAGGCCGGCGGCGGGCTCGAAACGATCGATGGGGTCGCCTACACCGCCGGGCCTGGGCTGGTCGGGGCCCTGCTGGTGGGCGCCGGCTTCGGCCCGCGGCCTGGCGCTCGCGCGCGGCATCCCGGCGCTGGCGGTGCATCACCTGGAAGGGCATCTGCTCGCCCCGCTGCTCGAGCCCGACCCGCCGCCGCGCCGCCCTTCTCGCCTTGCTGGTCTCCGGCGGCCACACGATGCTGATCGCGGTGCCGCGGCTCGGCGCTACCGACGTGCTCGGCGAGTCGCTGGATGACGCCGCCGGCGAAGCCTTCGACAAGACCGCCAAGCTGCTCGGCCTGCCTTACCCCGGCGGCCCGGAGCTGGCGCGGCTGGCGCTCGACGGCCGGTCCGAGGCATTCCGCTTCCCGCGGCCGATGCTCGACCGGCCCGGGTTCGATTTCAGCTTCTCCGGCCTGAAGACGGCCGTGGTGCTCGCGGTGCGCGAACGCGAGCTCGATCCGCAGCGACGCGCCGACATCGCCCGTGGCGTCGAGGATGCGATGGTCGACACGCTCGTGATCAAGACGCGGCGCGCGCTGCAGGCGACCGGCTTGACGCCGTCGTGGTCGCCGGCGGCGTCGGTGCGAATCAGCGCCTGCGCGAGCGCCTGGCCGCCTCGATCGCGCCGACGGGCGCACGTGCTACTTCCCGCCGCTCGCGTTCTGTACCGACAATGCGGCGATGATCGCGTTCGCCGGCCTTGCGCGGCTGGTCCGTGGCGAACGGCCGCTCGACGTTCCATTCTCGCGCGGGCGCAGTGGCCACTTGCGACCCTGACCGCGCCTGCGGCCTGATTCCCGAACTTCAACCGGATGTGAGCATGAGCAACAGCGACGTCATCTTCCTGCGCGGCCTCGCCATCGAATGCACGATCGGGTTCCTCGAGTGGGAGCGCAAGGTCAAACAGACCGTCGTGCTCGATCTCGAAGTGCCGACCGACTGCGCGCGCGCCGCGGCGAACGACGACGTCGCCGACACGGTCGACTACAAGTCGATGGCGAAGCGCGTCATCGCATTCGTGTCGACGTCGGAGTTCCTGCTGGTCGAGACGCTCGCACACCGGACCGCGATGGTGCTGCTCGACGAGTTCGGCATCGAATGGGTACGCCTGTCGCTGAACAAGCCCGGCGCGATCCGCGGCTCGCGCGACGTGGGCGTGCGAGTCGAGCGGCGCCGCAACGCCTGATCGTGGACGTCCTCGCCTATCTGTCCGGCGGCAGCAACGTCGAGCCGGAGAAAAATCTGCTGGCGGCCGCGCGTGAGCTGAAACGCAGCTTCCCGGGCACGCGGTTCTCGCGCTGCTATCGCAACCGGGCGGTCGGTTTCGAAGGGCCCGATTTCATCAATTTCGCCGCCGAGCTGCCGGTTTCTGGCGGACCGGAGTGGCTGCGCGCGGAGCTGCAGCGGATCGAGGCGCTGTGCGGCCGCGAGCCCGGCGCGCCGCGCTGGGCGCCGCGCTCGATGGACCTCGACGTGCTGCTGTTCGGCGACGAGCAGCTCAGCATGCCTGGGCTGGTCGTGCCACGCCCGGACCTGCTGAAGCGCGCCTTCATGCTCGGGCCGCTGGCGGAGCTCGCGCCGGCCGTCGTGCATCCGCGCGAGATGCGACGCATGGACGAGCTGTGGCGCGAGTTCGATCGCGACTCGCACGTGCTCGTGCCGGTCGGCCTCGACCTGTCGGCAGCGTGAGGCGGCTCGCGTCAGCCGCGGACGCTGCGTCCGCCGTCGACGTTGAGCATCTGCCCGGTGACGTACGGCGCGTGCGCTGCGAAGAACATCGCCGTCTCCGCGATGTCTTCGGGTGAGCCGCGACGCTTCAGCAGCGTGCGTTCGAGGATGTCGGCCTCGACGTCGGGCGGCAGCCCCCCTGCGGGAAACATCACCGGACCGGGCGCGATCGCATTGACGCGCACCTCCGGCGCGAGCTCGCGCGCGAGCGACTGCGTCAGCATGATCAGCCCGGCTTTCGCAGCGCTGTAGACCGGATGGTTGCGCAGCGGCCGGACGCCGTGGATGTCGGTGATGTTGAGGATGAGGCCGCGCGCGAGCTTCAGCGACGGCGCGGCGGCCTGCGACAGGAACAGCGGCGCGCGCAGGTTGGTGCCCATGAGGTCCATCCACTGCGCCGGCGTGATCGTGCCCACCGGCGTCGGATAGAAGGTCGAGGCATTGTTGACCAGCACGTCGAGCCGGCCGAACGTCTCGAGCGTGCGTTCGACCAGCGGCGCGCAGCGCGTCGAGATCGAGCAGGTCGGCCTGCAGCAGGCGGGTCGACCCGGCACGTCGGGCTTCCAGCTCGCCGGCGAGCTGCTGCGCCTCGGCAGTCGAGCGGTGGTGATGAAGCGCGATGCGCGCACCGGCGGCGTGCAGGCGACGTGCGATGGCCGCGCCCACGCGCCGCGCCGCACCGGTGATCAGCACGACCTTGCCTTCCAGCGGTTCGCTCATGTCGACCAGTATGAACGCTGACGCCTCGACCGACGAGGCAACGCGCGAACTCGAGGCGCGCGCGGCGCTCGAAGCGGCGATCCGCGCTGCGGGCGGCTGGCTCGAGTTCGAGCGCGCGATGGACCTGCTGCTCTATTCACCGGCGCTCGGTTACTACACCGGCGGAGCGCGCAAGTTCGGCGACGGTGGCGACTTCATCACTGCGCCGGAAATCTCCGCACTGTTCGGTCAATGCATCGCGACGCAAATCGCCGCGGTCATCGCCGCGACGGAGGGTGACGTGCTCGAGATCGGCGCCGGCAGCGGCACGCTGGCCCTCGTGTTGCTCGAGGAGCTGGCGCGGCTCGGTGCCACGCCGCGCCGCTATCGCATCCTCGAGCTGAGCCTCGAGCTGCGCGAGCGCCAGCGCGATCGCCTGGCCCGGCTTCCGCCGTCTCTCGCCGATCGGGTCGAGTTCCTGCTCGAACCGCCGCGCGAGGCGTGGCGTGGCGCGGTGATCGCGAACGAGGTGCTCGACGCGCTACCGGTGCAGCGCTTTCGCGCGAGCGGCGATGGCGTGGCCCTGCTCGGTGCAGCGCTCGATGGGCAGGGTCGGCTCGGCTGGGCAGAGCGCGGCCCGTCCGCGTCGCAGGCCGCAGAGATCGCGCGGCTGCGGCCTTCGCCCGAACCGTGGCCCGACGGCTACGTCTCGGAATGGTGTCCGCGCCTCGCGCCCTGGCTTCAGGCGGTGACAGCCCCGATGACGCAAGGCATCGCGCTGTTCGCCGATTACGGGTTGCCGCGGCGGGAGTATTACCACCCGACACGTGATCGCGGCACGCTCCGATGCCACTGGCGCCACCGCGCGCACGATGATCCGTGGGTGCACCTCGGGACGCAGGACATCACCGCATGGGTCGACTTCACGCGCGTTGCCGAAGCGGCCGATGACGCCGGCCTCGACGTGCTCGGTTACACATCGCAGGCCGCCTTCCTGCTCGGCACCGGCATCGAGGCCCGTATAGCCTCGTCGCCGAACGACGTGGCAAGGGCCCGTCTCGTCAGCGAGGCGCGGCAGCTGCTGATGCCGGACGGAATGGGCGAATCGTTCAAGGTAATGGCGCTCGGGCGCGGCATCGACGAGCCGCTGGCCGGGTTCCGCGTGCGCGATCTGCGCGAGCGACTGTGAGGACATTCGAATGACGCTGCTGTCGGTTCTCGATCTCGCCCAGGTGCCGGAAGGCTCGACCACCGCCGACACATTGCGCAACACGCTCGCGCTGGCGCGCCGCATCGACGAGCTGGGCTGCTACACCCGCTACTGGCTCGCCGAACATCACAACCTGCGTGGCATCGCGAGCGCGGCGACCGCAGTGCTGATCGGGCAGGTGGCCGCGGTGACGAAACACGTTCGCGTCGGTGCCGGCGGGATCATGCTGCCGAACCACGCGCCGCTCGTGATCGCCGAGCAGTTCGGCACGCTCGAGGCATTGTTTCCGGGACGCATCGATCTCGGCCTCGGGCGCGCGCCCGGCACCGACGGCCAGACGCTGCGGGCACTGCGTCGCGACTATTCGACCGCCGATTCGTTTCCGCAGGACGTGCAGGAACTCATCGGCTATCTCGATCCGCCGGAGCCCGGCCAGCGCATCGTGGCGACGCCGGGTGCCGGCTCGTGCGTTCCGGTATGGATACTCGGGTCGAGCCTGTTCGGTGCACAGCTCGCTGCGCAACTCGGGCTGCCCTACGCGTTCGCATCGCATTTCGCGCCGGCAGCGTTGCAGCAGGCGCTGCAGGTGTATCGCGCCGGCTACTCGCCCAGCGCGCGCAACCCGCACCCGCATGCGATGGCGGGCATCAACGTGATCTGCGCGCCGACGGACGAAGAAGCGCGCCTGTTGTCGACCTCGCTCGTGCAGGCAGTCGTGAACCTGATCCGCGGACGGCCGGGACTGCTCGCGCCGCCGCGCGAGGGCGTCGAGACGGATCTGTCACCCGCCGAACGGCAGCACGTGAACCAGTTCCTCGCCTGCACGACGATCGGCTCGCCCGAGACGGTGAAGCGCGACCTCGAGGGTTTCATCCACAACACGCAGGCCGACGAGCTGATCGTCGCCAGCGCGATGTTCGACCCGGCCGCGCGGATCCGTTCCTACGAGCTGCTGGCCGGGCTGTGGCCTGACGTCACGGGCGCTTCCTGACGTTTCAGCGCTTCGAGCGCATGCAGGCGCTGCTGCCGCAGCCAGCCGGCTATCTCCGGGCCTTTCAACCGTTCGCGCACGTCGTTGGGCAACGCGATCGCCGCGACGGCTGCGCGGGCACGCTCCAGGTAGTCCCGTTGCGGATAGGGGCGATCCTCGAGCCCGAGCCGGCCCTGCGCATCGGCCTGGCAGGCGAGCAGGAACTCGCTGAAGCGCGCCGGCCGCCGCAGTCCGTCGCATTGCTCGATCAGCGTCAGCAGTGTGTCGGCGCGCAGTTCGTGCGCGCGATGCACCTTGCCGTGCAGCTCCGCGACCAGTCGCGCGAGATCGCGATGCGCGCTCGGCACGCGCAGCCGCTCGCACAGCTGGTCGACCCGTCGCACGCTGCGACCTTCGTGGCCGTGGTGTGCGGGCAGGGCGTGAGCCGGCGTGTCGCCCTTGCCGAGGTCGTGGGTCAGCACGGCAAAGCGCAGCACCGTCGAGGGTGACAGCTGCGCCGCCCGTCGCAGGCACATCAGCACGTGGACGCCGGTGTCGATCTCCGGGTGCCAGCGTTCCGGTTGCGGTACGCCGAACAGGCGCTCGAGTTCGGGATAGATCACCGCGAGCGCGCCACACTCCCGCAGCACCTGGAAGAACACGTCCGGCCGAGCCTCGCCGAGCGCGCGCTCGGTTTCCTGCCACACCCGCTCGGCAACCAGTGCGGCCGCCTCGCCCGCCACGACCATCGCACGCATCAACTCGAGCGTGTCCGGATGCACGCGGAAGCCGAGCGGCGCGAACCGCGCGGCAAACCGGGCCGCGCGCAGGATGCGCACCGGATCCTCGCGGAACGCGTCCGACACGTGTCGCAGCCAGCGGTCGCGAAGGTCGGCCTGGCCGCCGTACGGATCGATCAGCGTGTCGTCCGTCTCGTCCCTCGCCATCGCATTCACGGTCAGGTCGCGCCGGAGCAGATCTTCCTCGAGCGTGATGTCGGGCGTGAATTCGGTGACGAAGCCCCGATAGCCGGGGCCGGTCTTGCGCTCGCGTCGCGCGAGGGCGTACTCGGCCTGCGTGTCGGGATGCAGGAACACGGGGAAGTCGCGACCGACCGCGCGATAGCCGAGCGCCTCGAGCTGCCCGGCGGTCGCACCGACGACCACGTAGTCGCGCTCGGTGACCGCCCGCCCGAGCAGAGCGTCACGGACCGCACCGCCGACCAGATAGACTCGCATCCGCGAATGTTACCCGACGCTTCCCGGGCCGCGCGGTCTGTCGCGGCGTTGCTGATCGCAGCCGTCACGCTGCTGCTCGGCGCGTGCGCGTCGGTGGGGTACGTCGCCCAGGCCGCTCGTGGCCAGTTCGCGGTGCTGGGCGCACGCCAGCCGATCGACCGACTCATCGCAGCGCCCGCCACGGCGCCGCCATTGCGCGCGCGCCTCGAGCAGGTGAAACAGATCCGCGAGTACGCGAGCCACGAGCTGCTGTTGCCCGACAACGCGTCGTACCGCAGCTATGCCGACATCGGTCGCCCGTATGTGGTCTGGAATGTCGTCGCCACACCGAAGCTGTCAGTGACGCCGCGCGAATGGTGTTTCCCGGTCGCCGGATGCGTCGCCTATCGCGGCTATTTCAGTGAAGCGGCGGCGAAGGCATTTGCTGCCGGCCTCGCGGCACGAGGCGACGACACCGCGGTGTTCGGCGTGGTGGCCTACTCGACGCTCGGGCGGTTCAGTGATCCGGTGCTGAACACCATGACGTCCTATGGCCCGCTCGATCTCGCCGGCCTGATCTTCCATGAGCTCGCGCACCAGAAGCTGTATGTGCCCGGCGATTCGGCCTTCAACGAGGCGTTCGCCACGACGGTCGAGGAGAAAGGCCTCGCTCGGTATGCGGAGCGCTTTGCAACCCCGGCGGCGCTCGCCGCCTGGCAGGCCCGGCGCGAGCGCGGCGAAGCGTTGAACGCGATGGTGGCCTCAACCCGCAGGCAACTGCGCGACCTGTACCGCGGTGACCTGAGCGACGAGCGAAAGCTTGCGCGCCGCCAGCAGCTGTTCGACGAGCTCGGCACGCGGGTAGCGGAGCTGGAAACGTCGAGCGGATATCGGACCGGCCTGCACGAATGGCTGGGCCGGGGTCTCAACAACGCGCATCTCGCGGCATTCGCGACCTACCGCGAACGTCAGCCGTTGTTCGACCGGTTGTTCGAAATCGCGAGCGGCGACTTCGCTTCGTTCTATCGACTTGCCGAGCAGGCAGCGGCTGAACGACGCATCGAACTGAAAGGACCGCCACGTCGTCGCGTCGGTCCGCGGCCCTGAGGGGCACGGCGTCCGGGCCTTGCGACCCGGACGCCGATGCCGGCCATCGATCGATCAGTGCGTTTCGATCGCGACGCGACGGGCCTGCTGGACCGGCTGCTTCGGAATCGACACCTCGAGCACGCCGTTCGTGTAGCGCGCCTTGATGTTGTCCGCCTGCACGTTCTCCGGCAGCGCGAAGCGACGGGTGAACCCACCGGTCACGCGTTCGATCCGCTCGTAACCCTCGCTCTTTTCCCGCTTGTCGGACTTGCGCTCACCGCGCAGCGTCAGCACGCCCTTCTCGGCGGTGATCTCGATGTCCGCGAGCTCGACGCCGGGCAGGTCCGCCTGCACGACGAAGCGCTCGGCTTCTTCGTGCACGTCCACCGGCGGGATGAAACCGGCCGGCGCGGTCGGTGGGCTCACGAAATTGTCCAGATCGCGGCTAAGGCGGTTGAACAGGCTCCACGGTTCGTATTGGACAAGGCTCATTTTTCGATCCTCCGTCATTGGCAGTGGGCGGCGTTCGGGACGCCTGGCACCGATCTGCGGACGCGCTGAAGCGTTTCAAGTCCCGCGAGCCTGTGCATAAGCCTGTGGATGGCCTGTTGATAGCGCCTACCATATGTTGACGCGGCAGTAATCGAACGTGGGCCCGGCTCGCAAGACCCTTGCAATCCGTGTCACGCCGGTGAAATAGCGCAATAGATTGAATCAACACAAGAAAATCGCGGTACATCAGATTGGAACTCTGCCTTGACGCGTCTATTTCACGTAATTAGTCTCGCACCCCTGGCACAACATCTTGTAGCGCGAGCCGCTCGGGGTTCTGACCAGGGGGAATTCATCCAGTACGCGCCGGGCGTGTCTGACAGCAGCCGGCACCAAGCGAGTCCATCCCTTCATCCGTCTGCCGATTCGCGGAACGGGGTCGGACTTTCAAGACTCGGAGAGCGGACGATCCATGAACAGCGTCGTGAAGATGGTGCCGAAAGACATCGACAGCATTCCGTTCCAGGAAGCCTCGCTCGACATCTGGGACAAGAAATACCGCCTCTCGTCGAAAGACGGCCAGCCGATCGACCGCTACGATGGACGACACGTACAAGCGCGTCGCACGTGCGCTCGCCGACGTCGAGCAACCCGCCGTCCGCGACCAGTGGTACGAGCGGTTCCTGTGGGCGCTGCGCAACGGCGCCATCCCCGCCGGCCGCATCACGTCGAACGCCGGCGCCGAGATACACAAGCCCGCCACCTCGACGATCAACTGCACCGTGTCCGGCACCATCCGCGACTCGATGGACGACATCCTCGACAAGGTGCACGAGGCGGGCCTCACGCTGAAGGCCGGCTGCGGCATCGGCTACGAATTCTCGACGCTGCGGCCGCGCGGCGCGTACGTGTCAGCGGCGCCGGCGCGTACACGTCCGGGCCCGCTGTCGTTCATGGATATCTACGACAAGATGTGTTTCACCGTGTCGTCGGCCGGCGGCCGTCGCGGCGCGCAGATGGGCACGTTCGACGTCGGCCATCCCGACGCGATGGATTTCATCCGCGCGAAGCGCGAGGACGGCCGCCTGCGCCAGTTCAACCTGTCGCTGCTGATCACCGACGAGTTCATGGCAGGCCGTCAGGAGCGACCGCGACTGGCAGCTCGCGTTCCCGGTGACGCAGCAGGAGTCCGAGGCAGACGCGCGTCGATCTCGACGATCCGCGCGCAAGTCGTCTGGCGCGAATGGCCGACCCAGGACAACTACGTCGTCAGACGACGACGGCCTCGTCGCCTGCCGCGTCTACAAGACGCTGCCGGCGCGCCGCATGTGGGACGTCATCATGTCGTCGACCTACGACTTCGCCGAGCCCGGCTTCGTGCTCATCGATCGCGTCAACGAGATGAACAACAACTGGTGGTGCGAGAACATCCGCGCCACCAACCCGTGCGGCGAGCAGCCGCTGCCGCCGTATGGCTCGTGCCTGCTCGGCTCGATCAACCTCACGCGCTTCGTCGTCGCATCCGTTCACGCGAGCACGCGTACTTCGACTGGGACGAGTTCCGCGAGGTCGTGCAGGTGTTCACGCGCATGCTCGACAACGTCGTCGAGGTCAACGGCCTGCCGCTCGAGCAGCAGCGCGACGAGATCATGCGCAAGCGCCGCCACGGCATGGGCTTCCTCGGCCTCGGCTCCGCGATCACGCTGCTCGGCATGAAGTACGGCTCGCCCGAATCGGTGCAGTTCACCGAGGACGTGTCGCGCGAGATGGCGATCGCCGGCTGGGAAGCGGGCCTCGAGCTCGCGCACGAGAAAGGCCCCGCGCCGATCATGCTCGAGGAGTTCGCGGTCACCGGCGAGATGCTGCGCAAGCGTCCGGAGATGGCGCGCGACGGCTGGCAGGTCGGGCCAGAAGATTCCGGGCCGACTGCTGCACGCGCGCTACAGCCGCTACATGCAGCGCGTGCGCGAGGTCGCGCCCGAGCTCGTCGACGCAGCTCGGCGGAAGTGGGCGCGCGCTTCACGCACCACAGCTCGATCGCGCCGACCGGCACGATCTCGCTGTCGCTCGCGAACAATGCGAGCAACGGCATCGAGCCGTCGTTCGCGCATCACTACTTCCGCAACGTGATCCGCGCAGGGCAAGAAGACGAAGGAGAAGGTCGACGTCTTCTCGTTCGAGCTGCTGGCGTATCGCGAGCTCGTCAATCCGCGCGCGATGCCGGACTCGACGAAGCCGGCGAGAAGCTGCCCGACTACTTCACGAGCTGCCGACGACGTCACGCCCGCGCGAGCACGTCGACATCCAGGCGGCCGTCGCAGAAGTGGATCGACTCCTCGATCTCGAAGACGGCCAACGTGCCGACGGACTACCAGTACGACGACTTCAAGGACATCTACCTGTACGCGCACGAGAAGGGCCTGAAGGGCTGCACGACCTTCCGCTTCAACCCCGAAGCGTTCCAGGGCGTGCTGGTGAAGGAAGAAGGACCTGAAGAACACGACGTATCGTCTTCACGCTCGAGGACGGCAGCGAGGTCGAGGTCAAGGGCGACGAAGAGATCGAGTACGACGGCGAGACGCACACCGCCGCGAATCTCTTCGATGCGCTGAAAGAAGGCTACTACGGCAAGTTCCAGACCACGGGTTCGAACTAAGCCATGAAGATCGACAAGAAGATCGTCAAGTACCGCGTCGGCAAGCAGGACGACGCTGCCAAGCCCGCGAAGGCCGAGGCTGCCGCGCGAGTCGAAGCCGCACGCGCCAAGGTCATCCGGATGCACGAGAAGCTCGAGCGTCCCGAGATGCTGGTCGGCTCCACCTACAAGATCAAGACGCCGGTGTCGGATCACGCGATGTACGTGACGATCAACGACATCGTGCTGAACGAGGGCACCGAGCACGAGCAGCGGCGGCCGTTCGAGATCTTCATCAACTCGAAGAACCTCGATCACTACCAGTGGATCGTCGCGCTCACGCGCATCATCTCGGCCGTGTTCCGCAAGGGCGGCGACGTGACGTTCCTCGTCGACGAGCTGAAGGCCGTGTTCGACCCGCGCGGCGGCTACTGGCAGCCGGGCGGCAAGTTCATGCCGTCGATCATCGCCGAGCTCGGCTACGTCGTCGAAAAGCACCTGCAGATCATCGGCCTGCTGCGTCAGGCGCGGGCTCGACGAGCACCAGCAGAAGCTGGTCGAAGAGAAGCGCGCCGAGTTCGAGGCGCGCCAGAAGCAGACCGACGCGTTCGCGAAGTCCCACTTCCCCGAGGGCGCGCAGCTCTGCGCCAAGTGCAGCACCGCGGCCGTCGTCATGATGGACGGCTGCATGACCTGCCTGAACTGCGGCGACTCGAAGTGCGGCTGAGGGCGCAACAGTCGCGCCATCGCCGAACGCGGTGAATCCCGTGCTCGCACCCCTCGCAGCGGTGTCCTCGCGATCCTGTTCCGGGCCTCGCTGGCCTCGCTCGCGCGCGCTCCGGCCGCGCTGCCGCCTGTCGAAGTCCTCGCCCTGCTATTCGGTGTGGCGGCTGTTACGGGAATCGGCCTCATGTACGCCACCGGCTGCGGCCTGCAGCCGCTCCATCAGCCGTCCGGACCGCTCGCTCTAAGCGCTCCTGCCGAGCATTCGCTACAGGACTCGCAGCCCCTTCATTCGGGCTCATCGTCGCCCTGTGAAGCCTGCACGCTCGCCCCTGCCACGCGGGGTGCCTATAATTCGGCCATGATCCGCACCGTGACTGCGCTGCTGCTGACGTCCCTGGCCCTTGCCGCCGGTTCTCCGGGGCTTGCCGCCGAGGTGGCGCAGCGTGTCGCCTATACCCAGCCCGCGACCACGGCGCTGCCTTCGGCCGATCGCCTGGTCGTGCGCAAGGCCGAGCGCAAGCTCGAGCTGATGCGGGGCAACGAGGTGCTGCGCAGCTACCGGATCGCCCTCGGCCTCCAGCCGGTCGGCCACAAGGAACGCAGCGGCGACTTCCGCACCCCTGAGGGCAAGTACCAGCTCACGCGGCGCAATCCCCGCAGCGACTTCTTCCTCTCGATCCAGATCAATTACCCGAACGACGCCGACGCGCGCAACGCCAAGACGAATGGCTGGGAGCCGGGCGGCTCGATCATGATCCACGGCCTGCCGAACGTGATGAAGCGCGACCTCGCGTACTACCAGACCCGCGACTGGACCGACGGCTGCATCGCGGTCTCCAATTCCGACATGGTCGAAATCTGGCTGCTGACGCACGACAACACGCCGATCGTCATACTGCCTTAACGTGGAATCCGCCATCGACCTTCCCGACGCCGTCGACGCGAGCGTCGGCCCGCGCGGCAGTCTCGAAAACCTGTCCCAGTCCGAAATCGAGAGCCTGCTGAGCTCCGGCCACAGCGGCATCCACCCGCTGTTCCGCAAGTGCGCGCTGGCCGTGCTGAACTCGGGCAGCGACAGTGACAACGCCAAGGAGCTGTTCGACCGCTACGCGAACTTCGACGTGCAGATCGTCCGGCATCCCTGGGGCATCCGTCTCGAGATCCACAACGCGCCGGGCACTGCGTTCGTCGACGGGCAGATGATCCGCGGCATCAAGGAACACCTCTTCGCGGTGCTGCGCGACGTCGTCTACATCTCGAACGAGATCCACGGCGGCCGCTTCGCGCTCGACGACCCGAAGTCGATCACCAACTCGGTGTTCCATGTGCTGCGCAACGCGCGCACTCTCGACAACAAGGTCAAGCCGAACCTCATCGTCTGCTGGGGCGGCCACTCGATCAGCTCGGTCGAATACGAGTACACCAAGAAGGTGGGCTACGAGCTCGGCCTGCGGGGCCTCGACGTCTGCACGGGCTGCGGGCCTGGTGCGATGAAGGGCCCGATGAAGGGCGCGACGATCGGGCATGCCAAGCAGCGCATCAGCAACGGCCGTTACATCGGCATGACCGAGCCGGGCATCATCGCCGCCGAGTCGCCGAACCCGATCGTCAACCAGCTCGTGATCATGCCGGACATCGAGAAGCGCCTCGAGGCGTTCGTGCGGGTCGGTCACGGCATCGTCGTGTTCCCGGGCGGTGTCGGCACGGCCGAAGAGATCCTCTACCTGCTCGGCATCCTGCTCGATCCGGTCAACATCGAGCAGGAGCTGCCGGTCGTGCTGACGGGCCCCGAGCAGAGCCGCGGCTATCTCGAGCACATGCAGCGCTTCATCAGCGGTACGCTCGGCGACGCCGCACTCGAACGCCTGCGCGTCATCGTCGGCGATCCGGCCGAAGTGGCCCGTCACATGGTGCAATCGATGGCGCGCGTGCGCACGTTCCGGCGCGCCCGCAACGACTCGTACAACTTCAACTGGCTGCTGCACGTGCCGGAAGATTTCCAGCATCCGTTCCAGCCGAACCACGAGACGATGCGCGGGCTGCAGCTGCATCGCGACCAGCCGGTTCATCAGCTGGTCGCGAACCTGCGCCGCGCGTTCTCGGGCATCGTCGCCGGCAACGTGAAGGAGTTCGGCGTGTCGGCGATCGAAGCGCTCGGCCCGTACGAGCTGCACGGCGACGCCGCCGTGATGGCGATGCTCGACGAGCTGCTGCGCTCGTTCGTCGCCGAGGGCCGCATGAAGCTCCCCGGCACGGCGTATCAGCCGTGTTACCGCCTCATTGCATAATCTCCGCTGCTGGGCCGCACATCGCGGCCTCGTGACCCAGTTCCAGAACCGCTCGGGCACTGCGGCATAAGCTCTGCGGCAACTCGACACAAGTCGTCGAGACTGAAAGGCGGATGCATGAGCGGCGGCGATACCCCTGTCGATGAGACCCTCTCCACCGGCGAACGCAAGTTGCCGAAAGCGGGTGAGCTGTACGCCGACTGGATGGAGCGCATGCGGCGCGGCCGCGGCCGGCACGCGGCGATCAGCCGCAACCTGTCGACGTTCTCGAACTACAAGAACTGGGCAGAGAAGATGCGCGGCAGCTGGGATGCCGACACCGCCGTCCCGCCGAAGAAGAAGTAAGTCCGTGGAGCGACTGCTGCTCCTCTGGGACGAGGTCGACGAACTCACCGGCGCCGCGCGCCACGCGACCCTGATGCTGGCGCACAACCTCGCCGGGGCGGGACAGGACGCCTTCACGCACGTCAGCGGCTGGCTCGGCACCGGGTCGCTGCGTCGCGCGGCCGCGCTCGGCGAAGTTTCTCCCGAGGCTTGAACCCCCGGGGCGCCGGCCCCACTCTCCGCGGAGTCGAAACGACCCCGGAGATCTCCTCGATGAATGATGCGACCGCCGCACCCGCGGCGCAGACCCTCGGATTCAAGGCCGAAGTCCGTGAGCTGCTGAAGCTCATGATCCACTCGCTGTACAGCCACCGCGAGATCTTTCTGCGCGAGCTGATCTCGAACGCCTCCGACGCGAACGACAAGCTCCGGTTCCTCGCCCTCGAGACGCCGTCGCTCGGCGAAGGTGAACCGCTCGGCATCTGGATCGATCCCGACTCGAAGGCCGGCACGCTGTCGGTGCGCGACAACGGCGTCGGCATGACGCGCGACGAGGCCGTCGCGCATCTCGGAACGATCGCCAAATCCGGCACGGCCGAATTCTTCAGCCGGCTGACCGGCGATGCGCAGAAGGATTCGCAGCTGATCGGGCAGTTCGGCGTCGGCTTCTATTCCGCGTTCATCGTGGCCGACCGCGTCGAGGTGCTCTCGCGCAAGGCCGGCGAGCCGGCGAGCGCCGGCGTCAGATGGCAGTCGACCGCCGACGGCGAATTCACCGTCGAGACGGTGGAGCACGCGCCGCGTGGCACCACCGTGATCCTGCACCTCAAGCCCGACGCGCGCGAATTCGCCGACGACTGGCGCCTGCGCAGCCTCGTCACGCCGCTACTCCGACCACATCGCCTTCCCGGTGCACCTGCCGAAGAGCGGCGAGGCGACGCTCGATTACGAGGTCGTGAACCAGGCGCAGGCGCTGTGGACACGCCCGCGTACCGAGATCGCCGACGCCGACTACAAGGCGTTCTACAAGCACATCACGCACGACGGCACCGATCCGATCGCGTGGAGCCACAACAAGGTCGAGGGCAAGCGGGAGTACACCAGCCTCCTGTACCTGCCCTCGACGGCGCCGTTCGACCTCTACCAGCGCGATGCGGCGCGCGGCCTGAAGCTGCACGTTCGGCGCGTGTTCATCATGGACGACGCCGAGCAGTTCCTGCCGCTGTACCTGCGCTTCATCAAAGGCGTGGTCGACTCGAGCGACCTGTCGCTGAACGTGTCGCGCGAGCTGTTGCAGAACGATCCGGAAGTCGAGGCGATGCGCGGTGCGCTGACCCGGCGCGCGCTCGACCTGCTGACGCGGCTCGCCAAGGACGAGCCGGAGAAGTACGCCGCGTTCTGGAAGGAATTCGGCCAGGTGCTGAAGGAGGGCGTGGGCGAGGACCCGTCCAACCGCGAGAAGATCCTGCCGCTGCTGCGCTTTGCCAGCACGGCAGAGGCGGGCGACGATGACCGGGTGTCGCTTGCCGAGTACGTCGCGCGGATGAAGGAAGGCCAGCAGCACATCTATTTTGTCGTCGCCGACAGCCGCGCGGCCGCGCGCAGCAGCCCGAGCATCGAGGCGCTGCGCGCCCGCGGCGTCGAGGTTCTGCTGCTCGGCGACCGCGTCGACCAGTGGATCGTCAGCCAGTTCGGCGAGTTCGACGGCAAGCGGCTGCAGGACGCGGCGCGCGGCGATCTCGATCTCGGCGCGATCGCCGGGCCCGAGCCAGTCGCCGCAGACGCGCCCCAGGCTGACGAGGGCGTGCTCGGGCGCCTGAAGACGGCGCTCGGCGACCAGGTCGATGCGGTACGCGCGAGTCAGCGGTTGACCGAATCGCCGTCGTGCCTCGTGCGCGGCGAGCACGAACTGTCGGAGCAGATGCGGCGCATGCTCTCCGCCGCGGGCCGCGACGATCTGCCGGGCTCGAAGCCGGCGCTCGAGGTGAACCTGCGGCATCCGCTGCTGCAGCGGCTCGAGAGCCTGCATGGCGAGGCCTTCGACGAGCTCGCGCAGCTCGTGTTCGACCAGGCGCAGCTCGGCGACCAGGGTCAGGTCGCGAATCCGGGCGCTTACCTGCAGCGGCTGAATCGCGTGCTGGTGAGGCTGATGGCCGCGGACAAGCCGGCGTGAAGCCTCCGGTCGCGCAGCCCCTGCGCGTCGACGGGCCCGCCGGCGTGATCGAAGCCGTGCTCGAGCAGCCGGCGGACGCCGTAGCGACGTTCGCCGTCATCTGCCACCCGAACCCGGTGCAGGGCGGCACGATGGGCAACAAGGTCGTCACGACCATCGCCCGGACGTTCAACGAGCTCGGGTTGCCGACGTTCCGCTTCAACTTCCGCGGCGTCGGCGCGAGCGAAGGTGAGTTCGACGATGGCCGCGGCGAGGTCGACGATGCGCTGGCGGTCGTGGCCGAGGGTCGGCGTCGCTGGCCGTCGGCTGCGCTGTGGCTCGCAGGTTTCTCGTTCGGCGGAGTCGTCGCGTTGCGGGCGGCCGTCACCGCGGCACAGCCGCCCGCAAGGCTGCTCACCATTGCGCCGGCGCTCGACCGCTACTTCGGCGAAGGCTTGCCCGTGCCGCTGCCGCCGTGTCCGTGGTCGCTGATCCAGGGTGATGCCGACGAGGTGATCGACCCGGCGGCGGTGCTTGCGCTCGCGGCGACGGTACGCCCGGTGCCGCGCACCATCGTGCTGCCAGGGGTGGGCCACTTCTTCCACGGGCGGCTGCCCGATCTGCGCGATGCGGTACGGAGCGCGGTGGCGCCCGACGCCTGAAACGACAAAGGCCCGAAAACAGCAGGTTTCCGGGCCTTTCGATGGCAGCGACCGCGCTGGCGGCCGGTGCGAAGACGCCTGCTTAGGCGACGAAGCTCTTCAGGTTCTTCAGCGGCAGCGCGCGCACCTTCTTCGAGGCCGGCTTCGCCTTGAACATCACCTTTTCCTTCGTGAAGGGGTTGATGCCTTCGCGGGCCTTGGTGGCCGGCTTCTTCACGACCTTCAGCTTCAGAAGACCGGGCAGCGTCACGAGGCCGTGGCTGCGGAGACTCTTGCGGAGGACGGTGTGGAGCGAATCGAAGACCGCACTGACCTGCTTGCGCGACAGCTCCGTGTCCTTCGAAATCGTCGCGAGAATTTCGGACTTGGTCGGTGGGCCACTCTTTTTCGCCATTGAGATACTCCTGCGAGGTTTACGGTTTTCTTGCGGGGAACTCCCCCGTAGAAGCGATCGGCGCGAAACATAACATATGCCTATCGCTACGCAAATGCCTATTTTTAAGGCACCAACGCACTCCTGCGAGTTGTCGCGCACGCATGCCGCGCTGGGCGGCAAGTTGATTCCGCGCATCGATATCGCGCGCGGAGCCTTGTTTCAAGGCACTTTTGTCGTGCCGTCAGCGCGGCAGCAACAGCAGCAACGCCTGGATCGCGATGCCTGCCCAGAGTGGCGACAGATCGAGATCGGCGATCGGCGGTATGACTCGGCGGATGCGTGACAGCAGTGGCTCGCACAGCGCGGCCAGCAATGCCTGCGCAGGAGAACGCGTTCCCGGCGCGACCAGTGACAGCACCGCATGCAGCAGGATCGCGAAGAACCACGTCTGCAGCAGCAGCCTCGCGAGGTCGATGACGACCGCGCGCAGCAGCGGCAGCCACGGCGGTACGCCGTAGCCGCTGATCAGCGCGACGCTCAGGATCTTCGCGAGCGACACCACGACGACCGCGACCACCGAGGCCGAGTCGACCCGGCCGGCCGGCGGTAATACGCGACGCAGCGGCACGATGAGCGGGTTGGTGATCCGGACGATCGCCCTGGCAATCGGATTGCGGAAGTCGGCCCGCACCATCTGCAGCAGCAGGCGCAGCAGCAGCGCCAGCTCGAACATGCCGACGAGCGTCTCGACGATGAACACGAGCGCCTGCATCGTCAGCGCACGCCGCTTGCGGCCGGGCTGCCGGACTGCTCACCGAGTTCGCGACTGCGCTCGGCTGCTGCCACGACAGCAGCCTCGACGATCGCCGGCAGGTTCGACTCGGCGAAGCTCGCGAGCGCGGCCGCGGTCGTCCCGCCCTTCGAGGTCACTTCCTCGCGCAGGCGCGCGAGATCGGCACCCGGCATCACCGCCATGCGGCCCGCGCCGTGCAGGGTGTGCGCCGCGAGCCGCGCGGCCGTCGCGGGATCGATGCCGTGCGCCGCGGCGGCGCGCGCGAGCAGCTCCGCCAGCAGGAAGAAATAGGCCGGGCCGCTGCCCGACAGCGCGGTGACCCAGTCGAGTTCGGCTTCTTCGCGCACCCAGACCGTGAGGCCGGTCACGCCGAGCACCTGCTCCGCCAGCGCGCGCTGCGCCTCATTGACCTCGGCACCCGCGTAGAGGCCCGTTGCCCCATTACCGAGCAGAGCCGGCCGGTTCGGCATGGAACGGACCACTGCGCAGTTCGCACCTGCCCAGCGCGACAACTCGCTCGAGCGGATGCCTGCGGCAACCGACAGCAGCAGCGGCCGTTCGGCGTCGAGCGTCGGCTGCAGCGCGACGACGACGTCGGCCATCTGCTGCGGCTTCACCGCGAGCACGAGCACGTCGACCCCCGATGCCGCCGCCGCGTTGTCCGGCGTCGTGCGGACGCCGTAGCTCGCGACGAGACTCTCGCGAGTCGCGGCCGAAGGGTCGGAGACGATGATCGACGACGGCGGGAAGCCGCTCGCCGCCAGGCCGCCGATGATCGCGCGACCCATGTTGCCGCCGCCGATGAAGCCGATCCGGATGTCGTGGAAATCTGGCATCGCGTCATTCTACCCAACGCGCGGACCGAACAACGCCGTCCCCACGCGCACGATCGTCGCGCCGTGTTCGATGGCGGCCTCGAGATCGTCGCTCATGCCCATCGACAGCGTGTCGAGGCCGGCGCCAGCGCGGTTCGCGAGTTCGAGCAGGTGCCGCACCTCGCCGAACCCCGCCGCCTGCTCGGCCGTGCTCGCACCGTAGGGCAGCATGCACATCAGCCCGCGCACGCGCAGCCGGGGCAGGGCGGCGAGTTCCGCGATGAAGCTCGCGACGTGCTCGGGCGCAAGGCCCGCCTTGCTCGCCTCGAGCGCGACGTTGACCTGCACGCACACGTTCAGCGGGGGCTGATAGTGCCCGCGCTGCTCGGACAGGCGCTCGGCGACGCGCAACCGGTCGACCCCGTGCACCCAGTCGAAATGCGCCGCGATGGAGCGCGTCTTGTTCGCCTGGACGCGCCCGATGAAGTGCCAGCGCACCTCGTCGTCGCCGTTGCCTCGCAGCGCCGCGATCTTCAGGCAGCGCCTCGTCGAGGTAGTTCTCGCCGAAGTCGCGCAGCCCGAGCACCCGTGCGGCGTGCAGCGCCTCGACTGCGTGACCCTTCGAAACCGCCAGCAGTGTGACGTCGTCGACGTTCCTCCCCGCCGCGTCCGCAGCAGCGCGGATGCGTCGGCGCAGCGCTTCGAGCGATGTGCGCAAACGCGCGGGATATGACGAATTCTGCGGAGTGCTTAACATGGGGGACTCGATGGGGCGGGTCTATACTGCCCGCAACGACCCGGAGTCTCCATGGCCCTCGACATAGCTCAGCTGCTGGCATTTGCGGTCAAGAACCATGCCTCGGACCTGCATCTGTCCGCCGGCGTGCCGCCGATGATCCGCGTCGATGGCGACATGAAGCGCGTGAACATGCCCCCGCTGTCCCACAAGGACGTGCACGGCATGGTCTACGACATCATGAACGACAAGCAGCGCAAGGCGTTCGAAGAGTATTTCGAAACCGACTTCTCGTTCGAGATCCCGAAGCTCGCGCGCTTCCGCGTCAACGCGTTCAACCAGAATCGCGGCGCCGGCGCCGTGTTCCGCAGCATTCCCTCGACCATCCTCAGCCTGGACGATCTCGGCGCGCCGAAGATCTTCAGGGACCTGTGCATGCTCCCGCGTGGCCTCGTGCTCGTCACGGGCCCGACCGGCTCGGGCAAGTCGACCACGCTCGCCGGCATGGTCGACCATTGCAACGACAACCGGCCCGACCACATCCTCACCATCGAGGATCCGATCGAGTTCGTGCACGAGGCCAAGCGCTGCCTCATCAACCAGCGCGAAGTGCATCGCGATACGCTCGGCTTCTCCGAGGCGCTGCGCTCTGCGCTGCGCGAAGATCCCGACGTCATCCTGGTCGGCGAAATGCGCGACCTCGAGACCATTCGCCTGGCGCTCACCGCCGCGGAGACCGGCCACCTCGTGTTCGGCACGCTGCACACCAGTTCCGCGGCCAAGACGATCGACCGCGTGGTCGACGTGTTCCCGGCGGCGGAAAAAGAAATGGTGCGCTCGATGCTGTCCGAATCGCTGCGCGCGGTCATCTCGCAGTCGCTGCTGAAGAAGATCGGCGGCGGTCGCATCGCGGCGCACGAGATCATGATCGGCACGCCGGCCATCCGTAACCTCATCCGCGAAGGCAAGATCGCACAGATGTATTCGGCCATCCAGACGGGCGTGCAGGTCGGCATGCAGACGCTCGACCAGTGCCTCGCAGAACTGGTGCAGAAGGGCGTCGTCAGCAAGGAAGAAGCCCGCTTCAAGGCCCAGAACAAGGACGCGGTGTAAGCGCCACGCCGGACGCGTAGCGGGCGCAACGGGGAAATCGATGGAACGCGAACAGGCCATCAAGCTGATGCAGGATCTCCTGCGTCGAGTGATCGAGCGCAAGGCCTCGGACCTCTTCATCACCGCGGGCTTTCCGCCGGCGGTCAAGATCGACGGCGAGATCCGTCCGCAGACCGAACGCGCGCTGACCGCCGAACAGGCGGCCGTGCTGGTGCGCTCGATCATGAACGACCGGCAGTCGAAGGAATTCGACGCCACCAAGGAATGCAATTTCGCGATCGCGCCGCCGGGCATCGGTCGTTTCCGCGTCAGCGCGTTCGTGCAGCAGGGGCAGGTCGGCTGCGTCATCCGCACGATCAACGCGACCATCCCGAGTTTCGAAGAACTCGACCTGCCGCCCATTTTGAAAGAGGTGGTGCTGTCGAAGCGCGGCCTCGTGCTGCTGGTGGGCGGGACGGGCTCGGGCAAGTCGACGACGCTCGCGGCAATGGTCGGCCACCGCAACGAGAAGACGCGCGGCCACATCGTGACGATCGAAGATCCGGTCGAATTCGTCCACCCGCACAAGGGTTGCGTGATCACGCACCGCGAAGTGGGAGTAGACACCGACTCGTGGCACGCGGCGCTGCGTAACACGTTGCGCCAGGCGCCCGATGTCATCCTCATCGGCGAGATTCGCGACCGCGAGACGATGGAATACGCGATCCAGTTCGCCGAGACCGGCCACCTGGTGCTCGCGACCCTGCATGCCAACAGCTCGAACCAGGCGATCGACCGCATCATCAACTTCTTCCCCGAGGAGAAGCGCGAGCAGCTGCTGATGGACATGTCGCTCAACATCCGCGCGCTGGTGTCTCAGCGGCTCATTCCTCGCGAGAGCGGCCAGGGCCGTATCGCCGCGACCGAGATCATGCTCAATTCGCCGCTGATCCAGGACCTCATCTTCAAGGGCAAGGTCGCCGAGATCAAGGAAGTGATGTCGCGCTCGACGCGCGTCGGCATGAAGACGTTCGATCAGTGCCTGTTCGAGATGTACGAGATCGGCTTCATCTCGTACGAGGATGCACTGCGCAACGCCGATTCGAAGAACGAGCTGCGCCTGCGCGTGAAGCTCGAGAGCAAGCGCGACAGCCGCCCGGCCGACGATGCCGGCGGTCTCTCGCTCGCCGAAGAAGACGAAGGCCAGGGCTTCTGATGGCCGAACCCGAGGAGTACAAGATCGGCTCGTCGGGTCCGCACACCGGGCTCAACACGCGGCCGCTGTTCAAGCTGATGGTCGAGCGGCGCGCGTCCGACCTTTTCTTCACCTCCAATGCCCCGATCAAGATCAAGATCGAAGGCCAGATCCACGCCGTCAACAAGCAGGTGCTCGCACCCGATGCGGTGCGTTCGGCTGCGTTCGGGTTGATGACGCCCGAACAGATCGAGACGTTCCAGCGCGACCTCGAGATCGATTTCGCGATCTCCGAGCCGGGCCTCGGCCGGTTCCGCGTCAACATCTTCTACCAGCGCGGCTATCCCGCGATGGTCATGCGCTACATCACCGCGGACATGCCGAAGCTCGAGAACCTCGGGCTGCCGGAACTGCTGCCCGACCTCGTCCGCAACAAGCGCGGCCTCGTGCTCAGCGTGGGATCGACCGGCTCGGGCAAGTCGACCACGCTCGCGGCGCTGATCAACTGGCGCAACGAGAACTGTTCAGACCACATCGTGACGATCGAGGATCCGATCGAGTTCCTGCACACGAACAAGCGCTCGATCGTCAACCAGCGCGAGGTCGGCCTCGACACACGCTCGTACGAGCGCGCGCTGCGCGGCGTCATGCGGGCCGCGCCAGACGTCATCCTGATCGGCGAAATCCGCGACCGCGAGAGCATGCAGGCGGCGATCACGCTCGCCGGGACCGGTCATCTCGTGCTCGCGACGCTGCACGCGAACAACTGTGCCGAGACGCTCGACCGCATCATCAACATGTTCCCGCACGACCAGCACGCGCAGGTGCTGCTCGACCTGTCGCAGTACCTGAAGGCGATCCTCGCGCAGCGTCTGGTGGTCGGCAAGGACGGCAAGCGCGTCGCCGCGATGGAAGTGATGCTGAACACGCCGCACGTGTCGGAGCTCATCCGCAAGGGCAACGTCAGCAGCATCAAGGAGTCGATCCGCGCGAGCAACGAGCGCGGCATCCAGAGCTTCGACGTCGCGCTCTACACGCTGTACAAGCAGCAGCGCATCGAGCTCGAGGAAGCGCTGGTCAATGCCGACTCACGCACCAACCTCGAGGCGAAGATCAACTTCGGCTGACGCGGCGTCCGCGTCGCCGGCCGCCACCGGCATCATTCCCAGCCGCTCGGCGAGTTCAGCGGGGCCTGGAATCCGATCGCCTCGATCTCGTGGATCGCACCGCCCCAGATCTTGTAGATGTGCAGGGCGGGAAGGTCGAACGGCGCGAAGTTCATCGTCACTGTCGTGCGGCCCGGATCGTTGAGGATCGGGAATTCCTTCTTCGTCATCGAGTGGTGGAAGTGCGACAGGCCGAGCGCCAGCCCGGTCTTCTCGTCAGCGATCTCGACGCGCCGGTTGTCGATGCGGTCGATGTACTCGAACGTGTTGGAATCGAGCTGGCTCCGGCAGTCCTGCATTCCAGCGAGCGTCGCCGGACGCGGCGGCTGGCCGGGAACCGGCGCGCCGGCTGCCAGGCCGCCGTTCGGCGCGGTGCGCATGCCATTCTCGCGCCGCTCGCAGTCGGGCGCGAAGGGCGCGAGGCTGCCGTTGTTGTTGTCGAGCGCGTCGTAATAGGCCTTGGCGATGTGGATCAGGCGGCCGCGCGAATCGGCGTACTCGTACGGCACCTCGAGCAGGAGGCCGGGCCGCAGCTTCTGCAGGTTGGCCAGCTGCTGCTCGCGTGGCAGCGCGATCAGGTGTTCGGCCTCGACGATCTTTCCCGCCACCAGCTTCAGACGGAACCCGACCTGCGCCGGCTTGCCATCGGCCTGCATCAGCACGATGCCACCCACCTGCTGTGAGGCCGCATCGGGTACGACCACCTTGAACTCGGTGGGCGCGCCACTCGCGCTCTTCCACAGCCCTTCGCCGGGGCCGATGCGCTTCGCGTTCTCGACCCGCTTCGCGTCGGGCGCGAACGCGAGCTTCGACGCATCGTGAGCGACGAGCGCCGGCGAGGTAGGTGTCGGCGAGCGTCAGCAGGCACTGCCGGTCGCAGGGCGCGGCAGCGGCAGCACCCTGCGCCGCGGTGGCATGCGTGCCGAGAGCCGCTGCGGCCAGTCCGGCCAGCGAAGCGAGTGGCGAGGCTTTCATGGCGGCGTCCTTACTGTCCGGTGGGGGCTTCGAACGTCACGTCGCGCACGTGATCCGACATGCCCTGCTCCCAGGTGCTCCAGCCGGAGTTCATGCCGTACGGGCTGCGCTGCAGGAACGCGTCGATCTTCGTGATCAGGCCCTTTTCGATCTTGAACACCTCGGCGATCTGCCAGGTGTGCGGCTGCACCGGACCCGCGACGACCTCGCGGCCCGACGGCGTCCTGAAGCGGCGCGTCTCGCCGCCGGAGTGGTCGAAGAAACCGAACGCGAACACGATGCCGCGCTCCTGGTCGACCGCGACGAAACGGCGATCGCGGATGCGGTTGACGAAGTGGATCAGCCCCGACTGGAACTGCTCGAGGCAGTTCCACTGGCCCGAGTAGACGGTTGCCGTCTTCGGGTCGGGTTTCGTCTGGCCGGCCGGCGTCGGCGCACTGGTCGACTGGCCGCCGTTCTCGTGACGCAGGCAGTCCGCGGCGAAGGGGTAGTCGCCCTTGCCGTCGTTCTTCTGCATGCCGGTGAAGTACTTGTTGCCCTGGGTGACGAGGTCGCTGCGCGACATGCGCTCGTTCGGCGGCACGGTCGCGAGGTACTTCGGGTGCGTCGCCATCGCGTCGACGCGGTTGTAGGTGCGGTTGAACGCGTCGCCGGTCTCGTTCGGGAAACGGAAGACGATCTGTTCCACCTCGGTGATCTGCTGGTTCGCGACGCGCAGGCGCAGCGCGAGCAGCGAGCCGTTGAAATTGTCGTCGTCGCGGTGATCTTCCTGGATCGTGCCGAGGAAGGTGACCTGGCCGGCGGCACGTCGGTGACGAAGAGGCGGTATCGTGCCCTTGCCCTTCATCGTGTTCCACAGGCCGTCGCCGATCAGCAGGCGCTGGCCGTCCTCGGTGAAGCGCACGTTCGGCGACAACGGCACCTGCGTGGGGCGATCGACGATGACCGCGTCGAGGTAACGGTCGACGAAGCCCTCGAGGCAGGCGCGGCTGCACGCGGCCGGCTCGGCGGCAGAGGTCGCGGCCGCAGCCGAACCGAACAGCAGTGCGCACAGCGCACCATGCAGCAGCGTCGTTCTCTTCACCGGATTCCCCTTGCAGTGGCTGGCGGGCAGCCTGTTGTTCTTCGTCGGAGGATAACCGCATCGGTGCGCGCCCGGCGATTGCGCGGCCGGCTTCAATCGAACGTGGCTGGGAGCAACCCGATGAGCAATGACGTGCTGATGGACGCAAATGGCCTGACCCAGGTGCGCGGCGGCCGTGCGATCGTGCAAGGCGTCGACCTCGCGTTGAGTCGAGGCCAGGTCGTCGGCCTGCTGGGCAAGAACGGAGCGGGCAAGTCGACCTTGCTCGACCTGCTGCTCGGCTTCTCGCTGCCCAGTCGGGGTGCCGTTCGCAGTGCTCGGGACGTTGCTGTGGTTCGTGCTGCCGGAACGGCCTGGGGTATCGGGTTTCCATCTCGCCATCGCGCTGACGGCAACTGCTTCCGGCGCAGGCTTTCTCGGTCTCGCCCAGGTTCGGCGGGCGGGCTTCATCGATGCACTCGCGCTGCTGGCCCTCGCGCTAGGCGCCTTCGAGGGGATCGTACGCCCGCTGCTGGCGGAACAACCCATGGCGGACGGATGGAGTCTCGTCGGGCTGTGCGCACTGGCGCTGACCCTGCGGGAAGTCGCGCTGGCGCGCTGGCGCGTGGCCGACTGGCCCCGCGCTCAGCGCGCCGCGTGATCGGTCGAGCCGGCTCTATTTCGCCGGCTTGCGGAACACGAAGATCGTCTGATCGGTGAGCCCGCGCAGCGACGGGTCGAACGGTCCCTTCGAATGATCGTCGGCCGGATGCGCGAGCAGCTTGCTCTCCTGCGCGAGCTGGAAGCCGGCTTTCGCCACTTCCGCGCGGATGACCGCGGGGTCGATGCGATGCAGCTTCTTCGTGTCTTCCATGCCCGAGCCGGGGCGTGCGTTGTGGTCGATGACGAAGAACGTGCCGCCGGGCTTCAGTGCCTTGAAGATCTTGGCGTTCAACGTCGCGGTGTCGATGTCGTTCAGCGGCAGGTCGTGGTAGTAGAGGACGTTCCACACGCTGTCGACGTTCTGCGGCAGCTCGACCTTGTTGTAGTCGATGATCTCGTACTTCGCGTTCGGATGCGCCGCGACGAAGGCGCGGCTGGCGTCGCCGGCACGCTTCTCGGTGTACGGCAGGTCGTACATGTAGACCGCGCCGTTCGGGCCGACGACGTCCGACAGCAGTGTCGTGAAGTACTGGCCGAACGAGGCGAACTCGACGACCTTGTCGCCGGGCTTCACGCCCGACAGCGCGAGCACTTCGGCGGGTTTGCGATTCGCATCGCGCGCCTTGTGTTCGGCGCTGCGCGCCGGGTTCTCGATGGCCTTCCTGACCGCAGCCGACGCACTCGACGGCACGACGTACGCCGCCGCCGCAGCCGGTGGCGCATCGGCGGCCATGGCGACCTGCATCGCGCCGAGCGCAGCCGCGCCGAGCGCGAGCGAAACCAGCCCATGGAACAGTGTTTTCACGCGAACCCCCCGAAGTTGTTTGCAGCAGAAAACCACGAAGGCCGGCGCGTTGTCGAGCGTCAGCCGACGACCACGGTCTGCAGGTTGCAGAGCTCGTGCAGCCCTTCGCGGCCGAGCTCCCGACCGTAGCCGCTCAGGCGCACGCCGCCCACCGGCAGCCGCGGGTCGGACGCGGTCACGCCGTTGATGAACACGCTGCCGACGATCAGCCCGCGCGCAATCGACCGCGCCCGGTCGGTGTCGCGCGTCCACAGCATCGCGCTCAGGCCGAACGGCGAGTCGTTGGCGAGTGCCAGTGCGTGCGCGGCGTCGCGCGCCGCGACCACTGCCGCCACGGGTCCGAAGGTTTCTTCGTGCGTGACACTCGGGCTCGATTCGACGCGGTCGACGACGGTCGGCGAATAGAACCAGCCGGCGCCGTCGCGCGCCTGGCCGCCGGTGAGCACGCGGGCGCCGCTTGCGACCGCCCGGTCCACCTGTCGCGCGAGGCCCGCCCGCAGATCCTCGCGCGCCATCGGGCCGAGCTGGGTCCCGGAAACGAGCGGATCGCCGACTCGCAGAGCCGCCGCGCCGGCGGCGAGTGCGTCGGCGAACCGGCCGACGAGCGGTGCTTCGACGATGAACCGCTTCGCGGCGAGGCACACCTGGCCGCAGTTGGTGAACCGGGCGCGCAGGCCGGCTGCGACGGCCGCATCGACGTCGGCGTCGGCCAGCACGATGAACGCATCGGACCCGCCGAGCTCGAGCACCGTTTTCTTGCACACGGCCCCTGCCTGCGCTGCGACCTTGCCGCCGGCGGCCGGGCTGCCGGTGACGGTCACGGCCGCGACGCGCGGGTCGGCGATGATCCGGCCGACGAGCTCGACCGGCACGTTCAGGTTCTGGAAGGTGCCCGCCGGCAGGCCGGCGTCGGCGAACAGCCGCGTGATCCTGCGGGCGCAGCCCTGGACGTTCGGCGAATGCTTCAGCAGCAGCGTGTTGCCGGCGAGGAGCGCCGAGGCCGCACAGCGGAACACCTGCCAGACGGGGAAATTCCACGGCAGGATCGACAGCACCGTGCCGAGCGGCTGGTACGCGAGCCAAGCCCTCCGCGGCGCGATGTCGACCGGGCGATCCTCTAGCCAGCCTGGCCCTTCCCCAGCGATGAAATCGCAATTGCCGGCCGACTTCTCCACCTCGGCCAGGGCTTCGGCAATGGGCTTGCCCATCTCCAGCGTGATCTCGCGGGCGATGGCGTCCTTCCGCTCGCGCAGCAGCGCGCCGACCCTCCTGATGCACGCCGCGCGTTCGGCGACGGCGGTGGAGGCCCACACCCGGGCTGAGCCGGCCGCTTGCGCGAGCGCAGCCTCGACCGCGTCGACGTCATCGAACGGCCACTCGGCGAGCAGTTCGCCGGTGGCGGGATTGATGCTGCGCGGCAGGCCAGCGGAGGCGGTGGCGGTCGTCATCGACACACCATAACGAGTCGCGTTGCGGCGCGCACTGCCGCTCCGGAACGCATTTGCTTCCTCTACGAGATTTTCATCACCCTCCGAGGTGAGGTGGAATGGGCCGACTCCGGCAGGTTTCGTGGGCGGAAGGAGCGGCCGTTCGATGGTGACCTGAAAGGTCAGCGCAACGAAGGGCCAGGGATGGCCCCACTTGCCGCCCAAGCGGCGACCGCGCACTGCATCGAGCTTCCGCCGAACGCGACCACCCGAAGCGCGGCGCGCGCTGTGCCGTCGAGCGCTTCGACCCAGCCGCGGGCCAGATCGATGACGCTTCCTTCGTAACAGCCCGGATCGCCGCGCGCACTCGCGAGCCGGCTCGCGATGCCCTGCTCCTCCAGCCGCGGCATCGAGGCAATCACTCCTTCAGGCATGGCCGGCACGATGATCCGCGAGGGTCGCGCCCGGAACGGAAACTCCCCGGTCGATCCGAGCAGCACCAGCACGTGTACGCCCTGGTCGCGCCGTGCGTGCGTAGCCTCGGCGAACTCGATCACCGGCGCGAGGTCGGCGTCTTCGGCCACCAGCAGCACGCGATCCGCCTGCGCGTTCATCAGCGCAGGCTGGAAGGCCGGCCGGTCCCGATGGTTTCGAGCACGGCCATGCGCACCGCGACGCCGTTGCTGACCTGCTGGCGTATCACCGACTGCCGCCCATCGGCGACTTCGGATGCGATCTCGACGCCGCGGTTCATCGGTTGCGGATGCATGACGATCGCGTCGGGCCGCGCGAGCGCGAGGCGTTCCGCGGTGAGCCCGTAGAGGCGGAAGTAGTCGTCGCCGGCCGGGACGTCCGCATCGGCGAACCGCTCGCGCTGGATGCGCAGCATCATCACCACATCCGCGCCGGCGAGCCCCTCTTCGAGGCGCGTGAACCGCTCGCACCCGATGAACTCGCCCGAGTCGGGCATCAGGGCCGGCGGCGCGACGATGCGCAGTTCGCGCACGCCGAGGATGCTCAGCGCATGTGCGGCCGAGCGGGCGACGCGCGAATGACGGATGTCGCCGACGATAGCGACCGAGAGCCCGTCGACGCGGCCCTTGTTCTGCAGGATGGTCAGCGCGTCGAGCAGGCCCTGCGTCGGATGCGAGAGGTGGGCCTCGCCGGCCGACAGCACGCTGACGTGCGATGCGACGTGGTTCGCTACCAGCGCGGGCACGCCGGCCTCTGCATCGCGGATGACGAAGACGTCGACGTGCAGCGACTCGAGCGTGAACACGGTGTCGAGCATGCTCTCGCCCTTGGTGCGCGAGGAGAGCTGCATCTCGAGGTTGACGACATCCGCACCAAGCCGCTTCGCGGCCAGCTCGAACGACACGCGCGTTCGGGTCGAGGGTTCGGTGAACAGGTTCGCGACCGTGAGGCCGACCAGCGCGGCTTCGCGTGGCGCGGGCTGGCCGAGCGTGCGCACGTAGTGCTGCGCGCGTTCGAGCAGCCGCTCGAGTTCCGCGCGCGTCAGCGATTCAAGCGTCAGCAGGTGTCTGAGGCTGCCATCCGCGCGCCGTTGTTCGGTCATGTCAGGTTCCGGAGGTAACTGTTGAGCAGGACTGCCGCAGCCGCGCTGTCGATATCGCCGCGGACCACGCGTCCGCGGGTACCGGCCTTCCGCCCGGCAGTCAGCAGCGAGCTCGCCTCGACCGACGAATACCGCTCGTCGATGCGCTCGACCGGCAGGCGATAGCGCCCATGGAGTGCGTCGGCGAAGCGGGTGGCGCTCGGGGCGATGCTGCCCGGCGAGCCATCGTCATTATAAGGGGCGCCGACCAGCAGCAGGTCCGGCCCCATGGCGCGGACCTCGCGGTCGATCGCGCTCCAGTCGGGGCCCGAAGCACCGTTCGCCACCGTGCAGCGGGGCGCGGCAACGCCGGTGACCGGACTGCCGGAAGCGATGCCGATGCGGCGGAGGCCGAAGTCGAACGCGAGGACGAGCGCGGGCGCGCGGTCAGGCATGTCCCGGCACGAGGCTCACCTGATTGACGTCCACGCCGAGCAACCGCCAGGCGGCGAGCCAGCGCTCTTCGTAGGGCAGGGTGAACAGGAGCTGCTCGTCGATGGGCAGCGTGAGCCACGCGTTGTCCTTGATCTCGCGCTCGAGCTGACCGGCATCCCAGCCGGCATAGCCGAGCGCGACGAACGCGTCGGCCGGACCTTCGCCGCGCGCCATTGCGGCGAGCACATCCCTCGAGGTGGTCACCTGGATCGATTCCGAGATGCGGTGGCTCGAGTCCCACTCGCCGCCCGGTCGATGCAACACGAAGCCGCGATCCTGGTGCACGGGGCCACCGCGCAGCACCGTGCGATCGCCGATGGCCTCGCCCTGCGGCGTGAGCCGCATCTGCGACATCACCTCGCCGAGCTTCATGGGCAGCGGCTTGTTCAGCACGATACCGAGCGCGCCGCGATCGCTGTGCTCGCAGATCAGCGTGACGCTGTGGGCGAAATTGCTGTCGGCAAACCACGGCATCGCGACCAGCAGATGATTGGTCAGGTTGCTCGGTGGAACCATGCTTCCGAGTATGGGGGCCGACGTCGATCACCTCAAGAAAGCGATCGGCGCCATTCGCGTCAGGTGGGGCTGACAGCGTGACGCGATTTCACGGCAGCGACACGGCACCTTTCAGCCGGCCACCCTGGAATTGCCACTCGTAGGCAAAACGAAGGGAGTCGTGTCGTGCAGCGAGATCTGCCGGAAAGGGTTCGAACGGACTTGCGAGCTTCAATATCGCGAGCGCGGCGGCATCGATCTCGGCGTGGCCGCTACTGCGCTGGATGGTCGCGTCGCGCAAGCGGCCGTCGGCGAGCAACACCACTTCGACGACGGGATTGCCGGTCAGCCCCTGGCGCTGGGCGGCGGACGGATAGTTGACGGTGCCGACGCGTTCGACGCGTCGCTTCCACGACAGCAGATACGGCGCGAGCTCCGAGGCGCGCGTATCGGGTGAAACGTACAGTTCGTCACGCCGCTGCCCGCGCAGCGCAAGTTCGGTATCGGCTTCGGCCGCGGCGGGCAGCGAGGGCGCGGCCGCCGCCGTGGCTGCGGGCAGCGGTTCGACGATCGGGTCGGCGCGGAACGCGGTGTGGAAGCGGCCGTTCGGAGCGACGAGCGCCGACTCGCGTGGCGCGTCCTCTTCGGGTGCCGGGCTGCCCTCGCCGGCGGGCGGTGACGGGGGAGCGCCAGGCAGTCGCGCCGCGGTGCGCTCGGTCACGTTGCCCGACCCTTGTTGCGTGCGCTGGGCGAGGTAGCGGGCGCCGTCGTTGGTGCGGCTCTCGGGCAGCTCGTCCGAGACCAGCAGCACCTCCATCCCGATGCCCTCGGCCGGTGGCGCGCTGGCCGCGGCCCGGAACCGCACGCCGAGGATGACGAGGCCGTGCAGCAGCGCGGCCATGATCAGCATCGTCAGCAGGCGGTCGCGATCGGCCGCGGGCCGCTGCCTGCGATCCGACCTTCGCCTCGCCGGCGGTCCCGGCGGCGGAGTGAGGTCGAGACCGGCGGCCGCCGCGGGGTTCATCTCAGCGCGAGGCGCCGGTCGATCGCGTCCATCAGGAGGCCGGCGATGTCGATACCGAAGCTCTTCTCGAGCTCCCGGACGCCGGTCGGGCTCGTGACGTTGATCTCGGTGACGAACCCGCCGATGACGTCGAGGCCCACGAACAGCATGCCCGCCTCGCGCAGCACCGGCCCGATGCGCGCCGCGAGCTCGCGATCGCGATCGTTCAGCGGGCGGCCGACGCCGGTCGCGCCGGCCGCGAGGTTGCCGCGGTTGTCGGTGGCGGTGGGCATGCGGGCGAGTGCGTAGGGGGCCGGCTCGCCGTCGACCAGCAGCACGCGGCTGTCGCCGGTGGTGGCGATCTCGGGCAGGTACCGTTGCACCATCGCGTAGCGTTCGCCGTACTGCGTCAGCGTCTCGAACACCACCCGCATGTTCTTGTCGGACGGGTCGACCACGAAGATGGACCGGCCGCCCATGCCGTCGAGGGGCTTGCAGACGATACGGCCGTGCTCCGCCGCGAAGCGCGCCATCGCGTCCATGTCGCGGCTGATGAGCGTCGGTGCGCAGCAGTCGGGGAACCAGGCCGTGTAGACCTTCTCGTTCATGTCGCGGAGCCCGCGAGGCCGGTTGACGACCAGCGCGCCGGCGAGTTCGGCGCGCTCGAGGATGTAGGTGACGTAGACGTACTCGACGTCGAACGGCGGATCCTTGCGCATCAGGATGACGTCGACGTCGCCGAGCGGCACGTCCGCCGCCTCGCCGAGCGCGAACCAGTCGGCCGGATCGGCCTTGACCGTCAGCGGCCGGGCCACGCCCCGGGCAACGCCGTCACGCAGGTACAGGTCGGCGAGCGTGAGGTACAGCAGCTCGTAGCCGCGCTTCTGTGCCGCGAGCAGCATCGCGAACGTAGTGTCCTTCGCGTACTTGATGTCCTCGATCGGGTCCATGACCACGGCGAGGGTGTGTCTTCGTGCCATAACGGGAATGGTATCTCAGTCCTGCAATGTGCCCGTCGCAGCGTCTGCCGAAGATCGGTAACGTTCCGTCCGACGCGTGGCGAGGGGTATGCGGATATGTTAAAAGAAGCAGCATTTCCAGCGCCTGAAATTGTAGGGAGACATGTGGCAGTGAATGGCGATAGCACAGTCCCCCAGGGCCTCCGGGGCCTCAAGGTGCTCGTCATCGACGACAGCAAGACCATCCGGCGCACCGCAGAGACGCTGCTCGCGAAGGAAGGCTGCGAAGTGTTCACGGCCATCGACGGGTTCGACGCGCTCGCCAAGATCGCCGATCACCAGCCCGACATCGTGTTCGTCGACATCATGATGCCGCGTCTCGATGGCTATCAGACCTGCGCGCTGATCAAGCACAACAAGGTCTTCCGCTCCATTCCCGTCATCATGCTGTCGTCCAAGGATGGCCTGTTCGATCGCGCCCGCGGACGCATCGTCGGATCCGAGCACTACCTGACGAAGCCCTTCACCAAGGAAGAGCTGCTCGGTGCCATCGAGACCCATATCGGGTCCACAGCTGGGAGATAGGCGATGGCACTCATCCTGATCGTCGACGATTCCCCGACCGAGGTGCACGTGATGCAGCGCGCGCTCGAGAAGGGCGGCTTCCGCACCGCGGTCGCGGCCGATGGCCACGAAGGCATCCGGCTCGCGCGCGAGATGCATCCGGACCTCATCTTCATGGACATCGTCATGCCCGGCATGAACGGTTTCCAGGCGACCCGCGCCCTCATCAACGACCCGGACACGAGCGCCATCCCGATCGTCATGGTGACGTCGAAGAACCAGGAGACCGACCGCATCTGGGGTCTGCGCCAGGGCGCCGTCGACTACATGGTGAAGCCGGTGTCGCCGTCGCAGCTGGTCGAGAAGGCCCAGGCGACGCTCGCGGCCTGACCGATGGACGACAGCGCCGCCCTGCACCACCTGCGGGATCGACCCTTTGAACTGCTGGCTGCGCTCGAGCGTCGCGGCCGCTCGGCATCGGCCGTGCCTGGCGAAGAGCCCGCTTCCGGCCGCGAGTGGGTCGGCGTCGCGCTGCGGATGGCGGGTGAGCTGTACCTGGTCGCGCGCGAGGAAACCCGCGAGGTGCTGAGCGTGCCCACGCAGATCACCCGTGTGCCGGGCGCCAAGGCATGGATCAAGGGACTCGCGAACATCCGCGGGTCGCTGCTGCCGATCATCGACCTCCGCCAGTTTCTCGGCAGCGGGTCGACCCCGATGACGCGCAACACGCGCATCCTGGTCGTCAATCATCGCGAAGTGCCCGCCGGCCTGCTGGTCGACGAGGTGCTCGGCTTCCGCCGTTTCGCCGAAACCGAATTCAGTGGCGAGACGTTGCCGACGATCGTCCGCAGCGAGCGCTACCTCGCCGGCGCATTCCGCCGCGCGCAGGAGCAGTGGCCGGTGCTCAGCTTGCGGCTGTTGGTGGAGAATCCGGGGTTCCTCGATGCCGCAGCCTGACGCGACCGCCAGAAGTTTCACGCTGATCGCGCTCAGCGCCGCGATGATGCTCGCGAGCGCCGGGTGCGCCGCGTTCGCAAACGGCCAGATGCCGCTGGTCATCCTCGGCGGTGCGCTCGCGCTGGCCGCGCTCATCCCTCTCGGGCTGCTGTTCGCGCTGCTGCGCTCCGGCCGCGACGAGTCGGCCCAGCACATGCTTGCGGCCGAGCAGCAGCGCCAGGAGAACGAGCGCAACCAGGAGGCGATCCTGCGGCTGCTCGACGAGATCTCCGGCCTGTCGCAGGGCGACCTCACCGCCACCGCGACGGTGACCGAGGACATCACCGGCGCGATCGCAGACTCGGTCAACATGGCAGTCGAGTCGTTGCGCAAGCTGGTCACGACGATCAACGGGTCGGCGGTGCAGCTCGACTCCGCGACGCGCCAGACCCAGGCGCTGTCCCAGCACCTGGCCAAGGCGTCGAGTGCACAGTCGCGCCAGATCGCCTCGGCCACCGAATCGATCGGCACCATGGCCGGCTCCATCGAAGAGGTGTCGGGCAACGCCGAGCGGGCGGCCGACGTCGCGCGGCATTCGGTCGACGTCGCGCACAAGGGCGGCGATGCCGTGCGTCGCACGATCGACGGCATGAACGCGATCCGCGAGACGATCCAGGAGACGTCGAAGCGTATCAAGCGGCTCGGCGAGAGCTCGCAGGAGATCGGCAACATCGTCGAACTGATCAACGACATCGCCGAGCAGACCAACATCCTCGCGCTGAACGCTTCGATCCAGGCCTCCATGGCCGGCGAAGCGGGCCGCGGCTTTGCCGTCGTCGCCGACGAGGTGCAGCGGCTCGCGGAACGTTCGGCCAACGCGACCAAGCAGATCGAAGGTCTGGTGCGCACGATCCAGACCGACACCAACGACGCGGTGGTGTCGATGGAACGCAGCACCACCGACGTCGTCGGCGGCGCCTTGCTGGCCGAGAACGCCGGCGCGGCGCTGGTCGAGATCGAACAGGTGTCGAACCAGATCGCGAGTCTGGTGCACAACATCTCGGCGAGCGCGCGCAGCCAGGCGCTCGCGTCGCAGAGCGTCGCGCGCAACATGCAGGTGCTGCGCGAGATCAGCTCGCAGACCGCCGACTCCACCACCAACACGTCGCAGGCCATCGCGAAGCTCGCCGAGCTGTCGTCCGGTCTGCGTCGTTCCGTCGCCGGATTCCGCCTGCCCGAAGGGCTGGAAGGTGCCGGTGCAACACAACGCACGCTCGCGACCGATCCGGCCACGAGCGGCAGCTTTCGTCGGGTGATCGGTGGCAGTGGGACCTGAGGCCGTGACCGAGCCCCGCAGCGAAGTCGCCAGCCAGACGCTGGACGCGGTAGCGCGCGAGATTTCCGTCGCGCTCGGCGAAGCCCGCGTCGCGCTCGAGTCGCACCTCGAACAGCCCGACAACGCGCAGCTGCTGCAGCGATGCGAGAGCGAGCTGTCGCAGGTGCAGGGCGTGCTGCGCGTGCTCGAGATCCACGGCGCCGCGCTGCTCGCCGAAGAGATGCGGCAGGTGGCGCTGTATCTGCAGGCCGGCAGCGAGCGCAAGAACCAGGCCGAGGCACTCGATGCGCTGATGCGCGCGATGGTGCAGTTGCCGAGCTACCTCGAACGCGTCATTGCGGGCGGGCGCGACCTGGCGCTCGTGCTGTTGCCGCTGCTGAACGACCTGCGGGCGGTGCGCGGCAGCGCGCTGCTGTCCGAAGGCACGCTGCTGCTGCTGAATCTCAAGTCCGACCGCCAGGCATCGCCGATGCCGCCGGCCGCCGGCGAAGAGCCGCTCCCCGTCGGCCAATGGGCGCGCAAGCTGCGCGCGCGCTTCCAGGTCGGCCTGATCGGCTGGATCCGCGGCGAGCGCATCCACCAGAATCTCGACATCCTTGCCAACGTCGCCCAGCGGCTCGAGCAGGTCGCAACCGCGCAGCCGGTCTTCCAGCTGTGGTGGGTCACCGGCGCGGTGATCGAATCGCTGCGCGACGAAGCGCTCGATGGCGGCGTGTCGATCAAGCGGCTGCTCGGCCTCGCCGATCGCGAGATCAAGCGGCTGTACGAGGAGGGCGAGCAGCGCTATGCGCAGCACCCGCCGGTCGAGCTGCTGAACAACCTGCTGTACTACGTCGCGCGGGCTACGCGAGCCGGCGCGCGTACCGCTGCCGTGCGTGCGTCGTTCCGGCTCGGCGATCTGCTGCCCGTCGACGAGAGCATCGAGCAGGAGCGGGAGAACCTCTCCGCGCCCTCGGTCAAGCTGATGCAGACGGTTGCCGCGGCCATTCGCGAAGACCTCGCCAAGATCAAGGACGTCCTCGATATCTTCGTGCGTCGTGGCGGCGCCGGTCCGGAGGAGCTGACTCCGCAGCTCGATCTGCTGCGCAAGATCGGCGACACGCTCGGCGTGCTCGGCCTCGGCGAGCAGCGCGCCCGCGTGCAGGGCGAGATCGTGCGGCTCGAGTCGTTGATCGCCGCGCGTGAGCCGCCACCCGATTCGGTACTGGTCGACATCGCCGCGACGCTGATCCGCGTCGAAGACCATCTCGACGACGAGCTCGTCGGGCTGATCCTGCCGCGGCGCGTCGAGCCCGGCCAGCCGACGCTCGACATCGATTTCCAGCAGGTGCAGGCCGCGGTGCTGCGCGAGTGCGTCGTCAACCTCGCGCGAGTGAAGGAGTACGTCGCGCAGAACGTCGGCGGCACGCTCGATGCGGCCGGTTTCGACAACTGGCACGAGCTGATGCGCGGCATCCAGGCCGGCCTGCTGATGCTCGGCAAGACGCGTGCGGTGCAGGTGATCGATCGCGTGACGACTCACCTGCGCACGGTGATGCAGCCGGGTAGCGCGGGCTTCGGCTCCGAGGCGCTCGACCGGCTGGCCGATGCGATCGTCAGCGTCGAGTACTACATGGAGACGCTGCAGGCCGGCCGCGCCGACCCGTGGTACATGCTCGACAACGCCGAGGCTGCGCTCGCTGCGGTCGAGGCCTTGCCCCGTCGCCCGGTTCCGACCGTGAGCGCGGCGGGAACACAGTCACACACCCGCACGATGGTGCTCGACCGGCCGGCCCCCGAGCCGCGACCCGAGCCCCCCGTGCTCACGCCGGTGTCGGCAACGTCGCCGGCGCTGCTCGATCCGGTCGATCCCGATCTGCTCGAGCTGTTCCTCGAGGAGGCGCGCGAGGAAGTCGCCCGCATCGAGGCGCACCTGCCCGTCTGGGACCAGAACCCGCTCGACGAGGACGCGCTGATCACGACGCGACGCGCGTTCCATACCCTGAAGGGCAGCGGACGCATGGTGGGTGCGCGCGAACTGTCCGAGTTTGCCTGGTCGGTCGAGAACCTGATCAACCGGCTGCTCGACAAGACCCTGAGCCGTTCGCCCGCCCTGCTGAACGTGCTGCGCGATGCGCTGCGTGTGCTGCCCGAGCTGGTCCGGCACCTCGCCGGCGGCGCAGCTCCGACGAGCGACTTCCTCGGCATCAGCGCGCGCGCCCACGCGCTTGCCGCGGGCCGCACCGCCGACAGCCAGGTGGCCCCGGCCATGGCGAGCGCTCCCGCGTCGCGCGACCAGCCTTCGATGTCCCACGCCGCCTCGCCTGTCGACGGCGCAGCCGCGGCCGCGTTCGACGACGTACCCGCGGACCAGCCGGCCACGAGCGTCGATGCCGCGAGCGAGGTCGACTTCGCGCTGACGTCGGGCGCACCGCTCGACGTGGACTTCGGCAACCTGTTTGCCGAACCTCCGAGCGCAGCGATCGAAGACGACGTCACACTGCGCGACATCTACTCGCGCGAGACCGACAGCCACGTCGCAGTCGTGCGCGACTGGCTCGCGCGTCAGGTCGGCCTGAACGGCCTCGCGGTGCTGCCCGAGCCGGTCTATCGCGCCTGTCACACGCTGTCCGGCAGCTCGACCATGGCCGAAGCGCGCCACGGCATCCGGCTCGCCGAACCGCTGAACCACTGGCTGAGGAAGGCTTTCGACAGCGGTGTCGGGCTGACCGCCCCGGATCTCGACCTGCTCGCCGACTGCATGGGCGCGATGGAGTCGGTGAGCCGCAACCTCGACGAGAACAGCGGCTTCTTCCATGCGCACGACGGATTGCGCGACCGCATCCGCACCGCCGAGTGGGAGCTCGACCGACGCATCGGCGACTCGCAGCACGACGATCGCTCGCTGCAGCTGAACGTCGAGCCCGAGCCGCAACCCGAACCCGAATCGCCCGCGATCGATCCCGCGCCGGTGTTCGAATCGTCGCCGCTGTTCGAACCCGAGCCGTCGTTCGCCGCCGAGCAGATCTTTGCGCCGGAGCAGACCTTCGTGCCGGAGGAGGCCTTCGCGGCTGAGCCGGAGCCTGCGTCCGAGCCCGAGACGATCTACGAGGCGCCGCCCGGCATCGTGCCGCCGACGCCGGTCGAGGAAGCGGCACCCGAGCTCGGCCCGCAGCCTTTGCCAGAGGCAGCGGCGGTCGACGAGCCGGTCCACGATGCCGACTACGATCCCGAGATCGCGGCCATCTTTGCCGACGAAGCCAGCGAGCTGCTCGAGGCCGCGCAACATGGCCTCATGCGGGTGACGTCCGAGGGCGCTTCGTCCGACGCGCTCGCGGAGCTGAAGCGTCCGCTGCATACGCTGAAGGGCGGTGCACGCATGGCGGGCATCACCGCGATGGGTGATCTGGCACACGAGTTCGAGAGCTACATCACCCAGCTCGAACTCGGACTGCTCACCCTCGACGGTGAGGCACAGGCCACCGCGCAGGCTGCACTCGACACGCTGGCGGTGATGGCCGACCGCATCACCCGCGGTCAACCGGTCGCGGCCGCTCCGCAGCTGATCGGCCGCTTCCGGGGCGAGGCGCATGCGCCCGCAACGACGGAAATCCCCGCAGCGCCCGAACCGGCAACCCCGCCCGCCGAGTCGACCTCCGACTGGCTGGCGGAAGCCGCCGCAGCCGCGGAACCGGAAGTACCGGCCGAGGCGCCGAGTGCCGACCTTGCGACCGAGCCCGAGTGGCAACCGCCAGCGATCGATCGCACCGACGTGCTGTCGTTCGATTCGGCCGTCATCGTGCCCGAGACTTCGCTGACCGGAACGCACCCCGCGCTGACTGCTGCCCTGCTGCCGCCGGGCCGCGAGCCGGTGGTGCAGGGCGAGCGCCAGGAGATGGCGCGCGTCGACGCCGAGTTGCTGAACCAGCTGCTGAACCACTCGGGGGAAGTCAGCATCGGTCGCGCGCGCGTCGAGCAGCAGCTCGGTTCGGTCGAGTTCAACCTCGGCGAGCTGTCGCGCACCGTCACGCGACTGAAGGAGCAGCTGCGCAAGCTCGAGATCGAGACCGAGACGCAGATCCTCCATCGGCATGAAAGCGAGGGCGCGAGCCGCGGCGATTTCGATCCGCTCGAGCTCGACCGCTACTCCTCGATCCAGCAGTTCTCGCGCGCACTGGCCGAGACCGCCAATGACGTCGCGAGCATCCAGCAGCTGCTCGAGACGCTGACGCGTGACACGCAGAACCTGCTGCAGCAGCAGGGCCGTACGATCACCGAGCTGCAGAACGGCCTGATGCGTACGCGCATGGTGTCGTTCCAGCGGCACGTGCAGCGGCTCGCGCGCATCGTCCGCCAGGCTGCCGCCGACACCGGCAAGCAGGCCGAGCTGATCGTCGAAGGCGCCTCCGGCGAACTCGACCGCCAGGTGCTCGAGCGCATGCTGCCGCCGTTCGAGCACCTGCTGCGCAACGCCGTTGCGCACGGCATCGAACCGCCCGACGAGCGCCGCGATGCGGGCAAGTCCGAGATCGGGCAGGTGCGTCTCACGCTGCGGCGTGAAGGCGCCGAGATCATCATCGAGATCGCCGACGACGGTGCCGGCATGAACCTCACGGCGATTCGCGCCAAGGGTCTCGCGCTCGGCCTGATCCGTCCCGAGCAGCAGTTGAGCGACGAGGCGATCCTGCAGCTCGTGCTCGAGCCGGGGTTCTCGACCGCGACGTCGCTGACGCAGGCGGCGGGGCGCGGCATAGGAATGGATGTCGTCGCCACCGAGGTGAAGAAGCTCGGCGGCGCGCTGCACATGGAGACGCAGACCGGCCGCGGCGCGCGTTTCACCATCCGGCTGCCGTTCACGCTCGCCGTCAGCCACGCGCTGGTGGTGCGGATCGGCGACGAGCACTACGCGTTGCCGCTGCCGACCGTGGAAGGAGTGGTGCGGCTGCCGCGCGCGGAAGTGCAGGCACAGGTCGGGGGTGAAGCCTCGGACTACGTCTACGGCGGCCAGAAATATCGCTTCCAGCATCTCGGCCTCTACGTCGGGCTCGAGCCCGGCCCGCTGCCGGAACAGGAACAGACGCTGCCGGTGGTGCTGGTGCGCGCCGGCGAGCATTCGACCGCCCTCGTCATCGAGGAGCTGATCGGCAGCCGCGAGATCGTCGTGAAGCCGGTCGGGCCGCAGATTTCCTCGATCCGCGGCATCTCCGGCGCGACCATCCTCGGTGACGGCCGCATCGTCGTGATCCTCGACATCGGTGCGCTGGTGCGGGCGGAGTGGCGCGGGCGCCCGACGTGGAGCGTGCCGCGCGAGAAGAGCGACCGGCGCATCGTCGCGCTGGTCGTAGACGATTCGATCACCGTGCGTCGCGTGACGCAGCGACTGCTCGAGCGCAACGGCATGCGCGTACTGACCGCCCGCGACGGCATGGATGCGATCGCCGTGCTGCAGGAGAGCGTGCCCGACATCATCCTGCTCGACATCGAGATGCCGCGCATGGACGGCTACGAAGTGGCGAAGCAGGTGCGCGACAACCCGCGCACGGCCCACGTGCCGATCATCATGATCACCTCGCGCGCCGGCGAGAAGCATCGCGCGCGGGCGATCGAGCTCGGCGTCGACGATTATCTCGGCAAGCCGTACCAGGAGAGCCAGCTGCTCGACGCGATCGCGCCGCTGGTCGCGGCGCGCGAAGGGGCAGACGCCGATGGCTGAGTCGATGGCAGAGATCTACAGCCTGCTGGTTCCGCTCGCGACCGAACGGCTGCTCATCCCGCGCTCCTGCGTCGCCGAGGTGATCGGCTTCCAGCCGCCGTTGGAGATGACCGGCGCGCCGCCGTGGTACCTCGGCCTCGTAGGGTGGAACGGCCGCAGCGTGCCGCTCGTGTCGTTCGAGGGCTGCTGCGGCGAGAACATTCCGCCGGCATCGAGCCGGTCGCGCATCGTGATCCTGCATGCGGTCTCGCCGCGCGTGGATGCGGGCTTCATCGCGCTCGTGTCGCAGGGTTTTCCGCAGCTGGTGCGGGTGAGCAAGGAGATCGTCGCAGTCGACGACTCGCGAACGTTCGCGGCGCACAGTCCGGTCATCTGCCAGATCAGCCTGCTGAACGAATCGCCGCTGGTGCCCGATCTCGACCTGCTCGAGAAGATGGTCGCGGAAGAAACCGCGATTCTGCCGGACTGATCAGCCCGCCGGGATCCGCTGCCGGTCAGACCCGCGCGAGATCACCGTGCAGCGCGCCGAGCACCGCCAGCGCTGCAAGAGCCGCCGTTTCGGTGCGCAGCACGCGGGGCCCGAGCGCGAGCGCCTGGAATCCGGCCGCGGCGGCGTCCTGCTCTTCGGCCTCCGCCAGCCCGCCCTCTGGCCCCACGAGCACGGTGGTCCAGTCGTCCCCCGCAATACTGTCGCCCCCGAGGGGAGCACGGCCGGGCGCGAGCGACAGCGTCCAGCGATTGCCGGCCGGGGCCGCCGCGAGCGCCGCGGCGAGCGGCAGGGGCGGCAGGATCCCGGGCACCCGATTGCGGCGACACTGCTCGCACGCGCTGATCGCCACGGCCCGCCAGTGGGCGAGCTTGCGCTCCGTCTGTGCGGCGTCGAGTCGAACGCCACTGTGCAGCGTATGCACCGGCCGGATCGCGGCCACGCCGAGTTCGGTCGCCTTCTGCACGATGAGGTCCATCCGCTCGCCGCGCGCCAGCCCCTGCAGCAGCAGCACGCGCAGCGGCGACTCGCGTTCGATCGGGTCATGCTCGCCTAGGGTCAGCGTGACGGCGCGTTTCGAGACGCTCGCTATGCGCGCGGGATATTCGCCGCCGCGGCCGTCGAAGACGATGCAGTCGTCACCGGCGCCGAGCCGGAGCACCCGCGTCAGGTGACCCGCGGCCTCGTCGGGCAGGGTCAGCGATGCGCCCGCGGCAAGCGGCGCGTCGACGAACACGCGGGTCAGTCGCACGTGGCCATCTCGACCGCTTCGGCCATCACGGTGAACAGCAACTGGACCTCGTCGGGCGTGATGACGTACGGCGGCATCGCATACAGCACGTCGCCGATCGGGCGCAGCACGACGCCGCACGACAACGCGTGCCGGTAGGCGCGCAGCCCGCGCCGCTCGCCCGCTGCGAACGGCTCGCGCGTGCGGGCATCGCGCACCATCTCCACCGCGACGATCATGCCGGTCTGACGGACGTCGGCAATGCGCGGATGCGCGACGAGCGGACGCACGGCGTCGGCCATCAGGCGCGCGGTGACCCGGTTGCGCTCGATGACCGGCTCACTCGCGAACAGGCTCGAGCGTTGCGCGTGCCGCCGCGCAGGCGAGCGGGTTGCCGGTGTAGCTGTGCGAATGCAGGAACGCGCGCTGCTCGGCGTAATCCGCATAGAACGCGGCGTAGACGTCCTCGCGCGTCAGCACCACCGACAGGGGCAGAAAGCCGCCGGTCAGGCCTTTCGACAGGCAGAGGAAGTCGGGGGTGATGCGAGCCTGCTCGCAGGCGAACAGCGTGCCGGTGCGGCCGAACCCGACCGCGATCTCGTCCGCGATCAGGTGCACGTCGAACTCGTCGCACGTCTCGCGCAGCAGCCGGAGGTACAGCGGGTCGTACATCCGCATCGAGCCGGCGCACTGCACCAGCGGCTCGACGATGACGGCCGCGACCTCATGGGCGTGTTCGGTCAGCAGCGAACGCATCGAGTCGATGCGGTTGCGCACGTGGTCCTCGACGCTGACGCCCGCGGCGCGCTCGTAGTCGTCGGGCGAGGGAGCCGTCAGCACGTCCATCAGCAACGGTCGGTAGACCTCCTTGTAGAGCTCGACGTTGCCGACCGCGAGGGCCCCGAGGGTTTCGCCGTGGTAGCTGTTCGACAGCGTGACGAACCGGCGCTTGCCCGCGCGGCCGCGATTGCGCCACGAGTGGTAGCTCATCTTCACGGCGACTTCGATCGCGGCCGAGCCGTTGTCGGCGAAGAACGCGCGGGTGAGGCCCGGTGGCGCGATGCGCACCAGTTCCTCGGCCACCTCGATCGCCGGCTCGTGCGTGAAGCCGGCGAAGATCACGTGCTCGAGCCGTTCGAGCTGCTCACGCACCGCGGCCCCGATGACCGGGTTGGTGTGACCGAACAGGTTGACCCACCAGGAGCTGATGGCATCGAGATAACGCTTGCCGTCGTGATCCTCGAGCCACACGCCCGAGCCGCTGCGCAGCGGAATCATCGGCAGCGGACGCCTCGTGGTCCTTCATCTGCGTGCAGGGGTGCCACACGTGCGCAAGGTCGCGGTCGGTCAGGGAGGGGGCCATGTGCGTAGCGTAGCGTCTGGCGGCCCGCGCTGGCGCGGGCCCTGGTCTACCGGCATCATCGCTCGTACAAGTCAGCCGGGGGTCCAGAGTGTCCAACAGCATCGAGGCCGCGCGCGCGGTCATTCGCGCCACGGTCGGAGTGGCGCTCCTCGCAGGTCTCGCGGTGTTGGCGGGATGCGGCCCGAAAGCCCCCGCCCCCGCGGCCGCCACCTCGGCCCGGCCGCCAGGCCAGGTCGACGCGGTGCGCCTCGCCGCGGCCGATTCCGAACCCGGCTCGTGGCTCGCGTCCGGCCGCGACGGCGGTCGCACCCATTATTCGCCGCTGCAGAAGATCGATCGCGCGACGGTCGACCGCCTCGGCTTCGCCTGGGAATACCAGACCGGCACCAACCGCGGCATGCAGGCGACGCCCATAGTCGTCGACGGAGTGATGTACACCTCCGGCGTCGCCGGTCGCGTCTATGCGCTCGATGCCGCCACCGGGTCGTCTGCTGTGGCAGTTCGAGCCGCCGCTCAACGCTGCAGCAATGCGCGCGGCTCGTGCTGCGACATCGTGAACCGCGGCGTCGCGGTCTGGAACGGCAGGTCTACGTCGGCGTCGTTCGAAGGCTCGCTCTACGCGCTCGATGCGCGCGACGGCAAGGTGCTGTGGCAAGCCGGACACGCTGTCTCGACCGCTCGCGTGCCTACGCGATCACCGGCGCGCCGCAGGTCGCGGGCAAGGTCGTCGTCATCGGCAACGGCGGCGCGGAGTTCGACTCGCGCGGCTACGTCTCGGCGTACGACCTCGAGACCGGCAAGCTCGCGTGGCGCTTCTTCACCGTGCCCGGCGACCCGTCGAAGCCGCACGAGAATCCCGCGCTCGAGATGGCGGCGAAGACCTGGGACGCGAAGCGCGACTGGACGCTGCGGCGGCGGCGGCAACGCGTGGGACTCGATCAACTACGACGCGAAGCACGCAACCTCGTGTTCTTCGGCACCGCCAACGGCGCGCCCTGGAACCCACTGCAGCGCAGCCCGAACGGCGGCGACAACCTCTTCCTCGCCTCGATCGTTGCGCTGAACGCCGACACCGGCGAGTACGTGTGGCATTACCAGCAGACGCCGGGCGAGCGCTGGGACTACGACGCCACCCCGCACCTCATGCTCGCGACGCTGAAGCTCGATGGCGTCGACCGCGACGTGCTGATGCAGGCGTCGAAGAACGGGTTCTTCTATGTCCATGACCGCCGCCAGCGGCGAGCTGCTGGCCGCCGACAAGTTCGTCGATGCGAACTGGGCTACCGGCGTCGACCTGAAGACCGGGCGCGCGATCGAGAATCCCGCTGCCGACTACTCGAAGGGCAAGCCGGTGCTGGTGTTCCCGTCGGGCGTCGGCGGGCACAACTTCAACCCGATGTCGCTGTCGGCCCGCACCGGGCTCGTCTACATCCCGTCGGTCCACAGCGGCATGGCCATGATGTCGGCGCCCAAACCGCCCCGGCAGCCGGAGCGTTCGGCCGGTGGCACCGCGATCGCGTTCGCGACGCAGCTGCTCGATCCGAAATCGCTGCCGCCCGCGCTGCGGCCGGTCACCGACCCCGCGTTCCTCAAGTCACAGCCGAGCCTCGACATGACCGCGCACCTGAAGGCGTGGGATCCGGTGGCCCGGAAGGTGGTCTGGGAGCACCGCAACACCTCGTTCATGGATCACGGTGGCGTGCTCTCGACCGGCGGCGGCATCGTCGTGCAGGGCGGTCTCGACGGTCAGCTTGCGCGTGCTCGACGACGAGTCGGGCAAGGTGCTGAAGGAGATCGATACGGGCAGCCCGCTGATCGCGGCGCCGATGACGTACACGATCGACGGCGTGCAGTACATCGCGATCCTCGCGGGCAGCGGCGGTGGCGGCTGGAACTTCTGGATGCCGGACAACGTCGCGTTCCAGCGCGGCAACGACAACCGCATCCTCGCCTTCAGGCTCGACGGCGGCGCGACGCCGATGCCGCCCGTGTTGCCGCCGGTTGCACCGCTGCCGGAACCGCCGGCCGCGGTCGGGCTCGGCGGCCGACATTGCCGCGGGCGCCGCGCTGTACGGACGTAACTGCGCCGGTTGTCATGCCAATGCCGATCGCGCGCCGGTGCCCGATCTGCGTCGCTCCGGCGTCATCCGCGAGACGGCGGCGTTCGCAGGCAGTCGTGCGCGGGGGCGCGCTCGAAGAAACGCGGCATGCCAAGCTGGGACGACCTGCTGAGCGAGGCGGAGGTCGAACAGATCCGCGCGCACGTCGTCAACGTCGCGCGTCGAAGCCTTCGCGCGGCAGAAGGTGCCTGCCATCGACGGCAAGCAGCCCGCTCCGGCTGCCGCGCCGGCGCTGAAAGAAGGCCATCTGTGAAGCTGACCCTTCCGCCTGGCCTGCCAGCCGCGCAGTTCGAGCGCGCGATGCAGGCGATGGCGGGCGTCGTCGGGCGCGAATGGGTGCTGCGCACCGACGAGGACCGCGAGACCTATCTCGACCAGTACGCGCCGGGTCTCGACGAGACTCATGCGCCGTCCGCAGCCATCGCACCGAAATCGGTCGCGGAAGTGCAGGCGGTGATGCGGCTCGCGAACGAGCACCACGTGCCCGTGTGGCCCATCTCGCGCGGCAAGAACTTCGGCTACGGCGGCGCCTCGCCGCGCATGGCCGGAACCGTCATGCTCGACCTCGGGCGCATGGATCGCATCATCGAGGTCAACGAGAAGCTCGGGTACTGCATCGTCGAGCCGGGCGTCGGCTTCTTCGACCTGTACGACCATCTGAAGAAGAACCGCATCCCGTTGCAGATGGGCATCCCCGGCAACGGCTGGGGCAGCGTCATCGGCAACGCGCTCGAGCGCGGCTTCAGCGGCATGGGCGATCACAGCAGCAACATCTGCGGGCTCGAGATGGTGCTGCCCACCGGCGAGCTGGTGCGCACCGGCATGGGCGCGATGGACAACGGCAAGGCGTGGGCGCTGTTCAAGCACGGCTTCGGTCCCTCGTGGGACCAGATGATCGTGCAGGGCAACTACGCGGTGGTCACGAAGCTCTGCCTGTGGATGCGGCCGGAAGACGAGGCGTCGATCACCCTCGACGTGAAGCTCGACCGGCCATCGGACCTCGAGTGGTACGTCGATGCGACCACGCCGCTGCGGTTGCGCGGAGTCATCGACGGGCTCGTGCGCGTGACGAGCTACCAGGCATCCGCGACCGTGCCGACGCTGCGCAGCGAGTGGTACCAGGGTCGCGACTCCATTCCAGACGACGTCATCGCGAAGATGCGGCAGCGCTACGACATCGGCTGGTGGAACGGGCCCATCCGTCTGCAGGGCTACGCCGACGTCTGCGAAGCGAATCTGAAGCGCGTCCAGGACGCACTGGGGCGCTACACGCGGCAGGAGTTCCAGGTGCGGCGCGGCCCCGGCAACAACCAGGCCGGTCCGAGCACCTACCCGCTGCAGATGGTCAACTGGTATGGCGGGCGCGGCGGACACATCGGCTATTCACCGGTGATGCCGGCCGACGGACGACTGGTGCAGGCGCAGTTCGAACGCACCCGCCGTCGCTATCTCGAGTTCGGGCTCGACTATTCAGGCACGTTCTACATCGACGGGCGCGCGGCGACCAACGTCAACCTCATCCTGTTCAGCAAGGACGACGCCGAGCAGAAGCAGCGCGTGCGCAGGCTGTTCCTCGCGCTGATCGAGGATGCGAAGGCGGAAGGGTACGGCGAGTACCGTACGCACCTCAGCTACATGGACGACGTCGCGGCGAGCTACGACTTCAACGATCACGCGCTGCGGACGCTGAACGAGCGGGTCAAGGACGCGCTCGATCCGAACGGCGTGCTCGCCCCGGGCCGCAATGGCATCTGGCCGAAGCGCTACCGGGCGCAGCGGGGCAAGCTGTGAGGCGCGCGCTCGTCGCGGTGCTCGTGGCGGGCGTCGTGACACAGGCGGGCGCCGGCCGATGCGCCGCGAACCGGCGAGCAGATCTTCACGCACCGGTGCGGAATGTGTCACCGCGACGGTGGAACGGGCACGTTCACGCTGGCGCGGCGCCTCGGTGCCGAGCGCTCGCTGCTCGAGAAGCGCACCGACCTTCAGCCGGATTACGTGCGTTACGTCGTGCGATGGGGCTCGTCAACATGCCGCGAATCAGTCGCGTCGAACTGCCCGACGAGGACCTCGACGCGCTGACGCGCTATCTCGTCAAGGCGACGCCTTGAGCCGATTCGCCGTGCATGTGCCGACCGGACTGCTGACCGGTGTCGCGGCAGGTACTGAGCCCGCATCGCGACGCGCGCCCCGCGGGGGTCGAGGCCGAGCTGCTGATCGTGCACGGCATCAGCCTGCCGCCGGACGAGTTCGGCGGCCCGTGGATCGACCGGCTGTTCACCGGCGGGCTGCCGCGCGACGCGCACCCCTATTTCGAGACGATTGCCGCAGGCCGTGTTTCCGCGCACCTGCTGATCCGGCGCGATGGCGAGGTGGTGCAGTACGTGCCGTTCGGACAGCGCGCCTGGCACGCGGGTACGTCGAGCTGGAACGGACGCGATGCCTGCAACGACTTTTCGATCGGCATCGAACTCGAGGGTACCGATGTCGCCCCGTACGAGAACGCGCAGTACCAGAGCCTCGTCTCCGTCATTCGCGCGCTGCGGGAGGCATGGCCCGCATCGCTCGGGACCGCGGCGGTGGTGGGCCACAGCGACGTCGCGCCCGGTCGCAAGACCGATCCGGGCGAGGGGTTCGACTGGTCGCGACTCGCGGCGTCGGCCGGCTGCTAGCCGGGCTCTTCGATCCGCGCGCGGTTCCACAGGACTTCCTGGCCACCCGCTTCGCGCGCGAGCAGGCGCGCGATCACGAAGAGCAGGTCGGACAGGCGGTTCAGGTAGGTCAGCGTCAGCGGGTTCAGCGCTTCGACACCCGACAGGCGCCAGCCCTGACGTTCGGCTCGACGCGCAGTGGTTCGTGCGACATGGCACGCGGCAGCGGCCGCGTTACCGCCGGGCAGGACGAATTCCTTCAGCGGCGGCAGCAACGCATTGAAGCGTTCGACATCGGCTTCGAGGGCGTGGACGTGCGACTCCGCGATCAGCGCCTGACCGGGTAGTGACAGCTCCCCACCGAGGTCGAACAGGTCGTGCTGCACGCGCAGAAGACTGCGGCGCACATCGTGCGAGACGCCGGGCGATGCCAGCACGACGCCGAGCGTGCTGTTCAGCTCATCGACGGCCCCGAGCGCCTCGACGCGATCGCTGGCCTTCGCGAGGCGCGAACCGTCGGCAAGCCCGGTGGTACCGCCATCGCCGGTTCGCGTGACGATCTTGCTGAGTCGATTTCCCATGCGCGCCGCACTGTAGCAAAGTTGCCGGATGAGCCCTGAACTCGATGCGGCGCTCGCTGCCGCGCGTGCCGCCGACGCGATCATCGGCCCGCTGTACCGGAAATCCGTGGCGGTCGAGCTGAAGGCCGACAGCTCGCCGGTGACCGAAGCCGACCGGCGCGCCGAGGCGGCGATCCGCGCGCTGCTCGAACAGCGCTTTCCCGACCATGGCTTCTACGGCGAGGAAACCGGCCAGCGCGCGCTTGCATTCGGAGTTCCTGTGGCTGGTCGACCCGCTCGACGGCACCAAGTCGTTCGTGCGCGATTCCCCGTTCTTTTCTACACAGATCGCGTTGATGCATCGGGGCGAGCTCGTGCTCGGCGTCTCGTCGGCCTGCGCTTATGGCGAGCTGGCCTGGGCCGAACGCGGCGGCGGCGCGTGGCTCGGCGGCGAACGCGTCAAGGTCAGCACGACCTCCTCCTTGCAGCAGGCGATCGTTTCTACCGGCAACCTAAAGACCCTGGCTGCCGGTGACGCGTGGGGCCGCTTCGGATCGCTGATCGGCGGCATCAGCCGATTGCGCGGCTACGGCGATTTCGTGCATTACCACCTGCTCGCGCGCGGCGCGCTGGATGTCGTGGTCGAGTCGGACGTCAACATCCTCGACATCGCGGCGCTCGCGGTGATCGTGCGCGAAGCCGGCGGACGCTTCACCGACCTCGCCGGCGGCCCCCTGGGCCTCGACACGACTACGGTGCTCGCGAGCAACGGGCCACTCCACGAAAGCGTGCGGACGGCGATCGGTTTCGGTGGCTGACGAGACGGAGCGAATCGATGAAAGCAATTCTTCACGCATGGGCGATCGGCGGCACGTTGCTCGCGGGTCTGGCGGCCTGCAGCGGGCCTGCCGCTCCGGTGACGTCGACCGCGACGGTCAACGACGAGGCGCGCCGGGCCATCCTTTCGGTCACGAGCGACTTCGTCTCCTCGCGCATCCGCGAATTCTCCGACGACGGCTTCGAAGGCCGCGGCACCGCGACGGCGGGTGACGTGAAGGCGCGCGCCTGGCTCGTGTCCCAGCTGAAGGAGATGGGCTATGCGCCCGGCGGTACCGAAGGGTCGTGGGAGCAGCCGTTCGACGTGGTCGGCATCGCGTCGAAGCTGCCGGCGCAGCTGACGTTCACCACCCGTGGCAAGTCGCTGTCTCTGAAGCTGAAGGACGACTACGTCGGCGTCGGCGGCACGCAGACCGCGCGCAACGGCTTCCGCAATGCCGAGGTCGTGTTCGTCGGCTACGGCATACAGGCGCCCGAGTTCCAGTGGGACGACTATCAAGGGCGTCGACCTGAAAGGCAAGGTGCTGCTGATGCTGAACAACGACCCCGACTGGGACCCGTCGTTGTTCGCCGGCACGACGCGCCTGTCGTACGGCCGCTGGGACTACAAGTACGCGAGCGCCGCGCGCCAGGGTGCGGCGGGCGCGATCATCATCCACACCGCGCCTTCGGCGGGCTATCCGTTCCAGGTCGTGCAGAGCGGCTGGATCGGGCGAGCAGCTTCGAGCTGCCGGCCGGTGACGAGCCGCGCGTGCAGTTCCAGGGCTGGGTCACCGAGCAGTCGCGCCGCCTCGCTCGCCCAGCTCGGCGGACAGGACCTCGCGCGTCTGGTCGAGGCGGCGAAATCGACGCGACTTCCGCCCGGTGCCGCTCGGCGTGCGCACGTCGATCGCGATCGAGAACACGCTGTCGCGCAAGCAGACCGCGAACGTCGCCGGCCTGTTGCCCGGCAGCGACCCGAAGCTCGCGAGCGAGGTCGTCATCTACTCGGCCCATCACGACCATCTCGGCATCGGCGATCCGGACTCGACCGGCGATCGCATCTACAACGGCGCGCTCGACAACGGCGTGGGTGTCGCCGAGCTGCTCGGTCTGGCCAAGGCGTTCAAGGCACTGCCGACGGCGCCACGGCGGTCGGTGATGATGCTGTTCGTTGCGGCGGAAGAGCAGGGCACGCTCGGTTCGGGTTTCTTCGCCGCGCACCCGACCGTTCGCGCCCGGGCGCATCGCCGCGAACTTCAACGTCGACGAGGGCAACGTCTGGGGCAAGGCGAGCGACGTGATCTTCATCGGCAAGGGCAAGTCGTCGCTCGATGCGGTGATCGACACACGCGCCGCGGAGCAGAACCGCACCGTCAAGCCCGATCAGTTTCCCGATCGCGGTTACTTCTACCGCTCCGACCAGATCAGCTTCGCGAAGATCGGCGTGCCGGCGTTCTACCAGCACTTCTCGGTCGACTTTCCCGGCAAGCCGAAGGACTGGGGTCGGGAGCAGGTCGATGCATTCGAGGAACATCGCTACCACCAGCCGAGCGACGAGTTCGACGAGGCATGGAACTTCGACGGGATGATGGAGGACGTGCAGCTGCTGTTCTACGCTGGCCTCGACGTGGCCAACGCGGACGCGATGCCGACCTGGAACGAGGGCGACGAATTCGAGGCCGCGCGCAAGGCGGCGCTCGCCGCGCTGTCGCCCTGAGGCGCGAGCCTCAGCGGTTCAGCAGGTTCGCCGGCGAGTACTGATCGGTGAGCACGCGGGCTTCCGGGTCCCAGTCGCGCTGCGTAGAGAACAGCGCGAGCACACCGAGACGATCGACGCCGTGCGACTTCAGCGCCGCGTCGTACGGCACCGATCGCCGCTCGAGTTCTGCCGCATCGGGCAGCCCGCCCATTCGCGTGACGATGACCCGGTTCTCGCGCTTCAGGTTGTAGAACGGCCCGAACGCAGCCGCGTACGTGGTCGACTCGTGGTCGTACAGGCGGCTGCTCGAGAACGTGTTCGCGACCAGCACGCCGGACGGAGCCGAGCAGCACGCGGACCTCGTCGAGAAACTCCCGTGTCAGCAGGTGTTCCGGGATGTATTCGTGGTCGAACGCGTCGAGCATCACGAGGTCGTAGCGCTCGCCGGCGCGTCCGGCGCGCTTCACGTAGACGCGGCCGTCCTGCTCGATCACCTTCATGCGCGGACCGTCGCGGAAATCGAAGAACCGCTTTGCCGCGCGCGTGACCGCCGGATCGATCTCGACCACGTCGATCTGCGCCTGCGGCAGGATTTCCGCGAGTGCCATCGGCAGCGTGCCGCCGCCCAGACCGACGATCAGGATGCGCTTCGGTGCTTCGGCAGTGAACAGCGCGCCGCCGAGCATCATGCGGGTGTAGTTCAGCGCGAAGGCCTTCGGGTTCGAGCGGTCGACGCACGACTGGCGACCGATGCGGCACATGCGCGTGAAACACATGCAGCGCTCGCCGTCGTCCTCGTAGATGAGCACGTCGCGGTACAGCGAACGCTCCGAACTCAGCAACTGCTGGGCGGCCGTGGAGAGGCCCGGCAGCGCGAGCAGAACGAGCAGCGTGAGCAGGCGTTTCATCGTCGGCGTCCCTCCAGCAGGCCGGCCAGTCCGAGCAGGACCGAGATCGCGGCGAGGCTCAACAGGATGTGATCGACCTCGAACCACAGCACGAGGTAGAACGAAGTGAGGATGGTGCCGGCGGCGCTGCCAAAGGTCGAGACGAAGAACAGCTGGCCGGCGCGGCTGCCCGACGTCTCGGCGCCCTCGATGATGAGGCGCACGCAGTACGGCGACACCATGCCCGACAGGAACGTCGGCACGAAGAACAGCAGCATCGACGCGGCCAGCGAGCCGAAGCGCGGGTCGGGCACGGCGATGGCGAGCGCTTCGAGCGGCCCGTGCGAGAGCCACAGCACCGGCAGCGCCGTCAGGGCCGCCGCGATCAGCAGCCCGCCGAGACGCACGACGCTCGGGCGCTTCACCGAAAAGCGGCCACCGGCGAGATAGCCGAGCGAGAGCGCCAGCATGAACACCGTGATGATCGCGCCCCAGACGTAGATGCTGCTGCCGAAGTTCGGCGCGAGCAGACGCCCGCCGAGCAGTTCGACGCCCATGACGAAGAAGCCCGACCAGAACGCGATGATGAGGATCAGCGCGCGGCGGACGCCGGCGGCCGCGATCACTGCGTCACCCAGCCGATCTCGCGCGCCGTCGCGCGGCCGACGACCACGTCGAGCAGGGTCGCCGGCATCTCGGCGAGCCCGGCACTGACGGCGCGGCGACCGGCCATGATCTCGGCGCGCATCTGCGGCAGCCGTGGCTCTGCGTCCGGATCGGCATAGCCGTCGGGCCAGACGGGCTGGTTGCGCTCGTCGTACTTGTCGCTCGCTCCGAGCGTATGCAGCAACTCGTGGGCGATCACGATCTCATTGCCTCCCCGTTCCGTGCGATCGGCGAAGGCATGGACGACGCCCAGCAACCCCTTCTGCAATCCGACCGAGTGCGGCACCTTAACCGTCCGCGCCGGATCGTGGTAGACGACGAAGACGCGGATCCGCGGCCGCGCGCCCTCGATCGCGCTCGCGCGTCGCCATGCGTACCAGCGCAGTCGCAGGCTCCACACGGCGTTCGACACGAGCCCGACCGTTTCGCCGCGCGGCGGCAGCGGCGGATGCGGGCCGACATGCCACTGCAGCCGGACCGGCTGGGCGAGCCGTCCATAACGCTGTGACTCGCGCGCGAGGAACTTCGCAACGCCCTCGAAGTCGGCCGGCGTCAACGACTCGATCAGTTCGCGCGTTGCGGGTGAGTCGTCGCCGGCCAGCGGGAAGAGGCCGACCCACAACGGAGTTCGCCACTGAACGACTTCGTGCCGATCGGCGAGCGTGTGGAACACCACCGCGCCGAGGACAGTCAGCAGCACGCCGATGCGCAGCAACCGCCACACGCGCGGACCTCAGGGCTGCAGGCGCGTCGAGGACCACGGGCCGCCGGCGAAGGCCGGCTCGCCCACAGCCCGCAGCTCGCGCCGGAACTCGGCGCGGTCGTGCAGCCGCGCACCGCCTTCGACCCACAACTCGGCGCGATCGATCCACAGCACGTAGCCGCCCCAGTGGTCGGGGCGCGGGATGTCGCGCCCCGGTGCAGCGGTGGCACCGAAGCGGTCGATCTGCGCGTCGAGTTTCGCCTGCAGCGCCTCGCGTGACGCGACCGGCTCGCTCTGCTCGCTGGCATGCGCGCCGAGCCGGCTCGCCCAGGCCCGAGTCGCGAAGTAGGCGTCGCTGTCCGCGGTGCTCGCGCGCGTGATCACGCCTTCGAGCCGCACCTGCCGATGCAGCGCGTCGAAGTGCAGCACCGCCGCGGCGCGCGGATTCGCCGCGAGTTCACGGCCCTTGCGCGAGTGGTAGTTGCTGACGAAGCGCACGCAGCCTGGATCGGGCTCGATGCCCTTGCACAGCACGACACGCGCCGAGGGATGCCCGTCCGGTGTACTGGTCGCGAGCACCATCGCATTCGGATTGGGCTGGTCGCGACGCTCCCAGGCAAGCGCGAGCCACTCGGCCGCCAGCGCAAGGGGATCGGTCGGCAGCGGGTCGGGCAACGGATCGGCGAGAGGGTCGGGGAGGCTCATCGGGCGAGTTTAGGCAACCTCCGCACCGGAAGCGCGTCCGCGTGGCATTCAGGACCGGTTCAGTGCCTCGGGCCTAGCCTTCGTTCCAGGGTCGCAGTAGCGACCAGAGGAGAACCGCCATGATCCGTGTCCTAGCTGCCAGCGTCCTTGCCCTCGGCTTCGCCGGTACCGCGCTTGCGGATCGCGACCACGATCGCGGCCGGGACCACCGGTACGACCGTCGTTACGACAACGATCGCCGCGACCACGACCGTCGTGACAACGATCGCCGCAACTACGACCGCTATCGCTATGAGCGTCCGCGTGTCTATCGCGCGCCTCCGCCCCCGCCGCGGTACGAGTATCGGTGGCGCGCACCGCGCCCGCACGGCTGGCAGCCGGGCTGGCGTGAACCGTACGGCCGCGGCTACCGGTACTGGAACGACGATTACTACTACGTCGTGCCGGGCCCGCCCTCGATCGGCCTGAGCTTCACGCTGCCGATCCGCTAGCCGGGCGCTGCCCTTGCCACGGAAGTGGCGCGTCCGTAAAACGAGAGGCCGTCGCAACCCGACGGCCTCTCTTCACATGGGCACCATGACTCTCGACGAACTGCGACGCCAGCTCGACACGCTTGATGGCGAACTGCTCGATCTGGTCGCGCGCCGGCAGCAGCTCAGTCGCGAAGTTGCCGCCGCGAAGCGACTGACCGGCACGCCCACGCGCGACTACGGCCGCGAGCGGGAAGTCATCCTCGGGGTTCGCGATCGCGCGGCGAGGCTCGGCCTGCCGGGCGATCTCGCCGAACAGATCTATCGGCTGCTGATCCGCTCGTCGCTGACGACGCAGGAGCAGGCGCGCGTCAGCGCACATGGCGCGGGAACGGGGCGGCGCGCGCTGGTCATCGGCGGCGCCGGCAAGATGGGGCACTGGTTCGCGCGTTTCCTCGGCTCGCAGGGCTTCACCGTGCAGGTGGCCGACCCGGCGGCTGCGGCGAGCGGCGAGGCCGACGCGATCGCCGACTGGCGCACCCTCGCCACCCTCGATCACGACCTGGTCGTCGTCGCGACGCCGATGAACGCCACCGACGCGATCCTGCAGCAGCTGGCCGAGCGACGGCCTTCGGGCGTCGTGTTCGATCTGGGCTCGCTGAAGTCACCGCTGCGCAAGGGCCTGCAGGCGTTGAAGGACGCGGGCTGCCGCGTGACCTCGCTGCATCCGATGTTCGGGCCCGACACCGAGCTGCTGTCTTCGCGGCACGTCGTGTTCGTCGATCTGGGCGATCCGGTCGCGCTCGACGTCGCACGCGGCCTCTTCGCGCCGACCATGGCCGAGCAGGTCGTCATGAGTCTCGACGAGCACGATCGACTGATCGCCTACGTGCTCGGGCTGTCTCACGCGCTCAACATCGCGTTCTTCACCGCCCTGGCCGAAAGCGGCGAAGCGGCGCCGCGGCTCGCCCGGATGTCGAGCACGACGTTCGATTCGCAGCTGGACGTCGCAAGCAAGGTCGCGGAGGAAAGTCCCGAGCTCTATTTCGAGATCCAGGCGCTGAACGACTACGGCGCGCAGTCGCTCGACGCGCTGGCGGCCGCCGTCGAACGCATCCGCGCGGCCGTCGGCTCCAACGACCGCGCCGCGTTCGCCGGGCTGATGCAGCAGGGTCTCGACTACCTGAAGGGGCGCAGCCACGTGGTCGAACGCCGCGCCTGAGACCTTGCGCCCGTTGTGGCGGCCTGCGCCTTGAGCCGGCTGTCCCGCGCAGAGTAAAAGGGACGCTATGGGCGACCTGATCGACCGCGACGGCTTCCGGGCAAACGTCGGCATCGTGCTGATGGACGATGCTGGACAGCTGTTCCTCGGGCGCCGCAGCGGGGGGCGAGGCTGGCAGTTCCCGCAGGGCGGCATGGCGCCGGGCGAAACCGCGGAGGATGCGCTGTTCCGCGAGCTGCACGAGGAAATCGGCCTGACCGACCGGGATGTGGCCGTGGTGGCCCGGACGGCGAACTGGCTGCGTTACCGCCTGCCGCGCCGCTACGTGCGACGTGACAGCCTGCCGCTGTGCATCGGCCAGAAGCAGCGCTGGTTCCTGCTGCGGCTCACGCGTCAGCCGGTCGAGTTCCGGTTCGATACCACCGGCACGCCGGAGTTCGACCGCTGGCGCTGGGTCGACTACTGGCAGCCGGTCCGCGAGGTCATCTACTTCAAGCGGCCGGTCTATGTCCGCGCGCTGCAGGAGCTCGGGCAGATCGCCTCGCCCGACTCGTTGCCGCCTTACCCGGCCTGGTGGGGGCCGACTGTCGGCGGGCGCGGCGCCCCGCGGCGCAGGCCGGCGGCTGCGCGGTCCAGCGCGACGAGCGCATAGCGTTGCAGGCGCCCGGCCGACTGGTCATCCGCACCTATGCGCCGCTGCGCCGGACGCTGCTGATCGTCGGGTGCTCGGTGCTGGGCGCGCTGCTGCTTTATGTCGCATTCGAGGCCGGCCGCACGAATGCGAACCGCGCCGGTGCCGCCGCGCTCGAGGGCTATGCGAATTCGCAGGCCCGCGTCGCGGAGCTCGAGGCCCTGAACCGGGAGCTGCGGCTCAAGCTCGCCGGCCAGGAGACGGCGCAGGTCGGCCAGACCCGGGAGCGTGCCGAGATCTCGCGGACCATCGGGGAGCTGCAGGCCCAGGTCGCGCGCCAGGCGCAGGATCTCGCGTTCTACCGCGGGCTCGCGGGCGACAGCGCGGCGGCGCCGCCGGTCCGCATCCAGCAGTTCCGTGTGACAGCGCTCGGCACGCCGGACACCTATGCCGTCAGACTGGTGCTGGCGCGCCCGGTGCGTCCCGAGGACGTCGTCAACGGCACCATCGCGCTGACGGTCGAAGGCACGCGGGGCGACCAGCCCGCGACCCTCGAGCTCGCGCAGCTGACCGACGGCAAGGCGAAGGACATGCGCTTCAACTATCGCTACCTGCAGATCATCGAACAGGAGCTGACCCTGCCGGCCGATTTCCGGCCCGCGCGCAGCACGCTCGAGATCCGCGTGGCGCGCAAGGACGTCGATCCGGTCCGGCAGACGTTTCTGTGGAGCGCGGAGGGGGGCGGCTGATGTTCAAACGCGAGAAGGCCGATGCGCCGCCCCGGACGCTGATCGGGCCGGGGGTGACGATCCACGGCAGCGTCGATTTTGCCGGGGGCATGCATGTCGAGGGTCGCATCCTCGGTCCCGTGCAGCTCATCGGGGACAGCGAGGGGACCCTCGCCATGGCGGCGTCGGGCGTGGTCGAGGGCCACGTCCGGGCGACCCACGCGAACATCGACGGCCGGGTGCGGGGCGATGTCGTCGTCAGCGGGCGGCTGGCACTCGGTCAGAACGCCGTGATCGACGGGAACGTGCAATATGGCACCACCATTGAAATGGCCCCGGGCGCCCGCATCAACGGGAAGATGCTGTCGCGCGGTGCCGTCGCCGCTGGACCCCCTGCCGCCCAGTCCCTAGAATCTTCCCGATGAATGACGTGAGCCTGCTCAATTTCACCGATGCCGCCGCACTGAAGGTCGGCGAGCTGATCCGTGGCGAGGGCAATCCCGGGCTCATGCTGCGCGTGTACGTGCAGGGCGGCGGTTGCTCCGGCCTGCAGTACGGCTTCGAGTTCGACGAGCAGGTGCAGGACGGTGACACGATGGTCGAGAACCACGGCGTCAAGCTGCTGGTCGATCCGATGAGCTTCCAGTACCTGACCGGCGCGGAGATCGACTACCGCGAGAACCTCGAAGGTTCGCAGTTCGTCATCCGCAATCCCAACGCGACGACCACCTGCGGCTGCGGGTCTTCCTTCACGGCTTGAACCGCCCGTCGCAGCGCGCGCCGGACGTCCTGGCCGCCGTCGATCTCGGCTCCAACAGTTTCCACCTGGTCGTCGCGCGACATGCGGCCGGGCAGCTCATCATCATCGACCGGCTGCGCGAAATGGTGCGCCTCGCCGAAGGGCTCGATGCCGACGGCCGGCTCGACAAGGCGGTCAGCGCACGGTGCCTCGCCTGCCTCGGCCGCTTCGGTCAGCGGCTTGCCGACATGCGCGCCGACCGCGTTCGCGTCGTCGGTACCAACGCACTGCGCGTCGCGCGTCGCAAGCAGGCATTCCTCGAACGGGCGCGGGAAGCGCTCGGACATCCCATCGAGATCATTGCCGGTATCGAGGAGGCGCGCCTCATCTATTCGGGCGTCGCGCACACGCTGCCGGCCGAGCCTGCGCGCCGGCTGGTCGTCGACATCGGCGGCGGCAGCACCGAGCTCATCATCGGCAACGGCTTCGAACCGCAGCAGCTCGAGAGCCTGCACCTCGGCTGCGTCACGCTGACGCAGCGCTTCTTCGCCGACGGCAAGCTGTCAGCGAAACGGTTCGAGCGGGCGCGCCTCTATGCAGCGCAGGAGCTCGAGCCGATCCAGGTCGCCTACCGCAAGGCCGGCTGGGATCTCGTCGTCGGCAGCTCCGGCACCGTGCGCGCGATCGCCGAGGCGTTGCGCGAGCTCGACCCCGGCGCCAGTGCGATCACCGGCGAAGGTGTCGAGGCGCTGGTCGCAAACGCCACCGCCGCGGGCTCGACGCGAGCGATCAACCTCGCGACCGTCGACGAGGAGCGCCGCCCGGTCTATGCCGCCGGCCTCACCATCCTCGCCGAGGTGTTCCGTCAGCTGCGCATCAGGCAGATGCGGGTTGCGGAAGGCGCGATGCGCGAAGGGCTGCTGTACGACATGATCGGCCGCGGCACGAACGAGGACGCCCGCGAGCGCACCGTGCGCTCGATGCAGCAGCGTTATCACGTCGATCTCGCGCAGGCCCAGCGCGTCGAGGACACCGCGACGAACCTGCTCGACTTCGTTCGCACGGCCTGGGGGCTCGACGACCCGCTCGCCGAACTGTCGCTCCGATGGGCGGCGCGCCTGCACGAGATCGGGCTCGACGTCGCGCACAGCGGCTATCACCGCCATGGTGCCTACCTGCTCGAGAACGCCGACATGCCCGGCTTCGCGCACGAGGAGCAGCTGCTGCTCTCGCGCCTCGTCAACCTGCATCGTCGCAAGCCGGTACGTGAGGGGCTCGAGGATCTGATCCCCCCGTGGGACCGGAACGCGTTCCCGCTCGCGATGCTGCTGCGGCTCGCGGTGCTGCTGCATCGTGAGCGCAGCGACACGCCGCTGCCGGGCATGGATCTGCGCGGGCCGGCGCGGGCACCCGAGCTGCGGCTGAAGCTGCGTTCGCTGGACGAGCGGCCGCTGACCGCGGCCGACCTGCAGCAGGAGATCGATTACCTGCGGGTGGCCGGCGTGCGGCTGCGCGTGTTCACGTCCCGAGGTTGAGCAGTCCGGCCGCGGCCGTGTGCCCCTCGAGCAGCAGTTGTTGAGCACTGACGGGCGAATCGCCGGACGTCGTCGCGCGCACGTACTCGCCGTCCGGCCCCTGCAGCCACGCGCCGACGTCGTCGCGCAGGTAGAGCTCGAGATCGTCGCTGATGCGCGCGCGCAGCTCGGGGTCGAGGATCGGAAACGCGACCTCGATGCGGCGGAAGAAGTTGCGCTCCATCCAGTCGGCGCTCGAGCAGTACACCTCGGGCGCGCCGTCGTTCCCGAAATGAAACGCGCGCGGGTGTTCGAGGAAGCGCCCGATCACCGAGCGCACGCGGATGTTGTCCGAGATGCCCGCAATGCCGGGCCGTAGCGCGCAGGTGCCTCGGACGATCAGGTCGATCTGCACGCCGGCGATCGAAGCGCGGTACAGCGCCTGGATCGCCTGCGGGTCGAGCAGCGAATTCATCTTCGCGATGATGCGTCCCGGCCGGCCCGCTGCGGCATGGCGGGCCTCGCGATCGATCATCGTGAGCACGGCGGTATGCATGCTGAACGGCGACTCGATGAGCCGCCGCAACGCCGGGGCGCGCGTCAGGCTGGTGAGCTGCAGGAAGATCTCGTGCACGTCAGCGCCGATCTCCGCGTTGCAGGTGAACAGGCCGTAGTCGGTGTACGCGCGCGCGGTCCGCTGGTGATAGTTGCCGGTCCCGAGATGGCAGTAGCGCCGCAGGCCTTCGGCTTCGCGACGCACGACCAGGATCATCTTTGCGTGCGTCTTGTAGCCGACCACGCCGTACATCACGTGCACGCCGGCCTCCTGCAGCCGGTTCGACAGCTCGATGTTGGCTTCCTCGTCGAACCGTGCGCGCAGCTCCACGATGACGGTGACGTCCTTGCCGCCGGTCGACGCGCTGACCAGTGCGTCGACGATCGGCGAATCGGCGCCGGTGCGGTACAGCGTCTGCTTGATCGCGAGCACCTGCGGGTCCGCGCTCGCCTGGCGAAGGAAGTCCATCACCGGCGCGAAGCTCTGGAACGGGTGGTGCAGCAGCAGGTCCTGCTGCCGGATCGCCGCGAACAGGTCGCTCGTTCCGACCAGCCGGCGCGGCAGCGACGGGGTGAAATCGGGCGCCTTCAGCTCGGGATGCGGAACGAGGTCGTAGATCGCATTCAGCCGGTTGAGATTCACCGGACCCGGCACGCGGTAGAGGTCCTGCGGCTGCAGTGCGAAATGCTGCAGCAGGAAGTCGGTCACATCGCTCGGGCAGCCGGCCGCGGTTTCGAGCCGCACCGCGAAACCATAGCGTCGATGGGCGAGCTCGCCCTCGAGCGCGCGTCTCAGGTCGTCGACTTCCTCGTCGTCCACGATGAGGTCACTGTTGCGGGTGACGCGGAACGCATAGCAGGCGAGAACCTGCATGCCGGGGAACAGGCGCGCGACGAAGCTCTGCACGATCGTCGACAGCAGCACGAGACTGGTTCCGTCGCGGCCCTGCGGCAATGCGACGACGCGCGGCAGCGAGCGCGGCGCCTGCACGACCGCGAGGTCGCTGTCGCGCCCGAACGCATCCTTGCCTGACAGCCGCACGATGAAGTTCAGGCTCTTGTTCTGGATGCGCGGGAACGGGCGCGCCGGGTCCAGCCCGAGCGGGCTCAGCACCGGTTCCACTTCACGCGAGAAGTAGTCCTCCAGCCAGCGCGCCTCGTCCGCCGACCAGTCCGCCGCCGACAGCAGGCGGATGCCCTTCTGCGCGAGCGCCGGCAGCAGCACGTCGTTCAGGCAGGCGTACTGCTCCGCGACGAGTCGTGTCGCGCGGTCGTGGATCGCCTCGAGCTGCGCCGGAATCGGCATCCGTTCCGGCCCGGTCTGCGTTGCGCCGAGGTCGCGGCGCTGCTTGAGGCCGGCCACGCGTATCTCGAAGAACTCGTCGAGATTGTTCGAGCTGATGCAGAGGAAGCGCAACCGCTCGAGCAGGGGCAGCGCGGCGTCCCGCGCCTGCGCCAGCACGCGTTCGTTGAACTGGAGAAAGGACAGCTCGCGATTGCTGAAATTGGCGGGCGAATTGAGGTCGGGTATCTGCATCGATCGGACAGCTTGCCGCGCCGACGTTACTCGCCGATGACACCACTGTAGATCGCGCCGAGCACGCGGGCGCCCCGCGCGCCGGTCACCGAGGGCAGGCTGCCAGGCAGGTTCTCGATGCGCCGATGGGCGAGCCACGCGAACAAGGCAGCCTCGACCTGGTCGGGCGGGATGCCGAGCGCGCTGGTGTCGGCCACGCGTGCGCGGGGCAGTCGCTGCTGCAACCGGCGCATCAGCTCGCCATTGAAGGCACCGCCGCCGCAGACGTACAACGCATCGGGATCGAGCCCGGCGAGCAGCGTGATGGCCTCGGCGATCGATCGCGCGGTGTACTCGTTCAAGGTCGCCTGCACGTCGGCGGGTTCGAGCGGCACGTCGCCGAGCAGCGGCTCGAACCACGCGGTGTTGAACAGCTCGCGTCCGGTGCTTTTCGGAAAGGGCAGCGCAAGGTACGGCTCTGCCATCAGCCGTTCGAGCAGGGTCTCGTCGACCCGGCCGCGGGCGGCCCATGCCCCGTTGCGATCGAAAGGCTCGCCGAGGATGCGACGGGCCCACAGATCCATCAGGCAGTTGCCGGGGCCGGTGTCGAAGCCGAGCACGTGACCGCGCCCGTCGATCAGCGTCACGTTGCCGATCCCGCCGATGTTCGCGACCGCCACCGACTCGCCCGGACGGCCGAAGGCAGCCGCGTGGAAAGCCGGCGCGAGGGGCGCGGCTTCGCCGCCCGCCGCGATGTCGCGCCGACGGAAATCTGCCACGACGTCGACGCCGCAACGCTCGGCGATCACGTTCGGATCGCCGATCTGCAGCGTGAACGGGGCGGCGCCCCGCGGGCGATGAAGCACTGTCTGGCCGTGACTGCCGATGGCGCGGACGCTACCTCTGGCGGTGACACTGCGATCGAGCAGCGCCAGCGCCGCGGTCGCGAACACCTCGCCAAGGCGTACGTCGAGCTGGCCGAGCGCGTCGGGCGTCACCGCGTCGGGCGTCGCGATGACCCGCTCGAGCTCGCGGCGCAGCTCGGCGGGATAGTCGTGGTGATGAGCGGCGCGGATCGCGAACCGGGCGCCGTCGACGTCGAGCAGCACGGCCTCGACGCCGTCCATGCTCGTGCCGGAGATCAGGCCGGCATAGAGCGTCATGCCGGGATCAGCGCGCGGCAACGGCTCGGCGGGCGCCGTCGAGCGATGCCGGTGCAGCGCCGCCGTCCAGCATCGCCAGCAGCGGCGCCGTCTGCCGCTGGAACTCCGGCTTCAGCGTCGCATCGATCGGTGCAGCCGCCTGCGCCGTCTTCAGGATCTGCTGGGGGTTCTTCCACTCGTTGCGGACGCGGTATTCGAAATGCAGGTGCGGGCCGGTCGCAAGGCCGGTCATGCCGACGAACGCTACGATCTGACCCTGGCGCACCCGGTCGCCGTTCTTCAGCCCGTTCGCGAAGCGTGAGAGGTGACCGTAGACCGTCACGACCTGGCCGCTGTGCTCGATCTCGAGCACGTTGCCGAAGCCGCCCTTCACGCCGCGGTACTTCACCCGCCCGTCGCCCGCGGCGCGGATGGGCGTGCCCGTCGGGGCCGCGTAGTCGACGCCGCGATGCGCCCGGATCTTGTTCAGGATCGGATGTTTGCGCGACAGGTTGAACACCGAACTCACGCGCGAGAACTCGAGCGGCGCCTTCAGGAAGGTCTTGCGCAGGCTCTTGCCGTCGGGCGTGAAGTACTCGGCCTTGCCGTCGGCGCCGACGAACCGCACGGCGCGGTATGTGCGGCCCTGGTTGACGAACTCGGCCGCAAGGATGGCGCCGTCGCCGATGTACTCACCCTCTCGCGTCACGCGCTCGTAAGTGACCGAGAACCGGTCGTCCTCGCGCAGGTCGAGCACGAAATCGATATCCCAGCCGAACAGCTCGGCCAGCGCGAGCGTCGTCTGATCGCGCAGGCCCGCGGTCGCGCCGGCCTCGAACAGCGACGAGCGGATCCGGCCCTGGGTCGTGATCGGCCGGCGGTCGAGCGGAGTTTCCTCGACGCTCGCGATGAAACCTTGGTCGGCGCCGCGCTCGACCTTCAGTACTTCGCTCGGGCTGATGCGTCGGGTGAGGCCGAGCAGGCTGCCGTCGCGGTGCTTGAACGCCAGCTCCTCGCCCGGATGCAGCCGGTCGAGCGCCGACTTCAGCCCGCGCATCGCCCGCAGGTTCGCGAGGTCGGCCAGTGACAGCTCGAGCCGGCGGAAGATCTGGTCGAGCGTGTCGTTGCGCCGCACGACGACGATGTCATCGAGACCCGCCTCGGCCGCATCCACCGCGGCCGACAACCCGGCCGCAGCCGAATCGACCGGTCGCCACTGCGGCTGGACCGCGCTCAGCGCCGCCGAGGCCAGGGCCCGTGATGGATCGACGTGCGCGGCCGATTCCATGCCCGCCCATGCGAGCATTCCGACACAGGCCAGCTGCAGCGCGCGCACTCGCGCGGCGGGGGTGACGAGTTCGAGCAGGGACGGCAGCGCGCGCAGTTGCTTCAACTGGAAATCCGTCCCGAATCAGGTCACTAGGGGGTGAGAAAGTACCCGGGCCGAGTCCTTCAGGTCAACGCTGCAGCCCCTGCGATCACCCCGCCTGAGACCCCGCGCACTGTTCCCCGGTATTCTCCGGACCCCATGGAAACCGATCCCAACGCGACCGCCCTCGCGGCGCGCTTCGAGCCCGTGCTCGCCGAGCTGCGGCGCGGCACGCAGGACGTGCTCACCGAGACAGACCTCGTCCGCAAGCTGGCTAGGGGCCGGCCGCTCATCATCAAGGCCGGGTTCGACCCGACCGCCCCCGACCTGCACCTGGGCCACACCGTCCTCATCAACAAGATGCGGCAGTTCCAGCAGCTCGGCCACGAGGTGCAGTTCCTGATCGGCGACTTCACCGGAATGATCGGCGACCCGACCGGCCGGAACGTCACCCGCCCGCGGCTGACGCCGGCCGAGATCAAGGCCAACGCCGAGACCTACCAGCAGCAGGTCTTCAAGATCCTGGACGGCACGAAAACCCGGGTGGTCTTCAACTCCGAGTGGTTCGGCCCGATGTCGGCCGCGGGTCTCATCGAGATCGCCGCGCGCCACACCGTCGCGCGAATGATCGAGCGCGACGATTTCACCAAGCGCTTCAGGGCCAACCAGCCGATCGCGCTGCACGAGTTCCTGTACCCGCTGGTACAGGGCTACGACTCCGTTGCCATGAAGGCCGATGTCGAACTGGGTGGCACCGACCAGAAGTTCAACCTGCTGGTCGGCCGCGGCCTGCAGGAGCACTACGGGCAGGAACCCCAGGTCGTCATGACGGTGCCGCTGCTCGAGGGGCTCGATGGCGTCAACAAGATGTCGAAGTCGCTCGGCAACTACGTCGGCATCGCGGAGGATCCGAACACGATGTTCGGCAAGCTGATGTCGATTTCCGACACCTTGATGTGGCGCTACTTCGAGCTGCTGAGCTTCCGTCCGCTGGGCGACATCGAGGCGCTTCGCCAGGGCATCGAGGACGGGCGCAACCCGCGTGACGTGAAGTTCGAGCTCGCGGCGGAAATCGTCGCGCGCTTCCACGATGCCACGGCGGCCGAGCGCGCCCAGGCGGCCTTCATCGAGCGCTTCGCGCAGAAGAGCCTGCCTACCGATCTGCCGCTGATCGCGATCGCCGACCCCGATGGGACCGGCGTGCGGCTCGCCACCGCATTGAAGGAGGCGGGCCTCGTCGCGAGCAATTCCGAAGCCGGCCGCAAGATCGTCGAGGGTGCGGTCAGGATCGATGGCCAGAAGGTCGCCGATCGGGAATTGCGGCTCGGCCCCGGGACCGAATGCATCCTGCAGATCGGCCCGCGCCGTTTCGCGCGCATCCGCGTCGGCTGAAGCCGATCAGCGCGTCGCCGCGCCGAGCGGCGCGCGCCGCGGTCGCTGCCACGACTGCACCAGCCGGTCGGCCCGGCGCGCGAGCGGTTCCTCGATCACGCGCGCCATCACGAACGCAGCGGGGATCACCAGCGCCAGCGCAACCGCCGTCGTCAGCAGCACCTCGGTGAAGGCGCCGGGCCATCGCTCGGCGATGCGCCAGTGCAGCTCGTCCACCAGCGGTTGGTTGAGCAGATAGATGCCCATGCCAAGCATTCCGAGACGGTCGAGACGTGCGCCGAGCCATGACGCCGGTGCTTCGCTCGACGCGGGTCCGCGTTTCATGTGCCGGGTGATCCCGCACGCCATCCAGGACGCGAAGCTCAGTGACATGAAAAGCTGTGCGAAGTGCGCCAGCGGCCACGCGACAGTCGCCGCGAAACCCGCCGCTGGCAGCAGCCAGAGCCATGTCGGACGAGGCGAGCGCAGCGCGCCGCGTGCCTGCCGATCGGCGATCCACGCACCGGCGAACCAGGGAACCGCGAACACCGCCGGTGACCGCATCAGCCACTCATCAGTGATCGCCCCGTCGAAAGTCGCGAACAGCTGCGCCGACAGAACGAGACGTATCGAAACGTCGAGGCCGAGGATGGCCACGGCCACCGTGCGCCACCCCCACCTTCGAGTCGCGAGTATCGCAAGCGGGTAGAGCGCGCACAGCTGCAGCTCCGTTGCGACGTACCAGAACGACGCGTTGATGCTGAACACCGTGGCATTGTTCGTGTTGTGCAGCAACAGCACATGCAGCAGCCCGTCGAGCGCGCCCGCGGCATCGAACGTGACCCGCGTTCTGTGCCACAGGACCCCGTACAGCACCAGAACAGCGAGATAGGGGATGTAAAGCCGCAGACCGCGACGCACCAGCAGCGCCGTCACGCCCTGGTCGACGCGGCGCCCGAGCGAGCGGTGCACGAGATAGCCGCTGAAGAGAAAAAACAGCGCAGGAACCTGCAGCCACTGCAGCCCGAGATTGACCAGCGTCTGCCACGGCGCAAATGCACCGGGATCGAACCACCAGCCGTCCCATCGAAGCAGCTGGTCACCATGCGTCCTCAACGACGCGTGGTAGAGCACCACGAGCAGCAGCGCGATCGCACGGCAGCGATCGATGAAAGGCAGGCGAAGGTGCGATACGGGCGGGGCTTGCATGCGTATGACGCGGGAAAAACCAGTAGATGCGCACCATCGCCGCATGCGTCCGCTAGGTCGTTGTCGCCCGTCACAGCGCACCGCGCAGGGCTCTGCAAATTCATTTGTGGCAATCGTTTGACAGACGATTCCGCGCGGATATACTGCGCGCCCTCGAGTTGCTCAGCAGCCACGGCGAAAGCCGGAAATGCGGCGCAACAAGAGATAAAATCGGGTTGACGGAACATGCCAAAGGGCTTAAGGTTCCGCCCCCTTCGCCGGGCAAGCCCGGCACCCCTGATCCACCGCGGCCAGGGCGCTGTTTAAAAATTCGGCAGGTAATTTGTGTGGGGACTCGCGTCGATGCATCTTTGAAGTGCAAATGACCGAGTGACCAAAGAAGTCCAGCAATGGGTTTTGGAGTTCACTCTTTTTAGTTGATAGCTCAAAAGCTTCAAGTGAAGAGTTTGATCCTGGCTCAGATTGAACGCTGGCGGCGTGCCTAACACATGCAAGTCGAGCGGTAACAGGTGTAGCAATACATGCTGACGAGCGGCGAACGGGTGAGTAATACTTCGGAATCTGCCCAGTAGTGGGGAATAACCTGGGGAAACTCAGGCTAATACCGCATACGAACTAAGGTTGAAAGCAGGGGATCGCAAGACCTTGCGCTATTGGATGAGCCGAAGCCGGATTAGCTAGTTGGTGAGGTAAAGGCTCACCAAGGCGACGATCCGTAGCTGGTCTGAGAGGACGACCAGCCACACTGGAACTGAGACACGGTCCAGACTCCTACGGGAGGCAGCAGTGGGGAATATTGGACAATGGGGGAAACCCTGATCCAGCGACGCCGCGTGTGTGAAGAAGGCCTGCGGGTTGTAAAGCACTTTTAGTGGGGACAAAAAGCCAAGGGCTAATACCTTTTGGTCTTGATTTAACCCAAAGAAAAAGCACCGGCTAACTCTGTGCCAGCAGCCGCGGTAATACAGAGGGTGCAAGCGTTAATCGGAATTACTGGGCGTAAAGCGAGCGTAGTCGGTTATTTAAGTCGGATGTGAAAGCCCCGGGCTCAACCTGGGAATTGCACTCGATACTGGATAGCTAGAGTTCGGCAGAGGGAAGCGGAATTTCCGGTGTAGCGGTGAAATGCGTAGATATCGGAAGGAACATCAGTGGCGAAAGCGGCTTCCTGGACCAGAACTGACGATCAGGCTCGAAAGCGTGGGGAGCAAACAGGATTAGATACCCTGGTAGTCCACGCCATAAACGATGACAACTAGACGTTGGGAGGTTAATCCTCACAGTGTCGCAGCTAACGCGTTAAGTTGTCCGCCTGGGGAGTACGGCCGCAAGGTTGAAACTCAAAGGAATTGACGGGGACCCGCACAAGCGGTGGAGCATGTGGTTTAATTCGATGCAACGCGAAGAACCTTACCTGGCCTTGACATCTGTCGAATCCTTCAGAGATGAGGGAGTGCCTTCGGGAACGACAAGACAGGTGCTGCATGGCTGTCGTCAGCTCGTGTCGTGAGATGTTGGGTTAAGTCCCGCAACGAGCGCAACCCTTGTCCTTAGTTGCCATCATTAAGTTGGGAACTCTAAGGAGACCGCCGGTGACAAACCGGAGGAAGGTGGGGATGACGTCAAGTCATCATGGCCTTTATGGCCAGGGCTACACACGTGCTACAATGGCAGGTACAGAGGGAAGCCAACTCGCGAGAGGGAGCTAATCCCAGAAAGCCTGTCTTAGTCCGGATTGGAGTCTGCAACTCGACTCCATGAAGTTGGAATCGCTAGTAATCGCAGATCAGCATTGCTGCGGTGAATACGTTCCCGGGTCTTGTACACACCGCCCGTCACACCATGGGAGTTGATTGCACCAGAAGCAGGTAGCCTGACCGCAAGGAGGGCGCTTACCACGGTGTGGTCAATGACTGGGGTGAAGTCGTAACAAGGTAGCCGTACGGGAACGTGCGGCTGGATCACCTCCTTTAAGAGACCGCACTTCTCGGATGAGAAGGCGCGAGTTCCCAACACAAGTTACCTGTCAGCAGTCGGCCAAGCGGCCCTCTATCCTAATATGCGAGCAATCGCATTCGGGCTGCAGAACATTTGGGTCTGTAGCTCAGTTAGTTAGAGCGCACCCCTGATAAGGGTGAGGTCGGGGGTGCAACTCCTCCCAGACCCACCAAGTGTCTCTGGCACCTGGGGCCATAGCTCAGCTGGGAGAGCACCTGCTTTGCAAGCAGGGGGTCGTCGGTTCGATCCCGACTGGCTCCACCAGCCATGCCGACTGCAACAATCAGTTTCCGTGAATGCCTTGCGCATTCACTGCTGTTTAAAAATCCGGAAGTTTTGTTTTTGATGCTAAGTTTTCAAGCGAATGTTTTGTTCGATTGGAAATGTCGCGTTCGCAATGTGAATCAGCTACGTAACCTCAAACTCCTTGAGGTTATATGGTCAAGTGAATAAGCGCATATGGTGGATGCCTTGGCGGTAGAAGGCGATGAAGGACGTAGTAGCCTGCGATAAGCGTCGGTGAGGTGGCAAACAACCTTTGACCCGGCGATCTCCGAATGGGAAACCCAGAGCTTCGGCTCTATTGCATACTGAATAAATAGGTATGCAAAGCAAACCCGGTGAATTGAAACATCTCAGTAACCGGAGGAAAAGAAATCAACCGAGATTCCCTTAGTAGTGGCGAGCGAAAGGGGAACAGCCCAGTTGGGGTAAGTCGGCGAGCGTTAGTTGAACACTCTGGAAAGTGTGGCCATAGCGGGTGATAGCCCCGTAAACGAAAACGCAGACCGA
>CAVYKG010000004.1:0-703632 GCA_963769065.1 uncultured Pseudomonadota bacterium | reverse complement strand
GGATCGTGGAGCGATGCGGATTTCCTGCGTGCAATGCACGAAGGCGTTGGAAAAGATGGCAAGAACCTTTATCCAGCCTTTCCGTATGCCTCCTACACGTACCTGACCAACGAGGACGTGCTTGCGATCAAGGCCTACCTCTTCAGCCTGCCTGCGGTGGAAAACACCGCGCCCGAGACGACGCTGCGCTGGCCCTACAACCAGCGCTCGCTCATGGCGATCTGGGGGAAGCTCTACAACCCCGAACAGCGCTTCGAGCCGGTGGCCGATCAGACTCCGGAGTGGAACCGCGGGGCCTATCTGGCAGAGGCGCTCGGTCATTGCGGCGAATGCCACACGCCGCGCAACCTCCTGCAGGCGCTCGACAACAATCGCAAGTTCGCCGGCGGCATGGCCGAGGGCTGGCGCGCCTACAACCTGAGCAGCGACAAGACCTCCGGCATTGGCACCTGGAGCGCGGATGAGCTCGAGGTGTACCTGAAGACCGGCCACGCGGGCGACCGCGGTTCGGCGTTCGGTCCGATGGCGCAGGCGGTCCACCTGAGCTTCCAGAAGCTGACGCCGTCCGACGTGACCGCCATCGTGACCTACGTGCGCAGCATCCCGGCGGTGTCGACGCCAGACCTGCCGTCGCCGAAGCTCGAGCCGGCGTCAGCACACCCGGCCGAGCATGCCGTCGCGGAGTCGAACTCGCGGGGTCACCTGATGTACGCGAGTCTGTGCGCGGGCTGCCATACGTGGACCGGCACCGGCAGCTACGTGCCGCATACGACGCTCACCGGCACGCGCGCGGTGAACGATCCGACGGCCACCAACGTGGCGCTTGCCGTGCTGCGCGGGGCGAGCACCCTGCCGCCGTCCGGCGATATCGCGGTGATGCCCGCCTTCGCCGCCGCGTGGACGGACGAAGACATCGCTGACGTGTCGAACTACGTGATAGCGCGCTTCGGCGCCAAGCCGTCTTCGATCACGGCCGAGGAAGTACGCGATCTGCGCGAGATGAAATAGCGCCGCCAATGGCGAAGCCGGCCACCTGCATTCCGCAGGGGCCGGCTTCATCTGCCGGGCTCAACGAGACTTGCGGGCGCGGATCGCGAACTGATCGGTGTGACCCCTCACCGCAGCGTCGAACACTCCCTTCGTGTGATCGTCCGCCGAGTTCGCGAGCTCTTTGGACTCTGCTTCGATCGTGAACCCCGCCTTCGTGATCGCATCGCGCGCCTGCTGCGGCAGCATGCGGTGAAGCTTCTTGTTGTCCTGCCCGGTTACGCCCACGTGATCGATGACGGCGAGCACACCGCCGGGCTTCAGGGCGGTGTGCAGGCCCTTCAGGAACTCCACCGCCGCCGGCTCACCGGCCGGCTGGTCCTGGAAGCCGTTGTACACATCGTGCAGGTTCATCGCCGTGACCACGACATCGGCTTTGCCGACGAAACCCGCCTGCGCGAACGGCACCCGTAGCGCCTCGACGTTGCCGAGCCGCTTGATCAGGGCCTTTTCGGCGTCGGTTTCTTTCAGGAACGGCGGGTTCTGCATGTACACACGGCCGCGCGGGCCCACGGCCGCCGAGAGCACCTCGGTGAACCAGCCGCTTTCCGCGATCATGTCGACGGCAACGTCGCCGCTCTTGATACCGAAGAAACGCACCATCTCTATGGGCTTGCGGCTCTCGTCACGTGCCTTGTGCTCCGCCGAGCGCTCGGGCGCCGAGAGAGCGGCGCGCATGCGAGTGGCTTGCTCGTCCTGCGCCTGTGCCGCCTGCACCAGCGGCGTGAGGAGAAGAAGCGTTACGAGGGATAGCGCAGCGGTTCGAAGTTGCATGGCATCTCCTGGGGAAGTTCGGCAGACCGCTAATGCCTGGAGAAGAACTCCAGGATCCGCGCCGTGCTCGGCGCCACCATCGAGCCGTGATCGCCGCCGGCGATCTCGACATAGGTCACGTCGCCGCCTGCAGCCTTGAGCGCCGCGACGGCCTTCTTGCTCGTCACCACCGTGTCGGTTTCCTTCTCGCCGACGGCTACCAGCACCGGCTTGCGCGCGAGCTTCCTGATGTCGAGTTCCTTCAGCCCGTTCTCGTTGATGCCGGACATCGGCGCGAGTGCCGCCCACAGGTCGGCGTGCTTCTGGCCGAGAAACCAGGTGCCGAAACCACCCATGGAATGGCCCATCAGGTAGATGCGCTTCGGATCGACCCTGTATTCCTGCCGGACGATATCGAGCACCTTCATCACATCGATTTCACTGAGCTGTCGCTCGCGCAGCTGCTCTGCGTTCGAGCCGGTCTGCGGAACCGGCAGCTTCGACCCCGGCGGCGGCGCGCCCGGCACCGTCATCGGCGCGCCATACCAGCCACTCGGTGAATATCCCATCGGCGCGACGCAGATGAATCCGTGCTGCTCGCACAGCGCCGGCAGATCCTTGACGAACGAGAAGAAGAAGCCGTGGTTCACCCCGTAGCCGTGCAACGCGACGACCAGCGGCGAGGGCTTCTTCGCGTCGTAGCTGTGCGGCACGTAGAGGTGGTAGCCCATCTCACGCCCTGCTTCCTCGAGGCGGTAATGGCGCTCCTGATCGCCCTTCGCGCCGGGCGTCTGCGGCCGGGCGGCCAGTGCTTCGCTCGAGGGCCCGGAGCCCACGAACGCCGGCGCAGGGGCCTCTCCCGCCACGGACGATCCCAGGAGCGAACTCAGGAGCAAGCTCACCAGAATCTGTCTTCTCGAGTTCATCGGTAAACCTCAGTTGGCGCTGCCGACGCCCTTTCCGTCGGTGCGGCCGAGCTTCTCGCCGTCCTGCAGGACGGCGCCGACGTAGAGTCCGCCCTGGCTGCCGTCCTTCAGCACGACGGCGTTGCGCAGCGGGTTGACGAAGATCGTGACCTTGTCGCCCACCTTCAGCGAGGTGCGCTTCCAGCCGGCGTTGACCAGCACGGTCGGGGCCGTCATCTCGACCGTCCACACGCCGTCGGGGAAGCCGCTGCTGGCCTTGCCGTCCACCGGCCTTGCCGTCGACCTTGATCGAGGCATGCGGATTGATCCAGCGGAACTGCGTGACGGTGCCTTCGATCGCCACGACCACGCTCGAGTCGAACGCCGCGGTCGAATGATGCGCGGCAGCCGGCACCATGCGAACGACCATCGCCGTCGCCACCAGAACACTCGCTGCAGTCCGTGTTTCATGTTCATTGCTTTCCCTCTTGAGATCATTCCGACAGGCCGGCCTTGCCGGCCTGCGTGCTCGGAATGTTGTCGTTCAGATCGGGCAGGCAGTCCACCTGCCAGATGTCGGTGTGATCGAGGCGCAGCCAGCGCTTCTTGTTGCGCCACTCGCCGACCCAGCCGTTCGGGTCGGTCATGATGTATTCGATCTCGAGCACCTTGCCGGCCTTCGAGCAGCCGGATGCGCTCCACGACCTTGAACTCTTCGGAAATCGGGATGCCGGCGTCGATGTAATGGTTGTAGGTCTCGATGTAGCGCGTCTCGACGACCAGCGTGTCGCCTTCGAACTTGCCGATGGACTCGCCGTTGTAGCTGAACGTCACCGTGTCGGGATCGCTGAACTGACGCCCGTCGATGAAGATCTGCCGGAACTCGTTGTTGAAGTTCGAGACCATGACGACGACGGTCGGCACCTGCACCATCATGATCGGCCACACGCGCGTCATGATCATCGGGATGCCGGCCGGGAAGCACTGGCCGATCGCGTCGCGCCATGCGGTACGTGTCTTCGCCTTCTCCAGCCCGGTTTCGTAGTCGGCCTTGGCCTGGCCGATGAACTCCGGATAAGGCGGGCCGAAGCGGAACCCGCGGCTGTTGTCCGGGAACCACGTGCCCGTCATGTCGAATGGGGCCGGTGGGCGCTTCTTCTTGAGATTCGCGGGGGCCAGTGCCCCGAGCGCGCCACCCGGATTCGAGGGGAACGGAGCGCGACTCGATGCGCTGGATCAGCTCAGGTCCACCGTCGGCGCCGGTGCCGCGGCGGCAGGTGCGGGTGCGGGGGCGTTCTGGCTGGTCGCCAGGCGGAGACCCTGCAAGAATCGAGATGGCCGAAACCACGAGCGCCAATCTGTTCATCGAACCCCCGGGCGTCTCACTGTTGTTGTGGCGCCGATTGTGCCACGGCACACTGGCCGGCAGAACGTGGCGCACGGAGAGCAGACCGAATGTTCCGTCCCAGACCCCCTGTCGTCCTGGCGCTTGCCGCGCTGTTGCTGGGCACGCCCGCCCTCGCCCCGGCCCACCATTCTTTCGCCATGTTCGATCGCGAACGCACCGTCACGCTCGTAGGGGTGGTTCGCGAGTTCCAGTGGACGAATCCGCACTCCTGGATCCAGGTCACCGTCACCGACGCCGCGGGCAAGGTGACGGAGTGGAGCCTCGAGGGCGGCAGCCCAGGCATCATGAGCCGCAACGGCTGGAAGCGCACGTCGCTCGCGCCCGGGGACAAGGTCACGATCGAGCTCTACCCGCTCAAGAGCGGTGAGGCGGGCGGCAGTTTCGTCGAGGTCACGAAGGCCGACGGCTCGAAGCTCTTCTACCATGGCTAGGCCCGCAGCCCTTCGCGCGCTGGCTGCGCTGCTCGCAGTGGCGACGCCCGCCTTGCAGGCGGCAACTCCCGCGCGCGGCGCGAACGCGCCGTTCGATCTCTCCGGCGTGTGGATGAACGACGACACACTGGATGAGCGCATGAAGCGCGAAGGCCGGACGCGCCAGACCGCGGCGGAACTGCGCGCCGCGCCCGCGGCGCAGGAGGCGCCTCCACTCACGCCGCGCTACCTCGAGATCCACCGGCGCCTGCAGACCGAGGCGAAGAAGCTGGCCGACGGTGCCGCGGGCTGCGAGTGGCCCGGCATGCCGACCCTCATGACCTACCCCTACCCGTTCGAAATCCTGAGCACGCCGGGGCGCCTCACGTTCCTGTTCGAAGTGGAGAGCCAGGTGCGCCGCATCTTCCTCGACCGCAGCAAGCACCTCGATACGGATGACCTCGACCCTTCCTACAACGGCGATTCCATCGGGCGTTGGGAAGGCAAGACACTGGTCATCGACACCATCGGCTTCAATACGCGCCGGCCCGTGCGCGGCCTGCCGCACAGCGAGCAGATGCGGATGGTGGAGCGCATGACGCCGGTTGACACTGACACGATCAGGAATGAAATCACGATCACCGACCCTGAGGCGTTCACGCGGCCGGTGGTGATCAATGTGCAGTACTCGCGGCGGCCTGACTGGCGCATCCGCGAATATTCCTGCGCCGAGAATAATCGCGATGCACCGGATGCGTCGGGGCAGCGCAGCGGGGCGGTGGTGCCGTCGCCCTAGTCCTTTCCGGCACCGGCCGCGCGACGCTCGAATTCCTGCGGCGTCAGCAAGCGCGTGAACACATTCGGCTTGAAGTCGATGAAGCGCGCCGGTTCCGCGGGAGCGAGGCGTTTCGAGAGCGCGTTCAGCGACGCAGGCGATGTGTCCGGCCAGCGACCCGTATCCAGCCGCTGCTTGACCACGTCCACCACGGCCGCGATCTCGCCGGGCGAGAACGTGCAGTGCCCCGCGGTCTCGGTGAACACGGTGCGCAGCAACGGCGCCTTGCCCGCGCTGCGGGCCCCGCGGCTGATCGCATCCATCGCATCGGACGCACTGATGGGGTCGCCGATGCCCTGGAGTGAAATCACCGGGATCGAGAGATCGCCGAAGTACTGCTGCTCGGCGATGGCGCGTAGGGCTTCCGGCTGTTCGGAAACGCGCGGCGCGCGGGCCAGTGATGCAAGGTCGGCCGCAAGGTCCAGACCAGCGCGCCGATACAGCCCTTCCACCAGTTTCTTCTCCGGCAGCCGGTTCAGTGCCGCGCGGTAGTCGATGCCGGTGTTCCAGGAGATGTTGCCACCGTACAGCGTGTTGATCTGACGGCGACTGCTCATGAACTGCGCGACAGCGGCGAGCCGTCCGCCTGCCAGCGCCTCGTAGTAGCCCTCCTCGCGCGCGTCGTAATCGGTCGACGCGGGTCGTGGGCGCGCCATGCTCGCCCAGTCCGGAAGCCCGCCCAGCACCGCCGCCAGCGCGATGCGCGCGCGGCCTTCCGGCGTCTTCTGCGCCTGCTCCAGGACGGACTTCCAGGCAGGTGTCGCGGTGACTTCGAAATCGGCCGGAACATCGATGATCGGCAGCGGCGAGTCCGGCGCGAGCAAGGTCTTCGCGACGAACAGCGCATCCAGCTTCTCGTTCCACTGCGCGACGGCGCCCGCGGGTCCGGCGCAATTGCCGACGCCGGCGACCCACGGCGACGGCCTGCGATGCGCGCCGATGAACACGGTGTGTCCGCCCATGGATCCGCCGAAGGCGATCGGTTGGCGTATCCGGCCGAACTCGGTCTCGAAACGACGCTTGACCTCGGTGAGGTTGTCCACGGCGAGGGGCACGCGCCACCCGGTCACTGCGCGCGTGACACCGGCGAGCGCATAGCCGCGCGTGAGCAGCAAGCGGCTCTGCTCCGAATACGGCGCCATCGGCGAGGCGTAATCGAGGTTGAACAACGCCGCGCCGTTCCACCCCTCGGGCACGTCGACGCGGTACGCGGTGCCATCGGCCAGCGTGCCCATGAGACTGCGCAGTCCGGCGATGCGCGGCGCCGGGTCGACCGCCCCCGCAGGTGCGGCCCCGATGGCAGTGGGACGCTGCGCGTCGAAGAATTCGAACACGCCCGGCAGGGCCAGAGGAATCATGCCACCGTGGTCGGCATCGAACTCGCGGTAACGCATGTCGACGCCAGCGCGCTGCGCCGCTTCATAGAGCTTGCGGCTCGCGGCGAGCGAAGGGGCCTGCGTACCCTCCGAATATTCGATCGGTATTCCCTTGAGACTCGTGACCGGCGTGACGGTCTCCTCGATCAGCGGTCCCGAAAGGAGCCCCAGCGCGGCGAACCTGCCCGGATATTTGCCCGCGAGATACCAGCCGCCGCCCGCGCCCATCGAATGCCCGGCCAGGAAGACCCGTTTCGGATCGACGTTGTACTCCGCCACGGTGCGATCGAGCACGGCGATCGTGTCCTTCTCGCTCAGGTCGATTTCAGCAAGCCGCTCGGGCGTTGCCCGCCGCCGATCTTCCGCCTGTCCTTCCGGGTTGCCGAACGAACCGCGTAGCGTCATCGGCGTGCCGTACGAACCGATCGGCGTGTAGCCGAGCGGCGCGACCACGATATAGCCGTGCTTCTCGGCAAGCTTCTCGAGCTGCCTGTCGTTGCGGTCGAGATAGGCGTTCTCGTCCGAGCCGCCGCCGTGCAGGAACAGGATGAGCGGCAAGGGAGTCCGCGCGCTCCAGCGCGCCGGCACGTAGAGCCGGTACGGCATCTCCTTCTGCGCGGGCGCGAAGAGATAGGAACGTCGCTGGCTGCCTTTTGCCTGCGGCACGTTGGCGATGGGCGGCGGGGGCGTCGCAGCGGGCCTCGACAAGGCTCGCGGCGCTGCGGGCACTTGCGCCCACGTTGACGGACCGCCGAACGCCAACAGGAAGACGAGCGCAGCAAACCTTGGGCGGATCTTCATGCAATGGCCTACCAGCTCTTGGAGAGGTCGACGGCGAAGAACCGGCCCGTCAGGCTCGCCGTGGTGTTGTCCCAGATGTTCGCGCCGTTGAGGACGAGCGGGGGATCTTCGTCGAACAGGTTCTGCACGTTCAGTGCGATTCGAATGCCGTCGAGCAGCCCGTCCCCCCTTCCGCTCTGGAAGGCGAGCGTCGCATCGACGGTCTTCTGCGCCCTGACGGACCGATTGGGCGTGACGCCGGTGTTCAGGTAGTCGCCGGCGTAGTTGTAGAACACGTTGGCCGCAAGACTCCCGCGCATCCAGCCCACGTTGATGCGTCCGCGGTCGGCCAGCGGGTTGTTCAACGTGTCGACCACATCCAGCGTCGGGCCGCCGGGCGTGGTGACCTGACGGATTTGGAGGATCCGGCTGTGCTGCAGGCTGGTCGACCAGAGGCCGAAGCGGGTGTCGAGCCGGTAGCGCACGTCGAGGTCGACGCCGTTCTGCTTCAGCGAGCCGATGTTGTTGCGTCGTCCGTCGATGAACACGCCGATCGTGTTGGCCGGCTGGGGCGTGGACACGAGGATTCCGGAATCGATGATCGGTTGCGTCAGCGAGACAGGCGGATTGCGGAGGATGAACTGCCGGTACTGCGCCTCGTTCGCGAGGCTCGCGGCGATTCCGAGGATGCGGTCGCGATAGTCGACCTTGTAGTACGTCAGCGAGGTCGAGAAGTCGGGCAGGAAAGTGGGCTGGAAGTCGAAGCCGTAGGACCAGGTCTTCGCCCTCTCCGGATCGAGACCGGGGTTGCTGCCGGTGATCAGCAGCTGCCGGATCTGGTTCGGCGGATTCGCCGGGTCCGCGCCGTCGGTGATGAACGCGAAGTTCAGATTGCCGATGTCCACGAGGGACGGCGCGCGGAACGACTTGCCCCAGGTGGTGCGCAGTGTCAGCCCCGGCAGGGGTGACCAGACCGCCGCGATCTTCGGATTCGTAGTGCCACCGAAATCGGAATAGTCGTCGTAGCGCGTGGCCAGCGACAGATCGAGACGCTCGATGCCGCGCACGGCATTGGTGTTGCCGACGATCGGCACGAAGACCTCCGCGTACGCCGACTTGAGGTCCCGCCGCGTCGTCTGGTCGTTCGTCGTCGAAGGCGTGTTCGTGCCCGAGAGCGCGTTCTGATACTCCTGGTAGCGCAGCGAGCTCTTCTCGAACGACGCGCCGATCGCACCGCGGACCGCGCCTCCGGCGAGGGTGAACAGCGGGCCGTCGAACTTGCCTTCGTAATGCGTCGCCTCCGAATCGTTCAGCTGGTGGCGGAAGGCGATGAACCGGTCGTAGGTCGCCTCGCTGATCGGACCGCCGAAGACGTTCAGCGCCGTCGCCGGATTGCTGTCCGCCAGTACCAGCGGCAGTGTCTTGTTGTTGATCTGCTCGCCGCCAAGGCCGCTGACCGCATCGTCCTTGCTGAACGAGATATAGCCGTTGAACTGCCATTTGGCCGGCAGATCCCAGGTGACGCCGGCGGCGTGCTGCTGCGCGGTTTCCTTGGCCTTGCTGCGCGCGCCGGGGCGCGGCAGCCGGTACTCGATGGTGCGGTTGGCCGTGTTGTTCGTGACGCCGATGCCCGTCAGCCCGGGATTCGCGGTCGTCGTCGGATAGAAGGCGTTGGTGCGCGGAACGGAGAAGCTGGCACCGAGCGACTGTCCGTCGGTGATGACCCGGCGGCGCGACACGAAGCCCTCGTACCAGACCTCGACGTCCTCGTTCAAGTTCTGGTGCAGCGACCAGAAGCCGTTGAGCCGCCGCTGTTCGGGGAGGAAATCGCCTTCCAGTCCGTCGAACCGTGCCGCCGGCGCGGTCAGCGACGGCCACTGGTAACGGGGCGCATTCGCACCGGCGCCGACGACGAGGTTCGGCGTGCGTGCCTGCGTGGAGCGCTGGTCCGTACCGCCGTAGGGGCGCAGGTCCGCCGTCAGTATCGAGGCCCGGTCCTCGCGCGCGAGGTCGCTGCGGCTCGTCCACTCGCCCGCGATGAAGCCGTATCCCCCGGTCCAGTTGAGGCCGAAGATCTGCGACACCTGCTTCTCGTCCAGCCCGTCACCCGCTCCATACCGGACGCGTGTCTCGGCGCCCTCGTAGTCGCGCCGGGTGATGATGTTGACGACGCCCGCGACGGCGTCGGCGCCGTACACGGCCGAGTTGCCGTCGAGCACGACCTCGAGGCGCTCGGTCGCGCCGGCGGCGATCATGCTCGGGTCGGAGAGCGCCCGCAGGATGCCACCCGGCGCGGTCCGGCGGCCATTGACCAGCAGCAGCGTGGATTCAGGCCCCAGGCCGCGCAGGTTGATCGCCGAAATGCGGGTGGAATTCGCAGCGGCGTCCTGGGCACCGCCGGTGCGCGACTCGTCGGGTCCGAGGTTGAGCACCACCGGCAACGTTCGCGCGACCTGGGAGAGGTTGGACACGCCAGCCGCCTCGATCTCCTCGCGGCTCACCTCGACGACCGGCTGGCCGACGGCCCTGACGCCGCGGATACTCGAGCCGGTCACGACGACCTCCTCGATATCCTGCGCCGCGGCAGGAGATTGCGCAGCGGCGACACCGCCGAGCGCAAGGCTCACCGCGAGAGCCACGCAAGTCCGATCACGAATCGCATCCGTCAGGCACTTGTCCATGTCGCCCCCGCTTCGTGTATTCGCTGTCATGGCGCACGACGGGCATCACGCGCCGAGACGTGCGGTCGGCCCGAATATAGGCCCGGGCAGGGACGATTGTGAACAATCCTGTGAACTATCGTTGTCCCCGGTGCAGGCCGCGGGCACACTCCTCGCCAACAACAAGATCGCGGGGGCGGACATGGAACGTGGCATCGGTCAGCTCATCAGGTTTTCGTTCCTGCTGGCAGCAGCCTCGCTCTCACTCGCGGCGGAGCAGCCGCTCCTGCCCGTTGGCGTGATCGGCGCCCCCGCCGGCACCGGCGGCCTGCCTGCCATCGCCGAGTCGCGTGAAGACCTGCGCGCGCACACGATCTACCGCCCGCAGCAGATGCCCGCGACGCCCCTGCCGGTGCTCGTCTGGGGCAATGGCGGCTGCTCGGACAACGGGCTCTCGCACAGCTTCTTCCTGCGTGAGATCGCCTCACACGGCTATTTCGTCATCGCGCTCGGCTATGCACGCGCGGAGCCTCGGCCGCGTGCGGCGAATGGCGCGACTCCGCCGCCCCCCGCACCGGCACCGGGTGCGCCCCGCACGGGGCAGATCGGCGGTGGCGGAGCGCTGCCCGCAGATCCGAATGAAACCGACGCCACCGTTGTCGCCCAGATGGACATGGCGCTCGCGTGGGCCGCCGCGATGAACGAGCTGTCGAGCAGCCCACTGCGCGGGCACCTGGACCTGACGCGCGTGGCGGTCGCGGGCCATAGCTGCGGTGGCCTGCAGACCATCAGGTTCTCTGCCGACCCGCGCGTGAAGACGTCGATGATCTTCGACAGCGGCGTCTACAACGTCCCCGGCGGCATGAGCCGCGTGAAGGTCAGCAAGTTCGACCTCTACTCGCTGCACGGCCCCACCGCGTACATCACCGGCGGCCCCACCGACCAGGCGCATCCGAACGCGATGGACGACGCCGCGCGGATCAAGCACGTGCCGGTGTTCCTCGGCTGGCTGCCGGTCGGTCATGGCGGCACCTTCTCGCAGCCGAACGGCGGCGACTGGGCGTCGATCGCGGTGAAGTGGTTCGACTGGCAGCTGAAGGGCGATGCGGCCGCGGGCCGGTGGTTCGTCGGCGAGGACTGCGGCTACTGCAAGGAAGGCCGCTGGAAGGTGGAGTTCAACCCGCGGGCGGCCGCCGCGCCGCAGCCCGTCCCTGCAGCGGCGCAGCCGGGCCTTCCGCCGCGCGTGCCTCCCGATCCGCGCGTGCAGCAGCGCACGTACACCTTCAAGGACACGAACGAGCAGCTCCCCTATGCGGTGTTCGTGTCTACGAAGGTGACGAAGGCGCGGCAGGCGCCGCTGATCGTCGCGCTGCACGGTTACGGCGGCGACCCGAACACGCTGATGCGTGCCAACGCAATCCAGGCCGCGGAAGACGGCGGCTACATCCTCGTCGGGCCGATGGGCTACAACGCTTCGGGTTGGTACGGCGCGCCGTCGACCCTGGCTGCGGGTACGGGCGGCGCCAGCGGCGGGGTATTCATGGGTGGTCCACCGCCGGGTCAAGGTCGTGGCGCAGGCGCCGCCGCGCCCCGCCCCGTTCCGACGTCACTCGGCGTGTCGAACGACGTCAGCCAGCGGAGCGAGAAGGACGTGATGACCGTGCTCGACATGATCCGCAAGGAGTTCAACGTCGACGAGAAGCGCATCTACCTCATGGGCCACTCGATGGGCGGAGCCGGCGCGCTCTATCTCGGCGTGAAGCACCCGTCGATCTGGGCCGGCATCGGCGCCATCGCCCCGGCACATGCGCCCGCGGGCATCTTTCCGCAGAACTACAGCCTCGCTCCCGCGAAGAACATTCCAATGATCATCGTGCAGGGGGACAAGGACCCGCTGGTGCCCGTGGCCGGCGTGCGACAGTGGGTCGACCAGATGAAGGAACTGCGCGTGACGCACCAGTACACCGAGATGCCGGGCGGCGACCACGGCAGCGTGCTGACCGCGGGCGTGCCCGAGGTGATCGCGTTCTTCGGCAAGCACGCCCGCAAGTGAGGACGGCCATGAAGCGACGTGCGATCGGCGCAGCCCTCGCGATGGTACTGCTGGCGGCTGGCCAGGCCCCGTTGGCGGAGGCACAGGTCTACGCCGCGCTCGACCCGCGCGGCTCCTTCCCGGCGGTCGAACGCATACCGCTCGCCGCGCGGCTGCCGACGCTCGCCGGCAAGCGCGTCACGATCGTCATGTCGTGGCCGACGGGCTCCGGGCTCGACCAGGTGGCGAAGGACCTCGCGGCCTCGCTCGAGACCCGGCACCAGGTGGCCAAGGCCACCATCCACAACCGCAACACGCGCTACTCGGAAGACGATCCCGAGCTCTGGAAGGAGATGAAGTCGGGTACCGACGGTTACCTCTACATCGGCGCGGCCTCCTCCTCCACGACCTCGTACGTGTTCAAGTGGAGCACCCACCTCGAGCACCTGGGCATTCCGGGCGGCGCGGCCTACTTCGACCAGCTAGAGAGCGTGCGCGAGACCACGCAGGCCCGCGAGGGCGCGCAGATCCGCGGGGTAGCCTTCTCCTATCCCGTCGACACCATGGACAAGGCGCGCTACGCCCGGGCCATCGAGGACACCATCGCCACGCTCACTGCGCCCCTGACGCCGGCCGAGCGCGCGACGGGCACCATCAAGCCCCCACCGCACCCGGAGATCGCCGCGACGGGCACCCTCGCCGAGATCCAGCGCGTATTCCATGAACGCAGCTTCACCGACGGCCTGCCGATCATCCCGCCAACGCGTGAAGCCGTCACGGCGATGCTGAAGGGCACGAGTCACAAGCCCGATGAGGTCGTCGCCAGGGCCTTCATGCCGGAAGGGCTGGGCGTGACGGTGCGGCAAGTGGCCATCAATGCCGTGATGGCCGGCTGCCTGCCGGAACAGCTGCCAGTGCTGCTGGCGACGATCGAGGCGACGCAGAAGTTCAACCTCAACTCGATGCTGCGTTCGACCAATTCCTTCGCATTCATGCAGGTGGTCAACGGACCCATCGCCAGGACCCTGAAGATGAACTCCGGCGTCAATGCAGTGGGGCCCGGCAATCAGGCGAACGCCGCCATGGGCCGCGCGCTGCGCCTGTTCATCACGAATCTCGGCGGCGGCGTGCCCGGCGTGAACATCTCGGCCGTGATCGGCGCCAACGCGAACTACAGCTTCCTGTTCGCCGAGAACGAGGAACTGAGTCCCTGGGAGCCGCTCAGCGTCAGCCGCGGCTTCCGCAAGGACGAGAGCACACTGACCCTGTTCAGCGGTGGCTGGGCGCATTCCGGCAACTACGGGCTCGGCACCGAACTCGCCGACGTGCCGCCCGATCTCGCGCGCTACCAGCTCCCGAGCGGCGCGACGCTGATCATCTCCCCGCAGCGCGCCGAAGCGCTCGCGCGCCAGGGCATGAGCAAGGAAGACGTGCGCCGCTTCCTGCAGCAGAACGCGACGCGTCCGGCGCGCGAAGTGCGGGGTGCGCAGGCACCGGGTGGGAACGCCGATGCGCCGGTTCAGGTGTTCAAGCCCGACACGATCGACGTGGTCGTCGCAGGCGGAGATGCCGCACCGATGATGCAGGCGTGGCACATGTACCGGCCGCAGACGGTGTCGATCGACAAGTGGCGCTGAGGCGCGGAAGGCCAGGTCTTCCGCACGCCATCAAGAGCGCCGCGTGCTGCCTCCCGACATCCACGGCCTGATCGCCCTCGGCCTGATTGCCCTCAGCTTCCTCACCTCGCTGATCACCGCCACCTTCTCCCTGGGCGGTGGCTCGCTGATGATCACCGCCATGGCGCTCGTGCTTCCGCCGGTGGTCGTCATTCCCGTCCACGCCTGCGTGCAGTTCGGCAGCAACGCCGGTCGCGCCTGGGTGCAGCGTGCGCACATCCAGTGGCACTTCATCCTGTGGCTCACGCTCGGTGCGCTGCTCGGTTCCGTGCTCGGCGGCCATCTCGCGTTCGTGCTGCCCGAGAAGTGGTTTGCCGCAGCGATCGGCGCTTTCGTGCTGGTGACGACCTGGCTGCCGCAGCCGCCAGGTCTCGCGAACAACCGTGCGGTGCAGTTCTTCGGCGGAGCGATCGTGTCGGCGGTGGGCATGGTGGTCGGCGCGGCGGGCCCGTTGCTCGCCGCGTTCGTCCGCAGCATCCCCGATCGTCGTCAGCTCGTGGCGACGCACGCCATGCTCAACAGCCTGCAGCACGTGATCAAGGTCGCGGTCTTTGCAGCACTCGGATTCGCGTTTCGCGACTACGTGCCGCTGATCCTCGCCATGGTGGCCTCAGGCTTCGTCGGCACTTCGGTCGGCAGCCGGCTGCTGACGCGGGTGCCGGAGCGGGTATTCCGGCTCGGCTTTCGCCTCCTGCTCAGCGCCGTGGCAAGCGGCCTCATCTGGCAGGCGTTCGGTAGTGGTTCATCGCGGTAGACTCCGCGTGCTGCACCATGTGCCGGGGGGAACGCGATGAAAGTAGTCGGACTGATGCGATTCGGCGGCCCGGAAGTGCTGGAGACCATCGAGCTGCCCGAGCCGCACCCCGGACCGGGCGAGGTGCGCGTGCGCGTGCAGGCAGCGGCCGTGAATCCCAGCGACGTTGCGGTACGCGCTTCCGGTTACAACGGGCAGATGGCCAGTCTGCCGTTGCCGCACATCCCCGGGTGGGATGCCGCGGGCGTCATCGACGAGATCGGCCCCGGGTCGGATGGGCGGCTCGCGGTCGGCGACCCGGTCGTCGCGCTGGCCTTCGCCAGTTCTCCGACCAAGGGTGCCTATCAGCAGCAGCTGATCGTGCCGGCCGCGTCAGTCGTGCGCGCCCCGCGCAATCTGGACGTTCACGCCGCTTCCACTCTGCTGATGAACGCGCTGACTGCACGTCTGGGTCTCGATGCCATGGCCCTCAAGCCGGGACAGACACTGGCGGTCACCGGATCGGCGGGCGCTCTCGGCGGGTTCGTCATCCAGCTTGCGAAAGCGGATGGCCTGCGCGTGATTGCCGACGTTTCGGACGTTGCGACGGACCGCGAGCTGGTCAGGCAGCTCGGCGCCGATGAACAGGTTGCGCGCGGACCGGGCTTCAACGAGCGCGTCCGAGCCCTGGTGCCGAACGGTGTGGATGCACTGTTCGACACCGCATTGCTCAACGGTGCCGCTGTGCCCGCGATTGCCGATGGTGGAATGCTGGTGACGGTGCGCGGCTGGAACGAACCGGTTGCCCGCGGCATCCGCGTCTTTCCTGTGCTCGTGATGAAGGCCCTCACCGACACGGCCAGACTGGAACGGTTGCGCGACCAGGCCGAAGCCTGCGTGCTGACGCCGCGGGTGTTCAAGGTGCTGCCGGCGAGTCGAGGCCGCAGAGGCACACCGGATCGTCGAAAAGGGCGGCGTTCGCGGACGAGTCGTGCTCGACTTCACGAAGCTGTAGACAGCCGACTAACCGGCGGCCTTGAAGACGATGTGGCCGACCGCGGTGTTGGAGGCGGGCACGTGGTAGAAGCGGTGCAGCTCCTCGACGTTGTAGCCGAGCGCCGCGCGCATGATCAGCCACATGATCAGCTCGATGCCTTCGCTGCCGCTCTCGCGCAGAAACTCGAGGCGCGTGATCGTTCGCAGATCGTCGGGCTCATCACCCAGCCGATCGAGAAACGCGTTGTCGAACTCCGGATTGATCAGCCCCGCGCGTGGGCCTTGCAGCTGGTGGCTCATGCCGCCCGTGCCCCACACCTGCACTGTCAGGTCCTGAGGGAAAGCTGCGCACCGCGTCGCGGATCGCCTCGCCCAATTGCCAGCAGCGGTTGGCCGAAGGGGTGGGGAACTGGGTGACGTTGACGGCGAGCGGAATGACCTTGCACGGCCATTCGGCGACTTGCCCGAATATCGAGGCTGAGCGGCACGGTCAGCCCGTGGTCGACGTCCATGTGATTCATGATCGTCAGGTCGAACTCGTCGATCACCAGCTGCTCGGCGATGTGGCCGGCGAGATCGATGTGGTTGTGAACGATCGGTACCGGGCGTTTGCCCCAGCCTTCGTCGGCCGGTTCGAACTCTTCGGCAAACCCCAGGGCGAAGGTGGGAACGATGTCGAGCATCATTGCCGATGCGTGGTCGTTGTAGCAGAGGATCACGACGTCAGGCGTGTGGTCCTTGATCCAGTGCCTGACCCACTCGTAGCCCTTGAAAACGGGCGCCCAGTATTCGTCGCCGGTTTTTCCGAGGTCGATGGCGGCACCGATGGCCGGGACGTGGCTGGTTCCGATCCCGGCAGTGATGCGTGCCATGGTTCAGTTGTTCTCCCGCTTGGAGCGCTGGCCATCGGGTGAACGTCCGCCAGCGCGCATCATTGCGGCATATTCGTCGGGCGTCTTGCCCGACATGGACGCGACCGCCTTCTGGGCGCTCCACCCATCGGTGTTGCTCAGCTTCACCAGGAAGTAGATGTTGCCACCGAGCTCGATCAGCGCGTTGAAGTCGCGGTTCAAAACGGCCTGCTTCTGTTCCGCGGTCATGCGAAAGCCTTCGAGGTAGGCGCGCTCGTCCTTGCGGAAAGCGTCGCGGTTCTCGGCTTTCATCAGCGACATGCAGAACTTGTGAAGGTGGTACGCCTGGCGTGAACGCTTGGCGTTGAACACCTTCGTGCCGGGAATGTCCTCGAGATCTTCGAGCGGGTACAACCGGGTGCGCATTGCCCGACTGTATCAGGTGGCTAGTCGACGGCGCAGGCGAAACTGCTGGCCCGCGCGACGTCACCCTTGCCGTCGGGCCGGTCAGCGCTCCGGAATCGCCGGCACCAGCAATGCGCTGTCGAACCGGCCGCCTGTGTGGATCGTCGTCGTGAACGAGCGCAGTGCGCCACGGTCGAGCGGGTCGTTGTGCGAGATGACCCCGAGTTCGTCATCGGAGGCGCGCAGCCGCATGACGAGTCGATCACCCGCAGCGAGCGTGATGCACGAGGGCCAGATCTCGACGTCGAGAGCGGCCGGCTCATCCGGGACCAGCGGGGACGCGGACGCGTGGCGGTGGACCGGTCGCGCGGGAAGGGATCGGTCGGGATCGAGCTCCCGGTGAGATGCCCGGAGCCAACCCATGGCCAGCGGAATCGGAGCGCCTTGAGGCCCGACGCCGACGCGGATGGCTCCTGATCGGTCGACGACATGGAAATGCAGGAAGACGTCGAGGTCGTGACCCGTCGATGACATCCAGAGTCGTGCGGCCATAGGCCCGGTGAATTCCACCTCGCCTTCGGCGACAAAGACGAACTGCCGCTCCCCATCGTTGGCGGAGAACGACGCGGTGGCTGCTTCGAGCGGCGCACCGGACGCAAGCCTGCCGGTCGATGCGTCGAGGTACAGGCGCCGCCACTCGGTGCGTGCGATGGGCCACGCCGTTTCGTCGCGCCAGAAGATGCCCGTACCGCGACGCACCGCGAGACTCACGGTCGGGTCGGTCTCCGCACCATTCGCGTCACCCTTAAGCCATCGATCGAGGAAGCGCTGCTGACGCTCTTTCGCCCACGGCTCGTAGAACGGGCCGATGTGAGTGCCCGAACTGATGATCAGCTGGCGGTGGGCCGATCCGGCGCGCAGGAAACCTTCGAGAATTCCGCGCTGGTGGAGGTGGAGCGAACCCCAGTTGCCGGCGGCAAGCACAGGGACGGTGATGTTCTCGAGGTCGGGCGTGCGCTCGCGGTACCACTCGTCGATGAATTCACGCCGCTGCATCTCGTCGAACAGCACCACGCGCTCGGCAGCCGGATCGAATTGCTGGGGCTCGATCTGCCGGTCCCACCACAGCTTCAGAAAGCTGTTCGCGAGGATGCCTCCGTGCCGCCCGAACTCGCGATAGGCATCCGACGCGCCCTCCCATGGCACGATGGCTGCGAGATGCGGCGGCCGCTGGGCCGCGACCAGCCACTGGAGCATCGCGAGCCAGGAGATGCCGAGGCTGCCGACGCGACCGGTCGACCACCTCTGAACGCCTGCCCACTCGATGACGTCGTAGAACCCTCCGACCTCGACCGGACCAAGAAGATCGAGTTTGCCCGGCGATCTGCCGGTGCCGGGCGAGTCGGCGCGCACGAGCGAGTAGCCGCGCGAGGTCCACCACTCGGGGCAGGGCGTCTCCCAGACGGCGTGCGGCCCCGGATCGGCCTGGTCGTACAACGGAAACCGATCGGGCCAGTGAACATCCTTGCCGTACGGGCTCATCGTTGCGATCACGGGCCACGGGCCGTCACCTTCGGGCGTGAAGACGTTCACGCTAACGAAGCTTCCGGAACGCGCCGGCACGGCAATGTCGCGTTCGATTCTCACTGTCCGAGTGTCCGTCTTCGATGGCGACCGTACAACGCTGCGACGATACCCCGGCCTTGCGCCAGCGCAGGAATGCGCATTGCAAGGCGGCTGACCGGTGGAGTACGGTCGGCTGACGAACGAGGTACGCGCAATGGACGATCGTCTGCTGAAGCGAAGACCCGCGAGCCTTGTGACGCTGCTGTTGTCAGCAGGGCTGTGCGCTGCGACGTCCGCGGCGGAAGTTGCGCTCGATACGAACCCGACGTTCGAGGCGCAGGACATCCAGAAGTGGCAGGCGAACGGCGCCAAGGGCATCTGGATTCAGGTCGCCGGCGGTCGATGGCTCTATGCCACGTTCCTGCAGCCCTGCACAGAGTTGCCCTCATCCGTCAGCGCCCGGTTCCGTTGGTCGCTGAGTCCCGATATGCAGGTGGGCGCGTCGGTAATGACCGCGGGCAAGCCGTTTGCGCCGTGCGACGTGTCGACGAGGTGAAGAGCGCCGGATCGACCACGCCGCTCGGCGGAAGCAAGCCTGATTCCGACCTCGAGGGTGTCGTCGTCCAGGGTGCCCTGCCCGACGCCGGAAGCGCGCCGCAGGACGTGCCGCGTTGTGGCGTGCGATCGATCGTCTGGGCGTTGACCCGACCGGGCAGCGCCTGGCGCTTGATCGCCCCGGTGGAGAGCACCGCTGCCGTTGCGCCGTGCATCCGGTCGTCGTCGCCGGACTATCGCTGGTCGCCTGGCATCACGCCCTGATCACTTGAACTCGAACATCGTCTCCCGCTCGGGCCGCTTCATATCGGCGTCGAACGTCTTCTCCCGGATCTCGGCCCACGGGCGTCCGTAGTAGTCGGGCGCCGTGTATTCGATGCGGTAACGTGAAGCTCGACTATCCGATCGCGACGCTGCCCGGACGCGTAAAGCCGAACTTTGCGGCGATGGGCTGCCGCGAGCAGGTGGAGTCGCATCTTCGATGCTGAACTGGTATCGGGACACGCAATGCAACGACGTTGGCTGGGAGTGACTAGCGACAGGGGCGTTCTCGGACCGACTGCGCTGCTAGTATCGGGAGCGCCGCGACGCGAAAACACGCTCGTCACAAGGAACTCGCATGCGTCCTGAAACCATCGCCATACACGGCGGCTACTCCCCCGATCCCACCACCCGCTCGGTGGCGGTGCCGATCTACCAGACCACGTCGTACGCCTTTGACAGCGCGCAGCATGCGGCAGACCTCTTCGACCTGAAGGTCGAGGGCAACATCTACTCGCGCATCATGAATCCGACGAACGCGGTGCTCGAGCAGCGCGTCGCGGCGCTGGAGGGCGGAATAGCCGGCCTCGCGCTGGCCTCTGGCATGGCAGCCGTGACCTATTCCATCCTCACGATTGCCGAGCAGGGCGACAACATCATCAGCGCCGCCGCGCTCTATGGCGGTACCTACAACCTGTTTGCGCACACGCTGCCCCAGTACGGCATCGAGGCACGGTTCGCCGACCACAGCGACCCGGCGAGCTTCGAGCGGCTGATCGACAGCCGCACGCGCGCGATCTTCTGCGAATCCATCGGCAATCCGCTCGGCAACATCACCGATTTCGGTGCGCTGGCCGAGATCGCCCATCGCCACGGCCTGCCGCTGATCGTGGACAACACCGTGCCGACGCCCTACCTGTGCCGACCATTCGACTTCGGCGCTGACATCGTCGTGCACGCGCTCACCAAGTATCTCGGCGGCCACGGCAACAGCATCGGCGGGGTGATCGTCGATTCGGGCAAGTTTCCGTGGGCCGAGCACAAGGATCGCTTCCGCCGCCTGAACGAGCCCGATGTCTCGTATCACGGCGTGGTCTACACCGAGGCATTGGGGCCCGCGGCTTACATCGGGCGCGCACGCGTGGTGCCATTGCGAAACATGGGTGCGGCCCTGTCGCCCTTCAACGCATTCCTGATCCTGCAGGGCGTCGAGACACTGCCGGTACGCATGGACCGCATCTGCGAGAACACACTGGCCGTCGCGCGGTTCCTGTCCACCCACCCGCAAGTGAGCTGGGTCAAATACGCCGGCCTCCCCGAACATCCCGACCACGCACTGGCACGCAAGTACATGCGGGGTCAGGCCTCGGGCATCCTCACCTTCGGAGTCAAGGGTGGGCGCACGGCTGGAGCGAAGTTCCTCGACGCCCTCAAACTCGTGATCCGGCTGGTGAACATCGGCGACGCGCGGTCGCTCGCGACTCACCCCGCATCGACCACACACCGGCAGCTCGCGCCGGACGAGCTGCTCAAGGCCGGCGTGTCCGAGGACATGGTGCGCCTGTCCATCGGCCTCGAGCACATCGAAGACCTGAAGGAAGACATCGACCAGGCACTGCGGGCTTCGGTGGTCTGAGCTCGCCGGCGCCGGTGCCCGCGCTCAGCGTCCGAAACCGAATCGCTTGCCGATCTCGCGATTGCCCGACTCGAGCACGATGTCGCGGTGCGCGATCCGCCAGCCGTCCTTCGTCCTCGCGTACCGATCCACGTAGCGACTCATGCTCATGACCAGCGGGCCGTCCGTCTTGTCGTTGATCATCGTGATCACGTAGCAGCTGCCTTCCGCCGTATCAGGTCCCGTCAGCTTCACGATACGGTTGCTGATGATGTGCCGCATGATCGAGGAAACCTTGCCATCGGGTCCGGGCGGTGCGCTGTATTTCTCGTGATCGCGCTTGGCCTGCTCGATCAGCGCCTGCCTGCCCTTGGTGCGCGTGCCGATCGTCGCCGTCCGCCGTGAAGAGGTCCGCATATTCCTCCGGCGTGCCGAAATCGTGGATAACCCGTACCGATCCTGCAACTCCATGATCAGGAACCGGTCTTCGGCCTCGCTCGCCGACCGCGGTTGCTGAAAACAGCAGCAGCGACACGGCAATTCCCTGCAGCAGGCCTGAGTGTCCGTCTGTCTGAATCTTGCGCATGATGTTCTGAGCCTTGTCAGGTGTCATTCGCTGCACTTCAGCGTCCGCAGACCATCCTCGAAAGCTCCATTCCCTTGCCCGCGACGCGCGCGCAGACCGGACGGTACTGCTCGCGCACGAAATAGGCATGCTTGAAGTCTTCTTCCCGCGGGTTCTCCATGCAGTCGTACTCGAGCTGGATGACGGCTCGCATTCTTCTTCCAGCCGCGCTTGAACGCTACCGGCTCCGAGTAGTACTCCGGATCGGTGATCGTCACTTCAATGTCGATGCTGCCGTCGGCAGCGGGCGTGAAGCGCTCGACCGTGTGCAGCTGCGGGCTCGTCGGCTGGCCACCCGCACCGAGTTCGGCATAGCCGTTGAAGCCGATGCTGTCGACGACCAGCGTGTCGCCCTCCCACCGGCCGATGGAGTGACCCACGTAGCTCGGCTCCAGATCCTTCGGATGCTCCGCATTCATGTGGATGCGCCGGACCATTCGCGGCATCTCGTAGAGGATCGTGATCTCTCCGGGGGATCTCGAGCACGAGGATGCGCTCACGCGGCATGGTCATCGTCGAGACCGCGCCCGGTCGGCAGGACGTCCATGCGGTCTGCATGATGTGGCCGCTCTTCATCGCGGCCGCGTTCCGTCGAAGAGCGACTTGCCGCTGGCCGTGAACTTCGCTTCCGCCTCGGGCACGAACATGCCGAAGGTCTTCGGCTTCCCACATGCCGGTGAAGCGCGGCGCGGCCACCGTAGCCTGGACGCGGGTTTCGCTGCGGCGCGCGGCGGCAGCGGCAGCCGCGGTGGGCGGGCTCGGCTTCGTGAGCAGTTCGGCCGGCTCGCCTTTCGCCAGCCGGTCCGGACAGACGTCGTCCGTGACACGCGCAGCCGGATCGCGGTGGAACGTGAGCACCGTCTCCCAGGCACTCGTGAAGGTGTCCGGATCCTCGATGGTCATGCGATTTTCCAGGCGGCCGTCCGGCAGCACCCGCAGCCGCTCGGTGAGGACCATCTGGTCGGAATGCGGCAGACCGCTGGCATCCAGCACCGTCGTATCGGTGAGGCCCACCGTGCGGATCACCAGCGTATCGCCCTCGAAGCGACCGACCGGGAAGCCCATGGTCGTCGGCAGCGGTGGCTCGGGTTCGGGGCCGTTCAGGTCGACGGCGCGGAACCAGCGATACCAGCCATGGATGAAAGCCAGATGATCGCCCGACCTGCGGATCTCGAACGGGATACGGCATCGTCAGCATGCGCGGCATGCCGGGCCCGGAGCACCAGGTCGTCGGGTCGTAGCCCGCATCGCCTGCTGCGAAGCGCTGCTTGTGTTCGGCGTACACCGCGGCCGCGTCTTCGTTCAGCGGCGGCGGTGCGCCATTCGCCGTGAGTTCGCGCGGCGCGGCATCCGGCACCCAGATGCCGAGCAGATCATCCGGCGTGCGCAGCCACCGGAGCGTCTCGCCGGACTTCGAACCGCAGGCTGCCAGTTGCAGGGTGAGCAGCGAGATCAGACACAGGCGAGGCGTCGCATGGCTTACTTCCCCTGCGCCGGAGCGGGCGCGGGGCGCGGGCCGGCGCGTCCGGCGATGCCGAGCAACTCGCGCCCGTCTTCGAAGGTGAGCTTGCGCAAGCGTGCCGAGCGGAGTGCCGTTGCGCGCCGGCGAGATGAGCATCGTCACCACGTCGCCGCGCTTCACGCTGGTCTTCTTCCAGCCCATGGCGATGTTGATCGAGGGTGAGCCGATCTCCACCGCCCACTCGACCGGCTCCTTGCCCTTGCCGGGGACCAGCAGCTGGATGAAGGAGTGCGGGTTGGTCCACTGCACCTCCTTCACCGTGCCCTTGATGGTCTGCTGCTTGGTGTAGTCGAACTCGGCGGTGGAGTGATGCCCCGTGGCCGTTACGGCCAGGGTCGACGCAGCAACGCGATCGCGCTGCGCCGCAATGCAGTTGCTGTGAACATGTGATTGCGTCTCACTGGTTAGAACTTGACGTCGAACGACACGCCGTAGGTTCGCGGCGATTCGACATAGCCGGTGACCAGGCCCTGCGTGTTGCGGCTCGCCGAGGTCGCCGAGACCTTGTTGGTCAGGTTGTTGGCATACGCCGTGACCTGCACCTGCCCGGACACACTTTCCCATGATACGGCGGCGTCCATCTTCGTAAAGCCGCCCTGGTGGGTGAACGGCCCGGTGCGCGTGCCTCGCAAGGCCGCGGGCGTCGTGGTCGGCCCGTAGACACGGTTGTCCAGGAAGGTAGCGGAGCGGTAGTTCGCCGACAGTGAGGGCGAAAGCTGCCCCCGGTCCCCGAGCTGGAAGAAGCGACGCCAGGACCCGGACAGCTGCCAGCTCGGCGCGTTGATCTCCGAACCGCTGAAGTCGTTCGTGCCGCCGATTCCGTTCGGCACCACGAAGCTGCCGAAGCGCCCATGGATGTACGCGACCGAGGCGGAAAGCAGATCGTCGGGGGTGAGCTTGAACGACGACTCGATCTCCGCGCCGCGGATCTTCGCGGCGCCCGCATTGCTCACGATGCGGATCGAGCCACCGAAGCGGGGATCGAGCGACGAATAGGTCGCCTGATAGTTGTCGTAGTCGTAGTAGTAGACCTCGGTGTTGATCGACAGGCGGGCATCGAACAACCGGCTCTTGATGCCGGCCTGGTAGGCCGTGAGCTCCTCCGGGTCGAATGTCGCCGCCGGCCCCTGGCTGAGCGATACACCGCCCGCCTTGAAACCAGTGGAGACACTCGCGTAAAGCATGGTCGCGTCGAACACGTCACGCTCGAGACCGAGCTTGTACGTCCAGGAATCCCAGCTCGATCGGGAGTCCGTGACCGAACCCTGCAGAACGGTGCCGGCGTAGTTCTGGCCGTCCTCGGTCTTCTCGTCCTTGGTGAAGCGCACGCCGACCGTGGCGCGCGTCGCTTCCGTGAAGGAGTAGTTGGCTTGCGCGAACACGGCGCTCGATTCCGTGTCGACCTGCTGGTCGACCCTGAAGAGCGTGAAGTCGAGCTTCTGGCGGTTGCCCGCATCGTAGTAGAACGCGCCGGCCTGCCAGCGCAGACGCGACTCGGTATCGTTCGAGGCCACGCGCAGCTCGTGCGTGATCTGCGTATCCCAGATCGAGGTCCGGGTGATGAACTGGCCGTTCGTCGCCTGGTTGTCCCAGTCGTTCGACTTGTAGGCCGGGATATAGGTGACGGTGACGGGCCCCGCATCCCACCGCACGAGCCCGGCGTAGCCGATCGCGATCGTGTACTGATACGGCGGTACGCGGTCAGGCAGCGCCTCCCAAGGGTCGGGAGCGAACGGCAGCACTCTTGCCGTGCCGATGCCCTTGGCCCACACGTGGCCGTAGTCGAACGTGAATCCGAGCTGCAGGTCGTCGGTCGCGTTGAACAACACCTTGCCGCGGGCCGACATGGTGTTCGAGTCGTCGTGTCCTCCGCTCATGTAACCATCGTGCGTCTGGTAGTTGCCTACGAGGCGCGCGGCCAGCCGGTCGCCGAGAGGCAGGTTCACGGAGCCGAGCACCGAGCGCGCGGCATAGTTGCCGACGCTGACGCGCGCATTGCCACCGAACCCGGTGAACTCGGGATCGCGCGTGATGACGTTCACGACGCCGGAGATCGCGTTGCGACCGTAGAGCGTGCCCTGCGGCCCGCGCAGCACTTCGATGCGGGCCACGTCATAAAAGGCCATGAGCCCGGCGCTCGAGAACGGGTTGTAGATGCCGTCGACGTTGAACGCCATGCCGGGGTCGATCTCGCCGCCGCCCTGGATCGACGAGATGCCGCGGATCTGGAAGAACGACCCCTGCGGCCCGCGCACGAGCTTCACGCCAGGGACGTCGTTCAGGATCTCGTTGAGATTCTGGATGTTGTTGCGTTCCAGGTCGTCGGCGCTGATGGCCGTGAGCGAAATCGGCGTCTTCGCGAGATCCTGCTCCTGGTACTGGGCGGTCACCACGACCTCCCCGAGCGCCGCGCTCGCCGTGTCGCGTTCGAGCTGCGCTGACAGAACCGGCGCCGCGGCCAGTGCCGCATACCCCGCCATCACCAGTCGGACTGCACGACGTGCGCGTGACTCCCCGGCGCCAACACCGCTGATGCAACGATCCATCGTTGTGCCCCCCGATCTGGTTGGTCTGGTTACCGGCGAACGCCGCCCTGACGCACTCTAGACGGGCTTCGCGCCGATGCTGCGGCCCCAGCGCGCACGAAATGGGGGGCTGGAAGTGAACAAGCCACCGCAATTGAACGGTACGGTCTTCCGCGGCACGCTCCTCGCAAAGTCGTCTGTATCCCGGCAAGACCTTCGGAGACGTCGATGGACAGGAAATTCGTCTTTTTTCGCCTTGCGGTGATCACCGCCGCGACCTGAGCACCGGGCTTCCCTTCACGGCCGCCGAGGCGGCGCGGTGGACTACGCCGGGTAGCACGTCGCCCACGCACACGCACGCGAAGTCGGCGTTCATCGCACGCGTGGTGGCCGGCGCTGTCCGCAGCGCGGTGAACGACGGCGCACCGCGCGTCTATGAAGCCGGCGAATCATTCGAGGAGCGATACGAACGACACCGAACCGACGACGCCGGCGGGACGGCCATGAGTGCGCGGATCCGGAACGTCGTCACTCCACGACGCGTCCGACGTTCCCTCGCGCGAGTGCGCCGCAGGACGAGAGCCGTATCGTCGCGGTGTATGTGACGCGCAACCCGGACAAGCTGAGCCCTACAGCGGGGAAATGCGCACCAGGATGCGCGTGAGCGATACTCGCCCTCCAGCGACAGCAGGGACGCGGGATGCCATTGCAGTTCGGTTCCTTCAGCATCGACGAGTCGCGGCGGCTGCTCTCGAACGGCACGCAGCCGCTGCATCTGACGCCCAAGGCTTTCGATCTGCTGTGGCTGCTCGCCGAGGCCGCGCCACGCGTCGTCGCGAAGACCGAGATCCACGCCCGGCTATGGCGCGGCGGGGTCGTCAGCGACGCGACGCTGGTGGGGCTGATCAAGGAGATCCGCCGCGCGCTGCACGAGAGTGGCGCAGGCGCGCCGATCATCCGCACGGCCCACCGCGTCGGCTATGCGTTCGATGCCACCCCGCTGCGCACACCGAGGGCCGCCGATGACGGCCACTGGCTGATCGTCGGCGAGCGCAATCATGCCCTGAAACCCGGCGCCAACATCATCGGGCGCGACACGGCCGCGGATGTCCACATCGACCACGGCACCATCTCGCGGCGTCATGCGCGACTCACCATCGAGGCCACGCGCGCGGTGCTCGAAGACCTGGGCAGCAAGAACGGTACCCGGCTGCACGGCAAGCAGATCGAGGGAACCGCGCTGCTGCACAGTGGCGATGAGTTCATCTGCGGCGAGCGGACGCTCGTCTACCGCAGTCGCAGCTCGTCCGCTCCGACGGCGACCATGCTGCGCCGCCGCTGATCGCGCCCGTGGTGGGGAAGCGAGCCTGCGCGCCGTGCTAGCCTCGACAGGCATGCCCCCATCGCGGATTGGCCCTTATACGATCGAGAACCTGCTCGGCGAAGGCGGCATGGGACAGGTGTTCCGCGCGCACGATTCCCGCCTGGGGCGGCCCGTCGCCATCAAGATCGTGCGGGAGGAATTCACCGACCGTTTCGAGCGCGAGGCCCATGCCATCGCCGCGCTGAATCATCCGAACGTCTGCACGCTGTATGACGTCGGGCCCAACTTCCTCGCGATGGAATTCGTCGAAGGCGAGTCGCTGGCCGCACGACTGGCCCGCGGCAAGCTCTCCCTCGAACGCACTCTTGCGTACGGCATGCAGGTGGCGAGTGCGCTCGCCGCAGCCCATGCGCAGGGCATCGTTCATCGCGATCTGAAGCCTGGCAACATCATGCTCGGGAAGTCGGGCGTGAAAGTGCTCGATTTCGGCCTGGCCAGGCTTGCCGATCGGCCGGTTTCCAGGGGCGATCCGACACTGACGGCCGCGAACGCCATCCTCGGCACGCCCGCCTATATCGCACCGGAACAGTGGCGCGGCGCAATCGCCGACGCTCGCTCGGACGTGTACGCGCTCGGTGTGCTGCTGTACGAGATGGCGACCGGCAGCCGTCCGGCCCCGGGGGAAGCACTGCGGACCGCAGGCCTGCCCACGCGGCTGCGCGATCTCGTCGAGCGGTGCCTGCATGCCGATCCGGATGAGCGCTGGCAATCGGCACGCGATCTGCAGATCGAGCTGGAATGGATCGCGCGAGACCTCGAAAATCCTGCGGCTAGCCTCTCGTGGCGACACCGTTGGCCGATGGCGCTCGCCGCGTCGTGCGCGGTTGCAGCGCTCGGCGCGACACTGGCGTGGCTCAGCCTGCGTCCGCCCGTCGCCGCACCACGAGTCCGGGTCACCACCGTGCTGCCCCCCGAGAACACGCGCTTCGATTTCACGCGCACCGACGGTCCGGCAGCGCTGTCGCCCGATGGTCGCTCGATGGTGTTCACGGCGCTGGGCGAAGAGGGGGAAGCGCAGCTCTACCTGCGCGCGCTCGATTCCACCGCTCCCGTTCCCCTGCCCGGCACTGCCGGAGCGCATCACCCGTTCTGGTCGCCGGATAGCCGCTGGGTCGCGTTCTACGCAGCGGGCTTCCTGAAGAAGATCGACACGCACGGTGGCGCGCCGATCTCGCTCACGGCGGCGCAGGGCCCCGGCGCGGGCGGCTCGTGGAGCGCCAAGGGCAAGATCGTCTTCATCGCGAGCGAGTTCTCCCCGCTGCAGAAGATCGCGGCCGGCGGCGGCAGCGTGGAGCTCGCGACGACCTCGGAAGTTTCCGGCCACGGCTACCCCTGGTTCCTGCCGGACGGCGAGCACTTCCTGTTCGTTTCGTGGCCCGGCGCGGGGCGCGCGACGCTGAAGCTCGGCTCGCTGAGCAGTACGAAGAGCACGGTGGTCGGCAACGCGGAATCGAACGCGATCTACGCGAGCGGCCGACTGCTCTACCTGCGAGGCAATGCCCTCGTTGCGCAGCCGTTCGATGTCGGCTCGCTGCGCACGACCGGTGAGGCCGTGCCGATCGCCGAGCCGGTGCAGCGACTCGGCACCTTGTTGTACAGCGGCGTGTTTTCGGCGTCCCAGAACGGCCTGATCGCGTATCAGAAGGGCACCGACACGCTGACCCAGCTCACGTGGTTCGACCGGTCGGGAAAGGCAATCGGCAAGCTCGGTGAGCCGAGGGCGTTCTTCGATCTCGAGCTGTCGCCCGACGGCAAGTCGCTCCTCGCCTCTGCACCGGATGCCCTGGGAAATTTCGATCTGTGGGCCTTCGACCTGGAACGCGGGCTCGCCAATCGCTTCACGACTGATGCCGGTGGGGAGTACTACGGCCGATGGTCCGCCGATGGAGGCACGGTGTTCTTCAACTCGACCCGTCGAGGGAACTACGACCTCTACCGGAAATCCGCCAGCGGCATGGGACCGGAAGAGCTGGTCTTCGCCGACGGGACCGACAAGGTCCCCACCAGCGTCTCGAACGACGGTAGACAGCTGCTGTACTTCACGGGCGGCGGCGAGCATTTCCAGCTCTCGCGGTTGCCGCTTCGCCCGGATCCTGACGGCGGGCAACGCCGCCCCGAACGGCTGCTCGATACGACAGCCGATGAGCGATGGGCGCAGTTCTCTCCGGACGATCGATGGATCGCGTTCGAGAGCAGCGTGTCCGACCGGCCCGAGGTCTATGTGGCGCCTGCGGCGCAGCCCACGGAGATGCATCGGATCTCCTCGAACGGCGGTGTCCAACCCCGCTGGCGGCGCGACCTGCAGGCCATCATCTACCGGGATCGCGACGGACATCTGCAGGAAGCCTCCCTCCGGATCTCCGGGAACAACCTCGCCGTCACTTCGGTGGAGCCCGTGTTCGCGACCACGAGCTCGATCGGGGGTTACGGCTATGACCTCTCTCCGGATGGCCAGAAGGCCTTGATCGCCGTGCCGGCAGAACGCCGGTCGGAGCCACTGACGCTGGTGGAGAACTGGCTCGGGCTCGAACGTTGAGCAGCAGGGCGGGACCTTCCCTGGTCGCCTTGCGGGTTCGCCAACCTAGTTCGTCTTCGCCCTCGTGCTGGTGTAAGCCTGACCGTCGGCACCGTAGTACAGGCGTTGCAGGTCCCACGACAATGAAGGCCGCGTCTCGGCCGACGCCGCGGTGGGGAACTTGAGTTCGACGCTGAGATTGCGCGGAGCCGACCAGTCGTCCGTGAGTTTCGCGCGCGTCGCGATGTAGATGTCCATGTTGCCGCCGCGGTTCGATGCGAACACGATCGAGAGGCCGTCACGGGCAACGTTGGGCTGCTGATCCTCCGAAGCGGTGTTGAGCGATGCGACCGCCTTGCCGGGACCAAAGGAGCCGTCGGGCGCCATTTCGCTGACGAAGATGTCCTGGCTGCCGGTCGGCGCCACACCGTTGTGATTGCTCGAATAGAACAACAGCCCGCCATCCGGGGTCATGACCAGCGAAGGACTGAAGGTCGTCCCCTTGGTGTTCGGCCCGTTCGGGTAGCAGGCCAGCCGTTTCGGCTCGCCGTACGGCTGCATCACAAGCGCCGTGGCGGCGGCCGTCGGCCGCTCCACCCCGAAACGCGTGATGAACATGTCCGCGCCGGCAAGGCCGGGCGCCGCTCCTGGTTCACCGCACTTGTCGGCCCCCGCGCGCGTGGATACGAACATCAGCCAGTCGCCCATGATCGGCGTGGGACAGAAATCGTTGGTATCGGCAAGGCTCACTGGGGGTCCGAGTTTGGTGCGGCTGTCATACGTCGCGCCATCGCGCCGATTGGCCCAGATGTCGAGACCATTCGTATCGGCCGGTCCCGCCGCGGTGTACAGCAGCTTGCCGTCGCGCGATTCGATGGGACAGCCCCCCGGCCCGACCGCGGCAGGGGCGCTCCATTCGGGCGGGGGTGCCGGCGCTGGCGCCGGTGCGGGCGCAGCCGCCACCGGCGGAACCACCGGCGCGTTGTCCTCACCACCGCACGCGACCAGCACCCCGGCCGCCGTGACCATCAGGACTCCGAGATTCGTTTTCATGTCCGCCTCGCTGCGATTGAGATTGCAGACGATCCTTGCTGGCGGCGCGCAGTCAGTCGGGGTGAAACACGGGGAGAATCGGGGGAAGGGGTGTCGCAGGGCCGCGCCGACCGGTCAGGCGCTGGCTTCGGGATCCGGGTCGATCTCGAGCTTGTAGCCGTAGCCACGCAGCGTGCGGAGCATGCCGCGCTCCGCGTCCCATCCGAGCTTGGTGCGCAGACGTCGGATGTAGACGTCGACCACATTCGTCAGCGGGTCTGAATCACAGTTCCAGACCTTCAGCAGGATGCGGGTTCGACTCAAGACCTTGCCTGCATTGCTCATCAGCAAATCGAGCAACTGGAACTCGGTGCTGGTCAGCTCGATGGGCTTGCCGGCCCGCCGGACCACGTGCGCTTCGCGATCGAGCATCACGTCGCCGGCGCGCAGGATGGAACTCGTGTGGGGGAGCGCGCCCTTCGAGCGACGTACCAGGGCCTCGATACGCGCCAGCAGTTCATCGAAGTCGAACGGCTTCGTCAGGTAGTCGTCGGCACCGCTGCGCAGCCCTTCCACCTTGTTCTCGAGTGCATCGAGCGCCGTCAGCATCAGGATCGGCACCTGCACACCGGCCGCGCGAAGCTGCTGGCACAGCTCCTTCCCCGAGAGACCCGGCAGCATCAGATCGAGGATGACGACGTCGAAGCGTCCCTCCCGCGCCAGCTCGAGTCCGTCAAGACCGTCTGCGGCCGTCGAGACGAGATAGCCTTCGGCTTCCAGTCCGCGGATCACGAAGCGTCGCACCCGCTCGTCGTCCTCGACCAGCAACGCCGACGTCATGCCACCGCCTTCATGCCCGCCATCGAACCGAGCGGCAGACTGAGAACCGCCGACACGCCTCCCGTCTCGCTGGTGCGCAGGCTCGCAGTGCCGCCGTGCGCCTGAGCGAGTGCACGCACGACGGTGAGTCCGAGGCCCGAACCTTCACCGCGCGTGGCGCCCCGACGGAAGCGGCCGAACAGATCCTGCGCTTCGGTCTCGGTGATGCCCGGGCCATCGTCGTCGACCCGGATGTGAACCTGGTCCCCCTCACGTCGCGTTGCCAGCGTGATCGCGACGCCCTCGCGAGTGTGGCGCAGCGCGTTGTCGATCAGCGCGGACAGTGCCTGCCGAACACGGCCTGCATCGATCGTAGCCATCAGCATGCCGGCGACCTCAGCGCGCACCGACGCCCCGCTTTCGAACGCCAGCGTGGAGAAATCGTGCGCGAGATGCGCAACGAGCTCGTTCACGTCGGTGGGCTGCAGCGCGAGGCGCAGACCGCCGGCTTCGGCGTGCGCAATGAGGAACAGGTCTTCGAGCAGGCGCGTGATGTCGCGCGTCTGCTCGAGGATCCGCTCGAAAGTCTCGGCCGCTTCCGCCGATCCGCTGGCGCCCGAACGCAACGCGACCTCGGCCTCACCGCGGATGATGGTGACCGGAATGCGCAGCTCGTGACTGGCCTCGGCCAGGAACAGGCGCCTGCGCTCGTCTTCGGCTGACAGTGCCGCATTCGCCTGTTTCAATTCCGCGGTTCGCTCGGCCACCGCCCGCCCGAGCCCGGCGCGGCTGTCCTCCAGCGCAGCCTGCTTCTCCCCGAGCTCGCCGGCCATCGCGTTGAAGGCGCTGGCGAGCCGCGTCAGCTCGTCACGTCCGCCGACGTGAATGCGATGCTCGAGACGGCCGGCGCCGAATGCGCGCGCTCCGCTTTCCAGGTGCTGCAGCGCCGGTCCGAGCCGGAACATGAGCAGCACGAAGATGACCGCGGTGACCGTGATGCCCAGTACGAGACCGAGCAACGCCGCGGTGCGCATCGAACGCTGCAGCTCGACCGCCCAGCCGGTGGCTGCGGCAACCACGCTGTCGCTGCGCTCGATCTCGGTATCCACGGTCCTGACGAATCGCAGGAACGGGGCTGACAACCGCCGCATCTCGTCGACCGCTGCCTTGTCGCCGCCGTCTGCCCCCACCGCGTCGATGGCCTGCTGCAGTTCGGCGCCCTGCTCGAACGTGCGCAGCACGGCTTCGCTCTGCTGGCCCACCCTCGCGACCAGTTCGCGCCCGAGATCGGTATCCGACGCACCTGCCTGCGCGCGCTCCACCGCCCGGCGAAACTCGGCACGCGCCTGATCGAGCCTGTCCTTCGCGGCACTCGCCTCGACGCTCCCGCTACGCACGCTGTCATAAGCGCGGCTCTGCAGACGGTCGAGCGCGAAGCGCAACTGGACGAAGCTGCGCATGCGTTCGTGATCGGCCTGCGTGCGCGCGACCACCTCGAACGCCGCGCTGCTGGTGTTGAGCACCATGGCCGTCATCAGGCCCATCAGCACCAGTCCCGCCGCGGCAGTCAGCGCGAGCTTCATCCGGACGGTGGTGGACGGAAGCCTCATGGCGCATCTTCCGACGATTGCCGGAGGCCAGCAACCGGACCAGCCGCGCGCGAGGAGGCGCGATGCGCATTTTAACGTGGTGTTAATCCGCCGGTGCGATGACCCTGCGCGGCAAGCTTGCTACCGTCATCGCCAGAGCCCGAGGGAGCACGACGATGCCGGTCGACGCGTGCCACTGCACCGCCATGCGCCCCATCGGGCGACTGCAGATGAGTTGCGTGACGGCGGACGGCACGCAGACCGAGCAAATGGCCGCCATCAGCGCCAACTGCGCGACGCCCGCGTTCGCGCTGATCCGCGTGCGTTCCGGCCGGGGCTGGCTGCACCATCGCGGCGGTGAAGTATCGCTGCGCGCCGATGAATGCGTGCTGCTCGATGGACGTGAACCGTGCGCACTCATCTTCGAGCACGGTAGCGACATCCTGTGGTTCCAACTGCCGGTCGACTGTGTGGAGAGTTACCTTCCCGACCCGCAAGTCGCGGTAGCCGTGCCACTCGGCAGCAGGCAATCGTGGTCGGGAACGCTCCGCGAAGTCATGGACACCATTCACGCCGATGCGGGCGCTTCACCGCCATACCTGGTTGCCCGAAATCTATGCACCGCGCTGGCGCTCACCGTCGACGCGATCGAAGTGCGCTCCACGGCGCATTCGCGCAAGACCTTCAAATCACTGCAGCGGACGCTGGCCGAGCTCGCTTCCACCTGCAACGTCACCGTAGCCGAAATCGCCCACGCGCATGGCATCTCGCTGCGTTACGTGCATGCCATCTTCTCCGCGAACGGCACGAGCTGCGGCCGTGAGCTGATCCGCGTGCGACTGGGACGCGCGCAAAGGCTGCTGCTCGATCCGGCCGAGTCCGCCCGCTCGATCGACGACATCGCCTGGCAGTGCGGGTTTTCTGACGCCGGTCACTTCCGGCGGCGCTTCCGCGCGTTGTTCGGCGTCTCGCCGTCAGCGATGCGGGAGCCGGCCGTCGGACTGCCGGACCGACGCCGGCGAAGCCTCGAAGTGCTGGCGGAATCTCCGCCGGAAATGGCGTGAGTCGGAAAAACCGCAGCGGCGGGCGATCTGGTCGACGGGCACCGACCGGAATCGCTCGTCCAGCAGCATCGCACGCGCACGCTCGAGCCGGAAGCGCATCAGCTCGCTGCTGAACGTGGTGCCCTGGGCAGCGTAGATGTGATGCACCTGGCGCGCGGAGATGCGATGCGCGCCGGCGATGTCTTCGGCCCGCAGATTCGGCGCCGAAGCGCGTTCCGCGAGCGTCATCTGCACCGCGTGGAAGCCGTTTCGCAACACCGGTGTCGGCACGTCGATGCCGCCCGCGGCCAATGCGAGCGTGGTTCCGAAGTGCTGCACGAACATTTCGGACGACACCTCTTCCGCATCGACGGCATGAGCGGCGCTCATCAGATCCAGCAACCGGCCCGCCCACGCGCTGCTGCGCGCCAGGGGCTTCGCGACCGCGCGCCGTACGACGTGCACCTGATCCTCGAGCCACTCAGGCTGCATGTGAACGGACAGGCTTTCGCCACGGCCGACGATCGCGATCTCGTAGGGCTCGCGGCTGTCGACGATGACGCACTCGTCACGCTGCAACTTCACCTCGCGACCGCAGTGCCGAAGCCAGCCCGTCCCGGTCCGCAGGTGGATGACACTGAACAGCACGGTGTCGCAGCGGGCGATGATCGACGGAGTGCGTCGTACGACCTGTGTTCCATGCACGTCGATGTGACTCATCGCGAGCGGACCGAGCTTGCGCTGCCGCAGCGATGCGCTGAAGGTCTCGCTGTCTTCGATGTGCACGTCGACGACGTTGATGGCGCATCGCACGGCTTCGTGCCAGAAATCGCGCACGCTCGAACGCGGAACGTCGGCCGTGCTCCAGCTCGTGTCACCGCTGCGGCCCGCTGCCCCTGACATCGAAACCCTCCGTGGCCTCACACTATCGATCAGCGTCGCGTGCCGAGCCCGTGACCGGACACGTCCTGCCATGCAGCGTTCGTGCACAGGCCGCACGGCTCGCCGACGAACTGCGCGCCGGCCTTCCTGCTGCCCTTGAGCTGCCAGTCGAGCCACGCGACCACGACACGCGACCATTCGCGGTCCGGCGCCTCATATGCGCCGCTGTGCGCTACGCCGGGCAGGCTCGCGAGGAAGATCGGCAGGTTGGCTGCTGCGCCATCTTCGTAGCTGTCCCGCGCGATGCGGTACGCGACGTCCTTCGGGCCGCCGGCCAGTATCAGCGTCGGCGTATGCAGCTCGGACCAGCGACGATACGCCGGCAGCGGACCGGGCGGTTTCGCGGGGATGGTGCGGTAGTAGCCGCTGTTGAGCACTACCGTGGTGGTGGCACGCGGTTCGGCGCTGGCCGTCAATGCCTGCATGCCGCCGCAGGAATGGCCCATGTAGGCGATGCGATCGGCGCGGACCCTGCGGTGATAAGCGCTCTTGCTGTCGGCGTTGCGCGCGATCGCGTAGTCCACGGCGGCAATGAGCGCTTTCTCGTCCATGACCTGCCTCACGCCCGGAGCGAGCTCGAAGGGCTGGTCGTCCCGTCCCACCGCGACGACCAGATAGCCGTTCGACGCGAGCTCGCTCAGGAAGGCGGCATATTCGATCGAGGTGTTGCGACATGCACCGTTGGCGAATGCGACGATGGGCAGCGGGCCGGCGCGGCGAAGATCGGCAGGACGATAGATCGTGTAATCGGGAAGATCGGCCTCGACAAGGCGCACGACGCGGTGAGGGCCGTGGCCTTGCGGAAGCTCCGCGCGCCAGCGTTCGAGCCGCTCGATCAGCGCTGCGCTTCTGCCCGGTTCCGCAGCGTTCACGGCGAGGCTCACGCAGACTGACGACATCAGGACCATCAGACGAAGCAGCGCTTTCATGAGGACTCCTCGGTGACGGATGCGCACCACGCAACACGGTCGCGCCCGCTCGTCTTCGCGTCATACATCGCGCGGTCGGCGGCGGCAACGAGCTGCTCGGGCGACGCATCGCCCGACGGTATCAGCACCGCGACGCCCACGCTCACCGTCACATGCGGCCCGAGGGGCGAAGCGGGATGCGCGATCTGCTCCCCTGCCACCGCACGACGCAACGCCTCGGCATGCGCGATGGCGGTATCGATCGTGCGCCCAGGCAGCAAGAGCACGAACTCCTCGCCGCCATAGCGGGCAACGAGATCGTGATCCTCGACCGCGAACTGCTCGCAGATCCGGGCGATGCGCCGCAGGCATTCATCGCCGTGCAGATGCCCCGCAGAATCGTTCAGCGCCTTGAAGCAGTCGACATCGGCGAGAAGCAGCGCCAGCGGCGCGCCGTCGCGACGCGCCCACGCCTGGGCCAGGCGAGCATCGAACTGGCGACGGTTGGCTATCCCGGTGAGCGCATCGCGCATCGACAACTGATGCAGCTTGCGATTGGCCGCGGTCAGCTCATCGGCTATGCGTGCAAAATGGATCGCACCGGCGACCAGGTCGGCCACCGCGTCGAACACCGCGCACGCCTCCGGGCCGAAGAAGTCGGTGCGTGCGGACTCGAGATTGAGCACGCCATGGAGGCGGCGGCCGTGCCGGATCGGAACCAGGTATTCGGAACGCGCGGTGGAGTTGCCCGCGACATAATCCGGATCGGTCGCTGTGTCGGGTATCAGGTGCGGGCGCCCGAGCTGCACGCAGCGGCCGGCCGCGCCCACCGTGATGGGCCACTCGCCGAGCGCAGCGAGCGGTGAACGGGTGAACTCCCCGGCGCAGACCTCGTGCACGAATCTCTGGTTGTCGTCATCGAGCAGCAGCACGCTGACGATCGCGACCGGCAGCTCGGCCACCAGGCAATCGCAGATGCCCTGCATGATCGAATCGAGGCTCGCGCCCTGCAGGGCCTCGCGCGAGATGCGGATGAGGATGCGGGTCAGCGTGGCCTGGCGAGCAGGCGCATCTTGTGCATCCCACGCCACGGCGTTGGGTTCGAACACCGGCTTGCCCAACGCGACTCCCTGCATCCGCACGCTTCACGTGCGATTCTAGCTGATGGCAACTCCGGACTCCGACCGACACCGCATCTTCCGCATGCCGTTCGCGAAGATCTATCCCGCCTGGCTCAACAAGGTCGAACGCAAGCAGCGCGAGCGCGCGGAGCTCGACGAGGTCATTGGCTGGCTGACTGGCTACACCGCGGCCGAGCTGCAGGCGTGGACGCAGGGCGAGGACGACCTGGGCTCGTTCATCGATGGCGCGCCCGCGTTCAACCCCGCCGCCGAGCTGATCAAGGGGACGGTGTGCGGGGTGCGCGTGGAGGAAGTGGCGGAACCGTCGATGCGACGGCTGCGTCAGCTCGACAAGCTGGTCGATGAGCTCGCGAAAGGCAGACCGATGGCCAGAATCCTGCGCCAGCCTGCCTGAAGGAGGCCCCGCCGGGGCCAGTTCAGGAGGGGTTCAGCGCTGACCGGCCACCCTCCCGTCCATGGCGAGCCTGATTACGACAAATACGACTGCGTCGTCCGATCCGGACGGTCTGCTCGACGCGACCGCCCCGCTCGAGTGCGACGACGAAGTCATCGCGGAACGATCGCCACCGGCCTACCGCACGGGCGACCTCATCGCGCGCCGGTACCGCATCGAGGGGCTGCTGGCGCGCGGCGGCATGTCCGACGTCTATGCGGGGACCGACCTCGGACTGAAGCGCCCGGTTGCGCTGAAGGTCGCGTCCGGCGACTCGACCGGTGCCGAGGTGGCCTCGGAGCGGCTGCTGCGCGAGGCGAAGACCCTCGCAGGCCTGCGCCACCCGAATCTGGTCACCGTACTCGATCAAGGGCGAACCCTGCGGGGCACGGCATTCATCGCGCTGGAGCGGATCAGCGGCGCAACGCTGCGGCAGTTCCTCGCCGAGAACGCGTCTCTTTCCTGGCAGACCGCTGTCTCGATTGCCGTGCAGATCGCGTCGGGCCTGGAGGCCATCCATTCTCGGGGGATCGTGCATTGCGACCTGTCGCCCGCGAACGTGCTGGTGGCTCGTAGCGAACCGGGTGTGCTGACGTGCAAGCTCATCGACTTCGGCCTCGCCTGTCGCGTGCGCAAGCCACGTCAGGCACCGCTCCACGGCACGCGCAGCTACCTTGCACCCGAGGGTTTCGTCAGCGGCGACGCCGACGCCCGGCTCGACCTCTACGCGCTGGGCGTGATGCTCGCGGAGATGCTCGGGCCTCGCGCGCACGGCGCGCCGGCGGTCCTCGCGCGCCTGGTGCACTCCCTGCGGGCGGCGGACCCGAAGTCGCGGCCGGCCAGCGCGGCTGCAGTGCTCGATGTGCTTCGCCCGCTGGCGGTCAGCGACACCTCGGCAGCGGCCCTGTCGCGTCCCCTGCCGACCGTTCAGACGCCGTCCCGGCTCGCCTGGTCGATGGTCGCGATTGCCATAGTGGTGGCGACTGGCGCACTGATCTCGGCCGTCGGTGTCGGTGGGGCGCGCCAGAGTGCCCCAGTTGCCGCGGTGCGTCCGCCACCGCCGCCGGTGCGCGCGGAGCTGCAGGCGTTCCCGGTGCGGATCCAGACACCGACGCCTGTAGTCGCCCTGCCGGCACGCGCGCGGCCGGTCGTGTCCAAAGCGACCGTCGTACGCACCGAGCCTCGCCGCGAACTGGAAGCTGCGTTGCTCGAACGCCGGCAGCAGATGTTCCGCAACGGAATTGGCGGCGCGGAAGTCATCGCGGTGGCCGGCATCAGTTTCGATCCGCGGCAGCGCAGCGCCCGCGTGGTCTATCGTCGCGACAACTCGAGCGCGGAGCTGGTGGAGTACTGGGCAGTGCGCGACGGACGCTGGCAGCCGCTGAACGACTGAAGCGCAGCAGCCCCCAACTACGAGCCCCGCCGGTCCCCGGCGCTCAGCCTGGGGACCAGCGAGATCCATCGACGGCTACAGCCCGTTGAAGTTCTTGCGGAACTGGATCGACCATTCGCGCGGCCGACCAGGGTTGCCCGAGCGCGCCGTGGCGGGTACACCCAGGCGCGTCGTCGCCGTACCGAGTTGTGACCAGTAGAAGTGGTCGGTGAGGTTGAGCACCGCCAGCGAGACCTGGTAGTCCGAGCTCACGGGATCGAAGGTCAGGCGGGCGTTGTAGATGCCATAGCCCGGATTGATGTCATCGGGGTCACGCTGCGGCAGGTTGATGCGTGCCGTTGGTGCGGTACGACTGGTAGTAGTAATCGAGGCGCGGCGTCAGTCGACCGAAGTCACCGAGATGGAACGTGTACTGCGCACCGGCGCTGGTCGTCCACTTCGGCTGCAGGATCGAGCTCGAATCGCGGTACGTCGGCAGCGCCGTGTTCTTCTCGTCGCCCTTGAACTGGTTGTAGCCGACCGATACGTTGATCGACAGGTCGTCGACGGGAAAGTACGAGATCTCCGTCTCGGCGCCCTTCACCTCGCCCGGCGTCTGCGCGTAGTAGAACCAGCTGAGGCCGGCCTGGCCCGCGCGCGGCGTGCCCGCCGGGCAGTTCGCGCCCGCGAGGAAGTACACCGGACCCGGGCTCGGCGCTGCCCGCGAGGTTGCACTGTGAACCGGTGACCTGCGTGAGGCGATTCTTGTAGTCGAGGATAGAAGATCGCCGAGTTCATGCGCAGCTTCTTGTCGAACAGCTCGATCTTCGCGCCCAGCTCGTAGTTGATGACCTCTTCGCCCTCGAGCGGCCGCAGCTGCTCGGCCGTGAAGATGCGCGGCGTGACGCCCGAAGACGTGAAGCCGTCGGACACAGACGCGTACACGAAGATGTTGTCCGTGGCCTGGAAGTCCGCGCCTGCCTTGAAGCTCACGTGGTTGCCGCCGAAATCGAGCGGCGCCGGGAACACGAACTGGCCGATGTGTCGGAAGAAGTTCGACTTGGACTCATCCGAATAGCGCAGACCGCCCGACAGCGAGAAACGGTCGGTGAGCTTGTAGTTCACGTGCGCGAACGCGGACTTGTTCTCCGTGGAGTAGAGGTCGTCCGTGGTGAACTTCAGACCGAAGGTCGGGAAGTTGGCCGTGTTGTAGATGCGGCTGTCGGAGTTGTAATAGAACAGGCCCACCGTCCAGTCGAGGCTGTCGTCGAGCAGCAGTCCGCTGAGTCGCGCTCTCGCCCTGCACCTGGCGATGCTGCTGCATCTGGTTGGTCTGCTGCAGCTCGAACGGCGTCGCGTCGCTGTCGTTGCTCCAGGTGGTCTCGTAGGTGCGGTAGCCCCTGACCAGGTCAGCGCCATCTTGTCGGTGATCTTGTAGTCGGTCGTGCCGTTCACACCCCACGCCGTGAGGTGCGTGGTCGGGTCGTACGCAATGCCGGTCAGGACGTTGCCGAACGTGGCGTAGTTGGTGTACGGGTTGCCCGTGACGAAGCGGTCGTCGTTGCGGATGCCGTAGCGCGGGAAGATCGTGCTGTTGTCGTACGCCGTGTCCTTGCGACGCGTGAGCAGCGTCTCGACCGGCGGATCCGACGACTGCGTCGAGTAGTCGCCGCTCAGATTGAACTCGAGCTGATCGTTCTGCAGATCAGGCGCAACTGCAGCCGGCCGCCCTGCGATTTCGAGCCGCCGAGTTCACCCAGCTTGCAGCCGCCCGAGCGAGGGTCGATCGTCTGCGGGAACGAGAAGTTGTTGTCCGCGGCGCTGCCGACCGCGACCGCCACCGGCTGCGCTCGTCGGCGTGGCGCCGGCACCGAGGCCGTCGCCGAGACCCGCGAGCTGCGGCGTGCCGCGACGGATCATCTCGCACGTGAAGTCGAGGTGCTGGCCATAGCCGTCCTGACGGCGCGAGATGCCCGAGACGCGCGCGAACAGCTTGTCGTCGATCAGCGAGAAGTCGCCGACCGCCTTCACGTCGATGCGGCTGCGCGAGCCGTACGTGGCGTCCACGTAGCCCGAGCCGTCGCCCTGCGGCTTCTTCGAGATGAGGCGCACCGCGCCGCCCATGGTGTTGATGCCGAACAGCGTGCCCTGCGGGCCGCGCAGCACCTCGACGCGCTCGAGGTCGAGCAGGTCCATCGTCGAGCCGGTGAGCGTGCCGTGGTAGATGTCGTCGATGTAGATGCCGACCGCGGGCTCGAACGCGTACGTGAAGTCGGTCTGGATCACGCCGCGCATGCCGATGGTCTGCGTCGGGCCGAAGTTGCTGTTCTGCTGGCGGATGAAGGCGTTCGGGATCGTGGCGCCGAGGTCGCTGACGTTCACGACGCTGCGCGCCGTGCAGGTCGTCTTCCGAGAACGCCGAAATCGCCAGCGGCGTGCTCTGCAGGTTTTCCTCGCGGAAGCGCGCGGTGACGACCACCTCTTCGAGCCTCTCGGCCTCGGCAGCCGCCGCGAACGTGGTGCCCGGAAGAGAGCATCAGGCCGGCCGACGTGCCGGCGGCGAGTGCTGCGACCTTCAGCGCACGGCGCACAGACAGATCGACGATCGAATTCCTTCGCATCAAATTTCCCCGGAGAATGGACCGTGTTGTTTTTCGGCGAGACTAAGGTCCGCTTGCGAGCAGTCTGGGCCAATCTCTGATCGATCGGCAACATTCCTGACGCATTGCGTCCGCCTGCGAAGCCGTTCAGGATGCCGTCGTAAAAGAACAACTAGACGGTGAGGCTCTGATGAATCTTCGTCGCGAGACCCTGGCCTGTATCGCGGTTGCGATCGGCGCGTCCTTCTCCCTCTCGTCCCAGGCGCAGGCGATTCGCGAATGCGTCATACCCCAGGGCGCCGGCGGCTCGCTGACACTGGGGCCCGATCGCAACGTCTGGTTCATCGACGGCGCGGCCGGCTGCGGCACGACGCCGCCGGGCGTCGGAGGGGCGAGCTGCGGCCTCGGCCGAGTCTCGCTCGACTGCACCAACTATCAGCACTTTCCTTTGCCCAAAGGAATGGTCCGGCGTGTCGCAACCCCGTCCGCTCCGATTCCCACCGCGGAGGAGCTGAAGCGTTTCGGACCGACTCTCGGTCCGATCGTGAGCTGGCATCCTCACGCGCTTCGATCCGCAGGGTCTCGGCCCGCTGGACGTGACGACCGGCGCCGACGGCAATCTGTGGATGGCCAACTACTACAGCGGCGCCCTCCTTCATCGGCAGGATGACCACGAAGGGCGAATTCACGGAATTTCCGTTCGATCAGTTCCTGAAGGCCGCCAAACGAACGGACCCTGACCGCCCGGCATACGCCGGTTGGCCGGTGATGCCTGTTCCGAACGAGATCGAGGCCGGGCCCGACGGGATGATCTACATCACCGTCCAGGACCAGTGGTCCAACGCCGTCGCACCGTCGAACGATCCGCGGAAGCAGAGCTGGATCGGCCGCTTCGACCCCAAGGACCCCGTCGGTACGCTGAAGACCTGGAGCGTGCCCGGCATGGCCGCGGGGATCATCGCGGACGATCGCGGCAACATGTGGTTCACCACGATTCCGCATTTCTTCTCGGGCGTGAATGGCGGCATCGGTCGCATCGACACGAAGAACGGTGCCCTCACCTTCTGGCCCTACCCCACGCCGCCCAATCTCGGCGCCAAGATCCTCGACAATCCAGCGACGCTGCAGCTTCACCTTGATCGGCGCCGGGTGGACGACGTCCTCGCTGGGCGCCGCGCCCGACGGGACGATCTGGTTCACGCAGGAGAACGTCGCCAGCATCGGCCGGTTTTCACCGAAGGATGGCAGCTTCACCTATTTCACCGAAGGCATTCGCGACGGCGACTGGCGCCTCTACGGCATCGTTGCGGGCAAGGACGGCAACATGTATGCGGCGCATACGACGTCGGGCGACGTGTACAAGATCACCCTCGACGGGAAGATCTCGATCATCGAGAACCCGATGAAGGATGCGGGAGAGCCGGTCTATATGGTGCGGATGCCGGACGGCAACATCTGGACCGCGGGACATCGACGGCCGGGAATTCAGATACTGGATTTCAAGCGGCGGAAGTGAAATCAGGATCCACTCCGAAGTGGTTGCGGCCACCGACCCGCATCCCTACGTGATCCACACGCGGATCGAAGCCACCGCGAAGGGTGAAGTGTCGAAGATGGAGTCGGTGGTGACGGACGACGGTGACTGGGTCTTCGGCGCGGCCGAACACCTCGCCGTCACGCGCAGCGAGAAATGGAACGAGATCCCCCAAGGCCAGCGCGACTCACGAGACGTCATCCGCGCAGCAGCCGACGCGTATCTCGACAACTGGGGCAACCCTGATCTGCCTGTGCCGCACGGCGCGATCTGCGCGCGGCTTGAAGGGCGCGTCAACACCGGCACCCGGAACCCGAGTGGCAACACCTGCGACATGGGCGCATTCCCGCAGAAGCTGAAGGTGGGCAACCGCCGCTATGTGATCGACGAGACTCTCGGCAGCGTGGTCGTCTTTCACAGCTTCCCGTGGCTCGACGCGGGACTACCCGTCGACCCCGGCACGCCGGCCAGCCAGATGTTCCGCGTCGAGGGGGGCAAGAATCGGTACATCCACGAGATCACGGTGTGCACGACGCCAGGTTGCGGTCGAGCGAGGCCATCGGGACCGTAGCCGCGCACTGAGCGGGCTCAACGTCTGGCGTGCAGAGCCATACGCAGCGCTCGCTCGAGTGACAAAGCCGCGCCGCTCTCCAGGTCTTGCGCGTACCGCGCTTCGAAGTCCGGCGGTACACGCAGGGTCCAGTTGTCCTCGCTCACCACACCCGGCGCGTTGTACCGCGCGCATTCGCCGAACAGGTCGGTCCAGAACAGCAGCACGTGCTTCGCCGGCCCGACGAAGCAGTCGGCGAGCATGGCCTGGCACATCGCGGCTGCATCGGAGCGAAGCGTCCGCGCGAGCTCGCTCCGGCGCGCATCGTCGGGCTCGAGCCGTGTGGCCAGGTAGGCCGCACGCATCGCCATCTCGTCCGTCTCCTGCCAGGAATCGACTACCGAGCGCAGCGACGGCGTGTCGTGGTTGCCCACCATGACCCAGTCACGAGGCTCGGCACGGTCGGAGCGATAGACGTCCTCGCGGAGGTCGACCCTGGCCTTCTGCAGCACCCGGAAGCGTCCGAGGCCGAAGCGGTCGAGCACGGCGTCCAGCGGCTTCGGGCAGGTGGACAGCACTTCGACCATCAGATCCGGCAGGGCTATTCCGGTCTGTTCGAGCATCTCGATCTGCGTCGCGTACTCCGTCACCTGGGCGGGAGTCAGCGTCTGCACCCAGTCATCGTCATAGCGACGTTTGCGGTGGTCGACCTGGTCTGCGCGCACACGCGCGAAACGCGCCAGTGCCGGATGGTCGGGCACATCGGGCGACTCGAACAGCCTCGCGCCTGCCTGGACCGCAGCCAGGGGATTCGGGACGTTGCGCCGGTAGACCCAGGGACACACCCAGCCATGCGGATGGTCCAGCCGAATGCCGTCGTGAGTTGCCGCAAGCCACTCGAAGCGATCGCGCAGGAACTGCCGGGCAGCACCGTCGGGCACCGCCAGCTGCTCCGGGTCGAGCACCGGATAGCACCACGCCTGGCCTGACGGATTCGTGCGCGAAGGCGGCGCACCCATTACGTAGTCCGCCAGAAACAAGCTCCGATTCAGATAAAGGTCGCGATGGCTGACGCCGACCTGCGCGTCCGCGTAGAGGCGCAGTCCCAACGAGCGGCATTGGTCGCGGAAGCGCTCATGCTGGTTTCGCAGGATCTGCTGGCCGAACAGGAAGTCGTCCACCGCGGCGGCATCGACCGGAGGGTTCGTAGGCCAGCTGCGCCAGTCATCCGTAAGCGCCGACGCCGCGGCTCCTTCAAAAAGAGCTTCCGCGAGCAGTCGGGCGGGCCAGCCGGACTGCGCCCGCAGCGGGCGGATGTCGCCGGCCGTCGCCGCAATGCGCGCGCACCGGAGCAGATCGCGCGATGCATCGAAGGCGCGCCGGTGGTCGACCCGCCGCGCGTTGCCGTGCCCTTGCCAGGTTGCCGCACGATCGGCCGTGACCAGGCCCTGCTGAACGAGTTCCCGTGCGGAAACGAACGCCGGATTGAGCGAGAACAAGGACGAGTCGTACGGCGACGGGTTGCCGCGGCTCGTGATGCCGCCGGGGCCGAGCGCGACGCCGTTGAAACCGAGCGCAGCGGCGAAGGTGAGGAAGCGATCCGCATTGGGCGCGTAGGGCGTGCCGATTCCGAGATCGCCTTCGCCCGCCGGAAAACTCGCCTGGTGGATCGAGAGCACCAGCCGGTCGATGCCAAGCTGCTCGAGCAATGCCGCGATGGCGGGAGATTTCGACTGCATCGGGGGGCCAGGACCTCACTTCCACTCGATCGTCACCCCCCGAGCCGTTCGGGCCGGCCGTGGGACGCGGCTCCGGTGGGTCAGGCCGGTTCCACGGCCGGAATATCGGGTTTATAAACAGCGACTTGTCATTATCATACCGGTACTGCGACTGAACCAGTTCACCCGGCTGTTGTCGCATGAGACAGACTGTTGGGGTGGCTACCCGTAGACAAGCCAGTAAAACAATTTCTAGTTGAGGGGTCTGATTTCCATGCGCACTTACAACCGTTTGTTGCATCTCTCGGTACTGGCAACTGCGATTTTTTCCTTTGCGGCCCAGGCCCAGGAAGCCGTGAAGAGCGGTGCGTGGTCTGCTCGATCCACGTGGGCGGGTGGTGCCATGCCGAAGGCAGGCAGCAAGGTCACCATCGGCGACAAGGTCAACGTCGTACTGGATGTCAGCCCTCCCGCGCTGGGCGGCCTGACCATCAAGGGCAAGCTCAGCTTCGCCGACAAGGCCGACCTCGAGCTGACGCACCGAGTGGATCATGGTGCACGGCGAGCTCGCGATCGGCACCGAAGCCAGGCCCCACACGCGCAAGGCCACCATCACCCTCACCGACAACGTCAAAGGCGAGCAGGTGATGGGGCATGGGTGACCGCGGCATCATGCTCTCGGGCGGCACGCTGAACCTGCACGGCAACCGCACCAACACCTGGACCAAGCTGGCCAAGACTGCCGAGGCCGGCAGCAGCTCGATCGAAGTGCTGAACGCCGCGCAGTGGAAGGCCGGTGACGAGATCGTTCTCGCCTCGACGGACTTCGATCCGCGCCAGGCCGAGACGTCGCACCATCGCCTGCCATCAACGGCAACACGCATCACGCTCGACAAGCCGCTCGACTACATGCACTTCGGCAAGATCACCTTCGACGTGGACGAGCGCGGCGAAGTGGGCCTGCTCACGCGCAACATCAAGATCCAGGCATCAGAGGATGCAGCGGAGTCGTACTTCGGCGGCCACATCATGGCGATGGCGTCGAGCAAGATGTACGTCTCGGGTGTCGAGCTCAACCGCATGGGCCAGCACATGACGCTGGCCCGCTATCCGATCCACTGGCATCTGGTCGGCGACGCGCAAGGGCCAGTACATCAAGAACGCGGCCATCCACGACACCTTCAACCGCTGCGTGACCGTGCACGGCACGAACGACCTGCGGGTCGAGAACAACGTGACCTACAACATCGTCGGTCACTGCTTCTTCCTGGAAGACGGCATCGAGCACGGCAACGAGTACGTCCAGAACCTCGCCATCCAGATCAAGTGCCATCCGACCAAGCCCTGCGTCCCGCACAATCTCGCCGCAAACGGAGAGATCAGCGGCAATCGCCAGGGCCTCAGGCAGGAAAGCTTTTCCGGCAAGGACACCCTGCTGCCCTCGGACAACACGGTGTCGGCTTACTGGATCACCAACCCGGACAACTCCTTCATCGACAACGTGGCCGCCGGTTCCGATCAGACCGGCTTCTGGTTTTCCATTCCGAAGCACCCGAATGGGGCCGTTCCAGGACACGGACGATCAGCAAGAACACCTGGCCGCGCCGAACGCCGCTGCGCGCATTCAGGGGCAACGTGTCCCATTCCAACTTCGACGGGTTCATGATCGACCGGCACATCAACGAAGACAACACCTTCGGTACTGGCCTCCATTCCGTTGCTGCCGTTGACAGATCCCAACGATCTGGAGAGCGAAGTGCTGGAGACGCACTTCGAGAACCTCACCAGCTACAAGAACCGCAATGGTGGTCTCTGGGGCCGGGGCGACCTCTACGTCTACAGCAACGCGAAATTTGCCGACAACGCCATTGGCATGACGCAGGCCGCTGGCGACATCGGCAGCTTGCCGTTCAGTTCACGGCTGGTTGATTCGCTGGTCGTGGGCGAGACCGAGAATATCGGCAACCCCACGACGCCCGAGGAAATCGCCTATGGCCGCAGCCTGCCGAAGCCTTCGATTCCGGATTTCCCCATCCGCGGCTACGAATACTATGACTACCGCGATGATGTGGTGAACACGACATTCGTGAATTTCCAGGACAACAAGCAGCGCAAGACAGGCGCGCTTTCCTTCCTGCTGTTCACGAGCGCGGGGCTCAGCACCGGAAGCACGATCAGCGGTGCGAAATTCGTCAACGCCAAGCCGGTCTATTTCCCGAAATTCGATACCCGGTTCGACAATGACAACCGCGGCGGCAACGCCTATCGGACCCTGTCGTTCCGCGACCTGGACGGTTCGGTGACCGGCATCCCCGATTCCCAGGTCCTGCTGCACGACGGCGAGAACGACAGCGTCGCCACCGACGACACCTGCGAGATCCAGCCCGACCTGGAACGCCTCTGTGTGCAAGGGTGATATCGGCCGCCTGAATCTCTCCGACGCCAGAGGAGAACTGCCGCGCGCGGTCGATCTCGAATCGCGGACCGCCCGGTTCGCTCTGCTGGCTTCGATCGGTGGTGGGGCCGCCGCAAGCACTCCCCTCGTTCAGGCCCAACGTGCCGCCCTGTTTTCCCGTCGTCCTCCGCAGGCGCCCATCGCGCTCGTTCGCAACGGCAAGGAATTCAAGATCTCCGGCGACCAGAGCACTGTGAAGGCCGGCACCGAGATCGAGGTGAAAACCGAAAGACCGGAAGTCACGCTCAGCCTGGCCGAAATGGACAAGGGCTCATGGGTCATGCTTCGAGCTGCCGGGTTTCGCCAAGGCCGCCTCCGGAACGCAGCAGGGCAGCATGGACGCATTGCGCAAGGCGAACGAGACGTCCTGGTTCAAGGACGGGAACGACCTCTGGGTCAAACTGGTGGCCGCACCTCCGGTCAGGCAGATCATTCGTCCGACGGATCTGCAAGCCAGCATGACGGTCAGCCGATAAGAAACGCGGCGAGGGAGGGTTGAAGCCCCCTCGCCGCATTTCCCGCGGCGGCGGAGGCACTCCCGAACCTCACGCCCACTCAACGATTTCAGAGCAGTCCGATGGTCATCGTCACTGCTCTCGGCGATCCATCGACTCAATGCCATTGCGCCCGGCTGCCGTGTCTGCTCAGTCATCGAGCCGCGCGATCGTAACCATCCACCGCTGTGCGCCGACCTCGACGAATACATTGATCGGGAGGGCGTCCGCTCGAGCCGGCGAGCCGGTGAATACGCCGGTGGCGGCCTCGAAGCGCAGCCAGGCAGACAGTGGGTCGCCGTCCTCGCCCGTGGCCGTCATCAGCGCCCCGGGCGGCACCAGTTCGAGCACCCTTCGCGGCAACATGAATGTGAAACCCACATCGATGCCTTCCTGCTCTACATCGACCCTGATCAACCCCTCCTGCGCGGCGGCCGAATCCCTGACGAGGGAGACCAGCGTAATCTCGCCGGTGGCAGCAAGGCTGCGTCCGCCATCTAGCGCGATCCCGCCGCTGCCGCTCTCCCGCAGCGCGCCGGGTCCCGCGTCACCGCCCGTTTGAGACGTTACTGCAGCCACACCGAGGCCCCTCGGTGCCTCCGCGCCCGCACGGGTCGGGCCGGCTGCAGCGCTCATGCCCGCGGGCCCGAGGGCGAGCGCCTGATCGCTGCCCGGCACCACCGGCGGCACGATGACCGGCAGGTTCTCGCCGAAGCTCAGGCCACTGGCGAAGGCGTTGCCGGTCGGGGCAATGCGGATCTGCGCACCCGGCGCACGCAGCGTCGCGGCCTCGCCCGCGGCAATGCGCGTACCCGGCACCTGCACGATGTCGCCGTCGCTGCTGTCCACATGCAGCGAGCCGCCTACCTGCAGGTTGCCCACGAAAGTGCCGCCGTCGGTATCGGTGATAGCGGCATCGCCGTCCACCCTGATGCTGCCACTGCCACTCTGGCTGAAGTCGCCGTTCACGGTGAAGTCACCGCCAACTCCGAGCGTGCCGCCGGTCTGCGCGAACGAGCCCAGCGTCACGCCGCCGGTCACCGCACAGCGCGCCAGTGGCCTGGCTCAGGTTACCGGCGTTGCCAAGGCTGTCGAGTTGCACCGGACCGGTCTGCGCCGGCGCCACGGCACCGCCGGTATCGAAGCTCACCACGACGCCGGCCGGAATCACTACGTTGGCGACATTGGCCAGATCCGGCACCGCGCCGCCGGCCCAGTTGGCCGGGTCGAACCAGTTGCCGAAGGCACCGCCGACCCAGGTCACCGCATCCAGGCGCGTGATCGCGGCCGTCGTGGTCGACTGGTCGATGATCGCGTAGTTGCCGAGGTCCGCGCCCGCATAGGTGCTGGTCAGCGTGACAGTCTTGCCGCCACCGACGTTCTTGTCCGAAAACGCGCCGCTCACCCCGGCGACGCGGAGGTCATCGCCGGCGACCAGCCCACCGAACACCGCGTCGCCGGTGGTGACCGAGGCGGCAGTGGACCCGTCATAGACTTTGTCGCCCGCGCGGATGCCGCTGACGTTCAGCGCGGCTCGCGTGATGGCACCATTGCTGCCGGACAGCGCGCCGCCGCCGACCAGTCGGTAATTGCCGCCGTCCGGGCCGCCCAGCGTCATGTCGCTGACGCTGTAAAGGAGGCCACTGCCCACGTTGCGCTGGCCGAACTGGCCGATGCCATCGACCGTGACCGTATCACCGGATTCGACGCCGACCAGATCCAGGGTCAGATTGGTCGCCGCCGTGGTGCCGTCATACATCTTGGTGACGCCGCCGGCCATAGCGGCAATTGACTTCGGCGCCACCGCAAGGCCGCCGACGAAATTCAGCGCATCGAAGTTCGTACCAGCGATGGTGACGCCGGTGCCGGCCAGCTGATAGCTGCCTGCGGCGACATGGCCCGAGCCGCTCGTCGCGGCACCTTCTGGCACCAGCGTGAACGTCACCGTTCCGCTCGCGCCATCGCCGAAGGTATAGGTATTGCCGTCCGACGCGGTCAGCGTGAGGGTGCTCAACACATGGGCGTCATCCAGATAGCTCGCGCTGGTGACCGCGTAGCCCCCACTTGTGCCGTAGGTGGTCGTGGTATTGGCCGCCCGCACCAGCAACTGCTCGGCCGGAACGATCAGGTAGTCGCCCTTGGAATAGGTGATGGCATAGTTGCTCGACGTGAGGCCCGCAGGCACCAGCACCGCATCGTAGCGGCCCGCGGCGTCCGTGCCCCCGTTGCTGCGCAAGATGCTCAGCGTTCCGCCCAGCACCGTGCTGGTTTCGCCATTGACGAGGCCGCCGTACGAGACGCCGTCATAACCGGCCGTGTCGGCCTGGGTGACGAACTTGGCATCGTCATAGGCCGTGATCAGCAGCGGCGCTGGCGTGATGCTGGCGGTGGTCGAGGTGCTGGTCGAAGTGAGCTGATAGTCGCTCGCGCGCCCGCCGAGGCCATCCGCCAGCGCATAGCCGCTGACCGTGACGGTGCGGTTGGCGCCGGCATTCACGTCCGTGAACGCGGCATCGGCGGCCGACAACGCGAGTGTCTCGCCGCTGATGCCGGTGGCGGCGCTGCCCCAGTGAGTCACGAGCGCGTTGGCGGTGCCATCGTAAACCTTGTCCGCGACGAGCACGTCCGCCACCGTGACATTGCGCGGCGTGATCGCCGCGGCCACGTTCGCGCTGTTCGCGGCCAGCGCGTAATCGCTGGCCAGCGAACCATTGCTGCCCGAGATGGCGCCGATGCTCGGGCCCGACACGGTCACCGTGCCCGCCTCTGCCACGTGGCTGCTGTCGTAGACTGCACCGGTGCTGGACACCGTCGCGGCCGTATCGCCACCGATCAGGCCGGACACCGACCAGGCGGGCACGAACCCCGCCGGTGCGGCCGTGGTGCCGTCGTATACCTTCGTGACGCCGGTGTTGGTCAGCGTGGGAGTCAATACCGCCGGCGTGACGCTGGCCGCCGCCGGCACAATGCTGGGGCCGGTGAAGCTGTAGTCGCTGACCTGGCTGCCGGCGGCACTGGCGTCGATCAGGAACGCGGCGCTGCCGCTGGCCACGATCGCACTGGCCGTCGCAGCATGGGCCGAATCATAGGCCAGGCTCAATCCACCGGTGTCGAGCGTCAGCGTATCCCCGGCGATGCCGCCGCTCACGGTGCCGCCAACGCTGGCGCCGCTGGCGGTGGTAGAACCGTCATAAGTCCTGGTCAGCGTGCCGGCGATGCTGGCAGAGCTTGTGAGCGCGCGCGGCGTGATCGTCACCGGCGCGTTCGCGGCATTCAGCGTGGGCAGCGCGTAGTTGGCGGCGAGGCCGCCCGATCCGTCGACGGCATCCTGCAGCGTGATGCCGGTGACGTAGTTGCCGCTGGCGACGACGTGCGCATCCTGCGCGGTGGCGCCCGCATAGCCGAGCGTCTGACTGCCGACACCAGTGACGATGGAAACAGCGCCCGCGCCGAGCGCGGTGGTGCCGTCATAGACCTTGTTGCCCGACAGCGCCACGGTCCGCGGGGTGATGTTGCCGGTGGTCGTCGCGGTCCTGCCGATGGTGTAGTTGCCGAGTTCCCGCCGGTGAGGCCGATGCCGGTCACCGCGACGCTCTTGCCGGTTCCGGCATTGCCGTTCGACGGTGAACTGGGCAGCGGTCGAGCTGACCGACACGTCATCGCCGACCACGCCGCCGCTCCAGCTGTCGATCACGGTGGCCGCGGTGCTGCCATCGTAGACGCGGCTGGTTGCAGTGCCCGTGTACGTCAGCGCCCTGGGGGTAACGGTGAGCGTGCCGCGTCGAAGCTCGCGATCGCATAGCCGAGCCGATCGGTGCCGCCGCCGGAGAGCGTGATGGCATGGTCGCCCGCAGCGAGGTGGCCCGACGAGGACGTTGCACCGCCTGCGGCGAGCGTGGGCGCGCTGGTAAGGATCTGCGCCGCCGTGTCCCCGTTCTGCTGTCCACGCCAGGCTCGGCGTGAAGCTCGTGCCGTAGCCGACGTCTGGTTGGCCGCGCCAAACGTGACCGTGGGCCGCTGCGGAAGATCGCACCAGGCCGGTGGCCAGGGCGCGCGTGTAATTGGTGGCGACTCTCGTCGCTGTTGTAGCGAAACCGGCCGCTGCCGGAACCGACGAGTGCGGTCAGGCCTGTGCTGCCGGCACCGCTGCCCGTGTACAGCCTGGCCGCTGCCGCCGCTGCCCACCGAGATCGTGGGACTGCCGACGACCACGAGATCGCCGCCGGCGGCCGTGCCGGAGGTCGCGGTCTCGCCGGCATTCAGCACCAGCGCCGAGACCGTGGTGTTCGCTGGTCGCGACATTCTGCGTCACCGTGAGATCACCGGTGAGCGTCGCGATGCTGACGGCACCTGTGCGCGCCGATGCCGTTGGTCGCGCCGACGTGCCGAGCGTCAGGCGCATCGCTGTCCAGATAGCGCAGGCTGCCGACACCGCTGGCGGCGAGCGTATCCACGTCGTTGCTCGACGCTGTCGAGCGTCACGTTGCCGCCGAGCAGCCGCAGATTGGCCGCACTCGACGTAGCCGCCGACGCCATCGGTGACGGTGCCGGTGACCTGCACCGTCACGGTGTTGCCGCCGCTCGCGGTCAGTGGCGCGTTCAACGCAACGCTCGCCGCCTTGGATGCCGACCGGGCCGCCGCAGTGCTGACCGCCGCGGACAGCGTGGTGGAGGCCGTGCCGCTGTCGATATTCAGTCCAGTCAGCGGCGTGGTGCCGCCGAGCACGCCGTTGAGTGTCACGCGCCGCGTTCAGCGAGGGCCCATCCGTGTCGATGCTGAGCACATACGCGCCATTGATCGGCGCCGTTGAGCTTCAGCGTGCCGCCGGACTCGCTCTTCAAGCTCGTATCCGCGGTGAGCGTGGTGTTGCCGGACACCGTGACTGCCGTGCTCGGTGCTGTTGTACAGCGCGCCGTTGCCGCCCACCCCGGCGCCCGCCAGGCTCAGCGCATTGCGCAGACTGTAGCCTGCGAGATCGAGCGCGCCGCCGCTGGAAACCGTCGACCGCGCCGGTGCCCAGCGGGCCGCTGGTGATGGTGCCGGTAGTGGCCGCGCCCAGTTCGAGCACGCCGCCCGAGATCGTGCTGCCGCCCGAGTAGGTGTTCGCGCCCGACAGCGTCAGCGTGCCGCTGCCGGACTTGGTCAGCGTGGCGTTGGTGCCGGAGATCACGCCGGTGATGGCACTGGTGCCGCTATTGGCCACGCCCAGCGTCGAGCCGGTGGCGAGGCGATCGCACCCGCACTCAGCACGTCGGTGCTCACTGCCAGACCGGTGCAACGCCGCTCGCGCCGCCGACCGCCCCGCCGAAGGTGGTATCCCCGCTGCCATTGGTGGACGACGGTGAGGGCATGCGCGCCATTGACGGAGCTGACGAAGCGACGTTGCCGTTGCTCGTCGTCGTGAGCGTCGCATCGCTCGCCAACGTCACCGCGCCGTCGAAGCTCTGGTTGCCGGAAGTCGTGACGTTGCCGGCGAGGCTCGCGAGTACCCGAGACGCTGAGCGAAGCGGCATCGCTGACATTCGGCGGTGGTCCGCAGCGCTCCGTTCACGGTCGACCGCGCCGAGCGCGCCGGTGGCACCGGCGGCGCCTTGAAGCGTGCCGCGCCGGCGCTGGCGCTGGTACCGGAGACGCCCACCGTGAAGCCGTTCCAGTACTCGTTGCTGAGGCTCTGCCAGGTCAGCGTCGAGAAAGCACCGGTGAACCGGATGGTGCCGTGGGGCTCGCTCGGCGATGTTGATCTGCGCATCGTTGAGTTGGTAGGTGCTGCCCACAGTGTTCTTGACCAGCCCGCCGGTGCCGAAGTACCCACTGCCTGCGCCGTTGTAGCCGGCTGTAAGACTCGATGTTGAAATCCTGGTCGAAGCCGTAGCCGTTGCCGTTGATGCTCATCAGGCTGAACGCAAGATTCTCGACCGACTGGCTGAAGGTCAGCGTCTGCGAACCGGCATAGCGCAGCGCGACGATGTCGGTGCCCGTCGGGCCGTTCGCCACATTGGCGCTGACGTACGGCGAGGTGCCACCCGGGTAGGTCCAGTAGTTCGGTGCCGCCGTTGGTCTGCGCGAAGGCATAACCGTTCGGATTGCTGTAGGTCACGTTGATCACGTCCGAACCGATCGTGATCGTGCCGCTCACCGACGTCGGCCGTGGCGCTGGTCCAGTCGGCCCAGTAATAGGTCGTGTCCGGCAGGATGTTCATCGTTCAGCGTTCGCGGCACGGACGGATTGGCCGAATCGACCGTCGCCGCTGAACAGGACGTCGCTGTTGCGGGTGGTGAGCGTGGTGTCCACGCCCAGCCGCACGGCGCCCGTCGATAGGCCTGCAGGCCCTGCGGTGGCGATCGAGCCGCCATTCATCGCGGTCGAGGCCCGCCGTCACGTCCAGCGTGGCGAGTGCCTTGCTGCCGCCGACCGCGCGGTCGAAGGTGACCGTGCCGCTGCCGGCGTTGATCGTCAGCGGTGACGTGGCGATATTGGTCTCGCGCACGTAGCCGAGCACGCGTACTGTGAGGACTGGGTGGCGCTGAACTGCGTACGTCGATTGTCAGGTCGTTCCACTGCCCGGCCGTGCCGAAGAACTGGCCCACGTTCTCGCCGCTGGCGTTCAACGCACCATTGGGTTCGCCGCTGCCGAAATTCGCGTAATAGCCGGTCGTGGCCTGCCGCCACCGCCGCCGCTTTGCGTGAAGAACTGCTGGCCCGCCTCGGGGCCGTCGGCCCAGGTCCAGGCATAGGACGAGGCCGGATTGGCGCGACAGGCGCCGATCCAGGCGCCGCGGTAGCCGGCGGTCAGGCCGGCGATGGCGTTCTCCAGTCGCGACGTGATCGTCACCAGGTAGCTGTCGCCGATCGCCGAGCGGCCGCCAGTGCCGTTGATGGCATCGGTACGCGCCCAGCTCCAGTCGTGCGCGGTGTCGCCGGTCTTGTCCACCCAGGTGTAGCGGTTGCCCGAATTCACCACGCCGTGCAGGCCCGACGTTGCCGCCGGCCGTGTTGATCGACAGCCCCAGCGGATTGCCGATGATGGTCTCGCCGAAGATGTCCATCGCGCCGCCGGCGGTATTGATGGCCTGCGCCGAGGTGCCGTTGAAAAAGACGTCGCCGCCCACCGAAACCAGCGAGCCATTGATCGTCGCCGTCTGGTTGTTGCCGAACTTCAGCCAGCCGCCGTTGGTGCCGATGCTGGTGCTGGCGTTCTGGATGATGCCGTCGCCGGAGTTGTCGCTGTCGGCCCACAGCAGCAGGTTCAGCCGGTTCGCTGTTCGACGAGATCGTGCGCGCCGCTCTGTAGCACGATGTGCCGCGCGGCCTTCAACGTGAGCGTCGCGTCGACGCCGCCGTCTTGGCGATGGCCGCGGTGACGGTGATGTCGCCGTTGCTCGAGAGCGCCCGCGCCCGCGCCGGTGTCGTTCGCAGTGTCGATGGTGACGCTGGTGCCGGCGCTCAGGCTGTTGCTGATCGTGGTGGCCGCCGCGCCGTCGATCGGTAGTCATACGGGTCGAGCAGCCACAAGCCGCCCGGGCCGTTCTCGGCCCCAGCGTCGACCCGCGCCCCGTCGGTGAGCACCGTGTGGCCCGAGGTCTCTATCTGGCCGCCGGCGCCATTGCCCGCACCGCGTGCGAGGATCGTGCCGCGCACCAGCGTGCTGGAGTCGGCCTTTTGCACGTCCGACCACAGCACGGCCTTGCCCCCGTCACCTTGCGAGGTGGCGCTGACGTCGACGACGGCGCCGTCGCGCAGCGCCACCGCGTGGCCTGGTGCATCACGCCACTGCCCTGCCAGTCGCCGCCCACCAGCACTTCGCCGCCTCCCGTGGCGCCGGAAGCCGTCAACACGGAGCCCGACTGCAGGTCGATGTCATGGCCTTCGAGCAGGATCCGCCCGCCCCTGGCCACCAGGCTGCTGGCGGAGACGTCGCCGCTGTTGATCACGCTGGCGCGCACCGCATCCACGGCGCGCGCGCTGAGGATGACGAGGCCGCCCGGCGCCAGCACGGCACTGCGGTTCTCGACCAGCGCCTCGAGGGTGGAGGGCTGCACGCTGAGGGCGGCCAGTGAGTTGTTCGAGTCGAAGTGCAAGTCGATTCGCTCGCCAGCGGCCAGCGCTGCCGTGCTCGCCAGCACCAGGCCCTTGTTGCGAACCTCCGGCGCCAGCAAAGCGACGTAGCCGCCCAGCGCCGCACGCAGTTCGCCGTCGTTGACCACGCTGCCGCTGGCGCCATTGCGCTCGAAGCGCAACCGGCCACCCAGGAAATCCTGCAGGCTGATCGCGTGCGTCGTGGCGACGAGGCCGCCCACGTCCACACTGGCGCTGGGCGCGAAATACACGCCGTTCGGGTTGCTCAGGAACACCTGCCCGTTGGCGGTGATGCGGCCGAAGATCTGGCTCGCATTGGCATCGGCCACCCGATTGAGCGAGACGCTGCTGCGGAGGGTTGGTGGAAATTGACCGTCGCCTCTTTGCCGACGTTGAAGGTCTGCCAGTCGATCGCCGCACGCTGGCTGGACTGGTCGATGTCCATCACCGCGTTGCCCTGGCGAATCGCGGCCTCGCCCGGCGACGACCTGGCCGCCAGTCGGCAGCGCGGTGGTCACGGGCGCGGATTGCGCCAGGGCCGGCAGCGGCGTCCCGGCCAGCAGGCCCGCGACCGACAGCGATGCCGCAACCGCCGCGCCGGTTGCCGTCCGCGAGGCCTTTCCCCGGGCTGCCGCAAGCTCCGAGACGACCACGAATGCCTGGCGGCAGACGCTCCAGATGACGCGATGGATCTTGTTCATGGACTTTGCACTCAGAAACGACGGGACAGCGTCAGCCACAGGCGCGTGCGATCCAGGCTGCCGTCCTGGTCGCGGCCGGTCGCCAGCGGATTCGGGTTGTGGCCGAGGCGGTGGGCCAGGCTGGCCTCGAGCTCGATGCGATGCGGCGCCTGCCAGCTCAGGCCGATGCCGTAGCCACTGAGGTCGTAGCTGGCATCAGGGCCGGGATTGCCCACATGGCCCCAGTCATAGAAGGCGGTCACGGTGGCGTTGTGCGGAAGACGCCGGCGCACTTCCACATTCAGCAGCGTGCCGCGGTTGCCGCTGCCTTCGTTGACCGGGTAGGCGCGCACGCCATTCGGGCCGCCCAGGTAGAAGCGCTGCGAGGAATCGAGGGCCTTGCTCCCAAGCTGGCCGCGCAGCGTCGCCAGCAGCGTCCAGCGCTCGGAGAGCACCTGCTGGCGCGACACGCGCAGTTCGAACTTGTTGAAGGCGCCATCGAGCGCCGGATTCTCGCCGGCATCGGGGTGGCGCAGCGCGAGGCGTCCGCTGGTCCAGTTCAGTGTGGCCAGCGTCGTGCCGCCACCGCCGAAGTCGTCGAACAGGTTGCCGCTCAACCCGGCGCTGGCCGACTGGATGCGATAGTTCGACTGGATGGATGCGTTGGCGTCGTTGCGGTAGTTGTCACGCGCCACTCGCAGGTCCAGGTAGAGATTGTGCTCGCGCGCGCGGATCAGCGGATAGGAGGCGCCCGCGCCGAGGCTGGTGGATTCGCCGCGGCCATTCAACGCCGCGAAATCCGCGGCGGTAAGGCCATAGTGCAGGTAGGCGCCGCTGAAACTGACGCGCCAGCCATCCTCAGCCACCGGCACCGAATAGCTCGCCGACAGATAGTCGTTGCCCTTCGAGTGCAGCAGCGTGCCGTCGATCTGGTCGCCGCCATTGATCACGCTGTACAGATGACTCATCGCGATCAGCCGGCCCGTGCCGGTCGAGCGCGCCCCGGCATTGTCGAGCAGGAACCGGGCGCCCAACTCCCGCTCGTCCGTGGTACGCAACAGCAGCTCGGTCTCGCCTAGGCGTTGGCCGGCCTTCAACGAACCTGCGACCGCGACGCCGGGCAAGTCATCCGCCAGCAGCAGGGCCCGGTCCAGCGCCTTCAGGTTCAGTGCCTCGCCGGTCCGCTGGCGGGCATTGAAATGCGCCAAGACCTGATCCGCCGGCACGCGCCCGGGTTCCGCGCCTTCGAACTGCGAACCGGAGTACTTCGCCTCGACGATGCGGATCGTCACCGTGCCGTCGGTGATCTCCTGTCGGGGAAAGAAGGCATTGACCATCCAGCCGGCATCCCGATAAGTCCCGGCCACCGCGGCGGCGGCCTGCTGCAACTCATTGAAAGCGATTGGACGACCCAGATAAGGCGCAACGATGCGCTCGAGCTCCTCGCCCGTCAGCAGCGTATTGCCGACGAAGCGGAAATTCTGCACTGTTACAGTGATCGCAGCTTCCTCTGCCGGACCGACAGCCGGCGGGGTGAGCAACTCCTTGCCGGGGCCCGGCAGCGGCACAGCGCGCTGCTGCTCGATCTGCTGCCGCAGCGCGCCGGCATCGGGCTGCGCGGCGCGGAGGGTCGGGGTGGCGAGGCAGATTGTCATCGTAACTGCCATCAGGGCAGTGCGTGAAAAACCCGTTGTAAATTGGTGCGAAGAGCGACCGATCGGTCTGCGGATGATCATGCTCGTGCTTGGTCCCGTACCCGTGACTGTGTTATGTCGATTCGGCCGACATAGTGCGGAATCGGGGACCGATGCGGCTGTGACCGCATACCCAGAATTGTCGGCCGGCCCGCCGCGCGGCCATGCGCACCTCATCGCACGCGCAGGGAGATCGGTTGCGTGCGCGAATCGAACTCGCTCAGCCCTTCATCGCGCCCGGCGCCCACCGGTGGTGTTCCTGAGGGTCTCGGGAAAGCGAACCCTGTCCCAGAACCCTTCGACTCCATTGTGAGATTGCACTGGGCTCCACGCTGGCCACGATGCTGCTGAGCAAGGACGCATTGCTAGCCCCACGTGTGGTCACCTGCGCAGTCAATGGGTCCGATTATTCATCCGGTGCAGGCTGAACCAGCGTCGTGGGTTGTAACGGCGAGTGGCGAGCGCCGGCCTGCTGCATGGTGGCCATGGACTCTGCGTCCAGGTCTCCGCCGACCCTGTCGAGCAGCAGATTGACCTGCACGCCGCGCCGCGCCGCGCCGTGGATTCCCGCAGGGCGCGCAGCATCGCAGCGAAGATGTCGTCGCCGTTCAGCAGCCCACGGATGCGATTGCCGGAAACCAGCGCCGGCCGCATGACCGCGCTCATGGCCTGCGCGAACTGCGGGCCCGCGGTGGAATACAGCCTGGTCAGGCGTGAGCGCAGCAACCGCTTGCCCATGCACAGGTTGAGCACCAGCAGGGTGCCCAGGCTCGCCAGTATCAGACCGATGACGGCGTAGAGGATGTCCACTGTCCATGTCACCCGCCGCCATGGGCAGGCAAACCGCGCTTCCACCTCATCTTCGCGGCTGACAGCGCGCGAAAGCGAAACGCTCGAAATCACTCCCACTCGATCGTAGCCGAGACTCGCAACTGGCTGGCACTGCTGCATTTCTCGCGTGATCCGCAGTACTTTACCGTCAGGATAACCGTCGGAATGTGCCGCTTGGCAGCGTGCGCTGACGATAGATACAGAAAGCCCAGAACGCGTTTCCAGCGGCGAAGACCGGCTGGAGGGCTCTCTACCTCTCCGCCATCGATCTTGCTACCCGTATCCTATCAGGATACAATGCGCCGTGATCAAGACTTTCCGCCACGACGGGCTTGAGCGCTTCTACCGCACCGGCTCGAAGGCGGGCATTCAGCCCAAACACGACAAGAAGCTGCGCACACAGCTGACTGCCTTGGATGCTGCGATGCAACCACAGGACCTTGCGGCAATCCCGAGCTGGCGGCTGCATGAACTGAAAGGGCGAGCAGGCCGGCCGCTGGTCGATCACCGTGAATGGCAACTGGCGGCTGACATTCATCTTCGAGGGCACGGACGTGGTGCTGCTCGATTACGAGGACTACCACTAGGAGGCGACATGAGCCAGATGCACAACCCCTGCCATCCCGGCGAAGTGCTCAAGGAAGCCTTGAGCGAGATCAGTGTGACCGACGCGGCTAGGCGCTTGGGCGTGGGTCGCGTGGCGCTCTCGCGCCTGCTGAATGGCGCCACCGGCATCAGCCCTGAGATGGCCCTGCGCTTATCCAAGGCGCTCGGTACGTCGCCGGAGTTCTGGTACGGGATGCAGGTCAATTACGACCTGTGGCAGGCCAAGAAAAAGTTCCGCGGCAAGGTACGGCGTATTGTCCGGCGCGAAAGTACTCCGGCTTGATGGGCAGAAGGTTTACGAATCCAGAATTTTGCTCACTGTGAGTGAGCCGAGTCGACGACAGGTAAACCACACTGGATCTGATGGCACGGCTGGCTGCATCGGTGGCACCCCCGCGGACTTGGGCGCAGAAGTTCGGTTGAATTTCCTATCCGCCCGCCGCTACGGCGAGCAATCCCTAGTCCCCAAGTTCGGGGAACGTGCCGAATTAACCGTCAGATACACCGTCAATTCATCTCGCTTGGTGGCGCATGATTTCAAGCCGCAACATCGATCGGTGTCGCTACGATGGAAAGCTGTTTCTTTACGCTGGGACGCTCGTGCATCCTTGCGTGCCAAGCCCTAAGAGCTTCGCACTCCGCTGGCACCGGCACATCCACGAGTCCCGCAAAGATCAAACCGCCGATTACGGTGATGTCGGCCATTGAGAACGCCTCACCGGCGACGAACGGCTGTATTCTCAGAACGGAATCGAAGTAGTGAGGGCTTTGTCGCGCTGACGGAGGCCCCATTCTTCGTTCTGATAAATCTCGACGTCGGGTCCATGGCCCGGCGTGGCGTGGCGTGGTGGAAATAGACACTAACAGCGTCGAGCAGCTCCAACTCGGTTGTCATCATGTGGATCACGTGGCCCTGGCCGGAAGTGGTCGAAAGCATCGGTAGCGCCCCCTCACTCCCACTCGATCGTCGCCGGCGGCTTGCCGCTGATGTCGTAGACCACCCGCGACACCCCCTTCACCTCGTTCACGATCCGCCGCGAGCACACATCCAGCAGCTCATACGGCAGATGCGCCCACTGCGCCGTCATGAAGTCGATGGTCTCGCACCGCGCGCAGCGCGATCACCGGCTCATGCCGCCGGCCGTCGCCGGTCACGCCCACGCTCTTCACCGGCAGGAACACCGCGAACGCCTGGCTGGTCTTCTCGTACCAGCCGCTCTGCGCAGCTCCTCGATGAAGATGTGATCCGCGAGCCGCAGCGTCTCGGCCGCGGCCGGCGTCACCTCGCCCAGGATGCGCACGCCCAGGCCCGGACCCGGGAACGGATGGCGATGCACCATCTCCGCCGGCAGGCCGAGCTCGAGGCCGATCGCCGCACCTCGTCCTTGAACAGCTCGCGCAGCGGCTCGACGAGCTTCATCTTCATGTGCGCCGGCAGGCCACCGACGTTGTGGTGGCTCTTGATCACATGCGCCTTGCCGGTCTTGCTGCCGGCGGACTCGATCACGTCGGGGTAGATGGTGCCCTGCGCGAGGAACTCGACGTCCTTGAGCTTCGCGGCTTCCTCGTCGAACACCTCGATGAACAGCCGGCCGATGATCTTGCGCTTGGCCTCGGGGTCCGCGACGCCCTTGAGCTCGCGGAAGTAGCGCTCGGCGGCGTTCACGCGGATGACCTTCACGCCGAGGTTCTTCGCGAACACGCGCATGACCTCGTCGCCCTCGTTGATGGCGCAGCAGGCCGTGGTCGACGAACACGCAGGTGAGCTGGTCGCCGATGGCCTTGTGCAGCAGCGCGGCGACGACCGATGAATCCACGCCGCCGGAAAGGCCGAGCAGCACCTTGCCCTTGCCCACCTGCGCGCGCACGCGGGCGATGGCGTCGTCGATGATGTTGCCGGGGTTCCAGCTGCTGTCGCAGCCGCAGATGTCGTGCAGGAAGCGCGCGTAGATGCGCGCGCCCTGCTTCGTGTGCGTGACCTCGGGGTGGAACTGCAGCGCGTAGAAGTTGCGCGGCTCTCATCGGCCATGCCGGCGATGGGCACGTCGCCGGTGGAGGCGATCAGCTTGAAGCCGGGCGGCAGCTGCGGTGACGCGATCGCCGTGGCTCATCCACACGTCGAGCAGGCCGTGGCCTTCGGCGTTGACGCGATCCTCGATGTCCTGCAGCAGCTGCGGAGTGGCCGCGCGCGCGCATCTCGGCGTAGCCGAACTCGTGCACGTCGCCGGGCTCCACCTTGCCGCCGAGCTGCGCGGCCATGGTCTGCATGCCGTAGCAGATGCCGAGCACGGGCACGCCGAGCTCCCAGACCGGTCTGCGGCGCGCGCGGGCGCGTTCGGCTGCAGTACCGACTCCGGGCCGCCGGAGAGGATGATGCCCTTGGGCTGGAAGGCGACGACGTCGGCATCGCTCGATGTCCCAGGGATGGATCTCGCAGTAGACGCCGAGCTCGCGCACGCGGCGCGCGATGAGCTGCGTGTACTGCGAGCCGAAGTCGAGGATGAGGATGCGGTGGGCGTGGATGTCGTGGTCGGCGGAGGGCTTCATTCCGCATTTTACGTGACGCGGCTGCAGGGCGCAATTCGCGCAGCCGCACCGACTCCGGTAAACCTGCAGCAGCACCGTGACCTACGGCGCTGGCAACCTCGGCCGCCCGTCGATCACCGCGCCGCGCCAGCCCGGCTTTGACGCCGCGCGTCGCGTTTCCATGTGCAGCTTGAAGTCGTCGCACGCGTTCTGGACCTGCGCCTCGACGAAACCCGAGCGCATTCGCCGGCACGTTCGATCAGGCCGCGGGGCTGGTACGCCATCGCCGAGCGTCACGCAGCGTCCGGTCCTCGCCGAGCGACTGGAAGCGCACGGTCCCGGCGCTCGGCACGCCCGAGACGCTCTTCCACGAGATGCGGGAGTCGGGCTGCTGCTCGGTGATCTCGGCGATCCACTCCTCCGTTCGGCCCCAGACCGACGCTTTCCAGCGCAGGTGGTTCGCATCGAGCTGGACGACCTTCTTCACGCCGAACATGAACTTCGGGAAATCCTCGAAGCGCGTCCACTGGTCGTAGACCTCGCGGATCGGGCGATCGACGTCGATCGAGCGCGACACGCGGTGTACCGAGCGGAGGGAGGTCCAGTGCGGCTTGTTGAGTGCTTCGTGCATGTCAGAGGATGTCCCCTTGGGTGATGCCACGGTCGACCTCGCCGTGCCAGCGCGCCGGTGGGCGCGTCGCGCGGTCTCGATGAACTGCCTGAACGACTCGAGAGCCTCGATCACGTGCGAGGCGACGGCATCGAGGCCGATGCGCGGCGTTGTCCCAGGCAATGATGAGCCGCACCTGCGTGCGCTCACCGTCCTCAGGCTCTCGAAGCGCACCGTGCCGGCGGCCGGCGAACCGGTGATGTGCTTCCACGAGATCAGCGTGTCGGGCACCTGGTCGGTGATCTGCACGTCCCACTCGGACCAGCGTCCGGACAGCTCGCCGCGGCAGCGCAGGCGAGTCGCATCGAGCTGCCGCACCTCGCCGAGGGCAGGGACGAAGCCGGGAAAATCCTGGAACTGCGTCCACTGGTCGTAGACGACACGCAGCGGTCGATCGATGATCGATGATTCTCTCGACGCGTTCCATTGAGTGAATCTGCGCGCCGGGTGCCGTCGTGGACATCGGCGCGCGCGGGCGCGCACCGTAGGAACCGGTGAGCCGGAAACTGATCCAGGATGTCAGCGCGTACCGAAAAGCCGATCACCGGCATCACCGAGGCCGGGCCGGATGTAGCCGTGCTCGTCCAGGCGCGCATCGACGGCGGCGGTCCACACCCGCACGTCGGGGTAATGCCGGTGCACGTTGGCGAGGCCCTCGGGTGCGGCGAGCAGGCAGACCAGGCGAATCTCGATGGCACCGTGCTCGCGCAGGCGCTCGATGGCCGCGACCGCGGTGTTGCCGGTGGCGAGCATGGGGTCGATGACGACGGCCAGGCGCTCGGACAGCAGTGGCGCGGTGCGGAAGTAGTATTCGACGGCCGACAGGGTCTGCGGGTCGCGATAGAGACCGATGTGCACGACGCGGGCCGAGGGGACGAGGTCGAGCATGCCGTCGAGCAGCCCCAGCCCTGCGCGCAGGATCGGCACGAACACGAGCTTCTTGCCGGCGAGGCGCGGCGCCTGCATGGGCTCGAGCGGCGTCTCTATCGCGACCGAACCAAGCGGCAGGTCGCGCGTGACCTCGTAGCACAGCAGCGTCGCGAGCTCGCGCGTGATCTCGCGGAAGCTCTTGGTCGAGGTGTCGCGCTCGCGCAGCAGCGTCAGCTTGTGCTGCACCAGCGGGTGGTCGACAACAGTGACGTGGGTCATGCTACGGGCACCCCCTACGAGTACGGAACGTGATCGAGTAACGCAGCACCCTGGTCGGCGAGACCGCGTGCTGCCACTTCCAGCGAGCCTCGCCCTGTAGCGTGTAGATGGAGCGCGGCGCGAGCGTCAGCTTGAACTCGGCGCGCGCGGGCGGCTTCGGCGGGTAGCGCCGGAACCGCATGACGCCTTCGCCGGCGAGCGACACGCCGATGATGTGCTCGTAGTCGGGCACGTCCCGGTGCCAGCCGAGCGGCGTGCCGGGCGCGTATTCGGCGACGAGCGCCTGCGCGACCGCGTCGGGCTCGATGCCGGCCCAGGCGGCGGCGCGGGCCTGCAGCGGCTGCAGCCAGTCGGGGATGGGCGGCGCCTCGTTCAGCTGCTGGTGCGTGAAGTCGTATTGGCCGCCGTAGTTCATGGTGCGGCGGCGTGCGGTGTACTGCAGGTACACGGCGTTCTGCAATGGCAGCTCGCGAATGCGGCCGAGCAGCAGCGCCTCTTCGTCAGGGGCGAGGAACCCGTCGGCGAGCCGCATGCCCTGCGGCAGCGCCGACTCGCCGAAGAGGTCGCCGGTCACGTGATGCGGTAGTTCGGCGCTTCCTTGGTGATCTGCACGTCGTGCACGTGGCTCTCGCGCATGCCGGCGCCGGTGATGCGCACGAACTGCGGCCGCGTGCGCATCTCTTCGACCGTGCGCGTGCCGGTGTACACCATCGCTGCGCGCAGGCCGCCAGACGAGCTGGTACAGGATGCTGACGCAGGCTGCCCTTGTACAGCACGCGGCCCTCGATGCCCTCGGGCACCAGCTTCTCGAGCTCGCTCGAGTTGTCCTGGAAGTAGCGATCGGCCGAGCCATGCTTCTGGCCATGGCGCCGAGCGAGCCCATGCCGCGGTACTGCTTGTAGCTCGCGCCCTGGTACAGCTCGACTTCGCCGGGCGACTCCTCGGTGCCGGCGAACAGGCCGCCGATCATCACCGCGTGCGCGCCGGCAACCAGCGCCTTGGCGATGTCGCCGGAGTAGCGGATGCCGCCGTCGGCGATCAGCGGCACGCCCGTGCCCTTCGAGCGCCTTCGCGACATTGGCGACGGCGCTGATCTGCGGCACGCCGACACCGGCGACGATGCGCGTGGTGCAGATGGAGCCCGGGCCGATGCCGACCTTCACCGCATCCGCGCCGGCCTTCACCAGATCGCGCGCGGCTTCGGCGGTGACGATGTTGCCGCCGATCACCTGCAGCTCGGGCCACCTGCTTCTTGATGGCGGCAACGGTGTCGAGCACCCAGCGCGTGTGGCCATGCGCGGTATCGACGACGACGACGTCCACGCCGGCATCGCGCAGCGCGGCGACGCGATCGAGCGTGTCCGGCGGCGGTGCCCACCGCCGCGCCGACGCGCAGCCGGCCGTTCTCGTCCTTGCTGGCGCGCGGGAAGTCCTTCGCCTTCTGGATGTCCTTCACCGTGATCATGCCCTTGAGCTTCGAACTGCTCGTCGACCACCAGCACCTTCTCGATGCGGTGCTTGTGCAGCAGGCCGAGCACTTCGTCCTTCGGCGCGTTCTCGCGCACGGTGATGAGCTGCTCGCGCGGCGTCATCACCGATGACACCGGCGCATCCATCTTCGTCTCGAAGCGCAGGTCGCGGTGCGTGACGATGCCCACCGCCTGCTTGCCCTTGCACCACCGGCACGCCGGAGATGCCGCGCGAGCGCGTGAGCTCCAGCACTTCGCGGATGGTCATGTCGGGCGAGCACGCTGATCGGGTCGCGGATGACGCCGCTCTCGAACTTCTTCACGCGGGCGACTTCGCGCGCCTGCGCTTCGATGTTCATGTTCTTGTGGATGATGCCCATGCCGCCTTCCTGCGCCATGGTGATGGCGAGGCGGGCCTCGGTGACGGTGTCCATGGCGGCGGAAAGGATGGGCAGGCCGAGACGCACGGTGCGCGTGAGCTGGGTGCCGAGGTCGATTTCTTTGGCGAGGACGTCGGAGCTGGCGGGCACCAGGAGGACGTCGTCGAAGGTGAGGGCTTCTTCGAGGATTCGCATGGCGCATTCTACGCTCGCGCCGACGGTCTCTCAATCCCGGTCGGGCGCCCCCAGCGGGAACAGCGGGCGGAAAGGACGCCCCTCGTCCACCGCTCGCTTGACCGACGGGCGCGCCAGCACCCGCGCGCGATAGGCCTTTACCTTCGGGTAGGCCTCGCCGATCGGATGCACCCAGTCAGCGTAGAAAAGCGATGGTGCCGCCGCGCAGTCGGCCAGCGAGAACTCGGCACCGACCGCCCAGCCGCGCTCGGAAAGGCGGCTCTCGAGCCACGTATATGCGAGCGTCAGCTTCTCGGCAGCGAGAGCGCGCCCGTCTTCGGCGCTGCCCCACGCACCACCGAACAACGCGGAATTGACCGCGTGCTGCATGGGGGTCATGACGTGACTGTCGAAGAAGCGGTCCATGAAGCGGACGTCGAGCGCGGCGCGCGCGTCGGTGGGCAGCAGGCGCACGGCCTGCGGATGCGTGAGCTGCAGGTGCTCGATGATGACGCTGGACTCGACGACCGTCCGCCCGTCGTCGACCAGCACCGGGAACTTGCGCAACGGCCACAGGCGTAGCCACTCGGCGGCAACGTCGGGCGCGTCGGGACCGATGACCTTGTACTCGAACGCGACATCGCCTTCGTACAGCGCGATGAGCACCTTCTGCGTGTACGAGGAGAACGGGTGGCCGTAGAGGGTGAGTGACATGCGCCACGATAGCGCAAACCTGCACGGTCGTATGGGGCGGCTTGCGCGGGTTAGTGAGCAACACCGTGGGGGTATCCAGTAGCACTCTGCTATCGGTTACCCCTACGGAGTCGCCATGCCACCCCCAACGCGCTGCCCGCTGTCGCTCGCACTGGAAATCATCGGAGATCGCTGGTCCCTGCTCATCGTCCGCGACCTGATGTTCTCGGATCACCGGCACTTCCTGGGTTTGCGGGCGAACAACGCCGAACGCATCAGCCGCAGCGTGCTCGCGCAACGGCTCGACCACCTGGTCGCCCACGGGCTGGTGGTGAGCCGTCGCGACCGTCTCCATCTGCAGCGCGTCGAGTACCGTCTGACCCGACGCGGCATCCGGCTGTTACCGGTGATCGTGTCGCTCGTCTACTGGAAGCTGGTCGCTGCCGATTCGAGCGGGCTCGAGGGCATCGACCTCGTGATGCGTCGTCGCATCCTGAAGCTGGCGGCGGGGGCAAGGATCTGCAGCAGGCGTTCATGGACGAGCTGCACACCCTCCACTCGGCGCTGCCGCGTTTCGCCAGCTATCGAAGACGAGCGCTGCCGCTCGACCGGCCTGTGCTAAGCAGTCTCGACGCCGCGGCTTGATTCGTTCCAGCGCCAGTCAAGAACGCCGGGCGCGCCGACGTTCACGCCACCTACCCATCGCGAGCCGGGTCGTAGCGAACGGAAGTCCACCTCGCCTGCCAGGACGCGGCGACCGAGGTCGGTAATGGTCAGCAGATCGGCCCACGTCACGGCGGCTGGTGCGGTGAACAGATGCCCATGCATCGCGAGCACGCGATCGCGGAACTGCAGGTCGCCCTGGCCGGGCAGCGGGTCAACCACGTACTGCACGCGCAGGAACAGCTGATTGAGCGATGCAGGCTTCTCGGCCAGCAGCGTCAAGGCCATCTGCTCGGTGAAGGACAGGCCATTCTCTATCGATGGCAGCTCGCGCAGGTGCCGGTGCAGTGCCGGGCCGAGCAGCGGGAGCGCCGGAGTGCCTTCGCGAACGATTGCAGCGAGCGGGCGCGGATCGTCGTTGCAGAGCGCGAGCCAGGCGCGCAGGCCGAGCGCGAGCTGGTCGTCGCCGGCCAGGGTCCGCCACTCCCATACTTCGCGCAGCGCCGCGGGCGAGAGCTGGCCGAGCCCGATGAATTTCGGCTCGACCTCGTAGTCGCGGACATTGATCAGCTCGAGGCGCGCGGGACGCGAATGGCGCGCGAAATGCGCGAGCAGCCGGATCAGCACCAGCTGATCGTAGGCGTCGCCTTCGGACCAGATCACGACGTGACCGCTCTCAGCCGCTCTCGTGAGGGTCGCCGCGTCGTGCGGTGGCGTGTCGTGACACGCGATGATGATGTACGGGGTGCTGTGCTCGTGGAACTCGCCGATGAAGCCCGCGTCACCCAGCTTGTCGCGGATGTCGCTGCCGCAGCGCAAGTGCCACGTGCCGGGAGCGTCGAGCATCACGGGGTCGTCAGCGGGCCGTTGGCGAAACCGTCGCGGTCGATCGCATAGACGACGTGGCGCACGGTGCGACCGGCCATGGTCGCCTCGACCATGCGGTCGGTCAGCACGCCGCCGATTTTCTCCATGGCGCGGCGCGAGCGGACGTTGTCCTCGCCGACGACGAAGATGACGCGCTCGGCAAGCTGCAGCGCGTGCGCGAGCATCAGGCGCTTCATCACGGTGTTGGTGCGGCCGCCCCAGCGGCTCCGGACGAGGAACGTCCAGCCGATCTCGATCTCGCCCGGACCGGCTCGCATGCGGTCGTAACGCGATGAGCCGATGACCTCGTCGGTGATCGCATCGACAATGGTCAGCATGCCGCCGCTCGCGAGCCCTTCGTCGAACAGCTTGCGGAACACTGGCCTCTGCCAGCGATCGTGCGCGGGATGCATCGCCCAGATCTGCGGGTCGGCCGCGGCTTCGAACAGCGCATCGAAATCGGCGGGGGTCGTCGGGCGGATGACCAGCGCTTCGCTCACGAGGCGCGGCTGGAGGTCGCTTTCCTTCATCAGAAGCGCCAAGTGTACCCGGCGCGTACGCTCAATTCGGTGTTGACGCTGGCGAAGTGGCCGTCCTTGTCGAAATCCTCGGCGCCGTGATTGACCACCGCGAAATACTTCTGGCCCGCCTTCGGCACCCACTGCAGACGCGTCTGCAGGCCGCCGACTTCCGAGACGTTGTCGTACTGCATCAGGGTGATCCAGGAGAGGCGCGAGCTGAAGTTCACCTCGGTCGTCGCCGCGAGGATGCGCGTGCTGAACGCGCCGACCGGCAGGTCGATGTCGTTGAACGTGTAGGCGACCTTCATCGCGAGATAACGAGACGGTCGCCAGATCACGTCGCCGCCGAGCGTCAGCCGCTCGCCGTCGTAGAAATCGCCCTGCCGATAGTTGACGTGGCCCGCCCAGCGCCGTTGCAGGCCAGTTTCGAGATCGAAGCCGAAGTCGGTGTACGTGTACGCGCCGCCCGGCACGACGATGCGACGACGGACGTCCTGGTAGATGACGAACGGCGTCGTCAGCCGGTCTTCGGTGCGCGACACGTAGCTGCGCCAGACGTCGCGGCCGCGCGTCTCGAACTCGAGTGGCTTCAGCGAGACGACCTGCGTCTGGAGCGAGCCGCCGGGCGTGGATTGCAGGCTCTCGATGCGTTGCGCGTCGATACCGGCATAGACGAGCTGCAGCCACGAGCCGGTGAGGAAGTGCTGCCAGCCCGCGTCGACGACCATGTCGCGCACACCGCGCCGACTGACGAAGCCCATCGCCGGACGGAACTGCGCGCCGATCTCCTTCACCGCGAAGCCGACGCGCGGCCCCTCGGCGTTCGGCAGGCGCATGCCGAGGCCCCATGCGTTGCTGCGTCCGGGCCCCGAATCGGGGTTCTGCGAGTCCTGGTACCACGCCTCGCCTTCCAGCGTGAGGCCGCCGGGCAGCCGGCTGTTGAGATAGAGGAAATCGAAACCATAGAGCGAATTGCCCGCATTGCTGCCGGGATCGCCCGCGGTGGCGATGAAGCCGAGGCTCGACTCGGCGAGCAGGTCGGCCGAGGCGCGCACCACGCCGAGCGCGCGAGCGTCGTAACGACCGAACCCGGTCGGGGGCTCGTAGGCGTCCTGTTGCACGCCGAGCGCACCGACGCGCCAGCGGCCGATGCGGCCGCTGAGCTTCGCGCCGTAGTCGAGGTCGACCGGAGTGCCGGCCGGCGACAGCCCGATGCGTCGCGAGAAGAACGGCCGGCCGCTCTCCTGGTTCGCGCGTCCGGCGGAGCGCAGGTTGCCGAAATAGCCGTTGAGTCCGATGCGGCCGAACTCGAACACGTCGGAGTCGTTCAGGAAGAAGTCGCGCTTCTCCGGGAAGAACAGGCCGAAGCGGGTGAGGTTCACCTGGCGGTCGTCGAGTTCGGTCGCGGAGAAATCGGTGTTGATGGTGAGCGAGGCGTTCAGCGACGGCGTGACGCGGTAATAGGCGTCGAGCGAGGGCTCGAGCAGCGTCGTCGTGCGATCCTGCACATCGTCGCGGAGGTGGCGGATGCCGACCGACGGCACCACGTCGAGACCGACACCCTGGTCGACGTCGGCGAGCCCGCGCAGCTCGCCCACGATGCTCGGGTTCCAGGTGCGGTTGCGCGACACCCAGATCGCCTCCTCGCCCTTGCGGCGGATGGCGCGCGACACGTTGAACCCCCACGCGTCGACGCCCGGATCGAACGGCAGCGTCTTGAAGGGGATCGCGATCTCGAGGCTCCAGCCGTAGTCGGTGAGCGTCGCCTGCGCGTCCCAGATCACCGTCCAGTCGGAGGTGAACTGGTTGCCCTGGTAGAGCATGTCGTTGCGCACGGCGTTGAGGTTGACCTCGAACCGGTAGCCGGTGCGGGCCGAGTCGAACGGGTCGAGGATGATGGCGAGGCGGTCGTCCTCACCGAGTCGCGAGCCCTGCCGCATGATGTTCGCATTGATCGCCCCGGCACCGCCGCTGTCGTACAGCCGCGCGGCGACGTAAAGGTAGTCCTTGTCGTAGGCAACCAGCACTTCGGTACGCTCGGACACCGGCGCGCCGTCGGTTGGACGGATCTGGCGCAGGTCGTCGATGAGGGCGGCTTCGGCCCACAGCGGCTCGTCGAGCCGGCCGTCGATGACGGGCTTCGCGGTGAGCCGGGGTGCGGTGACCGATTTGCGCTCCTCGGCTGCGTCGGCGGCCATCGATACGACGCATCCGGCCAGTGCGCCGAACAACGCCCGGCGCATTTTCTTCTCCACTGCCACCCCCGTCTCCCCCGGTGGTCTAATCCCGCGATGACAGTCCCATTTTCGGAACGTGACGTCTACAGCGTCGGGCGGCTGAACCGTGAAGCACGGCTGCTGCTCGAGAAAGGCCTGCCCACGCTGTGGGTCGAGGGCGAGATCTGCAACTTCAGCGCGCCGGGTTCAGGCCACTGGTACTTCTCGCTGAAGGACCGTGACGCGCAGATCCGGTGCGCGATGTTCCGCACCCGGAACATGACGGTGCGGTTTCGTCCGAAGGACGGCCAGAAGCTCGTGGCGCGCGGCCGCGTCAGCCTGTACGAGCCGCGGGGCGACTACCAGCTCATCGTCGAGATGCTGGAGGACGCGGGCGAAGGCCTGCTCGCGCGCGAGTACGAGAAGCTGCGCGCCCGCCTGCAGGCCGAGGGCCTGTTCGACCCTGCGCGCAAGCGCGAGCTGCCGCGCGCTGCCGCGCCGCATCGGCGTGATCACGTCACCGACCGGCGCGGCGGTCCGCGACATCCTGCACATCCTCGCGCGGCGCTTCGCCGCGGCGCCGGTGCTGATCTATCCCGTGCCCGTCCAGGGCGAAGCGGCGCCCGGTGCCATCGCGCACGCGCTGGAGCTCGCGAACCTGCGCGGCCGACTGCGACGTGCTGATCCTCGCGCGCGGCGGCGGCTCGCTCGAGGACCTGTGGGCGTTCAACGACGAGCGGGTCGCGCGCGCCATCTTCGCGAGCCGCATCCCGGTCATCAGCGGCGTCGGTCACGAGATCGATTTCACCATCGCCGATTTCGTCGCCGACGTGCGCGCGCCGACGCCCTCGGGCGCCGCCGAGCTCGTGGTGCCGGACGGCCGCGAGATGCTGGCGCGGTTGCGCGGCCAAGCCGAGCGGCTCGCACTCGCCGTGCGACGTCAGATCGCCCACGCGGCGCAGCTGCACCGGCACCTCGCCCAACGGATGAAGCAGGCGCATCCGGGCACGCGGCTGATGCAGCGGTCGCAGCGTTTCGACGAGCTGGAGCAGCGGCTCACGCTCGCGATGGCCGGACAACTGCGTCATCGCCGCACGCGGACCGATGCGCTCGCGGCGCGGCTGCAACGGGTGAATGCCGGCGTGCAGGTGATGCGCGTGTCGACGCATCTCGATGGCCTTGCGACGCGCCTGCGCGGCGGATGGCAGAGGCAGCTCGACCTGCAGCGCCACCGGCTCGCACTGGCCGCGCGCAGCCTCGACTCGGTGAGCCCGCTCGCGGTGCTCGAGCGGGGTTATGCGGTGGTGACGCGGGCGGATGGAACCGTCCTGCGGAACGCCGACGAGGCTGCCGTCGGCGATCCGCTGGACGTGCGCGTCGCGAAGGGTACCCTTCGCGCGCGCGTGGTCGACTGAACTTCAGTCGAAGTGACGGCGGAACGACACCGACACCTGCCGCGGACGGGCCGGTGCGCCGGTCGCGTTGTCGCTGGCCGAGCCGTCCACGTTGCTGCGCACGGGGCGAGCTGGTACCAGTAGAACTTGTCGAGCAGGTTCTCGGCCGACAGTGACAGTCACCACTTCGTCGTCCTCGGATGTGTAGGTGACGCGCGCGTTGACGAGGCTGTAGCCCGGCACGCGGTTCGCGCTGCCCGGCAACTGCGGCAGATACGCCATGCCGTTGCTGCGATTGCCCTGGTAGAACCAGTCGACGCGCGGAGTGAGTGAACCGGCGAAGGCCGTGAACCGGTACTCGGCATGCCGAGACTGCCGCTGATCGGCGCCTGCACCTTGAAGCTCGGATCGACGTACACGTTGTTCGGCTGGCCATTCGGCAGCGTCTGGTGAGCCTCGGACGTGAAGTCGAACCACGCGAGCGTCGCGTTGATGTTGAGGCTCTGTCGATCGGCGATGCGGTCACTTCCAGCTCGACGCCGCGATCCTTGCCGGGCGCGCTGGCATAGGCAAACCACGGTGAGCCGGTGCGGTTCGCCGAGTTGCCGACCTCGGTGCCGGCCGGGCACGTGCTGCCGGTCAGGCCGCGGAACACCGGGCCCGGATTCGGGTTCGCCGGGCAAGTTGCACTGCGTGCCCGGGGACACGACGACGCGCGGATCGTAATCGTCGTGGAACACCGCGAAGTTGACGCGCAGGCGGCGGTCGAAGAAATCGCTCTTGATACCGATCTCATACGAGATCAGCTCTTCGGCCGGCACCGTCTCCTTCTGCTGACCCGGCGTGAACGGCCGCGGCTGCGCACCGTCGGAACGGAAGCCCGTGGCGGCCGAGGCGTACACCATCACCGAGTCGGGTTGAAGCGGTAGTCGCGCGCTCACCTTCCAGTCGAAGTGGTTCGAACCGTAGTTCAGCGGCGTGCCGACCAGCAGATAGGGGCTGTGGTCGAACTGGTAGACCTTCGTTCTCGTCCGTGAAGCGCACGCCCGCCGTCAACGAGAACGCTGTCCGTGAGACGTGGTAGACTCCGTGCACGAAACGCGGAATTGCTTTGCGGACGTGAACTGTATCGTTCTGGTTGAAGTTCGGCAGGATCGCGGCGAACGCCGGCAGCGTCACGTAGCCGCCGAGGTGCGAGTATCGCGTCGTAGCGGTAGAAGCCGACCGTCCAGTCGAGCTTCTTGTCGAACAGCCCGCCGGAGAGACGCGCCTCGAGCTGGTCTGTCGTGACCCTGCAGCACGTACGTGTGATTCAGGTCGATCGGCATCTGGTCGCCGTCGCCCATCCAGTCGATCTCGTAAGTCGCGATAGCCCGCGATCAGGTCCAGGCGCAGCGAATCGTTGATGCGCCAGTCCGAGCTTGGCGGTGGCTGCCCCAGACGTCGGACGTACCACCGCGGCGGGAACGTCTTGCCGCCGACCGGATCGATCGGATAGGCGTAGGTCGTGAACGGGTCGCCCGTGACGAAGCGGTCGTCGGTGGTGAAGCGGATGCCGTAGCGCGGGAAGCATCACGGTGTTGCTGTACAGGTTGTTGAAGAAGTTGGTCGGCTGGTGGCGCGTGAGCTTCGCGTCGGGCCGAGCCTCGGCCACGCTGCTCGAATAGTCGGCGGCGAGACTCAGCTCGACGTCGTCGCTGGCGAGGTATCGCAGCATCAGCCGGCCGCCATTGATCTCGACGCCGCCGCGCTCGCCGATCTTGCAGTTGTCTGCGCACTGGCGGTTCGAAGGCACCAGCGTCGGGAAGCGTGCCCGCCAGCGCCGGCGTGCCGTTGGCCCGCATCTGGCAGGTGAAATCGAGCACGTCCTGTAGCCATCGATGCGCTTCGAGACGCCCGTGACGCGAACGAACAGCTTCTCGGTCATCGCGAAATCGTAAGTGCCGCGCAGGTCGAGTCGATTCGACGTGCCGAAGGTCACCTCGAGGCTGCCGGTGTCGTCACCCGTGGGCGCCTTCGAGATCAGGCGGATGGCGCCGCCGAGGCTGTTCTTGCCGAACAGCGTGCCCTGCGGTCCGCGCAGCACTTCGACGCGCTCGAGATCGAGCAGGTCGATCGCGCCAGCCGGTGAGCGTGCCGAAATAGATGTCGTCGATGTACACACCGACGCCGGGATCCGACGTGAAGATGAACTCGGCTGTCTGACACGCCGCGCATGCCGATCTGCGGCGTCGGGCCCGCTGAAGCTGCCCTGCGGCCGGATGTTGGCGTTCGGCATGACGAGGCCGAGATCCTCGACGTTGGTGAGTCCCTGCTCCTCGCAGCATTTCACCCGAGACCGCCGTGATGGCGAGCGCCGTGTCCTGCAGGTTCTCCCGCCGGAACTGGGCCGTGACGATCACCTCCTGCAGGCCGCCTTCGTCCTGCGGTGCGTCGGCAGCGCGCGCTGTCCCACCGCTGGATCGCTGCCATGACGGCGAGCGCCACCTCGAACGCTTTGCAGCGAGATTCCCGATGCAGCGCCGCGCACATGCAATCGCGCTTGATGCTCGTTTCCATGTAGACCCCCTGAATTTGTTGTTCGAAACACTGCAGCCGGCTTGTTATCTTGACTCGCCAACCGAAGAGACCGGAATGTCGATGCTAGTGAACCTGCTTTTCCGCTGCGGATCACAACGAATGAAGCGTTTGCATCTGTCCTGGTGCTTTACCGCTCTGCAGCGATTGCTGCCGGCTGCATGGCTGCCCTGCCGGTCGACGCGTCGTCCCGGGTGGTGTTGCCATCGTCGACATCGGCGATGCGACGCGGCAGCGCCGACGGTGCGCTACGAGGGCAGACGCGTGCTGACGATGATCGACGGCGACGGCCGCATGGATCGCGCTCGTCGGGCTCGCCGCTGGCGACGAAGCCCGGCCGCTCACACGTCGAAGTGCGCGAGGCGCGCAGCGCGCGTCGACTGCGCCGTGGTCGCGACAAGAAGTACGTCGAGCAGAGGCTGAAGGTCGCAGCCGAAGCAGGTCGACCTCGCGCCCGAGGATGCAGCGCGGGTCGAGAGTGGAACAGAAGTTGCTGCGCGCGGCCTATGACAGCTTCAGCGCCGCAGTGACCGCCGACGTTCGCAGCTGCGCAGCCGGTCCCAGGTGCGCGGTCGAGCTCGTTCGGCCGCGGCGTGATCTTCAACGAGCAGCCACGCAACCCGCATTCGGGCATGGACATCGCCGCCGGCACGGGCGTGCCCATCGTGGCCGCGGCTTCGGATGGCGTAGTGCTCGATTCCGGCGATTTCTTCTTCAACGGCGGCAGCGTGGTCGTCGATCACGGCGGCGGGTTCGTGACGATGTACTGTCACCTGAGCGCGTGGACGTGAAGAAGGGCGATGCGGTCGAAGGCCGGCACGGTGATCGGCACAGGTGGGCGCCACGGGGCGCGTGACCGGGCCGCACCTGCACTTCGGACGTCATGCTCAACGGCGCAGCGGTCGATCCTGCGCTGTTCCTGCCGCCGACAGCGAAATAGCGCCCGGCGCCTCGGTCAGGACCGGCGCGCTTTGCGGTCGACTCGCCCGTCGCCGCCCGCACCCGCGGACCGCGGCGATTGTCCTTGCCGCTGCGACTGCTGCCTGGCTTCGGCGGCTTTCGAGACTTCGTGCCGGTCTGCTTGGGCTTCGGCGCGGCTTCTTCTTCTCGACCGCTGCGCCGGGCTCGCCCTTGCGATCTGGCCTTGCCGCCGGTCTTGCCCTTGGTGGTCTGCGATCGACGACATCCGGCTGCGACGTGCCTTGCGCATCCTCGCGCGCTGTCATACGGGATTCGCATCGGTGCGGAACTCGAGCATCACCGGATTCGCGAACAGGTCGAACGCCTCGCGGAACACATTCGACAGATAGCGCTTGTAGGCGTCGGGGACGGCGATGCGTCTGGTTGCCGTGCACGATGATGCGCGGCGGATTCTTGCCGCCCTGGTGCGCATAGCGCAGCTTGATGCGACGGCCCTGCACGAGCGGCGGCTGGTGCGCCTCGATCGCCTTCTCCATCACGCGCGAGAGCTGCGGCGTCGGCATGGCGCGCATGGAGGCGTCGTACGCGCGCACGGCCGCGGTGGCCAGCTCGCCCACGCCGGTGCCGTGCCGCGCGGAGATGAAATGCTGGGGCGCGAACGGCACGAAATTCAGGCGCAGCGCCAGATCGTTGCGGATCTGGTCGCGCTTGTCGATCGGGATGCCATCCCACTTGTTGATGGCGATCAGCAGCGCGCGGCCGCGCTCGAGCGCGATGCCGAGCACGCTCGCATCCTGCTCGGCGACTTCGCCATGCGCATCGAGCACCATCACCACGATGTGCGCGGCGGCGATGGCCTGCAGCGTCTTCGCGACGCTGGCGCGTCTCGACCGCGTCCTCGACGCGGGCGCGGCGACGCACGCCGGCGGTGTCGATCAGCGTGAACTTGCGGCCGTCGCGCTCGAACGGCACGAAGATGCTGTCGCGCGTGGTGCCCGGCAGATCGGTGGCGATCACGCGCTCCTCGCCGATCAGGCGATTGACCAGTGTCGACTTGCCGACGTTGGGACGCCCGATGATCGCGATGCGGATCGAGTCGTCGTCGGGCGGCGCGGCATCCTGTGTCGGGCTCGAGACCCGCCAGCACGATGTCCATGCAGCGTCTTCGCAGCCGTGCCGTGCACGGCGGCAATGGCGATGCGGCGTGCCGCAGCCGAGGCGATGGAAATCCGCGCCGACGACTGCCGGCGTCCATGCCTTCGGCCTTGTTCACCGCGAGCGACACAGCGGCTTGCCGGAGCGCTGCAGCAGCGCGCGACGTACATGTCGTCGCTGGTGAGGCCGGCGCGCCCGTCGACCACCAGCACGAGGCGATCGGCCTCGGCGATGGCGCGCTCGGTCTGCTCGCGCATCAGCGTTTCGACGCCGGCTGTGCCGCGGTTTCCACCACGCCGCCGGTATCGACCGCGATGTAGGGGATGCGACCGAGCGTGCCGTAACCGTACTGACGGTCACGCGTGACGCCGGGCACGTCGGCGACGATGGCGTCGCGCGTGCCGGTCAGCGAATTGAAGAGCGTGGACTTGCCGACGTTGGGCCGACCCGACGAGGGCGACGATCGGCAGCATGTCAGTGACGTGTTCGACGGCCGGGCGTCAGCCCTTCGGCGGCGCGGATCGGCTGAACGGCGGACAGCGCCACGGCCCTCGTCGCTTGATCGATCGCATCACTGAGCGGTCACTCGCACGACCACCGAGCGGCTTGCTGAGCACGTGTATCGCCCTCGCCACTGCGCGGATGCGCGCCGACAAGCTCGCCCTTGCCGATGTCGCATGAAGTGCACGTAGCCCTCGAAGATCGGCGACGGCCACCTAGGAGCCGAGCACCGCCGGCGCGGACAGCCGGCGATGGCTCAGCACCTCCTGCTTCCACATCTCGACGCCCGTGCGGCGGCCGATCTTGACCACCTCGCCGTCGGACGTGGAGACGTAGACACCGTCCTCATCGACCGTGAGGCCGCGGTAGCTCGACACGTCGCGCGTCCACGACGACCTGGCCGGTATCGCGACCGATGCGCGCGACGCGACCCTGGAACGTCACGGCGTAGATGTCGTCGCCGGCCACGTGCACGGCCGAATCGATGTCGATCAGCCGCTCGCATCTCGGTGCGGCCAGACGGCGGTGCAACGGTGACTTCCCAGAGCGTGCGTGCCGTCGCGACGATTCAGCGCCGAGCACGCGGCCGTTGTCGAACCCGCACGCGACGACATCGCCGGCGATGACCGGCCTGGCCGTGCCGCGCAGCGAAAGCCGCGGCACCTGCTGCTCGGCGCTCCAGATGCTGCGTGCCGTCGCTGCCGACGCAGGCCGAAGACGCGGCCATCCACCGCGCGCACGACGACGATCATCGCCATCCGCGATCGCGGGTGCGGAGAGGATTTCGCTGTTGACGCGCGTCTTCCAGTTCTGCGTCGCCGGTCGCGGCATCGAGCGCGACGATGTCGCCGTAGACTGGCGCCGGCGACGACGAGGCCCTCGCCCGCGCCGGGACCGCCGGTGAGCGTGCAGTTCACGCGTCGTCTGTCGTCTTGGCGCCACAGGCGCTTGCCGGTGTTGATCGTCGAACGCCGCCACGTCGCCGTCATGGCTCGCGGCGAACACGCGATCGCCCTCGACTGCGACGCCGAGACCGAGCCGCAGCTTCGGCTCGCCACCGCCGACACTGGCGCTCCACACGCTGCTGGACCTGGATCGTGGCGTGGAAATCGCGTGAGCTCCGCGGGCGGATCGATGTTCTTGTTCTTGTCGCAGCGCGACGCCGCCAGCAGCGAGCAGCGCCGGACGCGAGCAGCCGCGACACGCATCACGAGCTCGCCGCTGGTGCATGCAGATGCCTGCGAGATCGCTGATCTTGCAGGTCGCAGCAGGCCGGTGCCGCCGCCGCCCTGTCCGAGCGCGGTCTTGAGCTTCAGCATCGCGCGGCACATCGATACTCGCGCAGCGCGCCGGCGCGATCGCCCTTGTACGCAGCAGCGCATCGCCGCGCGCTTCGAGCGATATGCGACTCGGCATAGGCGCCCATGTCGCCTGCGGTGCCGAGCGTCGCGAGCGCCTCGTCGTGCTTGGCCCTGCCGACTGCACGCGTGCAAGCCGCAGGCGCGCGATGGGCTGCAACTGCTCGTCGCGGGTCGGTGTCGACACGCCGCTGCAGGCGCGGCGCGGCCTTGTCGAGCTCGTTGCGGCTCACGAACACGCTGGCGCTGCGGCGAGATCGCGCGGTGATCACGTAGGCCGACTTCGGGATAATCCCGGTGCAGCTCCTCGATCTGCGCGCAGCGCCGCATCGATCTGGTCGGCGTCGAAACTCTGCGAGGATCTGCTCGTAGCGCGAGGTTCGCATCAGCGCCGGCTTCCTCGCGCGTCCCTGCCACCAGCGTCCAGCCGAACTAGGCCAGCAGCGCCATCGCGAGCCCCACCAGGATGGCCGGCCTTGCGCAACCAGGCGCGCCTTAGTGCTTCCCATTGTTCGTCTTCGGACAGCAGATCCACGATCTTTACCCCTTCAATGCGTATTCAGTATGGCCGGAATGCGCGCGGCGAGTTCCGCGAGCGGCGCACTCGCTCTGACCCGCTTCCTGCCGCAATGGTTTCAGCGAGGCGGCGCCGCGCTCCAGTTCATCGTCACCCAGCACCAGCGCCAGCCGTGCACCGCTGTGGTCGGCGCGCCGGAACTGCGCCTTGAAATTGCCGCCGCCCAGGTTCACCTCGAAGGCGACGGCCGGCAGCTCGTCCCGCAGCTTCTCGGCCAGGGCCAGCGCCGTGCGCGAGGCGCGCTCGCCCGCTGGCGACCACGTAGACCTGCGGCGCAGGCTGCGCGAATCGTCGCGCCGGTCTGCTGCAGCAGTTCGACCACGCGCTCCACGCCCATGGCGAAACCGATGGCCGGCGTGGCCTCGCCGCCGAGCTGCGTGATCAGGCCGTCGTAGCGGCCGCCCGAGCAGACGGCGTCCTGCGAGCCCAGCGCATCGGTGACCCACTCGAAGACGGTGCGGGAGTAGTAGTCGAGGCCGCGCACCAGCCGCGGGTCGATGACGTAGTCGATGCCCATGCGCGGCAGCATCGGCGCACAGCGCATCGAAATGCTCGCGCGATTCCGGATCCAGGTGCTCGGTCAGCAGCGGCGCGCCGCGAGACCACGGCCTGCATCGCCGGGATTCTTGCTGTCGAGGATGCGCAGCGGATTGCCGCCGAGGCGGCGCTGGCTGTCGGCATCGAGCACTTCGGCGTGCTGCTGTGAAGTAGTCACCAGCTTCTCGCGGTAAGCACGTGCGCGACTCGGGCGTGCCGAGCGAATTGAGCTTGAGCTTCACGCGCGTGATGCCGAGCTGCTGCCACAGCCGCGCGGTCATCGCGATGAGTTCGATGTCGATGTCCGGGCCGGCAAAGCCCAGCGCCTCGACGCTGAACTGGTGGAACTGGCGATAGCGGCCCTTCTGCGGCCGCTCGTGCCGGAACATCGGGCCCGAGCGTCCACAGCTTCAGCCGCGCGCCGCGCAGCAGGCCGTTGGTGATCGCGGCACGCACGACGCCGGCGGTGACTTCCGGACGCAGCGTCAGGCTGTCGCCGCCGGCATCCGAGAAGGTGTACATCTCCTTCTCGACGATGTCGGTGAACTCACCGATCGCGCGCTTGAAGAGCGCGGTGTGCTCGACCATGGGCACGCGCATTTCCTGGTAGCCATACGCGGCGAACAGCGTCGCGCGTCATGCGTTCGAGATGCTGCCAGGCGCCGATGTCGCGCGGGCAGCACGTCGTTCATGCCGCGAACCGCGGCGAGAGAGGTGCTCATTTCGACGGGAACCTCGAAGGCGCTGCAGGCGCTGAGGCCCACCAGATGATGACGGCCGAGCACGATGAGACCTGCGCCCAGGATCAGCGGGCCAGCGCAGTGCGCGCTCGCTGGATCGGGCTGCGGCAGCATGCGCGGGCGCGTTCGTGAGATCGGGTTCGAGCCGAGGCTTCCTGCAGCGCTGCGTAGCGCGCCTGCAGTCGGCGGCTTCGGGTTCACCGACGAGTTCGGCATAGCGACGCAGATGCCCGCGCACGAACACCGGCGGGCCGAGCAGCCGCGAACTGGCCGCTCCTCGAGCGCCTCGATGACCGCGGCATCCACATGCAGCCGTTCGGCAACCTGGATCACGCCCAGATTCGCGCGCAGTGCGCTGCGCGCGCCGATGCCGCGCAGGTCGATCGCCGATACGTCTCGTGACTTCGCGTCCATGGTTTCAACCCTGCTCGCGCAGCAGCTGCGGCAATGCGCGCGTCTGTGTGGAATTCGGAAAATCGCGGCGCAGACGGCGCGCGTAATTGTGCGGTCGGCTGCCTTGTCGCCCCGCGCCATCGCGCGCGCACGGCGACCAGCAGAATCTCGGGAGTCGCGAGGCCCATGGACAGATAGCGATCGACGGCGCGCGTGGCGAGATCGGGCGTCGGCCCAGCTCGAGCTGCGCGTCAGCTGAGCTCGATGCACCGCCTCGGCATAGTTCGGTCGCATCGTGAGCGCGCGTTCGAGCAGCGGCACCGCCTCGGCGTCTGCGCTTGCCCGATGCGCAGGCAGATGGCCGAGTTGGTGAGCGCCGCCCAGGGCGTGCCGTAGAGCGGATCCTTGCGCGGCGGTGTCGAACAGCGCGAGCGCTGCATCGATGCTTGCCCGCTGCGGCACAGGAACACGGCGTAGGTGTTCGACGACCTCGCGCATTGTCGGGCGACAGGCGCTGCGCGGTGCGGTAGTGCCGCTCGGCGATCTCGGCTTGGTTCGAGCCGCTCGTAGAGGAACGCCAGCGCAGCTCTGCAGTTCGACGTTGCGCGAATCCTGCTGTCTCGGCACGCTCGAGCTTCTCCTTCGCGAGTGCCAGGTTGCCCTGCTGCATGTAGGCGACGCCGAGCTGCGTGTTGGCGCGCGCGGCATCCTTCGGCTGCAGCACCTGGCCGCCGCTGTCGCTGAACGCAGCCGGCGAGCGAGCAGCGCGGCCAGCGCCATGCGCCCCACTGCGCGGCAGCCCTGCAGACGGCGTCACGACGCCAGCTCGCGCGGAGCTTCGGTGACCACGGCAATGCGCTTGCTGCCGAGACGCGTGGTGGTGCGGTCGATGACCTTGCCGACCAGCTGCCCGCAGGCCGCGTCGATGTCGTCACCGCGCGTCCTGCGGATGGTCGCCATGACGCCACCCTTCAGCACCTGGTCGAGGAAGGCGCGGATCGCCGCCGGGCTCGACCGGCGGTACTTCGTGCCGGGGAAGGGATTGAACGGAATCAGGTTCACCTTCGCGGGGTGACCCTTCAGCAGCCTCGCGAGCGCGCGCGCCTGCGCGGGTGAATCGTTGACGCCGTCGAGCATCACGTATTCGAACGTGACGCTGCGGCCGTTCTGTTCGTCGATGTAGTGCCAGCACGCCTCGAGCAGCTCGGCGATGTTGTGCCGGCGGTTGATCGGCACGAGCTGGCTGCGCAGCTCGTCGTCGGGCGCGTGCAGCGACACGGCCAGCGCCACGTTGCTCTCTTCGGCCAGCTTGTAGATCTGCGGCACGAGGCCGCTGCGTCGACAGCGTGAGCCGGCGACGCGAGAAATCGAATCCCAGATCGTCGAGCAGGATGCGCATGGCCGGCACGACATTGCGGAAATTCGCGAGCGGCTCGCCCATGCCCATCAGCACGACATTGCTGATCAGGCGGTCGTCGCCGGCCTGGAAACCAAGCTCTTTCTGCGCGAGGAACACCTGGCCCACGATCTCGGCGGCGGTGAGGTTGCGATTGAAGCCCTGCTGCGCGGTGGAGCAGAAGCTGCAGTCCATCGCGCAGCCGACCTGCGAGGAGATGCACAACGTGGCGCGATCGCCGTCCGGGATGTAGACCATCTCGAAGCCCTGCGCGTCGTCGGCGCTGAGCATCCACTTGATCGTGCCGTCGGCGGCATCCTGCCGCGTGACGATTTCGGGCAGCGCGATGCTCGGCCTCGCGCTGCGAGCTGCGCGCGGAAGTCCTTGGCGAGATCGGTCATCGCGTCGAACTCGGTTTCGCCGCGCTTGTAGATCCAGCTGCACAAGCTGGCGCGCGCGAAAGGCCTTGCCGCCGCGCCCGAGGACCCATTCCTCGAGTTGCGGTCGCGTGAGGCCCAGCAGATTGACGCGCTCTTCGGTCATCGGATCAGCGCGCGTGGATCTCGGTCTGCGCGAAGAAGTACGCGATCTCGATGGCGGCGTTCTCGGCCGAATCGGAGCCGTGCACCGTGTTGCGCCTCGATGCTCTCGGCGAGGTCGGCGCGGATGGTGCCCGGTGTCGGCCTTCTTCGGATCGGTGGCGCCCATGATCTCGCGGTTCTTCGAGCACGGCGTTCTCGCCTTCGAGCACCTGCAGCACCACCGGACCGGAGGTCATGTACTTCGACCAGGTCGTTGAAGAACGGACGCGCCTTGTGGACGGCGTAGAACGCCTCGGCCTGGGCCTTCGACAGGTGCAGCGAGCTTCGGCGGCGACGATCCTGAGGCCGGCCGCTTCGAAACGGGTGTAGACCTGGCCGATGAGGTTGCGGGCGACGCCATCGGGTTTGACGATCGAAAAAGTGCGCTCGAGCGCCATGGGAACACTCCGGCTGGGGAAAAAGAGCCGGAGTTTACCGTAACAGCGCCGCCCGGCAATGCATGCGCGGGCGGAAGTGCCCGATTTTCAAGGACTTTTTAGACGCTTGAGAACTCTCGCCGCAGCCGCACTCGCCCTTGATGTTGGGGTTCGGAAGCGGAAAGCCTCGTTCAGCCCCTGCTTCACGAAATCGACGGTGGTGCCGTCGATCAGCGGCAGGCTCGTCCGGATCGACGAACACCTTGACGCCGCTGGTCCTCGAAAACCAGGTCATCGGGCTGGGCCTGTTCGTCGGCGTAATTGACGACATAGGCGAAGCCCGAGCAGCCGGTCTTGCGCACGCCCAGCTTGCAGCCCGAGCCCGTGACCGCGCTGGGCGATGACTGTTGCGGATGCGGTCGGCGGCGGTCGGGGTCAGCGAGATCGCCATGCAGTGCTTCGGCTCAGGCTCGCCACGCGGCGCAGTGGCGGCGCGAGCGCATCTTCGATAATGAGCATACGGCCGAGTTTTTCAACTGGTGCGTTCACGATCGCGAGCCATTCCTCGGGTGTGCCGGCCGCAAGGGCGTCCCGCGGCTGCGCCGGCCAGCGCTGCGCGAGGATGCTGCACGCGGCACCGGTATGCGGGCAGCCATAGACCTGCACACCGCGCCTCGTTCACGACCCGGTCGTCCATCGATGCGCCAGCGCCAGCGCACCCAGGTTCCCAGACGCACGGCGCCGGCCTCGCCCGAAACGATCCGCGCCGCGCCGGCGAGCCAGTCGGCGGTCGGCGGCGGCCGGGCGGGCGACTCGGCCCACAACGGCGCGTGCACACGGCGGACCGCTGCGATCGCGAGCATCGACGTCGGCCGTCGGTCGACGCCGCGCCGAGACTGAACCGCAGCGAGCTCTGCGCCTGCCGCGCGTGTCACGGCCGAGGGCGCGCAGCACGATAGGAGGGCTCGCCGCTGCGCGAGTTGCACGCCGACCCGGTGGACACGGTGAGCTCCGGCAGCCCGCGGAACAGGCTCTCGCCTTCCACGCCGGCGAACGTGACATTGAGGATGCCGGCGACGCGCTGCGTCGGATGGCCATTGAGCTCGGCGCCCGGCAGATCGCACAGCCCCTGCCCACAGCCGCTCGCGCAGGCATCGCAACGCGCAGCGCTTCGCCTCGCCCTTCGTCGGCGGCGAGCCGCAGGCCATCGCCGAAGCCGGCAATCTGATGCGTCGGCGGGCGTGCCGGCACGCAGGCCCCGCTCCTGGCCGCCGCCGACGATCTGCGCCGCGATGTCGCCCGCGCGCGCGGCGCCACGTACAGCGCGCCGATGCCCTGCGGCCCACCGAGCTTGTGCGCGGTGAAGCCGAGAGCAGTCGATGCCCTCGACATCGAGCGGCAGCTTGCCCGCCGCTCTGGGCCGCATCCACATGCAGTGGCACGCCTGCGCACGGCAGACGGCGACGCAGCGCGCGATGTCCTGCGCGCACGCCGGTCTCGTTGTTGACCTGCAGCAGCTGACCAGCGCCGTGTCGGGCGTGATCGCGGCAGCCAGCGCCGCGGCGGACAGCAGCCCGTCGGCGTCGGGGCGCAGCAGCGTCAGCGTCCACGCCCTGCGCGCTTCAGCTGCTCGCACCGGCTCGAGCACCGACTTGTGCTCGGTGGCGAGCGTGATCACAGGTGCCCGCGCCGCCCATGCGCGCGCAGCCCAGCCTGCGCGCATGGCCGAGGATCGCGAGGTTGTTGGCTTCGGTGGCGCCGGAGGTGAACACGATGTCGCGCGCGTCGCGCACCGACCAGCGCCGCGACCTCGCGCGCGCGCGAGCTCGATGCGGCGCCGCGGCCGCGCGTCCGCGCGCATGAACCGCCGCGGGATTGCCGCCGCCGGCGGCCAGCACACGCGCCATTGCGCGCGACGACGCGCGGCATCCGGCGGCGTCGTGGCTGCGTAGTCCAGATACGCGAAGTCGCCGCGTCACGAGCGGGGCGAGCCCGCCGCGCGCCGCTTGCTCTGCACCGCAGTGAGGATGCCGCGCAGGATGTTCACCTCGTTGCGCGTCGAGCTCCGCGCGATTGAAGAGGCGGCGGATGCGCTGCATCAGGTTCGTGCCGCTCTGCGTGCGATCGCGGAAGTCCACCTCGTCCATCACCTGCTGCAGATGCACGTAACAGCCGTTCCATGTCGGCGGGCGATGCGAGCGGCGCATCGCGCGTCGGCACCGAGTGGCGCCTCGCTCGCCGCTGCGCCACGTAGGATCTCGTAGGCGATGAGCTGCGCCGCCATCGCGAGGTTCAGCGAGGCGTACTCCGGATTCGCGGGAATGCGCAGCAGCGCATGCGCGCGAGCGCAGCTGCTCGTTGGAGAGGCCGATGCGCTCGGTGCCGAACAGCACCGCGACAGCCGGCGCGTCCGCGGCCGCCTCGCGGGGCCGCGCCTCGGCGACCAGCCGCACCGCGGCCTCGCGCGCCTCCAGCACGCGGTAGTACGGTATCGCGCTCGCGCGACGTGGTTGCGAGACGAGGCTGCAGCCCTCGAGCGCCTCCGGCAGCGCTCGCGACCACCCGGGCGCGCGCCAGCACGTCGTCGGCGCCGGAGGCGCGCGCGGTCGCCTCGGGATGCGGAAATCGCACGCGGATTGACCAGCACCAGGTCGGCGAGCGCCATGTTCTTCATGGCGCGCGCGACCGCCCCGATGTTGCCGGGGTGGGAGGTCTCGACCAGCACGAAACGGATGGGCAGGGGCGTCATCGGCGCGAGGGTATTCGAGACCGCTCTGGTATTCTAGAGAATCTCATGCATCCCTTCATCAATACCGCCGTCCGCGCCGCGCGCCGCGCCGGTGAAATCATCGTCCGCGGCCTCGCCCGTTTCGAGGGCGTCGAGACCGCCTCCAAGGGTCTCGAACGACTTCGTCACCGAGATCGACCGGAACGCCGAAGCCGAGATCATCGAGATCCTGCGCAAGGCCTATCCGCACCACGCCTTCCTGGGCGAGGAAAGCGGCGCGCAGGGCAACAGCGACACCGTCTGGATCATCGATCCGCTCGACGGCACCACCAATTTCATGCACGGCTTTCCGACCTTCGCCGTGTCGATCGCATGCCAGATCAACGGCCGCATGGAACACGCGGTCATCTACGACCCGATGCGCCAGGAACTCTTCACCGCATCGCGCGGCGACGGCGCCTACCTCGAGAACCGCCGCCTGCGCGTCAGCAAGCCAGCGCACGCTCGAAGGCTCGCTGATCGGCACCGGTTTCCCCTATCGCGAGAACCTGCAGCTACCTCGATGCGTACATGGCGATGATGAAGACGGTGATGCAGCGCGCGGCGGGCCTGCGTCGGCCGGGCTCGGCGGCGCTCGATCTCGCCTACGTCGCCGCGGGTCGCATCGACGGCTTCTGGGAAATCGGCCTCAAGCCGTGGGACACCGCCGCGGGCACGCTGCTGATCCGCGAAGCCGGTGGCCTCGTCGGCACGCTCGATGGCGGCGAGTACAGCAGAACGGCAACATCGTCGCCGGCACGCCGCGCGTCTTCAACGCGCTGCTCGAGGCGATCGCGAAGGATGTGCCCGAGCCGCTGAAGGAAGCCGAGCTTCCGGTTCAGCCGCCGAGGTAGGCGCTGCGCACCTTCGGGATCGGCGCGCAACTGCGCCGATTCGTCCTGCAGGATGATGCGGCCGGTCTCGAGCACATAGCCGTGCGACGGCGATCTCGAGCGCGAGATTCGCGTTCTGCTCGACCAGCAGCATGGTGATGCCGCGGCTGCGGTTGATCTCCACGATCTGCGCGAAGATGGCCTTCACCAGCAGCGGCGCGATGCCGAGCGACGGCTCGTCGAGCATCAGGAACTTCGGCTGGCCCATCAGCGCGCGGCCGATCGCCAGCATCTGCTGCTCGCCGCCGGACAGCGTGCCGGCGATGCTGCTTCTCGCGTTCGGCGAGACGCGGAAACAGGCTGAACACGTAGTCGCGCTCCTGCCGGACCAGCGGCTGCGTCGCGCTGCAGGTAGGCGCCCATCTGCAGGTTCTCGCGCACGGTCAGGTTCGCGAACACCATGCGCCCTTCCGGCACGTGGCGACAGCCCGCGGGCGACGATGCGCGTGCGGCGCCAGCCCGTCGATGCGCTCGCCGTCGTAGGTGATGCTGCCCTGCTGCGGCTTGAGCAGGCCGGAGACCGTGCGCAGCGTGGTGCTCTTGCCGGCGCCGTTGCTGCCGATCAGCGTGACGATGCTGCCCGCCTGCGGCACGGTCGAGCGAGATGCCGTGCAGCGCGCGGATCGCGCCGTAGTTCACGGTCAGGTTGTCGAGCGTCAGCATCAGCCGGTGCCGGTCGGCCGCGGCGGGCTGTTCCTCGCCGAGATAGGCCTCGATCACCTTCGGATTCGCGCGCACTTCGGCCGGCGTGCCCTTCGGCGATCTTCACGCCGTGATCGAGCACGACGATGCGCTCGCAGATCGTTCATCACCACCTGCATGTCGTGCTCGACCAGCAGGATGGTGATGCCGAAACTGTTCGCTGGATGCTGCGGATCAGCCGCGTGAGCTCCGCCTTCTCGGTCGGGTTCATGCCGGCGGCCGGCTCGTCGAGCAGCAGCAGCTTCGGGCTGCGTGGCGAGCGCGCGCACGATCTCGAGACGCCGCTGGTTGCCGTAGGGCAGGCTCGCTGCGGGCTCGTCGCGCCACGCGGCGCAGATCGAAGATCTCGAGCAGCTCGATGCGCGTCCGTCTCGATCTCGCGCTCCTCGGCATGGAATGCCGGCAGGCGCAGCCAGCGCATGGATCGAGTGGTGCCGCAGGTGCAGGTGGAACGCGACGCGCACGTTGTCGAACACGCTGAGCGACGGGAACAGCGCGGATGTTCTGGAACGTGCGCGCGATGCCGAGCCGCGTGATCTGGTAGGGCTGCGAGCCCGACCAGCGATGCGCCCGCGAAGCGCATGTCGCCCGCGGTCGGGCGATAGACGCCGGTGATCAGGTTGAACACGCTGGTCTTGCCGGCGCCGTTCGGGCCGATCAGCGCCGTCAGCGAGCCTTCGGCGACCGTGGCCGATGAGATCGCCGACCGCGGTCAGCCCGCCGAAGCGCAGCGTGCAGCCCGCGAGTTCGAGCAGCGGCGCCGCTCATGCCGGCCTTGCGACGCCGCGGCGACCAGGTGAACAGGCCCTGCGGCCGCAGGATCATCAGCACGATGATCAGCAGCGAGTAGATGATCATGCGGAAGTCGCCGAACTGCCGCAGCCACTCGCCGAGCACCGTGAGCAGGATGGCGGCGAGGATGACGCCGGTGGTGTTGCCCATGCCGCCGAGGATCACCATCACCACGATCTCGATCGAGCGGTCGAAGCCGAACCCCTGCGGCGCGATGTACTGCTTGAAATGCGCGTACACGCCGCCGGCGAGCCCGGCGAAGAACGCGCCGACCAGGAACGCGATGATCTTGTAGCGCGTGGTGTTGATGCCCATCGCCTCGGCGGCGATCTCGTCATCGCGCCACGGCGAGGAAGCCGCGGCCGTAGGTGGAGTTCACCATGGTCCAGACGACGTAGACCGTCGACCGCCGCGAGTCCGTAGGCCCAGAACAGCGTTGGTGTAGGCCGGGATGCCGATCAGGCCGCGCGGGCCGCCGACGGCATCGATGTTCTGGAGCACCACGCGGATGATCTCGCCGAAGCCGAGCGTGACGATGGCGAGGTAGTCGCCCTTCAGCCGCAGCGACGGCATGCCGACGATGAAGCCCGCGACCGCCGCCGCGAGGCCGCCGGCGAGCAGCGCCAGCAGGAACAGCAGCCAGGCCTGCCCGGCCAGCACGGGCAGCAGCACCGCGCCGCAGATTCGTGGTCAGCATCGCCGCGGCATAGGCGCCGACTGCCATGAAGCCCGCGTGGCCGAGCGAGAACTGGCCGGTGTAGCCGTTGATGAGGTTCAGGCTGACCGCCAGCATGATGTTGATGCCGCAGCTGACCGCGATGTCGAGGAAGTACGGGTTGTAGCTGCGCGGAGAAGAACGACACTGCGCCGATGCGACGACCAGCGCGGCGAGCAGCAGCATGCTGCGAGCGCGGCAGCATCAGACCTTCTCCGCCTGCCGCTTGCCGAGCAGGCCAGCGGGCCGCAGCAGCAGGATCAGGATCAGCACGCGCGAACGCCATCGCGTCGCGGTAGGTCGAGCCGCCGAGCCGCGACCACGCCGGTCTCGACCAGCCCGAGCACGAGGCCGCCGACGCGCCGCGCCGGCGATGTTGCCGATGCCGCCGAGCACCGCGGCGACGAAGGCCTTGAGGCCGGGCAGCGTGCCCATCAGCGGATCGATCGACGGGATAGTTCGAGCGCGTAGAGGATGCCGCCGGCCGCGGCCAGCGCCGAGCCGAGCGCGAAGGTGAAGGAGATCACGCGGTCGTTGTTGATGCCGACCAGCGAGGCCGCCGCGGGTTGAACGACAGCGCGCGCATGGCCGTGCCGATGCGGGTGTGCAGCACGATGAAGCGCAGCGCGAACAGCAGCACGATGCGTCACCACGAACACCGGTGATCTGGCTGCTGGAGATCGACGAGCCCGCTCTCGAACTGGAAGTAGTGCTGCGGGAACAGCGCCGGGAACGACTTCGGGATTCGGCGCCGAAGATGCGCTGCCCGAGGTTCTGCAGCAGCAGCGACACGCCGATGGCCGTGATCAGCACGGTGAGCGTGGAGCGGCCGCGCAGCGGGCGGTAGGCGAGCTTCTCGATGAGCATGCCGAGCAGCGCGCAGATCGCCATCGCGCCCGAGCAGCACCAGCGACGCCGCCGGTCACCGAGGCCTGCGGCACGTAGCGCGCAGAGGTAGTAGCCCGAGAACGCGCCGACCATGAAGACGTCGCTGTGCGCGAAATTGATGAAGCGCAGCACGCCGTAGACCATGGTGTAGCCGAGCGCGATCAGCGCATAGATGGCGCCGAGCGCGAGGCCGTTGATGAGTTGCTGCAGCAGCTCAGTCACGGCGAGCTGGCGAGCTTCAGGGCGACGATCGTTTCGACGTACTGGAACTTGCCGTCCTTCGTCGTGATGATCACCGCGGGCTTGGTGGCATCGCGCTTCTCGTCGAGCGTCGTGGCGCCGGTGGCGCCCGGGCAGATCCCTGGTGGCGGCGAGCGCGTCGCGCAGCTTCGGGCCCTCGGTGGTGCCGGCGCGCTTGATGGCATCGGCCAGCACCATCGCCGAGTCGTAGCCGAGCGCGGCCATGGCGTCCGGCGTCTCGTTGTACTTCGCCTTGTAACGCGGCGACGAACTTCTGTGCCAGCGGATCGGTGCTCTCGGGCGAGAAGTGCGTGGAGTAGTACGTGCCTTCGCAGCGCCTTGCGCGCCGGCGATCTGCAGCAGCTCCGGCGCTTCCCAGCCGTCGCCGCCGAACAGCGGCACCTTGATGCCGAGCTGCCGCGCCTGCGCGACGATCAGGCCCGACGTCGGTGTAGTAGCCCGGCACCATGATCGCATCGGGCTTCGTGCCCTTGATGGCGGTGAGCTGCGCCTTGAAATCCTTGTCGCCGCCGGTGTACTTCTGCTCCGAGACGATCTGCCCGCCGCCGGCCACGAACGGCTCGCGGAAGAACTGCGCGAGGCCGACGCTGTAGGGCGCGGCGACGTCCGAGAAGATCGCGACCTTCTGCGCCTTGAGCGTGCGCTTGGCGAACTCGGCCAGCAGCCTGCCCTGGAAGGGATCGATGAAGCAGACGCGGAAGATGTAATCGCCGGTCTCGGTGACCTTCGGATTGGTGGACGACGGCGAGATCATCGGAATCTGGCTCGCCTGCGCGATCGGCGCGGCTTCGAGCGAGCGGCCCGACGCCACCTCGCCGAGGATGGCCACCACCTTGTCGCGCGTGATCAGCTTCTTCGCGATGGTGGCCGACTCGCCCGGCTGTGCTGCGGTTGTCCTCGGTGATCAGTTCGATCTGCTTGCCGAGCACGCCGCCGGCGGCGTTGAGCTCCTCGATCGGCGAGCTGCGGTGCCCTTGTGGGAGGACTGGCCGAAGGTCGCCTCCTTGCCGGTCAGCGAGGCGAACTCGCCGATCCTGATGGTGCTGCCGGCCGCGGCTGCGTCGCCACCGGACGGCCGCACCCGCGACCGCCAGCGCGCTCGCCACGCAGGGCGAGCAGCGTCCCGGCCGCGAACGGCGGGCCGTGCCAGAAACCGGTTCGCGATGTTTCATGGGCTTTTCAGGGTCCGTGGCCGCAAGGGGCTTCGGTTCGAGTATAGACGGCCCGTTTGCGGAGTCCAGGCGCGCACCGCCCCACGCGCGGTCAGTCGTCGCTGCGGCTGCGGTCCAGCAGCTTGCGCAGCCGCAGGTTGATCATCTCGACGCAGACCGAGAACGCCATCGCGAAGTACAGGTAGCCCTTCGGGCATATGCGTGCCCAGCCCCTCGGCCACCAGCGCGATGCCGACCAGGATCAGGAACGACAGCGCCAGCATCTTGACGGTCGGATGCCGGTCGACGAACCGGGAGATGGCGCCCGACACCAGCATCATCACCAGCATCGCGACGACGATCGCCGCGACCATGATCGGCACCTGGTCGGGGTTCGCCAGCCCGACCGCGGTGAACACCGAGTCGAGCGAGAACATGATGTCGATGATCGCGATCTGGACGACGATCGCGGTGAAGTTCGCGAAGATGCGCGCCTTGCGCTCGTCCTGCGCGCCCTCGAGGGTGTGGTGGATCTCGGTCACGCTCTTCGCGAGCAGGAACAGGCCGCCGAAGATCAGGATCAGGTCGCGACCCGAGAACGGCTTCCAGACCGTGAACAGCGGCGTGGTCAGCCTCATCAGCCAGACGATCGAGAGCAGCAGCGCGATGCGCGTGATCATCGCGAGCGCGAGGCCGATGATGCGCGCCGTGTCGCGGCGCTCGGGCGGCAGCCGCCCGACCAGGATCGAGATGAAGATGATGTTGTCGATGCCGAGGACGATCTCGAGCATCGACAGCGTGGCGAACGCTATCCAGGTCGACGGTTCGCTGCAGCAGCTCGATCATGCACGGCAGGCTGTCGGCTTCCTTGCTGCGCACGGGCGGGAACACATGCTCGGCCTTCAGGCCCAGATCGAGCGCCACTGCCGACGAGATGTAGATCGACGAGTACGTGCCGGCGAGGATGCCGATGACCAGCGCCTCGGAGAAGCCGCGCAGCGCCGGCCCGCCGAGCACCAGCAGCGCGACCACGACGATCAGCGTCGTGACCTTGGTCATGATCGTGCGCGACAGCGTCTGGTTGATCGACTGGTCGAGCGACCGTGGCAGGCGGCAGCCGCCGGTTGGCCTCGAAGCGCTCGCGGATGCGGTCGAACACGATGATGGTGTCGTTGAGCGAATAGCCCGACCACGGCGAGCAGCGCCGCGACGACCGCGAGGTCGAACGGCGTCTGCGTGAGCGCGAACCAGCCGATGATCAGGATGGGGTCGTGCAGCAGCGCGAGGATCGCGCCGGCCGACAGCCGCCAGGTGTGGAAGCGCAGCGCGATGTAGATGAACACCAGCACGAGCGTGAAGGCGAGTGCCTTGATCGCGCTGTTGCGCAGCTCGTCGCCCACCTGCGGACCGACGAACGTCGAGGGCTTGATCTGCACCTGCGGCATCGATGCCTGCGCAGCGCCGCAGTCGACCTTGTGCGCGACATGTCTCCATCGGTCTGCCCGTCGATCCGGCGCGAGCCGCAGCTGACATGTCGCGCGAGTGCCGAAGCCCTGCACCGTGGGCTCGTGGAAACCGGCCTCCTCCAGCGCCGTGCGCACGCGCTCCAGCGGCGCCGCCGCGGAGAACGTCGCCTCGACGCTGGTGCCGCCGGTGAAATCCACCGTGAGGTTCAGGCCGCGCGTCAAGAACAGCACGAGCGAGGCGATCATCAGCACGGCGGACAGCGTGTACCAGATACGCCGCGTCGCCATGAACGGGAAGTTGGTCTGCCTTGTGAAAGAATTCCATGTAATCCGCTCCCGTTGATCACCGATCGACAGCGCCGCGGCGGCGCTTGTGCTGCCGCCGTAGATCAGCGTCAGCAATGCGCGGCTGCCCAGCATGGCCGACGTGAACATCGAGGTCATGATGCCCAGCGTCAGCACGACCGCGAAGTCGCGGATCGGCGCCGGTGCCGAACACCCACAGCACGAGGCCGGCGATGAAGGTCGTGACGTTGGAATCCGAGAATGGCCGACCAGGCCTTCTCGAAGCCGGCGCGGATGGACGCCTGTGGCGACACGCCGTTGCGCAGCTCCTCGCGGATGCGCTCGTAGATGATCACGTTGGCGTCCACCGCCATGCCGACGGTCAGCAGGATGCCGGCGATGCCGGGCAGCGACAGCGACGCCTTCATCAGCGAGAGCAGCGCCGTCAGCAGCACCACGTTGCCGAGCAGCACGATCGACGCGACGACGCCGAACACGTGGTAGTAGAGGATCATGAACGCGAACAGCGCGACCATGCCGATCATGAGCGCGCGCACGCCCGCTCGATGCTCTCCTGTCCCAGCGACGGACCGATCGCGCGCTCGCTGCACCAGGAACAGTCGGCGCCGCGAGCTGGCCCGAACGCATCAGCAGCGCCGTCTCGCGCGCCTCGGTCTGAGTGAGGCCGGTGATCGTAGAACTGGTTGCTGAACACGCCGCGGATGGTGGCCTCGCTGATCACCGTCTCGCTTGGTGACGTCGCGCTCGACCTTCTGGCCGTTGACCGTCGACCGTCTCGCGCGACTTGCTCGATCAGCACCACGGCCATCGGCGTGCCGAGGTTCTGGCGTCGTGGTCTTCAGCATCTGGTCGGCGGCCTGCGGAGTTGAGCCGCACCGACACGCTCGGGCCGTCCTGCGTCAGCCGTGGACGTCGCGTCGACCAGCTGCTCGCCGGTGGCGATGACCTCGCGCTTCAGCAGCGTCGGCTGGCCGTCACGGTGGTAATAGATGCGCGAGCCGAGCGGCGCGCGGCCGCGGGCCACCGCTTCCTGCACGCTGTTGGTCGGTATCGGTGAGCCGGAACTCCAGCGTCGGCACGCTTGCCGAGCATGTCCTTCACCTCGGCCGAGTTCGTGCACGCCGGGCAGCTGCACGGCGATTCGGTCGGTGCCCTGCTGCCTGCACGTCGGCTCGGTGACGCCCAGCTCGTTGACGCGATTGCGCAGCGTGACGATGTTCTGCTCGATCGCGTTGCCTGGCGCTCGCGCAGCTGCGCGTCCGTCAGCGTGGCCTCGATCGAACGTGCACGCCGCCATCGTCGCGAACGGTGTAGGTGAGATCGGTGACGACCTTCTGCATCGCATCGCGCGCAGCCGACGCATCGGCGCCCGGCAGGCAGCGTGACGCGCAGGCCGTTGCGGCGCCGTCGTCGACCGAGATCGGCCGAGACGTCGGTGAAGGGAATCTTCGCGTCGGTGAGCGCGCGCCGGAAATCCTGCTCGTAGCTGTCGAGCAGCTGCGAGATGGCGCCGTTCACGTCGACCTGGTACGAGCAGGTAGAGGCCACCGCGCAGGTCGAGACCCAGCGGCATCGGCCGCAGCCCGATCGTGCGGAAGAACGCCGGCGCGCGCGGTGCGCTGCGTCAGCGCGGACACGTACGTCGTGCTCAGCGCCGTCGTTGACCGCATCGCGCGCGGCCAGCTGGTCGGCGACGTCGTCGAACAGCACCATCATGCGGCCCGTCGTCGACGTAGGCGCGCTTGAACGGCACTGCCTCGACTTCAGCAGCGATCTTCCATCTGCTTCGCGGCCGGCCGCGTCGATGGCGCGCGATCCTTGCGCGCGACCTGCAGCGGCCAGGTCTTCACCGAAGAAATTGGGCGGGGCGAACACCAGCGCCAGCACCGACACGACGCCGACGACGAGGTATTTCCAGCGGGCGAATTCGAGCATGGCCGATCAGAGCGCTCTTGTATGTGCCCTTGGGAACCAGCGACGTGACCTGGGACTTCTGCACCTTGATGCGGACGCCGTCGGCGATCTCAACGGTCACGAACGTGTCGCCGACCTCGGTGACGCGGCCGAGGATGCCGCCGGCGGTGACCACCTCGTCCCCGGTCGCCGAGCTTCGAGAGCATGTGCTGGTGTTCCTTGGCGCGCTTCTGCTGCGGGCGGATCAGCAGGAAATAGAACACCACGACGAAGACGACGAGGATCAGGATCTGGATCATGCCGCCGGCGCCGGCGGGCGCAGCCGCCCGCCGCCTGGGCGTGGGCGGTCGGAAATCAGCAGGCTCATGGGGAAACCTCCGGGTGAAAAAAAGGTCGCGCATTATGCCACAGGGCCGGCGCGGCTGTCCGCGCTCTTCGTCCGGGTCAGGGCCGTCGCGGGCGAAGGCGGCGAAACCGTGCCCTCGTCCAGCGCCGCGCGCATCTGCCGCATCAGGTCCAGATAGAAATGCAGGTTGTGCAGGGTGTTGAGCCGCGCGCCGAGGATCTCGTTGCACCGGTCGAGGTGGCGCAGGTAGGCCCGGCGAGTAGTTGCGGCAGGTGTAGCAGCCGCACGCCGGATCGATCGGCCCGGTATCCGCGGCATGGGCCGCATTGCGGATGTTCAGCACGCCGGTGCGGGTGAACAGGTGGCCGTTGCGGGCGTGCCGGGTGGGCATCACGCAATCGAACATGTCGACGCCGCGCGCCACCGCGGCGATCAGGTCCTCGGGACGGCCGACGCCCATCAGGTAGCGCGGCCGGTCGCGCGGAATCAGCGGCTCGATGCGCCTCGATGCACCGCGAGACGCACCTCTTCCGGCTCGCCCACGGCCAGACCGCCGATGGCGTAGCCGGGAAATCCGATCTCGAGCAGCGCCTCGAGCGACGCCTGCCGCAGCGGCGCGTACATGCCGCCCTGGATGATGCCGAACAGGTTGCCGCGCGGCGGTTCGGGATCAGCGCGGTAGTAGTGCCGGTGCGAGCGCGCGGCCCAGCGCATCGAACGCTCCATCGACTCGCGCGCCTGCGCTTCGGTCGCGGGCCACGGCGTGCAGTCGTCGAAGCACATCGCGATGTCGGAGCGCAGCGCGCGCTGCACGTCCATCGAATCTTCCGGCGTGAGCCGCACCTGCGCTGCCATCGATCGGCGAGGGAAGCGCACGCCCTCCTCGCGTGATCTTGCGCAGGTCCGCGAGGCTGAACACCTGGAAGCCGCCGGAATCGGTGAGGATCGGCTTCTGCCAGTGCATGAAGCCATGCAGGCCGCCGATGCGCGTCGATGACTGTCGATGCCCGGCCGCAGCATCAGGTGGAAGGTGTTGCCGAGGATGATCTGCGCGCCGAGCGCTTCCAGCTCTTCGGGCGTCATCGCCTTCACGGTGCCGTAGGTGCCCACCGGCATGAACGCGGGCGTTTCGATCGTGCCGCGAGCGAGGCGCGAGACGGCCGCGACGCGCGCGGCCTTCCTGCTTCAGCAGGTCGAACGCGATCATGGCGAGGGGGTCGCGGCGCGCGGCATGATCCACATGGCATCGCCGTAGCTGAAGAACCGATAGCGCTCGCGCACCGCATGCGCGTAGGCGGCGAGCACGTGCTCGCGACCGGCGAGCGCGGAAACCAGCATCAGCAAGGTCGACTCCGGCAGGTGGAAATTGGTGATGCAGCGCATCGCACGACGCGGAAAGCATAGCCCGGCGTGATGAAGAGCCGCGTGTCGCCGCGGCCCGCGCGCAGCGTCGCCGTCCGCGGCGGCGGACTTCGAGCGCGCGCGCGACCGTGGTGCCCACCGCGACGACGCGGCCGCCGCGCGGCACGTGCAGCGCGCCACGGCGTCCACCACGTCCTGCGGCACTGCGTAGCGTTCGGCGTGCATCACGTGCTGCGTCGATGTCGTCCACGCGCAGCGGCTGGAAGGTGCCGGCGCCGACATGCAGCGTGATCGTGGTGCTCGCGACGTCCGCGCGCATCGAGTGCTGCGACCAGTGCCGCGTCGAAATGCAGGCTGGCGGTGGGCGCCGCGACCGCGCCCGGATCGCGCGCGAAGATGCTCTGGTAGCGCTCGCGATCGCGGCATCGGCCGCGCGATCGATGTACGGCGGCAGTGGCATCACGCCATGCGCTCTCGAAGAAGGCGAGCACGTCGTCCGACGGCGATCTCGCATGCGCCACAGATCGTCGTCGCGGCTCGAGCACGCGTCACCGTGTCCGCCCGCCGGTCTGGATGCATCATCGCCTGCGCGGATCGGCTTGCTCGCGCGCATCTGCACCAGGCTTCGCGCTCGCCCGAGTGCCCGCTCGAGGAACATCTCCACGGCACCGCCCGAGTGGCTTGGTGCCGGCAGGCGCGCGGCGACACGCGCGTGTCGTTGAACACCAGCAGATCGTCCGGCGCGCAGCAGCTCGGGCAGATCCGCGAATTGCCGGTCGACGAACGGCCCGCTGGCGCCGTCGAGGCACAGCAGCCGGCTCGCCGAGCGCTCCGGCAACGGCGCCTGCGCGATCAGCTCGGCGGGAAGGTCGTAGTGGAAGTCGGCGCGGCGCACGGGCCGCGCATGTTAGGCAAGCGCCGCCGGGACGTCCATTTCCCGGCGGTCACGGCTCAGTCGCGATCGGGTCGCGGTCGGCCCACCCGGCCGCGTGCGGCAGCGCCACCTCGAGGTTCTGCGCCTTGCGGTCGCGCTGCACCTCAGCGTGCACCTTCTCGCCTCGGCTGGTACGACCGCAGGATGCGTGTCGCGTGCGCGGCGCTGGTGGGCTCGCGGCCGTCGATCGCGACGATCACATCGCCGTCCTGCAGCTTGAAGCACGCCACCTCGCCGGCCCGCACGACCAGCACGCCGGACTTCGCGCCGAAGTAGCTGCCGAGCCGGTCGGACAGCGTCGCGAGCTCCATGCCCGCGAGCGGCGCCCCGCGCTCGAAGCGCATCGGCTGCCGGTCTGCGTCCGGGCCACCCATGGGGCCCAGGGGCGGCATTCCGGGCATACCCGGCAGTCCCGGTCGCCCTGGCGCCGCGAAGCGGTATTCGCGGATCAGCGGGCCACCCTGCCCGGCGGCGCCGCCCTCGGCGTCAGCTCGAACTCCCGCCGCTTGCCTTCGCGCACGACCGCAATCTTCACCTTGTGGTCCGGTGCGACCGCATCCACCGCCTGTGCGAGGTCGCGGCCGGGCGAATCGCTGCGGGTGAGGTCCTTGCCGTCGATCGCGACGATGCGGTCGCCGGCCAGCACGCCGGCCGCTTCGGCCGCGCCGCCGGGGCTGACCGCCACGACCTGCGCGCCGTCGCCATCCTTGCCGCGCGCGATCTGCAGTCCGAGCACCGCGCGCGGCGGACCGCCCCTGCGCCTGCCGGCCCGAACGGACCGAAGCGGCCTTCGATGCGCGCACCCATCCGGCCGGACAGCTCGGCGACCTCGCGCATCGCCGCGTCGAGTCGCTGCCGCGCGGCCTCGAGCTCGCGCTCGGTGTCGGCCTGCGATGCGGATGCGGCGGTCGACGCTGGGGCTTCGCCCGCGTGCATCAAGGGCGAGGCCATCAGTGTGGCGATGGCGCTGGCAGCGAAGAGTCGTCGGACCGGCATGGGGAAACCCTCGGGTGGTCGGCTATCAGTAAGAGAGAACGGCCTGCGCGTAGCGCACTTGCTGCAACGATTCGGCCATGGCGCGGCGCCCGTCCTGCAGCGCGAGGCGCTGCTCGCTCGGGGCGGGTGCGGACAGCATCGCGTCGAACCAGGCGATGCGGTCTTCGAGGTCGCTGATGCTGCGCGAACGAGCCGGCCTCGATCAGCGCGGGCTCGGTCACGTCCTGCGCCTGCACGACCGGGTGCGACGTCTCGCCGAGCGGCTCGGGCCCGCGGGAGACCGCAGCGACCAGCAGCACGAGACCGACCGGCGCAGCCACCGCCGCAATACGCAGCGCGCGCCACGGACGCGCCAGGCGCCGGACAGGCCGCGCGCGGCGCATCGCCGCCCGGCGTTCGAATTCGGCAAAGTCGTACGGCGCGCCGTCATCGGCCGCGAGCGAGCGCATGCCGTCGGTCATGGAGCAGGACTCCAGGTTCGGCGTGCATGCGGCACCCTCCACGGTCAGCCACTCGCGCAGCCGCGCATGTCCGCGAGCGAGCTGCGACTTGGAAAAACTGGCGGTGCGCCCGATCGCGACACCGATCTCCTCGTGGGTCAGACCTTCGACGTCGTACAGCCACAGCACCGCGCGTGTGTCGGCGTTCAGCCGCCCGAATGCGCGCTCGACATCGATCGACTCACCGCTGAACGCGGGCTGCGCTTCCCGCAGATCGTCCTCGAGTCGACCAGGCGAGCCGCGCGCGCTGCCACGGCGAACGCAGATGCATCAGGCAGCGGCGCACCAGGATCTGCCGCACCCAGGCGCCGAACGGCGCATCGCCGCGGTACTCGACCGAGGCTCGCGAACACCTGCATCAGCCCGTCCTGGAACAGGTCTTCCGCCGTCGCCCGGTCGGGCGCGAGACGCCGGTCAGCGAAAACGCCGGGCCGGCCAGCGCGCGATACAGCAGCCCCTGCGCAGCCGTGTCGCCCGCGGCCGCCCTGGCCAGCAGGGCGGGGTCGGCTTCGATGTCGATCAGTCTTCCCACACCCGATAAGATGCGCGAGCCCGCAAAAAGGTCGCAGCCTGTAGGTAAAGACCCATTAACATGCGCGGCGGCGTGCCCGTGTGGCGGAACTGGTAGACGCAGTAGACTCAAAATCTACCGATCGCAAGGTCGTGCCCGTTCGATTCGGGCCACGGGCACCACGTATCAGGAGCGACGCCATGTCCATACAGTCGTCATTCACGAAGGTCGCGCTCGTCGCGCTGCTGACGCTCGTCGTCGGCTGTACATCACAGCCGCGCATCCGGTCGCAGACCGCCCCGGGCGGCAACGTGTCGAGCTATCGCACGTACGGCTTCTTCGAGAAGCTGGGCACCGACAACAGCAGCTATGCCTCGGTGCTGTCGCTCAACCTGAAGGCGGCGGTCGCGCGCGAGATGGAATCGCGCGGCTATCGTCAGGTCGCGAGCAACCCCGACCTGCAGGTGAACTTCAGCCTCGCGCAGATCGAGAAGATCGACGGGCGCAGCGGGCCGACGTTCGGTTTCGGTTTCGGTCGCGGCTGGGGTTCCTGGCGCGGCGGCTACAGCTGGGGCGCCGGCATCAACGACATCGACATCCGCAGCACCACCGAAGGCACGCTCACCATCGACGTGGTCGACCGCGCGAAGAACGAAATCGTGTGGGCCGGCTCGGCGGTCGCGCCGATCACGTCGAAGACGCTCGACGACCCGAAGGCGGCGATCGACGCCACCGTGCCGAAGATCTTCGCGAAATTCCCGGGGCGCGCCGCGCCCTGACCGTCAGCCGATCTGCAGCAACCCGCGCAGATCGGCGAACTCCTCTTCCGCGAGCCGCGTGAGCGCCTGCTCGAGCGGCTCGGGCTTGCCGAACAGGTGCCCCTGCGCCTTGTCGACGCCGAGCTCGCGCAGCTTCGCCGCGAGCGGCTCGGTCTCGACGTACTCCGCCACCGTATCGAGCGAGAACGACCGCGACAGCTGGAGGATGCCTTTGACGGCCGCCTCGCAGCGCCGGTCGGTCAACAGGTCGCGGACGAAACTTCCATCGATCTTGATGCGCGTGATGGGCATCGAGCGCAGGTTGGTGAGCGAATTCGAGCCCGTGCCGAAATCGTCGAGCGCGATGCCGCAGCCGACTTCCCGCAACCGTCTCATCATCCGCCCGGCCTGCTCGAGATTGGTCACCGCCGCCTGCTCGGTGAGCTCGACGGTGATGATGCCCGGCGGGATCCTCGAGAGGCGCAGCTGCTCGACGAAGTGATCGACGAAGCCCTCGTCGCCCACCGATGCGCCCGACACGTTGATCGAGATCGACACCGCGAGCCGCGTGAGCAGCGCGCGCTGCGGGGCCAGCATCTCGAAGGCGCGATCGACGACGTAGCGGTCGATCATCGGCAGCAACTGGTAGTTCTGCGCGGCGGCGATGAACCCGCCTGGCGCCCGGCACTCGCCGTTCTCGTCGCGCATGCGCATCAGCAGCTCGAACCCGGGTGGCGCAGACGGATCGCGCAGCGACCGGATCGGCTGCGCGAACAGCACGATCTGCTTCGTGCGCATCGCCTCGCGCAGATCGGCTGCGGCGAACACTTCGTCATGCCGGCGAATGAGGCTCGCGTTGCCTGACGTGTGGATCTCGATGCGCGAGCGGCCACGGTCCTTGGCCAGCTTCAGCACGAAATCACCCTCGACCGCGAAGCGGTCGAACGGCGCACGGAAGTTGTCGATCTCCACGACGCCGACGCTGACCGTCAGCGGCGAACCGCCCTTTCCCTCGCCGGGCACGATGGCCCCCGCGGCGGTCTGAACGGCTGCGGCGGTGACGGCCGCCTCGGAGGCTGTCGCTCCAGGCAGCACCAGCGCGAAACCGCCGCCCGCGAGACGCGCCACGATGGCTTCGGCAGGCAGGATCGGCGGCGCAAGCGCGTGCGCCAGCGCGAGAATCGCGTTGTCACCGACGACGAGACCGTACATCTGGTTGATCGCGTGCAGCCGGTCGATATCGATGAGCAGCAGCGAGCCGCTGGTCGCGCGGCTGCGGCGCATGGCTGCCTCGAGGCCACCGCGGTTGAGCAAGCCGGTGCGACGGTCGAGGTCGACTTCCAGCCGGCGAGCAACCGCCTGGCCGAGGGTCAACGCGGGCAGCATCTGCCAGCCGCCGATGGCCGGTGCGGACAGCGGACTGAGCAACACGAGCCACGCCTCGTGGCGCGCCCGGCCCAGGAACAGCGGAACGATCAGCAGGCGGCAGTCGGCCGAGCGATCGGCGCGCGCGGCGGGACCATTGATGGCAAGTGGCCGCCGCAGCTGGCCCGCCATCTGGGTAAGGCGCTCACCGAGGCGGGGCAGCTCGCGCGCGATGCCGGCGTCGGCACTGGTGGCAGCCGACTGGACCTGCAAACTGCAGCTGGATGCGCTGAGCCAGGCGATCTCGGCTCCGGCTCGTTTCGCCACGGCGGCGAGTGCGCGGTCCATGTGGGTGTCGTCGCTGAAGTCGATGTCGAGCTCGTTCGCGAGGCGCAGCATCTTGAGGTCAATGGCCCGTGCAGCGGCGTCGGCGGCGGCGAGCTCCTGGCGGAGGCATTCGATGGCCGGCGCGAGGCGCGTGGAAGCCCGAGCGGGAACGGGGCCGTCGAGGGTCAGCTGGAGGGAGCCGAGCCGGGAACCCGAGTCGGACTGCAGGTCGATGCGCAGCAGCGCTGGGTCGTTCGAGGCGGGGGCAGCGCCCGGACCGGCGACGAACGCAAGATCACGGACCGCAGGTTCCAATGCCTGGAACAGCGCGAGCTGCCGCCGCGCGAGAGCGTCCCTGTTCTGCATGGAAGACGTCAGACCCCTCGTTTACAAGCGCCATTTTCAACACGATCGGCCGCGGCTTTGAGTGACGGGAGTCCCAACGTCGCGCTCGGCCGGGTCAGCTCCAGCAGCGAAGCTGTGTGTGCAGCGATTCGCTGAGGTCGCGCAGCTGGCGCGTGGTCGTCCGGATCTGCGAGCGGAGGTCGGCAGTGCCGAGCACGATCAGCTCGTCGCAGGCCGTGCAGGACATCTCCTGGCGGTTGCGCAGCCAGCCGATGGCGCGGACGTTGTTCGAGGCGCAGTGCGGGCAGCGCACATCCAGCTCGCGGGTCTCGATCAAATGTTCCAGGCTTTCCATCGTCAGGCTCCAGCGGATTCGTCGATGAGAGCGATCCTACCGACACCTCACGGGGCCACCATCGGGTCGTTTCCGTCAGGAATTTCCTGAGATTCCAGCGCGTTCAGACAGTACGCTTGCAGCGATGGAAAGGAAGTTCTGCAGTGTCTGCGGCGCCGCCGTTGCGGTGATCACCCCTGAAGGCGACCACCTGCCGCGCGACGTCTGCCCCCCCTGCGGCACCGTGCACTACGAGAATCCGCGCATCGTCGTCGGCTGCGTGCCGAGCACGAGGGCCGGCATCCTGATCTGCCGCCGCGCCATCGAGCCCCGCCGCGGCTACTGGACGCGTGCCCGCCGGCTTCATGGAGAACGGCGAGACGCTGGAAGCCGGCGCAGCGCGCGAGTGCCACGAAGAGGCGCTGGCCGACGTCGAGATCCGCGTCGCTGCTGGCCCTGGTCAACATCTCCCGAGGCCCACCAGGTCCATGTGTTCTTCCGGGCGCGGCTGAGCGACGTCGGCTTTCGGCGCCGGGAATCGAGAGCCTCGAGGCCAGCCTGGTCGACGCCGGCCGACATTCCGTGGGACGACATCGCCTTCCCCTCGACGCGCTACGCGCTCGAGCATTATCTGGCCGATCGCGAGGCCGGACATGAAACGCTGCACCATCACCTCACGACCGCTCGACGCGCCGCCGTCCCTGAGCCGGTCTTCGCGGCAGAATGCGCCCTCGAACGGTCCGGCGCCTCGGGTTCGAGGAACTGGCATGACCTTCGTCGTCACCGAAAACTGCATCAAGTGCAAGTACATGGATTGCGTGGAAGTCTGCCCGGTGGACTGCTTCCACGAGGGCCCGAACTTCCTGGTCATCGATCCGGACGAGTGCATCGACTGCACGCTGTGCGAGCCGGAGTGCCCGGCCGAGGCCATCTTCTCGGAAGACGAAGTGCCGGCCGACCAGAAGGACTTCCTCAAGCTCAACGCCGAGCTCGCCAAGGCGTGGCCGGTCATCACCGAGAAGAAGGCCGCGGCCCTGCCGACGGCAAGGAATGGGACGGCAAGCCAGGCAAGCTGAGAGCTGCTGGAGCGCTGAGCGGCGCTTCAGCGCTCGGCGATGGGCGGCGGTGCGAGCTTCGCGCTGGCCGGCTTCGACCCTTCGGCCAGATGCGCGAGCAGCTGGTTCGGCGGCAGATAGCCCGGAATCAGCTCGCCGTTCTCGAGCACGAGTCCCGGCGTGCCCGTCGACGCCGATCTCGCGTCCCAGTTCGTACTGGCTGCGCCACCGGCGTCTTGGCGCAGGCCTTCGACGTCACGGCCTTGCCGAGCTTGGCGCGCGTGAGCGCCGCTCTTGCGATCGGCCGAACACCACACTGCCTCGGCCTTGGCCCACGACTCGGTATCGGGACCGGTGCGCGGGAAGAACATGTAGCGCACGCGGATGCCGAGCTTGTTGTAGTTCGGCGATCTGGCTGTGCAGGCTGCCGGCACCAGGCTGCAATCCACGTCGGTGAACACGGTGACGGTGTGCTTCGGCGGCTCTGCCGGCCCGAACACGAGCATCTGCGATTCGGGCACCTCGCCCAGCCATCGCGAGGCGCAGCTCGCGGCGGCGGTCTTCCGACAGGTTCGGGAACGTCGCCGGTCTGCGGCGACCTGCGTAGAGATCGCCGGCGAAGATGAATTTCGCCATCGGCGGTGACGTAGGAGATGTCGGCGCCGTGGCGTGAGTTCGTAGATGCCCGGGCACGGGCGTCGCGCGCAGGTCTTCGGGCTTGGCGCCGGGGATGCTGGCGGCGATCGCAATGCGCGGATCGCCGCTGGCACCGGCGCTTGCGGCGCAGCGTTGCGAGGCGCGCACGGCTGCAGGCGCAGGCGCGGCAGCGGTTCAGTGCGCCCTGCCCACAGGCAGCAGGGCAGGAAGCGGCGATCAGGGCAGCGTATGCCAGAGCTTCATGCGGGGCGGCTAGCAGACGGATCCGGAGCGGAAAGCGCGCCGGAAGCGGGCCTCATCCGCGCGGATGGTGCGCGAATGCATGTCCTTCATGCGCTCGCGGGCCACGTGCGTGTAGATCTGCGTGGTCGAGAGGTCGCTGTGGCCGAGCAGCATCTGCACCACGCGCAGGTCGGCGCCGTGATTCAGCAGGTGCGTCGCGAAGGCATGGCGCAGCGTGTGCGGCGAGAGATCCTTGTTGATGTTCGTCTTGCGCGCGTAGCGCTTGATGATGTGCCAGAAGGCCTGGCGCGTCATGTGGTCGCCACGGCGGGTCGGAAAGAGATAATCGGTGCTGCGGTCGAGCAGGATCTCGCCGCGACCGACGCCGATGAATTCCTTCAGCCAGCGCACGGCCTCCTCGCCCAGCGGAATCAGCCGCTCGCGATCGCCCTTGCCGACGCACGCGCAGCACGCCCTGGTTCAGGTTCAGCTGCGAGTGCTTCAGGGAAACCAGTTCGGAGACGCGCAGGCCCGTGGCGTACAGCACCTCGAGCATCGTGCGGTCGCGACTGCCCAGCGGATCGGTGACGATCGGCGCATTCAGCAACGATTCGACTTCCTCTTCGGTGAGCGATTTCGGCAGCGAGCGTCCGATCTTCGGCATCGCGATCTGCGCGGTCGGATCCTCCCGCAGGTTGCCCTCGCGCGCGAGATGCCGGTAGAAGCGGCGGAACGAAGAGAGCTGGCGGGCGGTCGAGCGCGGACGTGCACCGAATTCGACTCGCCATGCGATGAATCCGAGCAGGTCCGCGCGCGTCGCCTTGACGATCGATGTGTTCTGCGTGTGCGAGCCAGCGCGACAGCGCCATCAGGTCGGCCCGGTAGGCCGCGAGCGTGTTGGTCGACAGCCCCCGTTCCATCCATGCGCCATCGAGAAAACGCGTGACCGCCGGATCGACGGCATCGGCCGCCGGACGGGCAAGTGCTGTGTTGGCCACTCTGCTCACTGGTCGTTTCCGGGTGGAAGTGTGGGGAGGTCCTGAAGGGAGTATCGTCACCCGTGCCCCCATCTGCGTGATTGCTATCACAGCAGGGCGTTAGCGTTAACATAAAGAGAACCTGTTCACACATATCCGGGCATATTTAGCCCTTGAACCAGCCCCCTCCCCTCGGGACCTGCCGCCGCTGCTGCGCCTGCCTTACGCCCTGTATGCGGGCCTGCTTTCACGGTGCTGGCGCTGCTGGTGCTGGTGCTGATCCTGCCCATGCCGGGCCTCAAGGCGCGGCGCACGCATGGTGCGCATTGCGGCGCGGGTCTTCCTCGTCGGCGCGGGCATGCGTCTCGCGGTGCTCCATGCCGAGCGCCTGCCCGCCGGACGCCTGCGTGGTCGTCGCGAATCACTCGAGCTATCTCGACGGCGTCGTGCTGTATGCAGCCCTGCCGCCGCGCTTCGGCTTCGTGATCAAGCGCGAGATGAGCCGCGGTGCCGCTCGCGAACCTGCTGCTGCGCCGGATCGGCGCGCACTACGTGGATCGCGGCCGGGACGGCAAGGGCGCGCGCGACACGCGCAGGCTGCTGAAGCGCGCGCGCGCAGGGTGGCGCGCTGGCGTTCTTTCCCGAAGGCACGTTCCGGCACGAGCCCGGGCTGCTGCGTTTCCGCAACGGCGCGTTCCTGGTTGCGGCGCGGTGCCGGCTTCCCGGTGCTGCCCGTCGCGATCCGCGGCACGCGGCGCGCGCTGCCGCCGGGCAATCCCTGTTGCCGCATCCCGGGCGCATCGAAGTCGAGATGCTGAACCGCGCCGCCTGCCGCCGCGGCGACCCGTGTCAGTGACGTACGACGGCTGCAGCGTGCGATTGCGCGCACGAAGCGGAACCGGAATCGCCCGGCAGCATTGAGCCGGAACCGCGATCATGACACTCGCGACGGTTCCTACACTCGCGCGATGATCGAACGTGATGTCATGGAATACGACGTGGTGGTCGTCGGCGCCGGTCCCGCCGGCCTCGCCGCGGCCATCCGCCTGAAGCAGCTCGACGCCGCGCGCGACGGTGTGCGTGCTGGAGAAGGCGTCCAGCATCGGCGGCCATGCGCTGTCCGGCGCGGTGATGGAACCGGGCCCGCTCGATGCGCTGCTGCCCGGATGGCGCGAGAAGCTGCCGGCCATCTGCGTGCCCGCGACGCGCGATGAATTCCGGCTGCTCACGCAGCCGGCGCTCGCTGCGACTGCCGGTGCCGCCGCAGCAGCGCAACCACGGCAATTTCATCGTCTCGCTGGGCCAGCTTGCTGCCGCAGCTCGCGCAGCGCGGCCGAAGCGCTGGGCGTCGACGTGCTGCCGGGATTCGCGGCAGCCGCGGCGCTGTTCGATGCCGGCCGGCGCGGTCGCCGGCGTGCGGGTCGGCGACATGGGCCTCGATGCCGGACGGCAATCCCGGGGCCCGACTTCACCGCCGGGCCCCGAGATCCGCGCGCGCACCACGCTGATTGCCGAGGGATGCCGCGGCAGCCTCGCGAAGCAGCTCATCGCGCGGTTCGCGCTCGATGCGGACCGCTGCCCGCAGACCTTTGCGCTGGGCTTCAAGGAGCTGTGGCAGCTGCCCGACAGGGCGCGTGCGAGCCCGGGCCTCATCCAGCACTCGCTGGGCTGGCCGCTCGACGACGCGACCTACGGCGGCAGCTTCGTCTATCACCTCGACGACGATCAGGCGTACGTGGGCTACGTGGTCGGGCTCGACTACCTCGATCCGCGGCTCGCGCCGTTCGAAGTGTTCCAGCAGTTCAAGCATCATCCCTCGATCCGCGCGCTGCTCGACGGCGGCGAGATCCTCGCGCCGGCGCGCGCAGCATCGCGGCCGGCGGCTGGCAGTCGCTGCCGCAGCTCGACATGCCCGGCGCGCTGCTGATCGGCGATGCCGGCGGCACGCTGAACTTTCCCGAAGATCAAGGGCATCCACCAGGCCCTCCGCAGCGGCATGCTGGCCGCCGAGCACCTGGTCGAGAACCGGGCAGCACCGAAGGCTTCGATGCGCGCTGGCGCGCGTCCGAGGGCGGCCGTGAACTGCACAAGGTGCGCAACATCAAGCCAGGCTTCAAGAAGCGGACTGTGGTTCGGGCCTGCTGAACGGCGCTTTCGAAACGGTCACCGGCGGGCGCTCGCCCTGGACGCTGCGCAACGCAGACAACATGGCGCTGCGGCCGGCTCGACGAGCACACGACTCCCGCGATCGCGACTGGGTCGACGCGCGACGCTGCCGCCGCGCGACCGCCTGCGCCTCGGTGTTCTTCGCCGCAGACCAGCCACAACGAGGCGCAGCCGGTGCACCTGAAGGTGGCCGACACGCACATCTGCGCCACGCGCTGCGCGCAGGAGTTCGGCAATCCCTGCACGCGATTCTGTCCGGCGCAGCGTGTACGAGATGGTCGACGATGGCGCCGGCGGCAGGCGACTGCAGGTGAACGCGGCCAACTGCGTGCACTGCAAGGCCTGCGACATCAAGGACCCGTACGGTGTGATCACCTGGACCACGCCGGAAGGCGGCAGCGGTCCGAACTACCTCGGACCTGTGAGCACGCGCGTGCGAAGAATCCGAACGCAGACCTGAAAAGTACCGGCCGTCTCGCCGCGCTGCGCGTGGCGTTGAACGAAGGTGCGGTGCGTTCGGCCGAGCGCATGATCAACACGCTGCATCCGGCCGAGATCGCGCAGCTGCTCGAATCGCTGCCGCCAGAGCCGGCGCGAGATCGTCTGGGAACTCACCGATCCGGAGCTCGACGGCGACGTGCTGGTCGAGCTCAGCCGACGAGGTGCGCAGCCAGCTCATCCGCGAGATGGACGCGGACGAACTCGCTGCCGCCACCGAAGACTGGAGGTCGACGATCTCGCCGACCTGCATCGCGGACCTGCCCGAGACCGTCACGCAGCAGCTGCTGCGCAACATGGACCAGCAGGATCGCGAGCGGCTGTCGCGCGTGCTGTCGTGGCCCGAGGACAGCGCCGGCGGCCTGATGAACACCGACACGGTGAGCGTGCGCTCCGACGTGTCGCTCGAGGTGGTGCAGCGCTACCTGCGCATGCGCGGCGAGCTGCCCGACACGCACCGACCGGCTGTTCGTCGTCGATCGCAACGACCGCTTCCTCGGCACCGTGACGCTCGCGCGCCTGCTCACGGACGACCCGGACAAACTGGTGGGCGCGTGCCTCGATCCCGAGGCGCCGCGCATCTCGCCCGAGACGCCAGCGCAGCGAGGTCGTCGCAGCTGTTCCGCGACCGCGACCTCGTGTCCGCCGCCGGTGGTCGACGATGCCGGGCTGCTGCTCGGCCGCATCACCGTCGACGACGTCGTCGACGTGATCACCGAGGAGGCCGCGCACGAAGTGATGGCCGGCGCCGGTCTGCGCGACGAGGAAGACGTGTTCGCGAGCGTGCTGCCTGCCTCCCGTCGCCGCCTGATCTGGCTCGGCATCAACCTGGTCACGGCGTTCGTCGCCGGGCTCGTCGTGCAGCGCTTCGAAGGCACCATCGAGCAGGTCGCGGCCCTCGCGGCGCTGATGCCGATCGTCGCCAGCATGGGCGGCATCGCCGGCACGCAGACCGTGACGCTCATCATCCGCGGCATCGCGCTGGGTCAGGTGGAGTGGCGCGACGCGCGCTGGCTGCTGATGCGCGAGGTGGGCGTCGAGCATGCGTCACCGGGCTCGCGATGGCGGTCGTCGTCGGGCGTCGTCACGGTGTTCTGGCTCGGCACGTGGAAGATCGCCGTCGATCATCGCGGCGGCGATGCTGATCAACCTGCTGGCCGCGGCGGTCGTGGGCGTGATGGTGCCGCTGACGCTGCGTCGGCATGAAGATCGACCCTGCGCTTGTCGGCGGGTGTGGTGCTGACGACGTTCACCGACTGCATCGGCTTCGCGACACTGCTCGGGCTAGGCGCGCTGTTCCTGCGCTGACTCCTCGACCGTCGTCTCCTCCGTCAGGAACCGCACCAGCTCTTCGCTGCGTGCCATCGCGTCGCGATAGCCGAGCGCGATCAGGTCGCGCGTGTACGACGCCTCGAACATCAGATAGCTCGCGAGCTGCACGCCGCCGACGTCACCTGCGCCGATGACGCGCAACAGCGCGCGCAGGCTGCGCGGGCATGAATCGAAGTTGCGCAGCGCCACCGACCGGGGATCCTCGCTCGGCGTGATCATCATCGTCTTCACCGGCACCGCGTTCGGTACCGAGCGCGGCGCGACCTTGAGCACGCGGTTCACGCGTTCGATCTGCTCGATGTCGCTGTAGATCTGGTCGATGAAGAGCGTGTCGAGCGCATAGCCGAACAGCTGGCCCGGCGTCGGCGGCACCGGACTTCCCGGCCGCTTCTGCACCACGCCCGACTGGTGCGGCGCGCGCATGCCGATGATCAGCAGCCGGTTCGCGCCGAGATGGATGGCCGGTGACAGCGGCGACATCTGGCGCATCGCGCCGTCGCCGTAGTACTCGTCGCCGATCCGCTCGGGCGGAAACAGCAACGGCACCGCGAGACTCGCCATCAGGTGCGCAGGTTCAGATCGGAGCGCGTGCCGAGGTGCTTGCGACGGCTCCAGTCCGTGATCCCCGGACGGCCCTGGAAGAAGGTCACCGACACGCGCTCGTGTAGCCCGTGCGCACAGCGCGAGCGCCGCGATGTCACCGCCGCGCTACGCCCCGCCGCAGGTTGCGCCAGCCGATGCTGCGGTGGAGCAGCTCGCGCAGCGGGGCGTTGTCGAACAGCGATCGCGGCGACGGCAGCAGCAGCCCGCCCGACACCAGCGACAGCAGCCAGTGCAGCCCGGCGCGCAGCATGCGTCCGGCCTCCGACGTGGAACACCTGCTCGACGTGGAAGTTCGCCCAGACGTGCTCGATCTGCGCGACCGCCCGGTGCCACTCGTTGCGCCCGGGCCGCGAGCACGCTGGCCGCCACCGCCCCCGCCGACGTGCCCAGGATGACCCGGAACGGGATTTGGCTGTTCCGGCAGCAACTCGGCAACCGCCTTCAGCACGCCCACCTGGTAGGCGGAGCGGGCCCCGCCGCCGGTCAGCACCAGCCCGGCGACGACCGGAACCGAACGTTGTCCGGACGGTTGGACCGCTGTCGATATGATCGGTCAGATCATCGGTCGCGTCGATGGTCGGCCCGGCCAAGGTTCGGCCTCAACCGATCGACAGGGGGTCCCATGCTTGCACGTTCCGCCTCGGTTTTGAATTTCCGTCACCTTCGCCATCGGCGTCGTCATGTTCGCCCTGATGGTCGCGCTCGGCCGTAGCCGCGGACGCGCCGGGCCCCGAGGTCGGCCAGCCCGCCCCGGCCATCCGGCTGCAGGACCAGCACGGCAAGTGGATCACGCTCGATGAGCAGAAGGGCAAGTGGGTGGTGGTGTACTTCTATCCGAAGGACCAGACGCCCGGCTGCACCACGCAGGCCTGCGAGTTCCGCGACAACATCTTCGCGTTCCGCAAGGCGAACGCCGTGATCCTCGGCGTCAGCGTCGATGACCTTGCCTCGCACAAGGCGTTTGCGGAGCAGCATGGCCTGCCGTTCCCGATGCTGGCCGACCCGACCAAGGACACCGCGAAGCGCTATGGCGTGCTGATGAAGCGCGGTGACATGGAGATGGCGAACCGCGTGACGTTCCTGATCGACCCGCAGGGCAAGATCGCCAAGCACTATGTCGTCGACCGCCGTCGCTCGCGGGGCACTCCAAGGCAGTGCTGGCCGACATCGCGACGATGGGCGCGAAGAAAGCCGGCTGAGCCGCGTGGTCGCCCGTCGATGAGAGCAGGGCCTCGGCGAAAGCCGGGGCCTTTTTCATTGGCCGGCAGAGATGCGCGTACGCACGGCTGCGTGCGGAAAACCGGTGTCGCGCGAGTTGTCGCCCAGAAAACACAGGGGCAAGGCCCCTCGATTCCGGGCGAATGTCTGAAGCACGGTACCGGGTTTTCGCGCGTGGCCGTGCCTACGCGCCCGTGCTTACGAGTTTGGCCCGAGCACCCGCAGGATCTGCAGCGAGTTGGTGCCGCCCTGCACACCCGACAGATCGCCCTTGGTCAGGATGATCTTGTCGCCGACGTCGACCAGCCCCTGCGACAGCAGCTGGTCGAAGATCGCCTGGTACATCTGTGCCGGACGTCGCGTGCGTCACGTCGAACAGCACCGGATACACGCCGCGATACAGCGTCACGCGGCTGCGCGTCACTTCCTGGCGCGTGAACGCATAGATGGGAATGTCGGCGCGCATGCGCGACATCCACAGCGGCGTCATGCCGGACTCGGTCAGCGCGACGATGGCGCGCGACATGGATGTGATTCGCGGTGTACATCACCGCCTTGGCGATGGCTTCCTCGGTGTTGCGAGAACTCGCCCTCCGGTGCGCCGACGCCGGGATGTGCCCGAGTTCGTATTTCTCCGCGCCGACGATCACCTCGCGACATGGCCTGCACGGCCTTCACCGGGTACTTGCCGGCGGCCGTCTCGGCCGACAGCATCACGGCGTCGGTGCCGTCGAGCACCGCGTTGGCCACGTCGCTGACACTTCGGCGCGCGTGGGCACCGGGCTCGTAGATCATCGACTCCATCATCTGCGTCGCGGTGATCACGACGCGATTCGCCGCTAGCGCCTGCTGGATGATGGTCTTCTGCAGGCCGGTGAGCGCGGCATAGCCCATCTCGACGCCCAGATCGCCGCGCGCCACCATCACGGCGTCGGCGACGGAGAGGATCTGCGCCGAGATTGTCGATGGCCTCGTGGCGCTCGATCTTCGCGACCACATGCGCGGTGCCGCGCCACTTGCGCAGTTCGGCCTGGGCGCGGCGGATGTCGGCCGCATCGCGCGCGAACGACACCGCGAGGTAATCCACGCCCATCTCGGCCGCGAGCTGGATGTATTCGAGATCCTTGTCGGTGAGGGCCGGCGCGGACAGGCCGCCGCCCTGCTTGTTGAGGCCCTTGCGGTTGGAGAGCTCACCGCCCGCGCGCGTCACGCACTCGATGCGCGGGCCGATGACGCGCAGATCACTTCGAGCACGATGTAGCCGTCGGCGAGCAGCAGGGTATCGCCGGGCTTCACGTCCTTCGGCAGATCCTTGTAGGCGCAGCCGACTTCGCGTCTCGTTGCCGGCCGCGGGATCGAGCGCGACGTCGAGCGCGAACGGCTGGCCCTCGATCAGCATCGACCTTGCCCTTCGCGAAGCTCTCGATGCGGATCTTGGGACCCGACAGATCGGCCAGGATGCCGACGTTGCGGTCTGCCCAGCCTTCGCGGCCGCGCGAATGCGCGAGCGATGCGGCGGCGCTGCTCTTCCTTGCCGCCGTGCGAGAAATTGATGCGCGCGACGTCGAGGCCGGCGCGCATCATGTCTGCCAGCACGGCGGGATCGTCGGTCGCCGGACCGAGGGTGGCGACGATCTTGGTCCGCCGAGCAGGCAGTAGCTTCCGTGTGTGTCGGATCGACTCTAGCCGGCGGCGCGATCTTCCAGCGCTGCCACGGCCGGCAGCGCTTGCCTTCGACGAACTCGAGGAATGCGCCGCCGCCGGTGGAGATGTAGGAGATTCCGTCCTCGACGCCGTATTTCTCGATCGCGGCCAGCGTGTCGCCGCCACCGGCCAGCGAGAACGCCTTGCTGCTCGCGATGGCGTTGGCGATCGCGCGCGTGCCTTCGCCGAACTGGTCGAACTCGAACACGCCGACCGGGCCGTTCCACAGCACGGTGCCGGCCTCGGCGATGAGCTTCGCGAGACGTTCGGCGGTATCCGGACCGATGTCGAGAATCAGCTCGTCGGGCCTGACGTCGTGGATGCTGCGCACATCGGCATGCGCCGTGGCGGCGAATTCCGTGGCGACGACCACGTCGGTGGGCAGCGGAATGTCGGCGCCGCGCTCGCGCGCGCGCGCCATCAGCCGTGCGGCAGGTGTCGAGCATGTCCATCTCGCACAGCGACTTGCCGACGCGCACGCCGGTGGCGGCGAGGAACGTGTTGGCGATGCCGCCGCCGACGATCAGCCGATCGACCTTCTCGAGCAGCGCCTCGAGGATCGTGAGCTTGGTGCTGACCTTCGAGCCGGCGACGATCGCCACCAGCGGGCGCTTCGGCTTCTCGAGCGCGCGCTCCAGCGCGTCGAGCTCGCCCACCAGCAGCGGCCCGGCGCAGGCCACCGGCGCAAAGCGCGCCACGCCATGCGTCGAGGCCTCGGCGCGATGCGCCGTGCCGAAGGCGTCCATGACGAACACATCGCACAGCGCAGCCATGCTGCTGCGAAAGCTCTTCGTTGTCCTTCTTCTCGCCCTTGTTGAAGCGCACGTTCTCGCACAGCACGACCTGGCCGGGCTCGACGTCGACGCCCTGCGAGCCAGTCCTTCACCAGCGGCACGTTGCGGCCGAGCAGCGCCGACAGCCGCGCGGCAACCGGCGCCAGCGACAGCTCCGGATCGTACTTGCCTTCCTCCGGACGACCCAGGTGCGACATCAGGATCACGCGCGCGCCCTTCTCGAGCGCCAGTCGGATGGTGGGCAGCGCCGCGCGGATGCGCGCGTCGCTGGTCACCTCGCCATCCTTCACCGGCACGTTCAGATCCTCGCGGATCAGCACGCGCTTGCCGCGCAGGTCGAGCTTCGCTCATCTCGAGGACTTTCATCGCGCACGACCTCAGCTTGGCCTTCGACCAGGCGAGCGCCGTGTCGAGCATGCGGTTCGAGAAGCCCCACTCGTTGTCGTACCACGAGCACACCTTCACGAGGTTGCCGTCGATGATCTTGGTCAGCGTCGCGTCGTAGGTCGACGAAGCCGGATCGTGGTTGTAGTCGACCGACACCAGCGGGCCGTCGGTGTACGCCAGCACGCCCTTCAACGCGCCGTCGGCCGCCGCCTTCACGAGCGAGTTGATCTCCTCGATGGTCGTGGCGCGCTTCGGCTTGAACGTCAGATCGACCAGCGACACGTTGATGGTCGGCACGCGGATCGCGAAGCCGTCGAGCTTGCCCTTCAGCTCCGGCAGCACGAGGCCCACGGCGGCAGCGGCGCCGGTCTTGGTCGGGATCATCGACATCGTGGCCGAACGCGCGCGACGCAGGTCCTCGTGGATACACGTCGGTCAGCACCTGGTCGTTGGTGTACGAGTGGATGGTGGTCATCAGGCCGCTCTCGATGCCGATGCTCGTCGTGCAGCACCTTGGCCAGCGGCGCGAGGCAGTTGGTGGTGCACGAGGCGTTCGAGACCACCGTCATCGCCGCGGTCAGCATGTCGTGGTTCACGCCGTAGACGATCGTGCGCGTCGACATCGCTTGCCGCCGGGCGCCGAGATCAGCACCTTCTTCGCGCCGCCGGCGAGGTGCGCGACGGCCTTGGCCTTGCTGGTGAAGATGCCGGTGCACTCGAACACGATGTCGACGCCGAGCTGCGCCCCAGGGCAGCTTCGACGGGATCGCGCTCGGACAGCACCTTGATGCGGTCGCCGTTGACGACGATCGAATCGCCATCGACCGTCACGGTGCCGGTGAACTTGCCGTGCGCGGTGTCGTAGCGCGTCAGGTGCGCGTTGGTCTTCGCATTGCCGAGATCGTTGATCGCCACGATCTGGATTTCGCTGGTGCGCTTCGCTTCGTAGAGCGCGCGCAGCATGTTGCGACCGATGCGTCCGTAACCGTTGATGCCAACCTTGATCGCCATGGATGTTTCCTTCCTTGCTGTCAGTTGAGCAGTTCGAGAAACGGTCTGCTGCAGCTTCTCTGCGTCAGGCCGAAGTGCCTGTAGAGATCGGCGGCCTTGCCCGAAGCGCCGAAGCTGTCGATGCCGAGCACGCGGCCCTGCGTGCCCACGTATTTCCACCAGATCGCCGGTGGCGCCGGCCTCGATGGCGACGCGGCGCGTGATCGACGGCGGGCAGCACCGATTCGCGATACGCCGCATCCTGCGCGTCGAACACATCGGTGCTGGGCATCGACACGAGCCGCACGCGGCGGCCCGCGGCGTTCAGCGCATTGACCGCCGTCGACGGCGATCGCCACTTCCGAGCCGGTGGCGATGACGATGGCCTCGGGCGCGCCGTGGCGGCTCGATCAGCACGTAGCCGCCGCGTGCGATGGCCATGCCCTGCTCGCGCGTGCGCGGCTGCTGCGGCAGCGCCTGGCGCGTGAGCACAGCGCGGTCGGGCCCGTGCTGGCGCTCGATGGCCGCGACCCAGGCCACGGCCGTCTCGAGCGCATCGCAGGGACGCCACAGCGAAAGATTCGGCATCAGGCGCAGGCGACGCCACGTGCTCGACGGGCTGGTGCGTCGGGCCGTCCTCGCCGAGGCCGATGGAATCGTGCGTGTAGACGAGCACGACGCCCTGCTGCATCAGCGCGGCCATGCGCACGGCATTGCGCGCGTAATCGCGAGAACGTCAGGAACGTGCCGGCGTACGGACGGAACCCGCCGTGCAGCGCCAGGCCGTTCATGATCGCGGTCATGCCGAACTCGCGCACGCCGTAGTTGATGTAGTTGCCGGCGAAGTCGTCCGGCGTCACGGCCTTCGAATCCTTGCGGAAGGTGTTGTTCGAGCCGGTGAGATCGGCCGAGCCGCCGACCAGCTCGCCCAGCGAGGGCCCGATGGCGTTCAGCGCCACCTGCGACGACTGGCGCGTCGCCTGCGGCCGTTGCACGCGCCAGCGCGGCCTCGCAGCGCACCTGTGCGCGATGGCTTCGCCAGTCGGCAGGCAGCTCGCCGCGCAGGCGCCGCGACAGCTCCGCGGCCAGCTCGGGGTGCGCCTTCTCGTAGGCGGCGAACCGCGCTGTCCAGTCCTGCTGCGCCGCTCGCGCCGCGCGGCCGCTGGTCCCAGGCCGCGCGGATGGGCGCAGGAATTTCGAACGGCGGCGACGTCCAGCCGAGCTTCTCGCGCGTGCGCCGGCGATTTCCTCGGCACCGAGCGCCTCGCCGTGCGTGGACTTGGTGCCGGCCTTGTTCGGCGCGCCGTAGCCGATGACGGTCTTGCAGCAGATCAGCGTGGGCTGGTCGGTGCTCGGCCTGCGCCGCCTCGATGGCCGCGGCGATCGCGTCGGCATCGTGGCCATCGACGGCCGGATCACCTTCCAGCCGTAGGCCTCGAACCGCGCCGGCGTGTCGTCGGCGCACCAGCCCGCACGTCGCCGTCGATCGAGATGCCGTTGTCGTCGAAGAACACGATGAGCTTGCCGAGCTTCAGCGTGCCGGCGAGCGAGCACACCTCATGCGAGATGCCTTCCATCAGGCAGCCGTCGCCGAGAACACCCAGGTGCGGTGGTCGACCACGTCGTGGCCCGGGCGATTGAACGTCGGCGGCCAGCTGTTTCTCGGCCAGCGCCATGCCCACGGCGTTGGCAATGCCCTGCCCGAGCGGACCCGTGGTCGTCTCGATGCCGAGATGCGCTCGTGCTCGGGATGGCCCGCCGTGTGCGAGCCGAGCTGGCGGAACTTGCGCAGGTCGTCGATGGTCAGCGGGTAACCGGTGAGATGCAGCAGCGAATACAGCAGCATCGAGGCGTGGCCGTTGGACAGCACGAAGCGGTCGCGATCGGCCCACCGGGGATCGGCCGGGTTGTGCTTCAGGTAATCCGCGCCACAGCACCTCGGCGATGTCCGCCATGCCCATCGGGGCGCCGGGATGTCCGGAGTTGGCGGGCTGGACGGCATCCATCGAGAGGGCGCGGATGGCATTGGCAAGTTCGCGGTGGCTCGGCATCTCGGGGTTCTTGGGCTGCACTCGGCCGGGGAAGCCGGGCATTGTCCAATGCAGCGACCGTTACGGCAAATCCGCGGCGGCTTTGCCCGCTCCGCCAGGGGGTTATGTGCGATCCCGGCACGGCCTGTTTCACGCTTGTGAAACATGGCGCCGGTTCGGTGCGCGCGATGCCGCACGGCTTGAAGTGCTTCACCCTTTACGCAAGCGACGGGTTGCTACAGTCCGCCGGCAATGTTTCCGGATGAGCGCTTGAAGATCGCAACCACCACTGCCCGCGACGAACTCCAGTTCGTACAGATCACCGACTCCCATCTCTTCGGCGACCCCGCCGCGCGGCTGCGCGGCGTGGCGTCATTACCGGCGCTGCGTGCGGCGCTGTCCCTCGCGAGCACCGACGTGGCAGCGGCCGAGGCCGTGCTGCTGACCGGCGACCTCGTCCAGGACGACGCGGCGGGTTACGTCCACATCCGCGCGGCGTTCGCGCCGCTCGGGTGCCCGATCCTTGCGATCGCGGGCAACCACGACGTCAAGGCGGCGATGCGCGCCGAGCTCGCCGAGGCCCCGTTCCGGATTGATGGCCATCACGACTTCGGCCCGTGGCGCATCGTGATGCTCGACAGTGCCATCGAGGGCCGGGCGGCTGGCGCACTGACCCTCGCGGAGCTCGAGCGGCTCGACGCGGCGCTCGGAAGCGCCGACGGGCGCCACGTACTGATCTGCCTGCACCATCACCCGGTGTCACTCGACAGCCGCTGGCTCGATCAGGTCGCGCTGCAGTCGCCGGAGACGCTCTTCGGCATCGTCGACCGATACCCGGCCGTTCGCGGCATCGTCTTCGGGCACGTCCACCAGGCACATGACAGCCTGCGCGGCGACGTGCGGATTCTCGGCACCCCGTCGACCTGCGCGCAGTTCCTGCCGGGAGCGGATCGCTTCCAGATCGATCCAAGGCCGCCTGCCTATCGGCACGTGACGCTGCGCGCGAACGGGACCATCGGCACGCGGCTGAACTGGCTCGCCGCGTGTGGCGGCTACGACCTCACAGCGACGAGCCAGAATTCCTTGCGCGCCTGAACGGCGTCGACGGCGGCCTGCCCGAGCGCGCGAAACGGCGCGGCGAGCAGCTCGCCCACGCGGCGGCCGAGACCGGCGCGCCGATGCACCAGCGCCGGGTTCACCCGGGCGACGCGAAAGCCTTCGGTCTCGAGCATCCGGGTGAGCGTCGCCGGCGTGTAGTAGACGAAGTGCTCGCGCCCGTGCCGCGCGGGCAGATAGAACTGGCTCTCGAGGGGACGACGGCGCGACTTGCCGTAACCGCCGTGCGGAATGGCGATGAACAGTCCGCCGCCCGGCCGCAGCACGCGCCGCACCTCACGCAGCGCGGCGCGCGGCTCGGGCGTGTGCTCCAGCACGTGCTTCATGGTCACGAGACCGAATTCGCCGTCTTCGAACGGCAGCGCCCCGAGCACGCCCTGCTCGGCGCGGAAACCGAGGCTGCGGCACTCGCCCAGCGCGAACTCGCTGATGTCCGACCCGGTAGGCGTCAGGCCGAGCTCGCGGGCAGCCTCCAGCGTGTAGCCCATGGAACAGCCGATATCGAGCAGCGGCGCCGGCGGCGCATGGTTCAGCAGGTCGAGGATCTGGTTGCGCGACTTCTGCACGCGGCGCGCGCGCCGCTGCGTGTAGCGACGGCCCTGATCGCCGGTGCCGAAATAGCCGCCCTCATAGAAGTCGGCGGCCTGCGGATCGGGCAGCTCGCTGCGCTTGTAGATGAGGCCGCAGGTGCACTCGACCCAGGTGAGCTCGGGGTAGCGGGCGAGCGTGCGCGCCGCATCGACGCTCGCCTCGCAGAGCGGACAACGGGCGAGGACGATGGGCTGATCGGAAACGGAAGCGTTGGCGGTCGGCATGGCTTTCGGATTATGGGTCAGTTGGTTCCGTGCGGTGCGCGCAGCAACGGCGCGAGGCGCATGAGCCGCGCGACCGGGTCTGCCTCCTCGAGCAGCTGCTGCTTCTCGGCCGGCGCAATCGGCAGGATTTCGGCGAGCCGGCAGCCCACCCAGTCGGCATCGTCGAGCCGCACCTCGATGTTCGCGTACAGGGCGCCGAGCTCGGGCAGCACCCGTTCGAGGATCTGCGCCAGCGGCGCGAACTCCGCGGGCAAGGGGGTTGCGGGCACCTCGTTGAACCACTCGACCGTGCCGACGTGCAGGCCGTCGGCCTCCTGCTCGCGCCCAAGCAGCCTGAAGCGGCGCTCGCCCCGGCAGGCGATGCCGAGCAGCCCGTCGGGCAGGCGGCTGAAGTCGTCGATGCGGGCGACCGTGCCGACCTCGGCCATCGCGGTTACGCCCCCGACCTCGCCGCCTTCGAGGATGAGCACGACGCCGAAGCGGATGCCGGCGCGCATGCACCGGCCGACCATGTCGACGTAGCGCGGTTCGAAGATGCGCAGCGGCAGCAGGCCGCCGGGAAACAGCACGGTGTGCAGCGGAAACAGCGCGAAGGCGCTCGGCCGTCGCCGTCACAGCGCGCCCGCAAGCGTCGAGCAGCTTGCGATGCAGCCCGCCGAAACCGCCGTTGCTCATGATGAGCACATGGTCGCCCGTCGCGCAGCTCGCGCGTCGAGCTCGTCGAGCAGCGCGTCGATCGACCCGACGCTGCGCGCCTTCGCGCCGAGCGGACGCGCGACATGCGCCGGCGTCCCAGCCGAGGTCCGGCGGCGCGAACAGCCACACCGCATCGGCGCCGGCGAGCGAGGGCGCCAGCGTGTCCCGATGCACGCCCATGCGTCATCGTGTTCGAGCGCGGCTCGAGCACCGCGACGAGGCGCGCCGCTGCCGATCGCGACGGCGCAGCCCGTCGATGGTGGTGGCGATGGCGGTGGGGTGATGCGCGAAATCGTCGTAGACGCGGATGCCGGCCGCGTCGCCGCGCAGCTCCATGCGTCGGCGCACGCCCTTGAACGCGGCCAGCGCGGCGATGCGCTGCGCCACGGGCACGCCGGCATGGCGCGCGGCGGCGATGCGCCGCCAGCGCGTTGTCGACATTGTGCGCGCCGAGCATCGACCACTGCACCGCGCCCATGCGGCACGCCGTCATGCAGCACGTCGAACCGCGAGCAGTCGGCGCCTCGGCGGCGCGCGCCGACCAGCGCGCGCCGGCGCCGCTCGTTGCGGCGAAACCTTCGCGCGGCGTCCAGCAGCCCGTCGCGAGCACCTGCGTCGAGATTCGCATCGCGCGGCGTTGGCACGATGAGGCCGCTGCCCGGCACGATGCGCAGCAGGTGATGGAACTGCCGCTGGATCGCATCGAGATCGGGATAGATGTCGGCGTGGTCGAATTCGAGATTGTTCAGGATCAGCGTGCGCGGCCGGTAGTGCACGAACTTGGCGCGCTTGTCGAAGAACGCGGTGTCGTATTCGTCGGCCTCGATCGACGAAGAACGGCGACGTCGCCGAGCCGCGCGCTGACGTCGAAATTGCCCGGCACGCCGCCGATCAGGAAGCCCGGCGTCGAGCCCGGCATGCTCGAGGATGTGGGCGAGCATGCTCGTGGTCGTGGTCTTGCCATGCGTGCCGGCCACCGCCAGCACCCAGCGATCGTGCAGCACGTCGCGCGACAGCCACTCCGGCCCGGACGTGTACGGAATGCCGCTCTCGAGCAGCGCCTCGATCGACCGGCTTGCCGCGCGTCATCACATTGCCGACCACCACCACGTCGGGCGCGGGTCGAGCTGCGCTGCGTCGTAGCCCTCGACGATCTCGATGCCGAGCGCCGCGAGCTGCGTGCTCATCGGCGGATAGACGTTGCTGGTCCGAGCCGGTCACGCGGTGGCCGGCCGCGCGCGCGATGGCCGCGATGCCGCCCATGAACGTGCCGCAGATGCCGAGGATGTGGACGTGCATTGGCGGATCCGTCAGACGGTGGCGAGGACGCGGCCTGCGCCACTTCCGGGAACAGCGCCGGCAGATCAGCAGCCGGCCGATCAGCCGCCTGCGCCAGCGATGACAGCGCCACGCAGGCGCACATCGGCCACTGCGTGGCGGCGCGCAGGATGCGCGCTGCGCACCACCAGCACCCACATTCCCAGCACCGCCATCGGGCAGGCACCAGCCACGGCGGCGTCTGCGCACGATCGCGGTCTGTGGCGACAGCGCGCAGCCGACTCAGCACGCAGCAGCGGCGCCAGCACCAGCTGGATGCCGAACACCGCGGTCGCGGTCTGCAGGAACCGCTCCGGCTTGCCGGCCACGCGCAGCAGCAGCCCAGTACCAGAGCAGCATCAGCAGCCATGTCGATGCACCAGCAGCGATGCATGCCGGGTGCTCCGACTGCCGGGCATCGGCAGCAGCGGCGCTGGACGGCGGCTCGAGCGAGCACGTTGGCGGCGATGGTCGATGCATGAGCAGCGGCTGCGATACCGGCAGGTCTTCCGGGCCCTGGCGGAACAGGGCGATGTCGACGTACAGTGCGATGATGCGGCCGATGCAGCCTGTTCGGGGATTCGCGCTCAAATGCGGATTCTGTGCAGTGACAGCTCGCGATCCTACATGAGCGTCGGCACCACTGCCGACAGCGACCGGCGCTGGACGAGCGCTCGCGGACGCCTCGCCGCCGCGCCCGTGCATCGCGCTCGACACCGAATTCATGCGCGAGCGCACCTATCGCCCGCAGCTGTGCCTGCTGCAGCTGGCAACGCCTGCACGAAGCCTGTGCGTCGATCCGCTCGGCCGGCTGCCGCTCGACGTCGCTCGCGGCGCTCCTGCACGATGCCGCGCTCCGAAGATCCTGCACGCCGCGCGTCAGGATCTCGAAGTGCTGTGGCCGGTCTTCGGCGCGTGCGCGCCCGTGTTCGACACGCAGATCGCGGCCGCGCTTGCCGGCTGCCCGCACAGATCGGCTACAGCGAGCTCGTGCGCCAGCTGCTCGGCGTCGACCTGCCGAAGGGCCAGACGCGCACCGACTGGTCGCGACGGCCGCTGAGCGAGGCGCAGCTGCGTCTACGCGCGTCGACGACGTCGTGCATCTGGGCGCGCTGCGCGATGCGCTGCAGCGAGCGCACTCGACCGCTCGGCCGGCTGCGCCTGGCTCGACGAGGAACTGCGCGAGCTCGGCGCGTCCCGAAGCACCTGTTCGTCGATCCCGAGAAGGCCTGGAAGCGACTGCGCTGGGCTCGCGACCTCGACCGGACGCGCGCGGCTCGCGCAGCGGCTGGCCGCCTGGCGCGAACGCCGCGCCTCCGACAAGGATCGGCCGCGCAGCTGGATCCTGGACGACGACGTGCTTGCGCGGCATCGTGCTGCGGGTGCCGCGCAGCGCCGATGAACTGCTGGCGCATCGAAGAGCTGCACGCCCGGGTTCGTCGAACGCAGCGGCGCGGCAGGTCCTCGAGCTGATCGCAGCGGCTGCGAGCCGACCGCAGCAGCTCGCCACCGACCGGGCAGCGGGCGCGGCCCGATCCGACCTGCACGGCGCTCGTGAAGCAGCTGGCGCGACGTCGTGCAGCCAGAGCGCGACCGACCTGCAGATCGCGCCCGAGCTGCTCGCGACGCGCCGTGAACTCGAAGCGCTGGCGCGCGGCGATCACGACGCGGACGCGCTGTCGGGCTGGCGCGCGACCGTGATCGGCGCGCCGCTGCTGGCAGCGGCGTTCTGACGCTAGCGGCCGTCGCGCCGGCCGCGTTCTTCTTCTTCGCGACGGCCTTCTTCCGCGCCACGACGTTCGTCTTCGCCCGCGTCTTCGGCTTGGCGCGCCTTGCGACCGGCTTGCGGCTCGCCTTGGCTGTCGCCTTGCGCTTCGCCTTCTTCGCAGCCTTGCGCTTGACCTGCTTTGCCGCCTTGCTTCTTCTTCGCGGCGGGCTTCTTCTTCGCCGTGGCCTTGCTTCGGCTTCGCCGGTGCCGCCTTTCGCCTGACCGCGGCGGCCACGATCCGCTGCTTCTTCGCGGCAGTCGTGCGGCGCGAGGGCGCGGCCTTCTCGGTCATGCCCGCTGCGGCCGGCTGCGTCAGCGACGACATCAGCAGCGTCGGTGATCTCATCGATCTCGCCCTGCGCGTCGATGGTCGCAGCAGGCCCTGCTTGCGGTAGTAGCCGATGCAGCGGCCGCGTCTGCGTCTCGTACACCTTCAGGCGCTCGCAGCACCGTCGTCTTCGTTGTCGTCCGGACGCTGGAACAGCTCCGGATGCCCGTCGCAGCTCGTGGCAGCGCAAGTCGGAGCCGAGCGGCATGGAATAGATGTTGTAGACGCGTGCCGCAGTTCGGGCAGCTGCGACGGCCGGCGATGCGGCGCGTGAGTTCGGCGTATGTGCACGTCCATCTGCACGACGGCGGTCAGCGGCTTGCCGACCTCGCCGAGCATGCGCATCGAGCGCCTCGGCCTGCGCGATGTTGCGCGGGAAGCCGTCGAGGATGAAACCGTCGGCGGCGTCGGACTGGCCGAGCCGCTCGCGGATCATGCCGAGCACGATGCTGTCGTCGACCAGCTTGCCGGACTGCATGGCGTCCTTCGCCGCGATGCCGAGCGGCGTGCCGCGCGCGACCGCCGAACGCAGCAGATCGCCGGTCGAAATCTGCGGGATGCCGAAACGCTGCACGAGACGCTGGGACTGCGTGCCTTTGCCGGAGCCAGGCGCGCCAAGCAGAACGATTCGCATGACTTCCGATACCCGTCGTTGTGGTTTTCCGGGCGGGATGGACCCCGTTCGGCGTTCTGGCACAGTACCGATACGCTCTTGCGACGGTCAAACCACCGCCTCGCCACGGAGCTCCTGCATGAAGGCCAGACCTGCGCCACGCAACGCCTTCTACGCCCAGTCCGGTGGTGTCACCGCCGTCATCAATGCCTCGGCCGCAGGCGTCATCGAGGCGGCGCGCAAGCACCGCAAGCACATCGGCAAGGTCTATGCCGGCCGCCACGGCATCGTCGGCGCGCTGACCGAAGACCTGATCGACGTCGGCGCCGAAAGCCGCGCCACGATCAAGGCGCTGCGCCACACCCCGGCCGGCGCGTTCGGCTCGGCGCGCTTCAAGCTGAAGGGTCTCGACCAGAACCGCGCCGAGTACGAGCGGCTGATCGAAGTCTTCAAGGCGCACGACATCGGCTACTTCTTCTACAACGGCGGCAACGACTCGATGGACACCGCGCTACAAGGTCTCGCAGATCGGCGAGGCGCTCGGCTATCCGCATCACCTGCATCGGCGTTCCGAAGACCGTCGACAACGACCTGCCGCTCACCGACTGCTGCCCGGGCTTCGGCTCGGTGGCGAAGTACATCGCCGTGTCGACGCGCGAGGCGGCGCTCGACGTCGCCTCGATGGCGCGCACGTCGACCAAGGTGTTCGTGCTCGAAGTCATGGGCCGCCATGCCGGCTGGATCGCTGCAGCAGGCGGCCTCGCCGGCGAAGGCGCCGGCGATGCGCCGCACATCATCCTGTTCCCCGAGATCGCGTTCGACGAGGCGGCGTTCCTCGCCCGGGTCAAGCAGAGCGTCGAGCGCGCAGGGCTACTGCGTGATCGTCGTGTCCGAAGGCGTGAAGTATCCGGATGGCAAGTTCCTCGCCGAGGCCGGCGACGCGCGATGCGTTCGGCCATGCGCAGCTCGGCGGCGTGGCACCGGTGATCGCGGAGCTCGTCAAGGACAAGCTCGGCTACAAGTATCACTGGGCGGTGGCCGACTACCTGCAGCGCGCGGCGCGGCACATCGCTTCGAAGATCGATGTCGAGCAGGCCTATGCGGTGGGCAAGGCCGCGGTCGAATTCGCGGTGAAGGGCATGAACGCCGTCATGCCGGCCATCATCCGCAAGTCCGTCGCAAGCCCTACCGCTGGACGATCGAGCCGGTGCCGCTCGCCGAGGTGGCCAACGTCGAGAAGAAGGTGCCGCGCAATTTCATCACGCCCGACGGCTTCGGCATCACCGCGGCCTGCCGCCGCTATCTCGCACCGCTGATCGCGGGCGAGGACTATCCGCCGTACGTCGACGGTCTGCCGGACTACGTCCGCATCCGCGGCAAGGCCGTGAAGCGCCGGCTGAAGACGCAGTACACGCCATGAAGGCGCCTGCACCGCTGGTGTTCTTCGACATCGCGGGTCCCGACGACGACCGGCAGCGGCAGTTCTATGCCGAGGTGTTCGGCTGGACGGCCGGCGTCACCGGCGCTATCGCGGCACCCATCGAGGGTACGTCGCTGCGGGGAACGCTGCGCACCGACCCGGCAGACAAGGTGCTGTACATCGGCGTGGACGACATCACCGCGACGCTCGCCGAGGTGGAGCAGCACGGCGGGACGATGCTCGCGCCACGGTTCGAGGTGCCGGGTGTCGTCGTGCTCGGTCTGTTCACCGATCCGGCCGGCAATCGTCTCGGTCTGGTCGAACTGCAGGACGGCCGGCCGCGCGTGCCCTGAAGGGGTCGCACGCCACGATCCGGAACGTCGCGGTCCATTAACGCACGCTTGTGCGGCCCTCACGCCTCCACTGTATATTCGGCCGACCGCGCATCGTTCGCGGTCACAACTACAAGCAACTTCAAATTGCACTGCCGGAGGTCTTGACGGATGGATGTCAGCAGCTGGGTCTGGCTCGCGATTCGCGCGGGCGTGGTGGCCGTGCTCTACGGCGTCTTCTCGATGCTGTCGATCCTCAAGCTCCCGGCCGGCAATGCGCGCATGCAGGAAATCGCCGCCGCCATCCAGGAGGGCGCGCAGGCCTATCTGAACCGCCAGTACACGACGATCGCCATCGTCGGCGTCGTGCTGTTCGTCGCTCCTCGGCTTCGCGCTCAACTGGCCGACGGCGGTCGGCTTCGTGGTCGGCGCGGTCCTCTCGGGCCTCGCCGGGTTACATCGGCATGAACATCTCGGTGCGCGCCAACGTGCGCACCGCCGAGGCGGCCCGCAACGGCATCAACGCCGCGCTGAAGATCGCATTCAGCGGCGGCGCCATCACCGGCATGCTGGTGGTCGGCCTCGGCCTGCTCGGCGTCGCCGGCTACTACTGCGCTCATGCGCCGAGCATGCGGCGCGGACGGCGCGCTGCACGCGCTCGTCGGCCTCGCCTTCGGCGGCTCGCTCATCTCGATCTTCGCGCGTCTCGGCGGCGGCATCTTCACCAAGGGCGCCGACGTCGGCGCCGACCTCGTCGGCAAGGTCGAAGCCGGCATTCCCGAAGACGACCCGCGCAACCCGGCCGTCATCGCCGACAACGTCGGCGACAACGTCGGCGACTGCGCCGGCATGGCGGCCGACCTCTTCGAGACCTACGCCGTGACGATCATCGCGACGATGCTGCTCGGCGGCCTGCTGTTCGCCGGCAGCCGGCGCGATCAACGCCGTCATCTACCCGCTCGTGCTCGGCGGCGCGTCGATCATCGCCTCGATCATCGGCACCTTCTTCGTGAAGACGCAGCGAAGGCGGCAAGATCATGAACGCGCTCTACAAGGGCGTGATCGTGTCGGGCGTGCTCTGCGGCCGATCGCGTTCTGGTTCATCACCGACAGCAGATGCGTGCCCGGCAGCTTCGGCGCGCATCTTCGGCTGCGCGCTGATCGGCCTCGCGCTCACCGCGCGCGATGGTCGTCATCACCGAGTACTACACCGCGACCGAATACGCGCCCGGTGCGCAAGATCGCCGCGGCCTCGCAGACCGGCCACGCGACCAACATGATCGCGGGCCTCGGCGTGTCGATGAAGTCGACCGCGCTGCCCGTGCTCGCGGTGTGCATCGCGATCTGGGCGTCCTATCCACGCTCGGCGGCCTCTACGGCATCGCGATCGCGGCGACGGCCATGCTGTCGATGACCGGCATGATCGTCGCGCTCGACGCCTACGGCCCGATCACCGACAACGCGGGCGGCATCGCCGAAATGGCGGACCTGCCGAAGTAGGTGCGCGACAGTCACCGACCCGCTCGACGCGGTCGGCAACACGACCAAGGCCGTGACCAAGGGCTACGCGATCGGCTCGGCCGGTCTCGCCGCGCTGGTGCTGTTCGCCGACTACACGCACAACCTCGAGACGCACCTGCGGCAACGGGCGCGCGATGGTCAGTTCTCGCTGTCCGATCCGGCCGTGATCATCGGCCTGTTCATCGGCGGCATGGTGCCTTACCTCTTCGGCGCGATGGCGATGGAAGCGGTCGGCCGCGCGGCGGGCGCGGTGGTGGTCGAAGTGCGCCGCCAGTTCCGCGAGATCGAGGGCATCATGGAAGGCACCGCGAAGCCCGACTACTCGCGCGCGGTCGACATGCTGACCCGTGCGGCGATCAAGGAAATGATCGATCCCGTCGCTGCTGCCGATCCTCGTGCCGGTCGTCCTCGCGTTCGGCATGAACTGCGCTGATGGGTCCGGGCGCCGGCATCCGCGCGCTCGGCGGCCTGCTGATCGGCACGATCGTCACCGGCCTCTTCGTCGCGATCTCGATGACCACCGGCGGCGGCGCGTGGGACAACGCGAAGAAGTACATCGAGGACGGCAACCTCGGCGGCAAGGGCTCCGATGCGCACAAGGCCGCGGTGACCGGCGACACGGTCGGCGATCCGTACAAGGACACCGCCGGCCCGGCGATCAACCCGCTGATCAAGATCATCAACATCGTGGCGCTGCTGATGGTGCCGCTGCTCTGAGGGGGCAAGACAGGAGAGGGTGCCAAGGCGCGAGGGTGGACTCGGGCGCGCGGGACGCTGAAAACCACGTCCCTTTGAGCTCGGCAGCGGGCCATCCATGGCCCGCTGACGCCCGCGCACCCGAGCCCACCCTCGCGGATTGACGCCGCGCCGCGTTTGCGCCCTCAGCGCAAGCGTCGTGCTGTGATTACCGAAGCCTACTGCCCGGCGCCGCGGTTCGAACCCTCGGCGACTATTCCTCGCTGAAACCCGAGGGCGCGCGGATGCCGGCGCTCTCCGACCGAAGCTGCAACGCGTGTCCAGTCGCGAACGTCCATGAGGCCGCCGCAACGTCGAACGCGGCAGGGCATCCGATAGCGAGCCTGCTTGCTCGGTCGCGCGGGCGTGGAGGGGCCATGGATGGCCCCGACCCGAGCCTCACAGGGACGTGGTCTTCAGGCGTCCCGCGCGCCCGAGCAAGCAGGCTTGCGATTTGCACCCTCCGCAGTCCGACGTTTGCGGCGACTCGCGGTCGTTCGATCTAGACTCGCCCTTGCCATGCGTCTCGCTCGACGTCTCCAAGCGCTCGCCTTCGCACTGCTGCTCGTCAACACCTTGGCGGCCGCATCTGTGCCCTTCCCCGAACCCACATCCGCCGATCGCATCCTTGTCGTCTCCCCTCACCCCGATGACGAGTCGCTGTGCTGCGCCGGCATCCTGCAGCGCGCACTGGCACGCGGAGCCCGGGTCGCGGTCGTCTGGGTGACGGCGGGCGATGCGTTCGAGTTCGACGCGCTGGTCACCGAGCGCCACCTGCGGCTCAAGGGCCGAGGCATGGAACGCCTGGGGCACACCCGCATCGCCGAAGCCCTCGCGGCGGGCGAGACGCTCGGCATACCGGCGGACTCACTCGCCGTGCTGGGTTATCCCGATCGCGGCATCGAATCGCTGTACGGGCCCTACTACGACCTTCCGTACTTCTCGGCGTGGACGCGCACCGACCGCGTGCCCTACGTGCGGGTGCTCTCGCCGGGCGCGCGTTACCTCGGTCGCAACCTCGAGCGCGACCTCGGCACGATCATCGATGAGTTCCAGCCGACGCTCGTGCTCGCGGCGGCGCCCGAGGACATCCACAGCGATCACGCCGCCAGCGGCCGTTTCACGCTGACGATACTGACAGCGCGGGGCCTGCAGGACCGCCTGCGCTACTGGGTCGTTCATTCGGGGCCGGACTGGCCGAGGCCGCACGGCCTGCATCCCGAACTGCCGCTGCCGCCGCCGACGGTTGCGCCCCACCGCGACTGGCAGCCGTTCCCGCTGACCGATGCCGAACAGCAGGTGAAGATCGCGGCGCTGGGCCAGCACCGCACGCAGTGGGAGGTGATGGCGCCGTACCTGCGGGCTTTCGTGCGGCGCAACGAGCTGTTCGCCCGCTGACTGCGGAAAGTGCGTCTCGGGGCCGGACCGCTAGGCGGCGAGCGACAGCGGCTGCGGCCGCCCGACCGCATAGCCCTGCAGGATAGTCCACGCCCATGCTGCGCGCCGCATCGAGCCCGCGCGCATGTCTTCCACCTGCTCGGCGATCACCTTGAAATTCAGCGAGCGCGCCAGCTTGATCGTCGCCGTCGACCATCGCCTGGTTCACGCTGTCGCGCGCGAGATTGCGCATGAACGAGCCGTCGATCTTCAGGTAGTCCATCGGCAGGTTCTTCAGGTTGGCGAACGAACCGAGGTTGCTGCCGAAATCGTCCAGCGCGAACTGGCAGCCCATGCCGTGCAGCACGCCGACGAAACGCCGCGCGGCGTCGAGGTTCGCGACCACCGCGCTCTCGGCGATCTCGAAGCAGACCTGCGCGGGATCCACGCCGCTGCGGTCGAGGCACTCGACCACGAACTCGAGGAACTGCGCATCGGCGATGGTCTGGCCCGACAGGTTGATGCGCGAGGCTGCGGTCGCCGCGGCAAGCTCGATGGCGCCGCGCCCGAGCGCCGTGAGCGTGGTCTGCACCACCCAGCGATCGACGAGCCCCATCAGGCGATAGCGTTCGGCGGCACGCACGAGCTCCATGCGGCGAGAGGTCGTGTGCCTGCTCGTCCGACAGACGCACGCAGCACTTCCATCGCGGGCCCGCGCCCGTTGTCGCCGTACGCGGCGATGATGGGCTGCCAGAACAGCTCGAAACGGTTGTCGCGCAGACGCGTTCTGCAGGATGCGCAGCCACTGGATCTCGCCGCTCTGGCGCGCGACCACTTCGTCGCGCGCCGAATACACCACGACGCTGGCCGGTCGCCCTGCTTCTTCGCGACGTAGCAGGCGGAATCCGCCGCGGCGAGCGCTTCCTCGAGCGAGCCGCTGTCGCGCGCGAGCTCGACGAGGCCGACGCTCGCGCCCATCGAGTGGATGCGATCCTTCCACACGAAACGGTGATCGCCGATGCGCGCGTGCGATGTCGTCGGCGATCTGCCGCGCCTTTTCGAGCGGACAGCCGTGAGCAGCACGCCGAACTCGTCGCCGCCGAGGCGGCCCGACCGTGTCCGAATCGCGCACCGCGTCGCGCATCAGCTTCGCGACCTCGCGCAGCATGCTGTCGCCGGCCTGGTGGCCGCTCGTGTCGTTCACCGCCTTGAAGCGGTCGAGGTCGAGGAAGCACAGCACGTGCGTGTGCATCGCCGCGATGCGCGGCTTCGAGCGCTCTCGCCAAGGCGACGCTCGAACTCGCGGCGGTTGATGAGGCCGGTGAGCGCATCGTGCGTCGCCTGGTACGACATCTGCCGCGTGAGGCCCGCGCAGCTCGGTGACGTCGTGCAGCAGCACCACCGCGCCGATGATCTCGTCGGTCGCGTTGTCGCGACTGCGCAGCGGCGAGGCGGACAGCTCGATCGAACGCTCGGCGCCGTGCCGCCGCGCCAGCAGGAACGCACGCGCCCTGCGACCGAGCGACACTGCGCTGCCCTGACAGACGCCGAGCTGCACCGGATCGCTGCAGCAGCTTGCGATCGGTCTCGTCGACCAGCGTGATCACCTGTTCGAGCGCGCGCCCGATCAGAGCTCTCGCGCGTCGACGCCGAGCAGGCTGCGCGGCGGCCGGGTTGGCGTAGTCGATGCGGCCGCCGATGATCGGTGGTCAGCACCGCCTCGCCCAGCGAATCGAGCGCGATGCGGGCCCGCGACCGGCCGGCCTCGTGGCCGCAACCGGCTCAGCGACGGCGCACGGTCTGCGTCGGGATGACCTCGACGCCGGTGATCAGCAGCGCCGCCGCGCCGTCGAAGGTGGTCGGCGCGACCGTACGATCTCGAGCCGGGTCATCTGGCCCTGCACGCCGATGAGGTCGATCTCGTAGCGCTCCTGTGCGCTCTCGCCGGCCAGCCGCTTGCGCAGGTTGTCGGCGACGAGCTCGGCATGGTCGGCGGGCACGAGGTCCTGCAGGCGGCGGCCCACGACCGCGGCCCGGTCGACCCCGAGCAGGTTCGCGAACTGCGGATTGGCGTACAGAATCGACTCACCGTGGACAGCACCACTTCGTGCACCCGGTCCCCGACATCGGTGAACAGGGCGCCGTGGCCGATGCCGTTCTTGCCCTCGGCACCGACTGCCGCGCGGGCAAGCAGGTGGTTGATCGCCGTCACCAGCGCACCGAGGTCGGGGTGATCGGTCGCGACGTCGACCCGGCCTGTCAGTCGTCCGCCGATCGCAATGCGCTGTAGCTGCTGCGACAATCCCTGCAACGCGCGCAACTCCCGGCGCTGCAAGGCATAAAGCAATGCCAGCAGCACGGCGGCGAGCGCGAAGAACAGGCTTACTAGCCCTGAAATGGACATGCCGGATGAATACCGCTGTGCCCCTGGACGGTGAATTCAGAATAGCCGAGTCGCCGAATGGCAACAGGCGGTATTCACATAAGGGTGTCCAACTTCCGACGCGCACCCGAGCGACGGAACCGTCAGGTTCCTGATATCTTGGCAGCCGCCCGGAAAACCCGTACCTTGGCCGCCCGCACCGGTTTGCAATAAGTCGAATGAGCACCCCTCTCCCGCGTACCGAAATGCTGCCTGCCGCGACGAATCGGGTCGCGTATGCCCGCGAACAAATGGTGTCGCACCAGCTGCGCACCTGGGACGTGCTGGACGAAGGCATCCTCGACGCCGTCCGCAGCCTGCCGCGCGAAGTCTTCACGCCGCCGGCCTGGCGCGACGTCGCCTACGGCGACATCGAGATCCCGCTCGCGCACGGCCAGCACATGCTCTCGCCGAAGATCGTCGGCCGCATCCTTCAGGCGCTGGCACTGAAGCCGGGCGAGCGCGTGCTCGAGATCGGCACCGGCTCGGGCTATCTCACGGCCTGCCTCGCCCGCATCGGCGCGCAGGTGACCAGCATCGAGATCTTCGACGACCTCGTCGCGAGCGCGCGCCGGAACCTGGCAGCGGTCGGTCTCGCAAGCCCGCGCATCATCGAGGGTGATGCGCTGGCCGGCGCCGCCGCCGGCGAGACGTACGACGCTATCGCACTGACCGGGTCGCTGCCCCTCTACCAGGACCGCTTCGAAGCCCAGCTGCGCCCCGGCGGCCGGCTGTTCGTGGTGGTCGGCGAAGGTCCGGCCATGGATGCGCGGCTGATCTCGCGCTCGAACGACGGCGAGCGCACCCAGCGCAGCTTGTTCGAGACCGAGATCGACGCGCTCACCAATGCGGCGACCCCCGAACCGTTCCGTTTCTAGCAACGCACTGTAAGAAACGGCGGGAACTTGCGACTGCCTCCGTGTTCTCAACCATGCCATCGATTGCTGGTGCCCTCATGAACCGTGGACCGATCCTCCTCTGCCTGCTCGCCTTCAGTGCCACCGCCGCGGCTGAAGACCTGCTCACGGTCTACGACACGGCGCTGCAGAACGATCCGCAGATCCGCGAAGCGAACGCGAACCGGCTCGCCGCGCGCGAAAGCCGTCCGCAGGCGTGGGCGAACGTGCTGCCCAGCCTGAACGGCTCCGCAGCGCGCACCCGCACGTGGGCCGATGGCACGGGCACGTCCGGGTTCGTCATCAACAACACGGTCACGAACAACATCACCGGCGGTACGGGCGTCACCGACACCGACAGCTGGCGGCTCGACCTGCGGCAGAACGTGTTCTCGTGGTCGTTCTGGCAGCAGATCAAGTCGGCCAGCCACGAGGTGGCGCAGGCAGAATCCGACTTCCGCGTGCAGGAACAGAATCTCGCCCAGCGCGTCGCCCAGCAGTATTTCAACGTGCTGAACGCACAGGACAACGTCACCGCCCAGGAAGCCGCGCGCGATGCGTTCGCACGCCAGCTCGACCAGGCCGAGAAGCGGTTCGAGGTCGGCCTCATCGCCATCACCGACGTGCAGGAAGCCCGTGCCGCACGTGACCGTACTGCAGCCGACGTGATCTCGGCCAAGCGCTCGCTCGCGAGCGCGCAGGAGCAGCTGCGCGCCACCACGGGCTCGAAGTACAACGTGCTGAACTCGCCCGACGATACGCTGCCCCTGCTCACGCCGGAGCCGGCGACGGAAGAGGAATGGGTCAACATGTCGATGGAGCAGAACGCGACGCTGATGTCCTCGCGTCTCGCCGCCGACATCGCGCGCGACCAGGTCGGCATCGCCTTCGGCGGGCACCTGCCCACCGTCGATCTCGTCGCCGGCCGCACGTACACCGATTCCGACGGCTTCCGCATCGTCCCGCCGCCGGTCAACTCGACCACCACGCAGCAGTCCACCAACTACGGCAAGTCGATCTCGCTGCAGATCAGCGTGCCGCTGTTCAGCGGCGGCGCGACGCAGTCACGTGTGCGCGAGAGCCAGTACCGCTGGATCGCGGCGCGTGAGCGTCTCGAACGCACCTCGCGCGACACCGAGCGGCAGGCGCGCGATGCCTACCTCGGCGTGATCAGCGAGATCTCGCGAGTGCAGGCGCTCAAGCAGGCGCTCGAGTCGAGCCAGACCGCGCTGCGGGCCACCGAGGCGGGTTACGAGGTGGGCACGCGCACATCGGTCGACGTGCTCGACGCGCGGCGCCAGCTCATCGCGAACCAGACCAGCTACTCGCAGAGCCGCTACACCTACCTGAACAACCTGATCCAGCTCCGGCTCGCTTCGGGCGACCTCGATCGCGGCACGATCGCCGAGGTGAACAAGTGGCTGGTCGTCGCGACGCAGACATCGCCGCCGAACCCGACCCCGCCGTCGCCCTGATGCCCGCGGGCTAGGCCGCCGGCGTCACCGGCGGCAGCATGGGCGCGAGCTGCTCGAGGCAGCGCGCCACCGCGCCGCGGTTCGACTCGACCACGGAGCGCGCGGCCTCGCCCGCCGCAATCCTCGCCTCGACGTCCGCGAACAACCCTTCGAGGGCGACCGCCAGCGCGCTCGCATCGGCAACGACTTTCAAAGCGCCCGCCTCCGCCAGCAGGCTCGCCACCTGCGGCGCGCTGCTCGTGTGCGGCCCACACAGGAGCGGCAGCCCGAGGGCCGCGGGTTCGAGCAGGTTGTGGCCTCCGACCGGCGCGAGCGTGCCGCCGACGAACGCCACCTCTGCGGTCGCGTAGAAGTCGACCAGCTCGCCCAGGGTATCGACCAGCAGCACGTTGCAACCGGTCAGCAGCGGGGGCGCGCCCTGTGAGCGACGCGCGAACGCGACGCCATCGGTGCGCAGCGCCTCGGCGACCGCATCGAAGCGGCCGGGCAAGCGCGGCACCAGCACCAGTACCGGCGCGTCACGCCCGAAGCGCAGTTCGAGCCGCCGCTGCGCGACGAGGCACGCCGACTCCTCGCCTTCGTGCGTGCTGCCGGCGACCCAGACGCGGCGGCCGGCAAAGCCGGCGCACAACGCGGCCGCCCGTGACGCAAGCTCGGTTGGCAGTGCGTAGTCGAACTTGAGGTTGCCGCCCACCGCGACGCGGTCCGCCGGCACACCGATGGCGATGAAGCGTTCCGCGTCGCCGGCGGTCTGGGCGGCAATCCGCCGCAGCCGCCGCATGGCCGACAGCATCAGCGTCTGCCCGAAGCGGCGGTAGCGCTCGGCCGATCGCGGCGAGAGGCGCGCGCTGGCGATGGCCACCGGTACCCCGCGCAGCTCGCAGGCCTTCAGCAGGTTCGGCCAGATCTCGAGTTCGAGCAGCACGACCGCGGCGGGTGTATAGCGGTCGAGGAAGCGCCGCACGGCACCTGGCAGATCGAGCGGCAGATAGGCGAGTGTCAGCCGCCCATCGGACGTCGCCATCAGTCGCTTCAGTGCCGCCTGCGCCCGCTGCATGCCGGTGAACGTGCCGACGGTGAAGAGCAGCGGTCGTCGTGGATCGCGCTCGCGCAGCACCTCCACCAGCGAGGTTGCCGCCTGCACTTCCCCGAGCGACACCGCATGGACCCAGACCGGATCACCGCTGCCGGCCGGGCGCGGAGGCAGCCGCCATCCGAGCCGCTCCGCCCACGGGATGCGGACCTGCGGATTGCGCCAGCCGCGCACGGTGAGCGCGACGAACAGAAGCGGGAACAGCAGCCGCAACAGCAGCGTGTAGACGAACCGCGTCACGCCGCCGCGCTCCGGTACGCGCCGAGCAGGCACTGCCATTGAGGCTCGTCGAACCGGCCCGCGCCATTGCCATCGTTGACCTTCTCGAGCGACCGTCGCAGGCGCACCAGGTTCGAGTCGCACCAGAGGCCGGGCCGGCGCACCGATGCCCCGTCGAAGTCGATGAGCCAGCATTCTGCCGGCCCGCGAAGCAGCACGTTGTGCGCGTTGAGATCGGTGTGGCACACCCCGCGCGCGTGAAATGCCTGCAGCAGACGGCCGATGGCTGCCCACGACTGCAGCGACACGCTCCCGCTCGACAGCCGCTGCGCGAGCGTCTGCGTCTGCGGGATGAACTCGATCAGGAGGTCGCCCGACCAGGTGCGGCCGTTGCGCAGGTAGCGCGCGCCGACCGGCCGCGGCACCGGCAGGCCCGCCGCGTGCATGCGCGCGAGCAGCGTGAACTCGCGGAATGGACGCGTGCGCTCCTCGCCGGACCAGAAGTAGCGGTCGCGCGAGATCCTCGCGACGAGGCCGCCGCGACGGTAGTGACGCAGCACCAGCTCGCGTCGCCCCTGCCTCACAATCCACGTGGTGCCGCGTCCGCGTGCCTCCGCGATCACCGCGTCCCGCGCCGTCCAGTACGCGGCATCGAACCACGGCGGAACGGGTTTGCCGGTGTCGCGGGCGTCGGCTAGCATCGCGCCGCTTCCGGCACTGCCGCCAAAGGCGATGCGCACGAGCGCGTCCGCCGCGATGGGTGGCAGAAGAGAGGGTTTCGAATGGTGCCGCCCGAACGCCTCTGTCTGCTGCGTCTCTCGGCGATCGGTGATACCTGCCACGTCGTGCCCCTGCTGCGCCGGCTTCGTCTCGCGTGGCCCGCCACGCGCTTCACCTGGGTGATCGGCCGGCTCGAGGCGCGGCTCATGGGCCTGCTGCCCGACGTCGAGCTTATCACCGTCGACAAACGGGCCGACCGCGCCGGGCAGGCCGAGCTTCGGCGCAATCTCGCGGAGCGTTCATGGGACGTGCTGCTGCATCTGCAGCTCGCGTTCCGGGCGAGCCGCATCGCGCGCCGGCTGCGCGCCGATGTGAAGGTCGGGTTCGACTTCGCGCGCGCCCGCGAGCTGCAATGGCTGTTCACCAACACGCGCATCGCTGCACGCTGCAACCAGCACGTTGCCGACAGCTTCCAGGGCTTTGCCGATGCACTGGGCGTTGCGCCGGCGCCGCTCGATTTCTCGCTGCCGCTGCCGCCCGAGGCGCGGGCGTACGCAAGTGACCTCGTGCCCGACGGCGAGCCGGTCATGGTGGTGAGCCCGTGCTCAAGCCATGTGGCTCGCAACTGGCGCGCCGAGCGCTACGCGGCGGTGATCGAGATCGCGCAGCGCGATTTCGGTCTGCGCACGATCCTGTGCGGCGGACGATCCGCGACCGAAGCGGCGATGGCAGCGGCGATCAGATCGGCCTGCCAGGTTCCTTTCGTCGACCAGACAGGCAAGGACACGCTGCCCGAGATGCAGGCCCTGCTGGCGCGCGCGGCGGTCCTGCTCACGCCCGACTCGGGTCCCGCGCACATGGGCACCGCAGCGGGCGTTCCGGTGCTGGGACTGTATGCCGCGACCAACCCGGTTCGCAGCGGGCCTTACCATTCGGTGCGCTGGTGCGTCGACCGCTATGGCGACGCCGCTCGGCAGTTCCTCAAGCGCGAGCCCGATCAGCTGCCGTGGACGAAGAAGATCGAGCGACCCGGCGTCATGGACCTGATCACGGTCGACGATGTGCACGGCCGCCTCGCGGCGCTCGAATCGGCCGGGCTGCTACACTTTCGTGGATGAGCCACCCAGCCGATGAACTGCTCGCCCCGGTCTCGCCCGGCGAGCTGATCGACAAGATCACGATCCTCGCGATCAAGTCGCGACGCATCGGCGATCCGGCGAAACTCGCCAATGTACGCACCGAGCTCGAGGCATTGCGGCGTTGCTGGCAGGCCTCGCGTTTTGCTGCGCAGGACATCGTCGCCGACGAGGCCGCACTGATGGCGGTGAACGAGCGGCTGTGGGACATCGAGGACCGCATCCGCGACAAGGAACGTCAGCGCGCGTTCGACGCGGAGTTCATCGAGCTCGCGCGCGCGGTGTACGTCGAGAACGACCAGCGCGCGGCGGCGAAGAAGCGCATCAACGTCGCGCTCGGCTCGAGCCTGGTCGAAGAGAAATCGTACGCGGCGTACTAGCGATCCAGGAGGGAGGCGGCGCTATCGCTTGAGATTGAACTCGGCCCCGCAGTACGGGCACTTCGCATGCCGGTCTTCTCGATCGGCAGATAGACGCGCGGATGCGAATTCCACAGCGCCATCTTGGGCATGGGGCAGGCCAGCGGCAGGTCGGCCGCGGTCACGTCATAGGTCTGGGACGCATTGGCCTGGGGCAGACGGACGCCCGCGCGATCGTCGAGAGTGCTCATGGGCGCGATTATACGGCCATCGGGCGGCGTTCCAGGCCGCGGTGACAGCGGCGCGCTGGGCGGCGACCTCCTCGGCCGGCACGACGGCCGGCAGGCCCTCGAGCGCCCGGTGGTGGTTCAACGCGCGGTACTGCTGGTAGGCGGCGACCAGCACGTCGACGGTCTCCTGCGGCACCAGGTCGGCCGAGGCCACCGACTCGAGCTGGCGGATCGTGTCCGAGAACCAGGCGACGGGCGGCTACTCGCCCGCCCAGCGCAAGCGCCCAGTACTGCGCGAGGAACTCGATGTCGGCGATGCCGCCGCGGTCCTGCTTCAGGTCGAACTCGCCCTCCTTCGCCGACGACAGCTCGCGCCGCATGCGTTCGCGCATCTCGCGCATCTGCTGCCTGCAGGTCGTCGCGGCGAACCGCGTCGCGCAGCACCTCGATGCGGATGCGTTCGAAGCGCGCCATCAGCTGCGCATCGCCGGCCACCGCCCGCGCATGCAGCAGCGCCTGATGCTCCCAGGTCCAGGCCTCCTCGAACTGGTAGTCGCGGAACGCATCGACGCTCGTCACCAGCATGCCGCCCTTGCCGGTCGGCCGCAGCCGCACGTCGACTTCGTAGAGCCGCCCGGCCGCCGAATGCACGGTCAGCAGGTGCACGAGCCGCTGTGCGTAGCGCAGGAAGAACACCTGGTTGTCCACGCGGCAGGGCCAGTCCGTCTCCTGCATGCTCGCCGCGTCGAATCGTGCAGGAACACGAGGTCGAGATCCGAGGAGTAGCCGAGCTCGCGCCCGCCGAGCTTGCCGTAGCCGACGGCGGCGACGCGCACGGCGCGGGGCTCGCCCTCGGCGGGCGCGACAACGGGGCTCACCGTGGCGTGCCGTGATCTGGCGCCAGGCGAGGTCCATGGCGCGGCTCGACGATCAGCTCGGCGATCTCGGTGAGGCGGTCGCTGACCTGCATCAGCGGCAGGCGGCCGGAGAGATCGGCCAGCGCCACGCGGAACACCGCGGCCTGCTTGAACCGCGCACCAGCGCCTCGACCTCGCGCTCGACATCCTCGCTCGGGACTGTCGGCCAGCGCGCGCCTCGAGCTCCGCGGCGAGCGTCGCCCGGTCGGGCAGCAGCTCGAACACGCGCTCGTCGAGCAGCTCGTCGAGCAGCACGGGATTGCGCGGCAGCTGCGCGGCGAGGAAATCGCCGTCGCTGCACGTCTCGACCAGGCGGCGCGCGCGCGGCGGCGTTCTCGTTCAGCAGCGAGAAATACGGCGATGCGCTGTCCGATCGCCTCGAGGATCCGAATACAGCCGGCGCAGCACCGGCAACGGATCGCCGGGCGGCAGCTCGGCGAGCAGGTGCTCGAGCAGCGAGCATGCAGCCGCCGCGGCCGGGCTCGTCGAGTCGCCGCAGACGCGCGCGCCGCCGACGAGCTCCTGCGTCAGTCGGCAACACTTCCGCGGTTGTCGCCGAGGCCGAGCGCAGTGCAGCCGCTCGCGACCGTCGATATCGGGCTCGGCTCCCACAGCGGCGCGAGATCGATGCGCGCTCGTCGCCGGCACTGCTCGCCGGGTCGCGAGCACGACGCGTTGAAGTGTCGCGTGACGCACGGCGCGATGTCGCGCGAGCTGCGCACGCAGCGCGTCGACGTCCGTCAAATCCATCGACAGCGCGCATGCGCTCGCGCGCCAGCGTCATCGTCGGGCAGCGCATGGGTCTGCGCGGTCGTCCAGCATCTGCACGCGGTTCTCGAGCCGGCGCAGGAAGTCGTAGGCAGCGATGCAGCTCGGCGCACCGACTGCGGCGGCAGCAGCTTCGCGCCCGTCGAGCCGCGGCAGCACGGTGAGCAGCGATGGCTCGCGCAGAGCGCGGTCCTGCCCGCCGCGGATCAGCTGGAACGCCTGCACGATGAACTCGATCTCGCGGATGCCGCCGGCGCCGAGCTTCAGATGCTGTCGGCGAGCTCGCGGCGCTCGACGTCGCGCGCGATCAGCGCCTTCATCTCGCGCAGCGAGTCGAACACGCCGAAGTCGAGATAGCGGCGGATAGACGAACGGCCGCAACACCTTGCTCGCGCAACGACGTCGAACTGCGCGCCGCGCCGGTGAGCGCGCGCGCCTTGACGTAGGCATAGCGCTCCCAGTCGCGCCCGTGGGCCTGCAGGTAGTCCTCGAAGAACGGCGAAGCTCGCGACCAGCGGACCGCTGTCGCCGAAGGGACGCAGCCGCATGTCGACGCGGAACACGAAGCCGTCCTCCGTCACCGCATCGAGCAGCCGGATGACGAGCCGCCCCTGGCGCGTGTAGAATTCCTCGAACGCGAGCGGGCTCGGTCCATCGGTCTCGCCGCTTCGGGAAACAGGAACACGAGGTCGACGTCGGAGGAGAAATTCAGCTCGCCGCCGCCGAGCTTGCCCATGCCGAGCACGACGAGGCCCGCGTCGGGCGTCGCATCGGGCACGCCATGCCGGGGCGCGAGCGGCGCGCGGCGAACGCGGTCGCAGCACGGATCGCCTCGTCGGCGAACCCGGAGGTCTCGCGCAGTGTCTCGGCGACCGTCGCGTGGCCCGGCGAGATCGCGCCACGCGATGCGCACCATCTCGCGATTGCGCAGGCGCCGCAGCTCGCGCATGAACACGAGCTCTGCCGCGGCGTCCGCCTCCATGGGGGTGACGTCGTCGATCAGCTGCCGATAGTCGTGAGCCTGGCGCGAGAATCGGAAACGCCCCGGTTCGGCCAGCAGAGCGGGCAGCAGCGCGTCGTCGCGCCCGAGCACGCGCGCGACGAAATCGCTCGCCACGAGCACGCGATCCGCCTCGGACGACAGGGCGGGATCGCTGGCGAGTGCGGCCGCAGTCGCGGGCGCAGCAGCAGCCAGCGTGTCGCGGCGGTGGGCGAGCAATGACGCGAGCGCGGGCGTCACGAGCCGACCGGCAACGGCCTCACCGAAACGTTGACGGTCAGCTCGTGGCTGCCACCGCCAAGGATGACGCCACGCAGCGGCGACACGTCGCCGAAATCGCGGCCCCACGCGAGCGTCACGTGATCGCGCCCGACGCGCCGATCGTTGGTGGGATCGAGTGCGACCCAGCCGAAAGGTGGCGCCCACACCGCAATCCAGGCGTGCGACGCATCGGCCCCCACGAGTTCGGCCTCGTCGGCCGGTGCATTCGCGAGCGGCAGCGTGCGCAGATAGCCGCTGACGTAACGCGCCGCCAGCCCCTGCGCGCGCAGGCACGCGATCATCACGTGCGAATAGTCCTGGCACACCCCGCGCTTCTGGCCGAGGACTTCGATGCAGCGGAGTCGCGACCTCGGTCTCGCCCGGCGCGTAGGTGAACTCCGCGTGGATCTTGTGCATCAGCTTCTCGGCGCACGCGAGGACCGGCGCGTCCGCGGGAAAACAGTCGGCTGCAAACTCGCTGAAGCGGCGCTTGACGCGCACGTACGGCGACTCGGACAGGTAGCGACGCACCTCCAGCTCTTCGACCGTCAACGCCTGCGCGGAGTAGCGTAGCGACTCGCGCAACCCGCGCCATGGCTGGCTGTCATCGGCCTTGCGCGGGGGTCGCATACGCACCTCGATCTCCAGGTGCGCATCGACGATCAGCGCGTCGTGCGGCCGGTCGATCTGCACGCGGGCGACCGGGTTGCCGAACGCATCCTCGGTATCGACGCGCGCAACCGGCTGCGGAGTGATCGTCACCTGCTGCGACAACGTGGTCTGGTGCGGCATGGCCCGCGGCATCAGCCGCAGCATCTGGTGCGAGTGCATGACCTCGCCGCCATAGTCGTAACGCGTCAGGTGCCGGACGCGATAGCGGTACGGCGTTTCGTCGCTCGCGCTCACAGCGACACGGTGTGCAGGTTGAGGTCGGTGTGGGAGAAGTGCCGCATGCCGATCCGATCGCAGAGCCGGCTGGCCGACGCGTTGAGTCCGAGCAGCGCGGCGGCGTATTCCCCGCGCGCCGCGATGCCAACCTCGTCGTTCGCCTCGAGCGCGGGCGTGAGCGCCGACATCATGCGGCGGATCGGCTCCTCCATCACGTCCTCGACCGCGCCGCCGAGCGAGGCGGCGAGCTGCACGAGCGTGCGCCGCACGCCGCGCCAGTGGAACGCGAGTGACCGCGGATTGCTCTCGTCGGCGACCAGCAACTGCAGCGTGGGCAGGAGGCGCGGTGATGCGAGGTAGCGGGTGCGATAGGTGATCGTGCTGCCGCCGACGTCGAGCAGCCACTCGAGCTCGCCGCGCATCGGCAGCGCGCCCTCGCCGAGCCGCCGCGCCAGCAGCAGGCTGATGAACTGCAGCCGCTCGAGCTCGCGGCCGAGCATCAGCAGGCGCCAGCCATCGTCCTGCGTCATGTCGTCGAGCGTGAAACCGGCCATCGCGGCGAGCCCGAGCAGCAGGCGATCGAGCGTCTCGCGCGGGTCGGCCTTGGCCGCGTCCGCTTCGTGGAACTGTCGCTGCAGCGTGTTGAGCGAACGCCAGTGTTCGGCAGAGAGCCGGCTGCGAGACCGCGTGGCGCACCAGGCGAGACGCGCCAGGTCGGCCGCGAGTCCGAGTGGCTGCTCCCGATCGAAGAGACTGGCAGAAGGGTCCTGCTCCTTGTCGAGCACGCCGAGCTCCTGGCACGCGCCGAGCGCCATCGACCACAGGCGCAGATCGGCGCGCACGGCGAACGTCGCGCGCAGCAGCCGCGTCTTGCTCTCGGAGCGCTCGGCGTAGCGGCCGAGCCAGAAGAGGTTCTCGACCAGGCCCGAGGGCAGATCGTCATGCCGCACCGGGCTGCGGGCGAGCTGCTCGTCGCCATGCGGATCGTCGCTGTTGGCATCGGTCGACGCCGCCGTGGACGACAGTACCCAGATGTCCTTGCTGCCGCCGCCGCGCTGCGTCGAGACGATGTCGACCAGCGAATCGGAAGCGATGCGACGCCATGCCGCCGGGCATGATCGCGTAGCCGTCCTCGGTCGCGACCGCGTAGACACGGATGCCGATCGAGCGCGCATCGAGCGCAGGCGCGCCGCTGCCGCGCCACACCGGCGCCTGCGAGAACGCCACGCGTTCCTGTGCGACATAGGCATTCGGACGGACGCGCAAGCCGCCTGATCAGCGCGGCGCGCTGCTTCGCGTCGAGGTCGCGACCGAACACCGGCTCGAAGCGCTGGTTGGGGAATGCCGGCTTGATGACGAGCCGCTCGAGGTTCTCGATCACGTACTCGAGCGCCGGTTCCTCGCCGCACCACCACGTCGCGACCGACGGCAGCAGCAATGTTCTCGCCGAGCAGGCGCTCGCGATGCGCCGGCATGAAGCCGAGCCACGCGCGCGGACTCGAGCACGCCGCTGCCGAGCGCGTTCGCGACGCACGACACGTCCCGCGCGCACCGCGCCGAGCAGGCCCGGCACGCCGAGCGCGCGAGTCGCGCGCGCAGCTCGACCGGATCGCAGAAGTCGTCGTCGAGCCGCCGCAGGATCGCGTGCACGCGCTTCAGGCCCGCGAGCGTCTTCAGGTAGACGTTGTCGCCGCGCACGGTGAGGTCGTGCCCCTCGACGAGCGGCAGGCCGAGATGACGCGCGAGGTACGCGTGCTCGAAGTACGTCTCGTTGAACGGGCCGGGCGTCAGCACGACGGCGAGCGGCGCCTCGTTCGTCGCGGCTGGCGACAGCAGCCGATCGCGCAGGCCGGCGAAGAACGCGCCGATGAGCGGCCGCACCTCATCTCGCCGAGCGAGCTCGGGAAAGACGCGCGAGACGATCTGCCGGTTCTCGAGCGCATAGCCCGGACCGGACGGCGTCTGCGTGCGATCGCCGAGCACCCACCAGCGCCCGTCGGGCGAGCGCGCGAGATCGACGGCGTAGACGTGCAGCCACGTGCCGCCGGGCGGGCCGCACGCCGCGGCAGGCCACAGGAAGTTCGGATGACCGAACGGCAGCTCCGGCGGAATGACGCCCTTCGCGAGCAGCTCCTGCGGGCCGTAGAGATCGGCGAGCAGCGAATTGAGCAGCTGCGCCCGCTGCGCGACGCCCGCCTCGATCCGCCGCCACTCGCTCGGCGGAATGAGGAACGGCAGGAGATCGAGCGTCCACGGACGATCGCGGCCCTTCGGATCGGCGTAGACGTTGTAGGTGACGCCGTTCTCGACGATGAGCCGGCGCGCAAGCTCGACGCCGCGGCGCGCGGCATCGGGCCCATCGACCCGCAGCCGCTCGATCAGCGGGCGCCAGTGCGCGCGGACGTCGCCCTCGTCATCGAGCAGCTCGTCGTAGCGGCCAGCCTCGCCTGCATAGGCGTCGAGACTGCTCGCGACATCGGCGACATTGCAGGCTCTGTCACGCCCGGAGGTCGAGCGTGAACGGGAAATCGGCGTCGGGCGCTACCGGGCGGCACGCTCGATCGTGCCCTGGCGTGTGGCCGATGCCGGAAGAAGCGCGCGAGGCGCCGGCTCTCGGCCTCGAATGCGTTGACCGGGAAACGTGTCGTAGTTGCGACCGCCGGGATGGGCGACGTGGTACTGGCAGCCGCCGACCGAGCGCGGCAAGCCACGTGTCCGACGAGATCGAACGTCAAGCGGCGAATGCACCCCGATGGTGGGGTGCAGTGCAGCTCGACGGCTGCCAGGCGCGGTACCGCACGCCGGCGACGATACTCGCCGACGCGCCCGGTGGGGCGCAGCGGCAACGCGCGACCGTTGCAGGTCACGGCATAGCGATCGGGCGCCAGGCCGGTCACCTTCACCTGCACGCGCTCGACCGAAGAGTCGACGTAGCGAACGGTACCGCCCGCCGCGCCCTCCTCGCCCATCACGTGCCACGGCTCGAGCGCATGACGCACTTCGAGCTCGATGCCGCGCGTCTCGAAGTCGCCGTACTTCGGAAAGCGGAACTCGAAGTGCGGCGCGAACCACGCGCGGTCGATGGCAAAGCCGGCCGGCGCCTGCTCCGCGAGGACGTCGTCGAAATCCTGCTCGACGAAGTACGGCAGCATGAAGCGATCGTGCAGCTCGGTGCCCCAGCGCGCCAGCCGCCGGGGGCGATACGGTTCGCGCCAGAAGCGCGCGACGAGCGCTGCGAAGCAGCAGCTGCTGCGTCGAGGCTCATGCGCGCATGCGGCGGCATCTCGAACGCGCGCAGCTCGAGCAGGCCGAGGCGGCCGGTCGCTGCTGTCGGGCGAATAGAGCTTGTCGATGCAGAACTCGGCGCGATGCGTGTTGCCGGTCACGTCGACGAGCAGGTTGCGGAACAGCGCGATCGACGCAGCCACGGCGGCGTGCTGGCACCGCCGTGTCGCTGCGAGCTCCCGGAACGCGATCTCGAGTTCGTACAGCGAGTCGTTGCGCGCCTCGTCGACGCGCGGCGCCTGCGAGGTCGGTCCGATGAACAGGCCCGAGAACAGATACGAGAGCGACGGATGGTTGTGCCAGTAGCGCGAGCAGGCTCCGCAGCAGATCGGGCCGGCGCAGGAACGGCGAGTCGTGCGCGCGTCGCGCCGCCGAGCACGAAGTGGTTGCCGCCACCGGTGCCGGTGTGACGGCCGTCGAGCATGAACTTCTCGGCTCGCGAGCCGCGTCTGGTGCGCCGCCTCGTACAGGATGCGTCGGTGCGGTCGACGAGCTCGTTCCCAGCTCTGCGACGGGCTGGATGTTCACCTCGATGACGCCCGGATCGGGCGTGACGCGGAAGCTGCTCGAGCCGCGGATCGCGCGGCGGCTCGTAGCCCTTCGAGCACCACCTTCAGGCCGAGCCGCGGCCGCGCTCGACTCCACCGCGGTGACGAGCTCGAGATAGTCGTCGAGCGTCTCGAGCGGCGGCATGAACACGTAGAGCACGCCGTTGCGTGGCTCCGCGCACATCGCACTGCGCGCGATCCAGCCGGCCGACTCGCCGGTCAGCGGCCGACGCGTCGCATCGTCGAACGCGCCCACCGCGCCTCTGCCAGTTGCGATGCCGGAAGCCGGTGCGACCGCGGCGCGTGTCCGCTTCCGCTTCGCCGGCTCGGTGACGCGTTCGTGCAGCTGCGTGAGGATCTGCGCGCGCGGCGCGAGCGGCGCCCGCGGATCGCCGGGATCGGGCTCGTTGACGTACGGCAGGTCGGATTTCGTCACCCACGGCTGCGAATCGAGCGGCAGCCGGTAGCCCGATCGGCGAGTCGCCGGGCAGCAGGTAGCAGCGCTCGGCGCGGAAGAACCACGGGCCGGTGCGCCAGCGCATCGTCGGCCGCGTCGCGGCCGATCGGCAGCACATGGCCGACCACGTGTTCGAGGCCCTGCTCGAAGACGCGGCGCAGGCGTTCGCGCTCGAGCTCGTCGTCGAGCTTCGACTGTCGAACGGATCGACGTTGACCGGCAGGCGCCGCTCGCGCCACAGGTAGTAGTAGACGTCCTCGTAGCGCCGCGAACACGATGCTGCGAGCGACGAGCCCGAGCTGCGCGGCGACGCTCCGCAGGAAGCGCCGCGGCATGCTCGGCGTCGCGCCGTGGTCGACGCGCTTCGTCGGCGAAGAGCGTCGGGTCGCTCCAGATCGGCTCGCCGTCCTTGCGCCAGAAACAGTTCAGCGACCAGCGCGGCAGCTGCTCGCCGGGATACCACTTGCCCTGGCCGAAGTGCACGCAGGCCCTTCGGCGCATACCGGTTCGCGCAGGCGGCGAACAGCTCGGCGGCGGAGCGCGCTTCGTCGGGCCGAGCGCAGCGGTGTTCCACTCCGCGCCGTCCGGATCGTCGATCGGCGACGAACGTCGGCTCGCCGCCCATCGTCAGGCGCACATCGTCGGCCGCGAGCTCGCGCATCGACGTCGCGGCCGAGCGCGACGATCGGCGTCCCACTGCGCATCGGTGTACGGCTTCGTGACGCGCGGCGCTTCCCAGATGCGCGTCACCGATCATCTCGTGAGCGAACTCGACTTCGGCTTCGTCGACGCGCGCCGGAGATCGGCGCGGCGCGACGCCGGCTCCGGCGTGCAGGCGAGCGGAATGTGCCCTTCGCCGGCGAGCAGGCCCGACGTCGGGTCGAGGCCGATCCAGCCCGCGCCGGGCAGATACACCTCGCACCACGCGTGCAGATCGGTGAAGTCCTTGGTCGGTGCCGGCCGGTCCGTCGAGCGGCTTCACGTCGGCGACGAGCTGGATGAGGTAGCCCGACACGAAGCGCGCGGCGAGGCCGAGGTGGCGGAAGAGCTGCACGAGCAGCCAGCCCGAATCGCGGCACGAACCCGGACGCCTTGCGCAGCGTTTCCTCGGGCGTCTGGACGCCGGGCTCCATGCGGATGAGGTAGCTGATGTCGCTGCGAGAGGCGCTGGTTCAGCTCGACGAGGAAATCGATGGTCGCGCTGCGGCGTGCGCGGAATGCGGCGCAGATAGTCGCGTCGAGCGAGTCGGCGTCGCCGGCGGCTTGCCAGGTACGGCGCGAGCTCCCGCCGGTCGGCGGCGTCGTAGTCGAACGGGAACTTCTCGGCGGCGGGCTCGAGGAAGAAGTCGAACGGATTGATCACCGCCATCTCGGCGACGAGATCGACCTCGACGCGAAGCTCGCGCGTCTTCTCCGGGAACACGAGCCGCGCGAGGTAGTTCGCCTGCGGGTCCTGCTGCCAGTTGATGAAGTGTTCGGCGGGCGTGACCTTGAGCGAATAGGACAGGATCCGCGTGCGGCAATGCGGCGCCGGACGAAGCCGGACGACCTGCGGCCCGAGCGCCGACCGGGCGGTCGTAGCGGTAGTGGGTGACGTGGCGAAGCGCGACGTGGATCGACATGGGTTACGAGACCGCCGAGGGGGTTGCGTATCCTCCCGGCCCGGAACCGAAGATGCAATTCACGAACCAGCCGGCGGGGGCCCGCAGCGCGGGTGCCGGACTTTTCGACGTCGAACCGGCACTTTCCCGCGCACCAATGCCGTGCAAACCGGCGCCGGGCCTGCACCGGCGCGACCCTTCGGGCGCTAGAGCCCGACCACCCCGCCGAACACCAGCACCACCTTCCCGTCAAAGCGCATCGCGTCAGCTCATGCTGCCGGCTGCCGTCAGCATCTCGACGAGAGCAGCCACCTGCTTCGCGTCCCGCCCGCCACCCTTGGCGAGCAGGTGACGGATGACCCAGACGTTGCCCCGGCTGATCGCGCCGAACAGCGGCAACTGTCCTTCGCGTCAGCGCGGTCTGGCCGCGCCAGCTCTCCTTCGCCTTCGCGCTGGCGCGATGCTTCAGCAGCATCTGCACCGTCGGCACCTAACCGGCACGCACCGCCATCACGAGCGGCGTCTGCCCGTCGGCGTTCGCAGCGTCCACCTTCGCGCCCGCGCCCCAGCAACAGCGACGCAAGCTCCGCATTGCCGAGCTTTGCAGCCCTTCAGCACATCGAATTCGGATTGACGGGATTCGCCGGCACTTCCTTCAGCACATCCCAGTGCTCGACGATCAGGCCGTCCTCGACCCGGAAGAAGTCGACGACGACCAGCCCGGGATCGCCAGCGAACCGAATCACGTGCATGTGCACACCACGTGGTCGCCATCGACGAAGGCGCGCTTGATCGTCGGTGTGGCGTCGGGACTTTCGATGCGCACCGTCGCAGGAACTCCTTCAGCGGTTGCACGCCCGGCGGCGCCAGCGAGCTGTGCTGCACGTACTGCGGCGAGATGTAGCGATCGACCTTGGTCGAGTCCATCTTGATGAGCACCTCGCGGTACATCTCGAGCACGAGCTCGAGGTTGCGCTGCTCTTCAGACGTGTGCGACATGTGACCTCCCCCGCGATTTCCGGGAAGTGTAGCGGACCCCGGCGCGTCAGGGTCGCAGCGGCAACCCGAGTGCGCGCGCCACCGGCTCGCTGCGGATCTCGCCATCGGCCACGTTCAGACCGCGGCGGAAATGCGGATCGGACGTGAGCGCCGCGGCGACGCCCGCGATCGGCCAGCGCCTTGATGTAGGGCAGCGTGGCATGCGTCAGCGCCGCGGTCGACGTGCGCGGCACCGCGCCGGGCATGTTGGTGACGCAGTAATGCACCACGCCGCTCTCGATGAATGTCGGCGCATCGTGGCTGGTGGGCCGGCTGGTCTCGAAACAGCCGCCCTGATCGATGGCGATATCGACCAGCACGGATCCGGGCTGCATCGCCGGCCACCATGGCGCGCGTCACCAGCCGCGGCGCGGCTTCGCCGCGGATCAGCACCGAACCGACCACGACGTCGGCAGCGTGCACCAGACGCTCCACCGCATCGCGCGTCGAGTATTCGGTCTTGAGCGCTGGGCCGAACTCCGCCGCCAGCTGCCGCAGGCGCGGCAGCGAACGATCGACGACCGTGACGATCGGCGCCGGCGCCCAGCGCCATGCGCGCCGCATGGCTGCCGGCGACGCCGCCGCCCAGCACCACAACGCGGGCCGGCAGCACGCCCGGCACGCCGCCCAGCAACAGTCCCGCGCCGCCCTGCGCCTTCATCGAGACTGGTGCGCAGCGACCGAGATCGACATGCGGCCGGCGATCTCGCTCATCGGCGCGAGCAGCGGCAGGCTGCCGTCGGCCGCCGTGATGGTTTCGTAGGCAATGGCGGTGCAGCCCGATGCCATCAGGCTCTCGGCCTGCGCGCGGTCCGCCGCCAGGTGCAGGTAGGTGAACAGCGTCTGCCCGGCGCTGAGCCGTCGGCATTCCTGACCGGCTGCGGCTCCTTCACCTTGACGATGAGTTCGGCATCCGCGAACAACGCTTCGACATCGGGCTCGATGCGCGCACCGGCAGCGACATAGTCGCGCGTCGGCGAATCCCGCGCCCTCACCAGCGCCCGCTTCCACCGTGACGGCGTGGCCCGCGGTGGTGAGCTCGCGCACTCCGGCAGGCGTCAGCGCGACGCGATACTCGCGGTTCTTGATCTCGCGGGGCACGGCGATCTGCATGTCGCGGATTGTGCGGCCCAGTTGATCCTGCGCACCGCGTTTCGAGACGCAGCGTTCCGTTAGCGCGCAGGCAAAAAAAAGCCCCGTCAGAGACGGGGCTGAAATATAACGTGGAAACGGGGGGTCTTGTTCCACGACTATCGAGACGCGAACAACGAAAACGTTGCCCGGCTCGAAGCTCAATAATACATGGAATTAGCTGCCTGGGAAGTGATTATTTTGTGACAACCTCCGAGGGCAGCTTATGTCGCGCCGCATCACCCGGCCGGGCCGCAGACTATGACGAGGGGGCGAGGCACCTGCCGTTCGCGATCGGGACCGCCGAGCGGGACGCCTGGCTCGGCTGCATGCGCGAGGCGCTCGCTGAAAGTATCGGAAGCGAGGACGCGAGGGCGGCCATCGAGGGTTCGATGGCGCGCCTCGCGGATTTCATGCGCAACCGTAACGGTTGACGCGTGTCAGGTGCCCGGCTTCTGCGCCCACACCTTGCACCAGCCCGGTCCGACGACGTCCTTGCCGGGGAACAGGTTGCAGGCCGCCTGCTTGTCGCCGACCTTGCCCTGGAACTGCACGCAGTTGTCGCAACGCTGCGTAGCCTTGTGGGTCGGGTTTTCGGCCGTCGAGACCTTGCTCGAATCGAGCACATAACCGAGGGACTTCGCCACCGGATCGTTCAGATCGACCAGCGGCTGGGCCGCCGCCTGCGCCTGACCGGAGCGCAGCGCAATCGGCAGCGCGGCGCCACCCAGCAGGGCGACCTTCAGGAGGGTGCGGCGTGGGAAGGACTGTGACATGGACGGATCTCTCCTCGAAAAGGTGGCAGCCATGGCGGAAAAGAGCCGCTGCCCGGACCGCCAGATTAACGCTCCGAGCCGACTTAGCCGCAGAATGATTCGCATTTGCGCAACACCGTTGCGATGTCAACCAGACCGTGCGATTTTTACCAGGCTGCCCCATTGGTCGTAACCGACGTCCGCGCCGTCTGAAGTTTACTTGCCGAGTCTGCGCGGGCCGCTGGTCAGCGTCGGGATGCGATACACCGCCCCTCGACCCACGACGTAGAGCTGGTCGCGCTTCGCACCGCCGAAGGCGAGATTCTGCGGAGACTTCGGCAGCTCGATGACACCGAGCGCATTGCCCTTGCGATCGAACACCTGCACGCCGATGCCGGTCGCCACATAGATGCGGTTGCGGCCATCGACCGCCAGACCGTCCGCGCCGCCCGCCAGCGCCCCCGTGTCCGACCTCGTCATGCCGGCAATCTTCGCGAGATTGCGCCGGTTCGACACGCTGCCGTTGCGGGCGACATCGAAGGCGATGAGCCACTCGCCGCCCGTATCGGCGACATACAGCGTCCGCCCGTCCGGCGACAACGCCACGCCGTTCGGTCGCGTGATGTCGTCGCTCAGCCGGGTCAGCCCGCCCTCGGCGCTGAGCCGGTAGAGCGCACCCGGCGTCGTGCCCGGATCGCTGAAATAGATGTCACCGCGACTGCTCACGATGAGGTCGTTCGGGCGACCGAAAGGCTTGCCCTCGAACGCATCGACCAGCGTGCGCGCGGCTTGCACCGGAAAGAGCACGCCGAGCCGTGGTTTCGTCGTCTGCACCGAAACGAGCTCGCCCCGCGGATTCAGCGCCAGCGCGTTCGACCCGTTGGTCTCGGCCAGAAACACCGCCGTCTTGCCGTCGGGCTCGATGCGGACGATGCGCCCCGCGCGATTCTCGGTGAACAGCACCGCGCCGTCGCCGAGCGGCAGCGGACCCTCGGTGCCGTCGAACCCATCGCCGACCAGCTGAACGCGCGCGCCAGCCGCAAGCACACCGGGAATCGGCCCCACCGTGACCTCCGCTGCGAACACGCCGCTGCAGGCGAGCAGGCCTGCGACGAACAGGAACGGTGAGTACTTCGTCACGTTGAATCTCCAGGCAGGACGACGGCGGAAGCATAGGCCATCGCCGCACGCTTCAGGCGCGCTGCTCGAGTTCCGCCACGAGCGGATGCGGACGCCGCACGCGCGCGCGGATCAGGAACACCGACTGCCTGATCTCATCGGTGCGACCGACCAGCGCGAGCCCGTAACGCTGCAGCACTTCCGTCTCCAGCGACGTGGGCACGGCGATGACCCCGAGCCCGGCCTCGGCGAAACCCGTCAGCAACGCACTGTCGTCGACGTGCCCGACGACCCGCGGCCGGATCTTCTGCGCAGCGAACCACGCATCGGCGGCCTGGCTGCGCAACGAACCGGGCGCCGAGCCCGCAACGTAAGGTGCCTCGTCGAGACCTGCGGGAAATCGCTTCGACAGCGAGGCGGCGAGCGCTCGCCCGGCGACGAAGCTGACGCCGGATTCGGTGAGCGCGCGGGCCTGCAGGCTCCGTGCGAGGTTGGCCGGCACTGCGGTATCGGCCAGCACGACGTCGAGTTCACCGGCCGCGACCTGCGCGAGCAGCTCGACGAAGCCGCCTTCGCGGCAGGTCAGCTCGAGGTTGTTGCGATGCGCGTCGATGACCGGCTGGAGCAGCCGCACCGACTGCAGCTTCGGCACGCTGTCGGTGACCCCTACGCGGAGCTGGACGCTGCGCGGGCGCGCGGCGCCCTGGAGTACCGCCGAGAGCTCGTCGCCGAGGGCGAATATGGCGTTCGCGTAGTCGAGCGCCGTCTCGCCGGCAGGCGTCAGGCGCAGCCCTCGTCCCACGCGCTCGAAGAGCTGTTGCCCTACACCGGCCTCGAGTTCGAGCACCTGGCTGCTGACCGTCTGCGGCGCGACGTGCAGGGCCTTCGCGGCGGCCGATATCGACCCGCGCCGGGCGATCTCGGCGAAGTAACGGAGGTGTTTCAGATTCATCGAGCGGGGTGAATTCATCAGTTTTTTCCTGCTTATCAATCCATATTATTCTGCTTTTCTCTGAATCGTGGTGCGATGACACTGGCGTCGGTCCTTCCACCGGAGCGACACCATGCGAATCGACGTCCAGGCACGGGGGTTCACCCTCACCGCCTCCCTGCTCGGGGCGGTCGAACGGCGCGCCACAGACTTTTGCACCGCCTTCCCCGATCTGCAGCCGCAGATCCAGGTCCGGCTGTTCGATGTCAACGGTCAGCGTGGCGGCATCGACAAGGGTTGCCTGCTGCACGCTCGCCTCGGGCGAGGTCGTCGCACGGTCGTCGCCTCCGATGTGGACAGTGACCTCTACCGCGCCATCAGTGCGGCGTTCCTGCGGCTCGACCGCAGCGCCCGCACCCTTATGCGCCGGCGCGATCGCGTCCGGCGCGATTCTCTTCTCCAGATTGCGGAAAACTACGGATGAAACGCATCTTCCTGTTCCTCGCGACCAACCTCGCCATCCTCGTGGTGCTGTCGACGGTCGTCCGGCTGCTCGGTCTCGAGCGCTATCTCACCGGCACGGGCGGACTCGGCGGGCTGCTCGCCTTCGCGGCCGTGTTCGGCTTCGGCGGCGCGTTCATCTCGCTCGCGCTCTCGAAGTGGATGGCGAAGCGGTCGATGGGCGTGCAGGTCATCACGCAGCCGCGTGGCGGTGACGAGCAGTGGCTCGTGTCCACCGTCAGGGCGCAGGCCGAACAGGCAGGCATCGGCATGCCCGAGGTCGGCATCTTTCAGTCCCCCGAACCCAATGCTTTCGCGACCGGTGCCAGCCGCAACAACGCGCTCGTGGCAGTCAGCACCGGCCTGCTCGCGAAGATGGACCGCAAGGAAGTCGAGGCCGTTCTCGCTCACGAAGTCTCGCACGTCGCGAACGGCGACATGGTCACGCTGACCCTGATCCAGGGCGTGGTGAACACGTTCGTCATCTTCTCTCGCGCGCATCATCGGCAACCTCGTCGACGGCGCGCTGTCGCGCGGCGAGGAGCGGGAAGGCAGCACCGGACCGGCGTACTTCATCACGGTGATCGTCGCGGAGATCGCGCTCGGCATCCTCGCCAGCACGATAGTCATGTGGTTCTCGCGCCATCGCGAGTTCCGCGCCGACGCAGGCGGTGCGCGGCTTGCGGGGCGCCAGTCGATGATCTCGGCGCTCGAAGTGCTGCGCCGTCAGCGCGAGCCGGCCGGCCTGCCGCAGCATGCGGCGGCCTTCGGCATCCTCGGTGGCCGCGCGTCGGGCCTGAAGCGCCTGTTCATGAGCCATCCGCCGCTCGAGGAACGCATCGCCGCGCTCAAGGCGTCGACGTAGGACTGCGAGCCGTCCGCTCGGCGGGCGGCACTCAGGGACCCCGGCCGTCACGGCGCGTTGCACGACGCGACGTGACGGCCGGCGTCAACCGGTCGATCGCTTCTCCAGCACCCGCGGCGCCGTTTCCGGCAGCAGCATCGCGAGCAGTCCGCACGCGAGACAGATTCCGGCCAGGATCCACAGCACGACCGGCAGGCCGTAGAGGTCAGCAAGCTTCCCCGCCGCGGTCGGTGCGATCACGCCGCCGACGATTTCGCTGATGCCCATGGTCAGGCTCAAAGCTGTCGCGGTCTGCGCGGGCGACACCGACTCTGACGGTATCGTCGCCATCACCAGCGGGAACACGCCGCTGATGCAGCAACCGAACACGAAGCTCAGCACGATCGGCAGCACGGCAGTGCCCGAACTGGCCAGTACGCCCAACGGCAGGATCAGCCCGACCAGACTCGCGATGATCGCGACCGGCTTCCGTCCGAACCGGTCGGAAGACCCCGGCACGATGAACGCCACCGCGATCGACGCGAGACCGAACGACGACATCACGAGTCCCATGTTCTGGCTGTCGACCCCACGCACCTGCGTGAGATACAGCGGGGTAAAGCCCATGAACACCACGAAGAACGCAACCAGCAGCGTCGAGAGCACGATGCACAGGATCATCGTGCGGTTGGTCAGCAGCGGCAGCAGGGGCACCTTGGCGCGAACCGCCGCCGGTGCTGCCCTGGCCGGTTCACGCACGAGGAACGCGATCAGCACCGCGGAGATGAACCCCGGCACCGCGCAGACGTAGAACGCCTCGCGCCAGCCATAATTCGCGCCGATCCACACGATGACGATCGGCCCGAGGAAGTTGCCGATCAGGTTCGCGCCGAAGTTCTGCGTCAGTCCCTGCGCGAGCCCGCGCCGCTCGTGCGCCACCTCGGCCGCGATCAGCGTCTGGCTGATCGGCATGATGCCGCCTTCCGCTAGGCCCATCAGCAACCGCGCGCCGAGCAGCGACAGGAATGTGCCCGCCACGCCCGACAACACCGAAGCCAGCGAGAAGACCATCGTTGCGATGACGAGCAGGATCTTGCGCCGCCCCATCCGGTCCGACAGCCAGCCGATGAACAGCCCCGCGAGTGCCCAGCTCAGCGACAGCGCCGAGGCGAACATGCCGATCTGCGTGTTGGTGAGCCTGAGTTCCGGCTGGATGAACGGCGTCAGGAAGTTGAGCGCGTTCCGGTCGAAGAACACGATGCCGAAGTTGAAGCTCAGCAATGCTATCAGCAGCCACTGATAGCTCTTCGAAGTGGTCGTCAGGCCGCCCGTCCCTGTCAGTGTCGAATCGTGCACAGTGCACCTCCGTCGATTGCCCAGCTCGCTCCGTTGACGAAACCCGCACGCGGCGACAGCAGGAAAGCGACCGCCTCGGCGATCTCGACCGGCTGACCGATACGTTCCTGCGGCGCCACCTTTCCCAGCGCCTCCTTGCCCTTGTCGACGTCGCCGTCGAACATCGTCTCGAGCATCGCCTCGAGCAGCGGCGTTTCGACGACGCCAGGCAGCACCGCATTCACGCGGATGCCGCGCGCGCCGAGATCGGCGGCGGCTGTGCGCGTCAGGCCGACGATGCCGTGCTTGGCCGCGTTATAGGCGCAGGCACCGGCGAGTCCGCGCTCGCTCGCGATCGAGCCGGTGTTGACGATGGCGCCACCGCCCTGCTCGAGCATCACCGGCAGCACGTGCCTCAGCCCGAGGAAGATGCTGCGCAGGTTCACCGCGATGATGTGATCGAATTCGTCCTCGTCGAACGTCTCGATCGAGGCGAGCTTGCCGTCGATGCCCGCGTTGTTGAACAGGCCGTCGATGCGTCCGAAAGCTCCTGTCGCGTGTGACACGTAGGCGCGGACCTGCTCGGTCTGGCTGACGTCGGCACGAAAACATTCGACCCGGGTGCCGTGGGTCGCCAGCGCGGGCGCACGCTCGGCGAGCCGCTCGCCGTCGATGTCGACGAGCAGCAGGTCCGCGCCCTGGCTCGCGAGCACCTGCGCGGTCGCGAAACCGATCGCGCCGGCGCCCCCGGTGATGATGATGCTGCGGCCGGTGAACTCACCCATGCTTCGCTCCGAGAATGAGGTCGGCCGCGCGCTCGGCGACGGCGGTGACCGGAATGTTGCTGTTGCCGGAGATGACCACCGGAATGACCGATGCATCGACCACACGCAGGCCATCGAGGCCGATCACCCGCAGGCCCGGATCGACGACGTCACCGATGCGGCACGTCGCCGACGGGTGATGCACCGTGACGAGCGTGCGCCGGATGTGCGCTTCGATCTGTTCGCGTGTCTGCACCGCCGCGCCGGGCACCGCTTCGGTCGAGTCGAGCGCAGCGAAGCCCGGCGCTCGCAGCAGCTTGCGCGCGAGGTGAAAACCCTCGACCAGCACGTCCATATCGCGGGGCGCCGCGAGGAAATTGAAATCGATCTCCGGCGCCACGCGCGGGTCGGGCCCGAGCGGATGCACGGTGCCGCGGCTCTCCGGCCGCAGATTGACGAAGATGATGCCGTAACCATGACCGCGTGGCAGCCAGTGACCGTTGGGGTTGCGATGTGCGGGCATGAATATGATCTGCAGATCGGGCCGCGTCAGCTCGGCGCGTGAGCGGACGAAGCCGTTCGCCTCGAAGACGTTGCTGGCGAGCGGACCGGAGCGGTTGACGAGGTAACGCAGCGCGATGCCGATCGATCGCGGCAAGGTCGGCCACGAAAACCCGTACGACGTCGTGTCGCGAGTCACCATCGACACCGACGAGGCGGGATGGTCGTGCAGGTTGCGACCGACCGACGGAAGCTCATGGAAGGGCGTGATGCCGCGCGAGCGCAGTAGCGCACCATCGCCGACACCGGAGAGTTGCAGCAGATGCGGCGACCCGTAGCTCCCGCCACACAGAATGACTTCGCGCCGGGCGCTGACCGTCTCGACTCGCTCACCGCGTCGCATCGCGACGCCGCTCGCGCGTCGTTCGTCGAACAGCACGCGCTCGACCAGCGCATCGGTGATGACGCGAAGGTTCGCGCGGCTGCGCGCCGGCGCGAGATAGGCCGTGACACCCGATTCTCGCCGCCCGTCGCGGATCGCCGCCTGGCGCGCGCCGAAGCCGTCGGTCGGGCCGCCGCCGTTGAAGTCCGCGCAGCGCGCAAACCCGAGCGAATCGGCGGCCGCCAGAAACCGATCGACGAGTGCATTCGGTCTTGGGATGTCGATCACATTGACCGGGCCGCCATGCGCGCGCTGCGGCCCGTCGCCGGTCGCGTAGTTCTCGAGCTTCAGGAAATACGGCAAGAGGTCGGCGTAGGACCAGCCGGGAATGCCCCATTCGTCGTACTCGGCCGGGTGGCCACGAAAGTAGACCATGCCGTTGATCGACGACGAGCCACCGAGCACGCGCCCGCGGGGAACGGGCAGCCTGCGCCCATCGGCGTGTTGCTGGGGCGCACTGACGTAGCCCCAGCCGTTGCGGGCATTGCCGATCGCCTTGCCGACCATCGCCGGAACCCGGATCGCGGGATCGTCATCCGGCGGCCCGGCTTCGATCAGCGCGACGGTGACGCGGGGGTCGGCCGACAGCCGGCTCGCGACCACGCAGCCCGCGGTGCCGGCGCCGACGATCACGTAGTCGAATGCGTCGGCCACCGCAGTGCTCGGGTCGAGCTACTTGAAGCCGAACAGCGTCGCGACGTAATGACTGTCCATGTACTCGCGTATGGCGAACACGAGCCCGTCCCGGATCTCCACCGCCCAGGCATAGCGGTTGAAGTATTCGCGGCCGTCCTGAAGCTGACCCTTGCCATGCGACTCGACCATCAGGAAATCGCCGTGCGAGACGATCGAGTCGACCGTCGTCTTCGGATCTCCCGGCTTGAACATGCCGCGCACCGGCGCCGAGGAAGTCGTCGACGATGTTGTCGCGCGGGCCGTAGGTGCCGGCACCGGGAATGTTCTCGACCATCGGCTTCCACGTCGCCTGCGGATGCAGCGCGGCGCGTATCGCCTCGAGCTCGCCGGTCGACAGGATGCGGAAGAAATCGAGCACCGTCTGTTCCTGCGGCGTTCTTGCGTTGCAACGGATGCGCAGTGGCGGTCACCTCCGCCACGTCGCTTCGTTCTACTCTTCGCGGCGGCGTCCACTTCAGCGAACGCCTCGCGCGCGATGCGCGTCGAGTCGATGCCGGCCGGCACGCCGCAATAAACCGCCACCTGCAGGATGATCTCGCGGATCTGCTCCCGCGTGAGTCCGTTGTTGAGCGCGGCCTTCACGTGCAGCTTCAGCTCGTGCGGTCGGTTCAGCGCGCTGATCATCGCGATGTTGATGATGCTGCGCTCGCGCAGCTCGAGGCCGGGACGGTTCCAGACGTAGCCCCAGCAATATTCGGTCGACAGCTCCTGCATCGGCCGGCTGAAGTCGTCGGCGCCCGCCATCGACCTCTCCACGTAGTCGGCGCCGAGCACCTGCTTGCGCAGCTTGAGGCCCTTGTCGAAAGTCTCGTTGCCCATCACTTCTCCTCGCCGCTGCCGATGCGGCAGCCGGCCCAGTTCTCGACCACGCGAACCATGTCCGTCACATCGGCATCCGGCCCGCAGACATTGTGGGTGATGGACAGCATCTGCCGGACGGCGGCCCCAACGACCATCGGCACGCCGAGCGCCTCGGCCTCGTCGAGGCACAGCCGCACGTCCTTGAACGACAGCGCGTTGGCGAAACCGAAATCGAATTTCCGGTTCAGCACGTGCTTCGGGATCTTGTCCTGCGTCGCGCTGTTGCGGCCCGACGAGGCGTTAAGGATCTCGATCATCACCGCGGGGTCGACGCCGGCCTTGACGCCCATCGCCATCGCCTCGGCGGCGATCGCGAGCGACGCCGCCGACATCAGGTTGTTCGCGAGCTTGACCGTCTGCCCGAGGCCGGGCCGATCGCCGACCACGAACACCTTGCCGAAGCACTCGAGCAGCGGCTTGACGCGTGCCAGTGCATCGGCGGGGCCCGAAGCCATCAGGGTCAGTTTGCCGTTGGCCGCGCCGGTGATGCCGCCCGAGACCGGCGCGTCGACCGAGGCGATGCCGCGCGGAGAGAGAATGGCCGCGACGGCCTGCGAAGCACCGGGCCCGGACGTCGACAGGTCGACGAACACCGCAACGCCCGGAACGCCGGCGATCTGCTCGGCGGTCGCCTTGACCGTCGCCGGGCCCGGCAGGCTCGCGAACACGATGGGGCTCGCCGCCGCGAGTTCGGCCACCGACGCCGCCGCACGCGCGCCTTTCGCGACCAGTGCCTGCACGGCGGCGGGCTGCGGATCGAACACGGTCACTTCGTGGCCGGCAGCGAGCAATCGCGACGCCATGCCCGAGCCCATGCGGCCGACACCGATGAATCCTGCGCGCTCGCCCAACCTTGCAACCCCTGCGCCGTCGCTGGTCCGGAAGTCGCCGAACTGTACTAGTCGATCGGCGGCAGGTCCACGCGCACGATGTCGGCGACGTCGGGCAGTGCCCGCGGATAGCGCTGGAGCACCAGCGGATCGTGCCCCGGTATCACGTGGTCGGCCGAATCGGCCAGCGCTTCGATGACATCGAAGGCTTCGAGATACGCGGTTACGTTTTCGACGATCGGGAAGGGTCGACGCTGCTGCCAGTTCGCGTAGAAGTGGGCGGCATCCGACGCGAGCACCACGTGCCCTCGTTGCGTCAGCACGCGCACCACCTGCAGACCGCGGGTGTGGCCGCCGACCTTGTGAAGGGTGAGCCCCGGGGCGAGCGTCGCGGTGCCTTCATGGAATTTCAGCCGCCCCGCGAACAGCTTGCCGACCATCGCCTGCACATCCCCGGCCTCGAACGGCGCGCGCATCAGCGGGTGGCACATCGCGCGACCGGTACAGAAAGCCATCTCGTCGTCCTGCACGTGATAGCGGGCCGCCGGGAACAGGTCGTGGTTGCCGATGTGGTCGTAGTGCATGTGGCTGACGATGACGTCGCGGATGCTCGCCGGCTCGACGCCGATCGCGCGCAAGCCCGCCTCTACCGGCCGCACGAGCTCACGACCGCGTGCGTGGCCGGTGGCAGCGTCGTAGCCCGTATCGAGCAGCCACAGACCCGCAGCGCCCCGGATGACCCAGACGTAATAATCGAGCGGCATCGGTCCGTCGTGCGCATCGCCACCGATGAAATTGTGGCTCGCGGTGCGGTCGAGGTGCCCGTAGCGGATCGCGGTGATCTCGTACACACTGACCATTCAATCACAGGGCAAAGAAGATGACGACGACAGACATCATTGCCGTGGGCTCGGGCCACAACGGTCTGGTCGCGGCAGCGTATCTCGCGGTCGCCGGCAAGAAGGTCCTCGTGCTGGAGCGCAACGCCTGGTTCGGCGGCGGCGTCGTGACGCGCGAGCTGACGCGGCCCGGCTTCCGGCACGACCAGCACTCGATGAGCCACATCTTCATCCAGGCCAATCCGCTGCTGAAGAACGACGAGCTGAAGTTGAAGAGCAGGTACGGCCTCGAGTACATCTTTCCCGACTCGCCGATGATGTCGGTGTTCGAAGACGGCACGACGCTGCGCCTGTTCCGTGACAGCGAACGCTCGGCCACCGAGATCGCGAAGTATCTCGAAGAAGGACGCCGACACGTTCCGTGCCGTCTCGAAACAGGCGGCCGCGTGGTTGCCGATGATCGCGTCGAGCCTGTATGCCCCGCCGGCGCCGGTCGGCGCAACGTATGCGATGATCGACCAGAGCCGCGAAGGCCGTGCGCTCTGGCGCATCATGCAGATGAGCAGCCACGATCATTTGTGCGACCTGTTCGAGCACGAGAAGGTGCGCATGCATTTCGCGCGCGTCGCCGGCGAGAACCTCGTCTCGCCCGACGAAAAGGCCACCGCCATCGGTGCGTATGTGTTCCTCGGCTTTCTCGAGGCCTATGGCTTCGGCGTCGCGAAGGGCGGCTCGGGCAAGCTCACCGAAGCGCTGATCGCCTGCATCAGGGATCACGGCGGCGACGTGCTCGCCAACGCCGACGTGGCGCGCATCAGGGTGACGAATGGTCGTGCGAGCGGCGTCGAATGCGTCGACGGCCGCAGCTTCACCGCGAAGGACGCGGTGATCGGCGCGATCCACCCGCATCTCCTCGGCCAGCATGATCGACGGCATGAACCCGCAGGTGCGCGCCGATGCCGAGGCGACGCACGTCACCGACGCCGCGTGCATCACCGTGCACGCCGCCCTCGATGCGCCGCTGCAGTTCAATTCGAAGGACCGGTGCGACTCGGTCATGGTCGAGTGCCTGCCGACGAGTTACGAGACGCTGCGCCGCGGCTTCGACGAGCTGCGCTATCACCAGTTCACGCCGTATCCGCTGCTCGGTCTCGGCTCGCTGTCGCAGTTCGATCCATCACGCGTGCCGGCCGGCAAGGCAACGCTGCATTTGTGGGACTACGTGCCGTACAAGCGGCCCGACGGCCGCTCCTGGGACGAGTCGAAGAACGAGTACGCCGACATCATGCTCGGCCACCTGAAGCGCTTCGTCCCGAACATCGGCGAGATCGTGCTCGATCGCCACGTCGACAGCCCGGTCGACATGGAGCGCACGTCGCCGTCGTTCCGCCGTGGCGACCTGCATGGAATCTCGACCTCGACCTATCAGTCCGGCGCGCATCGGCCGACGCCCGATCTCGGCCAGTACACGGTGCCGGGGCTCGACCGCTTCTATCTGGTCGGACCGTTCCAGCATCCGGGTGGCGGCGTGTTCGGCGCTGGCCGCGCGACCGCAATGAAGATGTTCGAGGCCCTCGGCCTGAACTTCGACAAGCAGGGCCGCACGAAGTGAAATTGAAGTCGACGGACGGCGGCGAGCTGATGACCGTCGACTCGCTGGAACGCGACGGCGACACGCTGCTGATCAAGGGCAAGGTGTTCGGCGCAATGCCGCTGAATGCGCGCCTCGATGCCGAGGCTGCGCGCGCGGCAATGAAGCTGCTCACCCCGCGCCTGATCCTCTTTCTGCTCACACTTCCGTTTCGTCGCGGTCGCCGCTGACGCCGATGGCCGAGCGTGCCTACGACCATGTGATCGTCGGCGCAGGGACGGCCGGTTGCGTGCTCGCCGCCCGCCTTTCGGAAGACCCCGCGATCCGCGTCGCGCTGATCGAAGCCGGGCCGTGGAATACACATCCTTTCTTCCACGTGCCCGCGCTGGTGGGCGCCGCCATCGGCCGCGCCTCGACGGCATGGGGCTTCAGCACGGTTCCACAGCCGGCACTCGACCACCGCCGCATCCCGCTGCCCCGCGGTCGCGTCATCGGGGGCTCCGGCTCCATCAACGGAATGGCCTACTTCCGCGGCCAGCCCGACGACTACGACGGCTGGGCTGCAGCCGGCAACCCGGGCTGGAGCTGGCGCGAGGTGCTGCCGTATTTCCTTCGTTCGGAAGACAATGCCGACCATCGCAACTCGCCGTGGCACGGCACCGGCGGCCCCATCCGCGTGACGCACATGCCGCGCGTCAATCCGATGAACGCGGCATTCCTGGCTGCTTTCGGCGCACACGGCAGGTTCCGCCACTGCGACGACTTCACCGGCGCGCAGGCCGAAGGGTACGGGCTGCGACAAGGCACCATCCGCGCCGGCCGGCGCGACTCGAGCGCAGCCGCGTACCTGTGGCCGGCGCGCGCGCGCCCGAACCTCGACGTGCTGACCGGGCGCCGCGTCCTGCGCGTGACGCTCGCGCAGGGCCGCGCGACCGGCGTCGAACTGCTCGATGCCGGTCGATCGCAGACGATCCGGGCGACCAGCGCGGTCACGCTCTGCGCCGGCGCGTTCCAGTCCCCGCAGTTGTTGCTGCTGTCGGGCATCGGTGCGGCCGACGCCCTGGTGCCGCACGGGCTGCCCGTCCGGCACGAGCTTCCTGGCGTGGGGCTCGGTCTGCAGGATCACCCGGCGGCCGCGCTGCTGATGGAGATGCGCGACACGTCTTCGTACGGCTTGTCGCTCCGCACGCTGCCGCGCGCGGTGTGGAACGGCGTCGAATACCTGGTCGCGCGTCGCGGGCCGCTCGCGAGCAACCTGTTCGAATCGACCGCATTCATCCGCAGCGGGCCAGACCGGCCGCTGCCCGACCTGCAGGTGGTCTTCCAGCCCGCGCGCCGCAATCGCAACCGCTTCCCGCTTCCGCTCGGCCACGGCTTTGCCGCGAGCGCCGTCAACCTCTACCCGCGCAGCCGCGGCAGCGTGCGACTCGCGAACGGCGACCCGCTGGCAGCCCCGCTCATCGACCCGGCTCTGCTGCAGGAGCCTTGTGACTTCGATGCGATCGTGACCGGGCTGCAGCTCGCGCGCGAGCTGTTCGCGGCGGCACCGTTCCAGCGCTATGCGGCACGGGAGGTGTCGCCCGGCCCGGCCGTCTCGACGCGAGAGCAGCTGATCGCGTACATCCGCGCGACCGCCGCGACGGTGCACCACCCGGTCGGCACGTGCCGCATGGGTCCCGACTCCGGCGCGGTCGTCGATGCCGAGCTGCGGGTTCGCGGTCTCGACGGCCTGCGCGTGGTGGACGCCTCGGTATTTCCTAGTATCGTCGGAGGCAACACGAATGCACCGGTGGTGATGGTGGCGGAAAAGGCGGCCGACCTGATGCTCGGCCGCGCGCCGCCGCCACCGCACGGGTCGACTTCCGGCTAAGGGGGCAGCAATGGCAGCGGAACACATCCGCCAGTGGCGCGTCGGCGACGTCGAGATCGCGCGCATCGTCGAGGTCTACGGGTTCGAGGACGACATCACGATGTTGTTGCCCGATGCGACGCCCGAATACGTGCAGAGCTTCGATTGGCTGCGGCCGCACTTCGCGACGCGCGAGGGCCGCATGATCATCTCGTTCCAGTGCTTCGTGCTCCGCACACGCGGCCTGACCGTGATGATCGACACGTGCATCGGTGCCGATCGCCAGCGCGAGTTCGACGTGTTCACGAACATGAAGTCGACGTTCCTCGAAGACATGCGCGCCGCCGGCTTCCCGCCCGAAGAGGTGGGTGCCGTGCTGTGCACGCACCTGCACTTCGACCACGTGGGCTGGAACACGCATCTCGTGAACGGCAAGTGGGTGCCCACGTTCCCGAAGGCGCGCTACCTGTTCGGGCGCAAGGAGTGGGACCACTGGTGTCACCTGCGTGCAACCAACGGCTACCACGACATGCATCACCTCGAGGATTCGATCGACCCGGTCGTCGAGGCCGGCCTGATGGAACTCATCGACCCCGACTTCCAGCTCACCGACGAGATCTCGCTGATCCCGACACCGGGCCACACGCCGGGCCACGTCAGCGTGCTGATCCGCTCGCGCGGCGAGGAAGCGGTGATCACCGGCGATCTGATGCACAACCCGATCCAGATCGCGATTCCGAAGACGCACGGCCGCTTCGACATGGACAAGCCGCAGGCGGCCGAGACGCGCCACGGTTTCGTCACCCGCTTCGCCGACCGGGACACCCTGGTCATCGGCAGCCACTTCGCCGAGCCCACCGCCGGACACATCGTGTCCGATGGCGAGGCCTGGCGTCTGAAGACGGAATAGCGATGGCCCTGCGTCCCGATCTCTCGGGCCAATCCATCCTGATCACCGGCGCCGCGCGCGGCCTAGGGCGGTCGATGGCAGTGAAACTCGCGAGCTGCGGTGCGCGCATCGCCGCGGTCGACATCGACGGCGCCGGCTGCCGCGCCACCGTCGAGGCCATTCTCGCTGCAGGTGGAGGGGCACACGCGTACGAGGCCGACGTCGCGCGTCGCGCCGACCTGCTCGATGTCGCGCGACGGTTCGCCGCGATCGGCGGCCGCCTCGACGCGGTGGTGAACAACGCGATGCTGCTGAAATACGAGCCGGTCGAGCAGGTCAGCGAAGAGACGCTGAATCGCATGACGGGCATCGGCATCAACGGAACGATGTGGGGCGCGCAGGCCCTGCTCGCGCACTACGACGCGAAGAAGGGCGGCGCGCTGATCAACTTCGCCTCGCCGGTCGCAGAAAAGGGCTTCCCGAACACCTCGGCCTACAGCCTCGTCAAAGGCGCGATCCTGACGCTCACGAAGACGCTGGCCGCGGAGCTCGGGCCCCGCAACATACGTGTCAATGCGCTCTCGCCCGGCTCCGTGCCAACGCCCGGTGCGCTCGGCCTGAACGATCCGGCCGAATACGAGCGACGGACGAAGACGATTCCGCTGCGTCGCCTCGGCCACGAGGACGACAATGCCGAAGCGTGTGCTTTCCTGCTGAGCCCCGAGGCTTCGTTCATCAACGGCGAGATCCTTCACGTCGACGGCGGCATCGCAGCCGCGGGTTGAAACCATGCGACCGATCCCTGAAGTAGACATCGACCCCTTCAGCCACGCTTCGGTACGCAACGCGCGCGACGTCGATGACCAGCTGCGTGAGCTGTCACCGGTGTTCAAGCTGAAGGACGAAGACATCCTGCTGCTCGGGCGTCACGCGCACGTCGCGGCCGGCCTGAAGGACTGGCGCAGCTTCTCCTCCACGTCGCGGCCCTGGCACGATCCGAACTCGGTCCGGCCCGAGCTACTGCTGACCGACGATCCGCCCAAGCACACGCGCGTGCGCGCGGTCATCGCCAACACGCTGACGCCGAAGGCACTCGCGACCGCAGCGGCGGCGTTCCGTGCAGATGCCGACGACATCGTCGAGGCCGCAGCGGCCAAGGCCGCGCGTGGCGAGACACTCGATGCAGTCACCGACTTCACCCAGCCCTTCGTCTACAAGGTGCTGCCCGACCTGCTTGGCATCATGCAGGCGGGCCGCGAGCACATGTACGACTTCGGCAACATGGTCTGGGCGACGATGGGGCCGATGAACGCGCTGTTCCAGGAAACGATGGCGTCGACCGGACAGCCGGTCATCGAGTGGGCGACCGACGCGTGCAAGCGCGAGAACCTCAGTGCAGGCAGCCTCGGCATGGCGATGTACGAGGCTGCCGACCGCGGCGAGATCACCGCGGAAGAAGCCTATCTGCTGGTCGGCATCCTGCTGTCCGCGGCCGCCGACACCACCGTACTCACGCTCGCGAACACCCTGCGTGCGTTTTGCGAGTTCCCTGACCAGTACGCGCTGCTGCGCGCCGAGCCGACGCTCATGCGCGCCGCGTTCGAAGAAAGCCTGCGCTGGGACTCCCCTTCGCGGATGGCCGGCCGCATCGCCATGAAGGACGTGGCGGTCGACGACTACGTGGTGCCGGCCGGCACACGCTGCGGACTGATGTTCGCCGCGGCCAACCGCGACCCCCGTCGCTGGCCCGAACCTGACCGCTTCGACATACGCCGCGACAACACCGGCAATCTCGGTTTCGGATTCGGCGTGCACGCGTGTGTGGGTCGGGTGCTCGCGCTGCTCGAGGCCGATGCGCTGCTCGGCGCAGTGGTCAGGCGCATCGGCCATTTCGAGTCGGCCGGGCCGGTAGCACCGTGGATGACGACCATCGGCCACGGACCAGCCAGCGTGCCGATTCGCGCTAATTTCCAACCAGCATGAAAAAGGGCACCGGGTTTCCCCGGCGCCCTTGCGTTGCAGACTTTCCCCCGATCAGAACTTGCGTTCGATCGACGCCGCGAACGTGCGCGGCAGACCCGGCACGCCCGTGACCAGTCCGAGCGACGTCGTCACGTCGCTGACCGACATGATAGTAGTACTTGTCGAAGCAGGTTCTGCACCTCGACCGACGCGCGCCACTTGTCTTCCGGTATCCGACCAGCTCAGGCGAGCGTTGGCGAGGAACCGCCCGTCGATCGTGCCCCAGAACGTGTTCTCGGCGTTCGTGAACAGCTTGCCCTGGTACGAGCCGTCGAGCCGTACGCTGAACGTGCCCTTGCTCGGTGTCGTAGTCGTACTGACCGCCGACCGAATAGGACGTTTCAGGCGTGTAAGGCGCGATGCCGTTGGCCGGAATGCTGGTGCCCGCCAGCAGCAGCCCGTTCGCCGTCGTGGCCGACGTGTACTCGAAGTCGAGGAAGCTGCGCTCGCATCGAACGAGAGGCCGTCGACCGGGAACCACGAGACTTCGAGCTCGGCACCCTTGCACGTCGGCGGTGCCGATGTTGTCGGGGACGCAGGCAAGGCGTCGGCAGCACCGACTCCGGGCACACCGTCTTGCCGAGGGTGATGTCCTCGTACTTGTTCAGGAACACCGCGCCGTTCACGCGCAGCGTGCGGTCGAAGAAGTCGGACTTGAGGCCGGCCTCGTACGTGGTCAGCGTCTCCGGGTTGAACGGCAGGCGCTGGTCGGCAACGAACGGACGCGGGTTCACGCCGCCGCCCTTGAAGCCGGTCGACACCGACGCGTAAGCCGAGCAGGTCGGGCGTGAAACGATAGTCGCCGACCAGACGCCAGTCGGTGCGATCGCCCTCGAAGCTGCCCGTGACGCCGTAGATGCCTGCGAGGAGGCAGTTGGGCGCGGTGAACAGCGGCGCACGGCGGATCGCGAAGCGCAGCCGGATTCGGGAACGGTGCTGTCGGGGTTGGACCGGAAGTACGTGTAGTCCTTCTTGTCCTTCGGTGTAGCGCACGCCGCCGGTGAAGCTCATCGCCTCGGTCGGGTGGATGGTCGCCGTGGCGAACACCGCCTTCGTCGTGCTCGGCGTCGTGTCCGGGCCGTGCAGGAAGTCGATCGTCGCCGGCGCCACGTAGTTCAGGTCGACGCGCGCCGTGTACGTGCCCTGCTGATCGAGATAGAACGCGACCGACGGTGCCCTCGAGGAAGCCGCCGAACGACTTGAAGTTCAGGCGGACTTCCGACGTGAACGCGTGGTGGTTCAGCTCGTTGTCGAGCTGGGCGACCGGCAGCGGCGTCGCGTCCTGGTCCTGGCCGAACTTCGAGTTGTACTCGCGATACGACCCGATGTAGACGAACTGCAGATCGTCATTGAAGTCGTAAGCTGAGCGGTGCCGTTGATACCCGAACCGTTGAAGTTCGTCTGCGGCATCGAGAAGTACGGCTTGTACGGCGCCTGGGCGGTGGGCGCCATGCCATCGAGGAAGTTCGAGTAGCTGACGAAGCGCGGATCCCATCCGAGCAGCGTCGTCGCGCCGGTATCGCAGCTGTAAGGACCGGCCGGGACGAAGGCGCAGCTCATGTTCACCGGCTGGCCGTTCTTGCCGCGCAGCCACGGATTGGCATAGGTGGCGGCGGGAACGACGACAACGAGGACGAAGCACCCATCGACCGCGGATTGAACACGGTCCCGCCGGGCGCGATTGCGCCCGCGGCAATGAGTACGGTCGGAATCGCCTCCGATCGTTCACGCGTGTAGTCGGCAGAGAGATCGATCTCGAGCTGGTCGCTCGGCGTCCAGCGCAGCGCTGCGCGAGCGGCCTGGATGTTCTGGCCACCCATTGTCAGGTAGTCGGAATTGCCGCGGCCGCGCGTGTTGGTCTGCGGCACGTTCGAGTTCGGATGCGTCTGGCCGTAGTCGAGCATGCCGACGTAGCCATCGCGCCCGCGGCTCATGCCGGAAACGCGCAACGCCAGTGTGTCGGTGATCTTGAGATCGGCCATGCCACGCAGCGTTCAGCTCGTTGAACGAGCCATAGGACACCCGCAGCGAGCCCGAGTCGTCGCCCTTCGGCTTCGCGCTGAACAGCTTGATCGCGCCGCCGATCGAGTTCTTGCCGGCGAGCGTGCCCTGCGGGCCACGCAGGATCTCGACGCGATCGAGATCGATCAGTTCGAGCAGCGAGCTCGACAGCGTCGGGATGTAGACGTCGTCGATGTAGACGCCGACGCCGGGGTCGAGCGCGTAGTTGAAGTCGGTCTGGCCGACACCGCGGATGAACGCGATGAGTCCGGAACCGCCGTTCTGCGGCTGCGGCCGCAATGACACGTTCGGCGCCTGCGCGGCGACCTGCGCGATGCTGGTCTGGCCGCGCGCCTCGAGCATTTCCGCGTTGACCGCGGTGATGGCGAGCGGCGTGTCCTGCAGACGCTGCTCGCGGAACTGTGCGGTGACGACGACTTCATTCAGCGCATCGCTGCTGTTGTCGGCGGCCACCGCGGTGGCCGAAGCGGCAATCGCCGCACTGACGCTCGCGGCGATACGCCACGCGTGTTCTCGCATCCTTTGCTTCACACAACCTCCACTATGATTTTTCTTGTGGGCCCGTTCGAAGGCGCCCCCCTGCGAGTATTTATGCGTCATAAGTAGGGAGGTCGCAACAGCTGTCCTGCTCAACCATTCGATCTTTGCTGTCACGGCAACGACCCGGGTGCAGGGCCCGCAGACCCGACCAGATCGTAAAGAAGCACCGGAACGACCAGCTTCAACAATGCCGGTACAGCTGTCTGCAGTAGCTTCGCGCGCAAGTGCTGCGAATAAGCCACACAAAATACGTGCCGGTTGATCGGATCAACCGGCACGCCCCTGCGAGTCGTGCGCTATTTCACCGCCGAGAAGATGATGTCCGCCATCTTCTGGAAGCGCCGTGTGTTCGCGTTGTGTTCCATCACGCCCGCGGACAGGCAGGTGAACGTGAGGTCGCGCACCGGATCGATCCAGAACAACGTGGTCCCGGCCCCGTAATTGCCGAACGTGCGAGGCGTCGCGAGTGTTCCGAACATGTGGTGGCAGAGCCGGTCGCCGCGAACCGTGAAACCGAGGCCGATATAGGCCGGCACCGGCGGCAGGCCCTCGGCACGGCCCCGGGCGGCGTACAGCTCGTTCTCCTTGTCACCGGTGCGATCCTGGGTCGCCGCTTCCATCATCGCGCGCGAGATCATCGGTTCGCCGCCGTGGAGGATCGCGCGACGGAACATGTCCGCGAACCTCGCCATGTCCGGCACCGTCGAGGCGATGCCCACCCACGGCATCTCGGCCGTCTCGTCCTCGAACGCGCCGTTCGGCCCCTCGACGTTGCGGCTCTTGTGACCGATCGGATAGTTGCCACGGAAATCGGGCACGACCTTTCTCGACCTGAGGTCGGCACGCAGCCCGACCGAGGTGTCTTTCATGCCGAGCGGGTCGAGGATGTCCTGCTGCACGATCTGCCGGTAGCGTCGCCTGCGCGGATCGGTGCGCAGCAGCGCGGTCGCCATCAGCACATGATTGACGAGCGGGGAGTACGACACCTTCGCGCACGGCGCGTCGACCGGTTTCACCTCGGCGATCGTCAGTGCCGAAACCTCGTCGAAATCGTTGATGTACCAGCCCGGCTTCACCTCGAAGAGGATCGGAAAGCCGGCCTGATGCGACAGCAGATGCCAGATGAGGATCTTCTCGCGACCGTGGCCGGTGAATTCCGGGATGAGGTCGCTGATGGGCGTCGTCAGCGCGAATCGCCCCTGTTCGATCGCCTGCATCACCAGCAGATTGGTGAACGCCTTGGTCACCGAGAAGATGCTGAACACCGAGTCCTTGACGAGCGGCCGGGTCTGCTCGAGGTCCGAGCTGCCGATGCACAGGTCGACGACCGGCTCGCCTTGGTGCGTCACCTTCAGCACCAGACCGTGGTAGTCGCGCGCCGCGATATCCGCGCGGATGATCTCCGGAAGGCGTTCGAGACGCTGCCTGTCGATGCCCGATGCGACCATGAGACCCCCTCGCCTTGTCGTCTGGAGTCCGGAGCCTAGGCACTGGCGATCCTGCAGGGAAGAGCCGGAGCCATTTGCTTTCGTCGTCGGCGTTGTGCTTAAAATCGGGGCATGCACGTGCGCTATCGCTACGGGTTCTATTTTGGTCCAGCCATCTTGGCGGAAGGACTGGGTACGACCTGATTTCGGCGACAGCCACGAGGAATCACCCGGAAAACCGCCAGCCACCTGGCGGTTTTTTTTTCGGAGCAGCCCAACGTGACCTTGCGTACCGACGACCTGCGGATTGGCGAGATCCGCGAACTGATGACGCCACGAAAGCTCGTCGCCGAGCATCCCCTCACCGACGCGGCGGCGAACACCGTGGCCACGGCGCGAAGCGGGCTGCAGCGTCTGATCGTGGGCCAGGACGACCGGCTCGCGGTCGTGATCGGGCCCTGCTCGATCCACGATCCGGTCGCTGCGATGGACTACGCGCAACGGCTGCGCGAACAGCAGCTGCGCTTCGCCGGGACGCTGCAGATCGTGATGCGGGTCTATTTCGAGAAGCCGCGCACCACCGTCGGCTGGAAGGGGCTCATCAACGACCCCGATCTCGACGGCAGCTTCGACATCAACAAGGGACTGGGTCTTGCGCGCCAGCTGCTGAAGGACGTGAACGAGCTGGGTCTGCCGGCGGGCTGCGAGTTCCTCGACATCATCACGCCGCAGTACATCGCCGACCTCGTCGCCTGGGGCGCGATCGGCGCGCGCACGACCGAGAGCCAGGTGCACCGCGAGCTCGCGTCGGGACTGTCGTGTCCGGTCGGCTTCAAGAACGGCACCGATGGCAACGTGCGCATCGCGATCGACGCGGTGATGTCGGCGTCGCATCCGCATCATTTCCTGGCGGTCAACAAGGAGGGCCACAGCGGCATCGCCAGCACGACCGGCAACGCCGACTGCCACGTCATCCTGCGCGGCGGCAAGGCGCCGAACTACGATCGCGCGAGCCTCGACGCCGCCTGCGAGCAGCTCGGCAAGGCTGGCCTGCCGCAGCGACTGATGGTCGACGTCAGTCATGGCAACAGCAGCAAGAAACCGGAGAACCAGCCGCGCGTCATCGACGAGCTTGCGCTGCAGATCGAAGCCGGCGAGCGGCGCGTGCTCGGCGTCATGGTCGAGAGTCATCTGAAGGCCGGCCGGCAGGATCTCGTCGCCGGCCGCGTTCCCGAATACGGGCTGAGCATCACCGATGGCTGCATCGACTGGGCGACTTCGGTGCAGGTGCTCGAGCGTCTGGATGCCGCGGTCGGGCAGCGACGCGGGGCGGCGGGGGTCTGAAGCGTCGTCGTTACGGTTGAACAACCTGAGGCCGGCGAACGATAACGCCGTCGTGCTCAGGGACTTGGGCAACGCTCTTTACAGGCACGGCGCGGCAACGTGTTGCATTCGCCGCATCGTTGCAGGATGTTTCGCAAGAGTTCTCCGGAGGTCGACGTGAAGAGCAGTGTTCGAGCCACGCTGGTTCTGTGTGCAGTGACGCTCGCCGCCTGCGGGGCGAAGTCCGATGGCAACCCCTCCGCGGCGGCGTCCGACGCGCCGGCGCTGAAGCCGGTCGCGAGCATCATCGACCTGATGATGGGTCAGGTGGATCCGGCTGCCGACTTCCTGTGGGAATCGGTCGCGACGGTCAGCACCACCGAAGGCACCGTCGAGCACCAGCCGCGCACGGAACAGGAGTGGCTCGAGGTGCGGCTGAAGGCACTGCAGCTCGCTGAAGCCGCGAACCTGCTGATGATGCCGGGCCGCCGCGTCGCCCACGAGGGCCAGCGGCTCGAGGATGAAGGCACCGACGGCAACCTCACCCAGGAGCAGGCGCAGGCGGCGCTCGACCAGGACCACGGCGCGTTCATCGGGTTCGCCGCCGCGCTGCGCGAGGTCGCGATCCAGCAGGTCGATGCGATCGACCGGCGCGACATTCCGAGATTCTTCGACCTCGGCGCACAGCTCGACGAGGTCTGCGAGGGCTGTCACCTGAAGTTCTGGTACCCGGGCGCGAAAACCCCGCCCGGCGCCTGAACGCACAGTAGCGTGGTCCGCACTAGCGCGGCAGCCACACGCGCAGCAGCGACAACAGCCGTTCGACGTCGAGCGGCTTCGCGATGTAGTCGTTCGCGCCGGCCGCGATGCAGCTCTGCTGGTCATCCTGCATGGCCTTCGCGGTCAGCGCGATGATGGGCAGCCGCCGGAACTGCGGCTGCGCGCGGATGGCGCGCATGGCGGTCAATCCGTCCATCTCCGGCATCATGATGTCCATCAGCACGATGTCCGGCGCCTCGGAACCGCCGCTCTTGCGATCGAGCACCTCGAGCGCCTCGCGGCCGTTGCGTGCGATATCGACCAGCATGCCCAGCGGCTCGAGCACCTTCGACACCGCGAAGATGTTGCGCACGTCGTCCTCGACGATCAGCACGCGCCGTCCGTCGAACGCCGCATCGCGAGCCCGCGCCGCGCGCAGCAGCCGCTGCTTCTCGCTCGGCAGCTGCGACTCGACCTGGTGCAGGAACAGCGACACCTCGTCGAGCAGCCGCTCCGGCGAACGCACGTCCTTGATGATGATCGAGCGCGAATAGCGCCGCAGTCGCAGCTCCTCGTCGCGTGAGAGCGTGCGGCCGGTGTAGACGATGACAGGCGGGAAGGCGGCGATGTGGCCCTCTCCCATCCGGTCCAGGAGTTCGTAACCGCTCATGTCCGGCAGCGTCAGGTCGAGCACCATGCAGTCGAATGTCGCGTGCTGCAGTTGCTCGAGCGCACTCGCTGCCGACGAGGCGCCGGCGATCTCGACGCCGTCGGCGGCAAGCAGGTCGGCAATGCTGCTCGCGCTGGCGCTCGTCGTCCTCGACGATCAGGACGCGGCGCACACGTCCGGCGAACTGGTCCTCCAGCCGCTGCAGCGCCTGCGCGAGCTCGTCGCGCTTGACCGGCTTCAGGGCATAGCCGATGGCGCCGCGGCTCAGCGCCTCCTGGCTGTAGTCGGTCGCGGACACGACGTGCACCGGCACGTGACGCGTCACCGGATCGCGTTTCAGCTCGTCGAGGACCGCAAGGCCGGTGCGGTCGGGCAGGTTCATGTCGAGGATGATCGCGGTGACCGGATAACGGCGCGCGGCCGACAGGCCATCCTTCGCGGTATGCGTGATGATCGCGTCGAACTGCAGCTCGTGCGCGAGATCGCGCAGGATGGTCGCAAACGCCTGATCGTCCTCGATGACCAGCAGGTTGCGCCCGCCCGCCGCTCACGCCCTCACGGTCGTCGGACACACCCGCACCGATCTGCGCGGCAAGCTTCGCGAGTGGCGGTCCGGCCGCGGCCGGTTCCGCCGGGCTGACGGTAACCGACGCACGCAGCTGGCTGCGCGCAGGCAGCCGCAGTGAAAACGTGCTGCCCTGACCGAGCTCGCTGAACACGCGCACTTCCCCGCCCAGCAGCCGCGCGAGATCGCGCGAGATCGAGAGACCGAGACCCGTGCCGCCGTAGCGGCGATGCGTGCTGCCATCGGCCTGGCGAAAGGCCTCGAAGATCACCCCGATCTTGTCGGCGGGAATGCCGATGCCCGAGTCGGTGACGTCGAAGCGCAGCCACGTGCCGTCGACGCCGTTCTCGGCGACGACCTGGAACTCGCACGCGACCTTTCTCGGTGAACTTGAAGGCGTTCGACAGCAGGTTCTTCAGGATCTGCGTGACGCGTGGCGCATCGGTCTCGATGCGCGCCGGCACCTGCTTGTCGATGCCGTGCGCGAACGCGAGCGAGCGGTCGCGCGCGATCGGCTCGAACAGCTGGACGAGCGACTCGACCAGACGCCGCGACTTCGACCGGCTCGTTGTGGATCTCGACGTGGCCCGCCTCGATCTTGGACAGGTCGAGGATGTCGTTGATCAAGGCGAGCAGGTCGTTGCCCGCGGACTGGATCGTCTGCGCGAAGCGGATCTGGTCGTCACTCAGGTTGCCGGACTTGTTGTCGGCCAGCAGCTTCGCGAGGATCAGCGACGAGTTGAGCGGCGTGCGCAGCTCGTGGCTCATGTTGGCCAGGAACTCCGACTTGTACTGGCTCGAGCGCGCGAGTCTCGTTCGCCTTCTCCTGCAGCGCCTGCTGACCCTGCGCCAGACGCTCGGTCTGGTCCTCGAGCTGCGCGTTGGTCTGCTCGAGCTCGACCTGCTGCGATTCGAGCTGCACCTTCGATGCGGCGAGGATGCGTCCATGCTCCTCGAGCTCCTCGTTCGCGACGCGCAGCTCTTCCTGCTGCGTCTGCAGCTCTTCGGACTGACGCTGTGTCTCCTCGAGCAGCGCTTCGAGCCGGTCGCGGTCCTGCGATGAATTGACCGCGGCACCGACCAACTGCGCTGCCCGTTCGAGATAGGCGATCTCGACCGGGTCGAGCCGGCGGAAGAACCCGAGCTCGATGAGCCCGTTGACCTCGCCGCGTTCGGTGGTGGGCAGGATAGCCACGGTGACCGGCTCACCACTGCCGTTGGCGGAGCTGGCCGTGAGGAACCGAGGCGGCAGGTCGGCGAGGACGATCAGGCGGTTCTGTGCGAGGGCTTCTCCCGCCAGGCCTTCGCCGCTGCGGACCGGCGGACGCGCCGACGCAGGCTCGGTCAGCCCGAAGCCCGCGTGGCAGCGCAGCTCGGTGCCCGCGTCGACGTAGAACGCGCCGACTGCGACCTCGAGCCGTTCGGCGAGATAGCGCAGCAGGTTGTCGCCCAGCGCGGCGAGACGCTGTTCGCCCTGCAATCGCGTGGCGAGCTCCGCCTGGCCACGCTGCAGCCAGGCCTCGATCGAGCGCGAACGGACGTCGCGCAGCGCCGAGGTGCCTGCCGCGAGGATGAGCACCAGCAGGCCACCGAGCCCGCCGAGCATCACGGTGAACGCCCGCGTCGTCGCCGTCTGGAGGCGTGTGGTCAGCTGGTCGACGTTGGCCTGTTCCTCGCGCACGAGCGTCGATACCGCGGCGCGAATGCGATCCATCGCAGCCTTGCCGCGATCGGTTCGCACGAGTCCGACCGCCGCGGCGGAGTCGCCTGCCTCCTGCAGCTCGATGGTCCGCTGCAGCTCGACCAGCTTTTCGTTGACGGCCTGGGTCAGCTCGTCGACGAGCCCCTTCCGTGTCGGATCGACCATGACCTCGGTGCGAAGTTGTTCGAGCCGCGATGGCAGCGCGGCACTCGCCGTGCGGAACGGCTCGAGATAGCGGTCCTCGCCCGTCAGCAGGAACCCGCGCTGGCCGGTCTCGAGATCCTGCACGTCGGAGAACAGGCGCTGCGTTACCGCGAGCACGCGCAGGGCGTGCAGCGCACTGGAGCGTGTCTGCGCCTGATACGTCAGCGCCTTGAGCGAGAGAACGAAGATCAGCGCGAGGGCGCTGATGGCGAGGATGAAGCCGATCAGCGTGCGTGTGGGCAGCAGGCGTTCGGCACGTGAGAAACGGGATGCGGCGACCATCGCCGAAGAGTACTCAAACGGGCGCCGCAGGTCAGCCCACCAAGAGTGCGAGCACGAAGGTCCCGAGCATGGCGAACGCGATCGCGACCTTCAGCACGGTGCCTGTGGCAAAGCCGATCCAGGATGCGGCCCCGACTTCGATCGAGCGGCGGAGCGAGCCGCGCGCCAGCATCTCGCCGATGGCGGCGCCGATGAACGGCCCGAGCAGCAGCCCGGGCAGACCGAAGAACACGCCGACGACCGTGCCGATCGCCGCGCCTGCGATCGCGCGCGGGCTCGCACCGACGCGCTTCGCGCCCCACGAGCCCGACACGAAATCGATCACCAGCGTGACCGCGGTCAGCACGCCGAGGATCGACAGGGAGACGGCGCCGATGCGGGCGAAATCGTCGATCCACGCAGCGAGCAGCATGCCCGCGAACATCAGCGGCACACCAGGCAGCACCGGGAGGATGAGCCCGGCGAACCCCGCTGCCATCAGCGCGATCGACAACACCCAGAGCAGGGTCGCGTTCACTGGCGTCAGACGATGAGGTTCCGGCAAGCGAAATAAGCCAGCGCAGCCATCAGCGCGGCGGCGGGAATCGTCAGCACCCAGGCGTAGACCAGTGTCGCGGCGAGGTCCCATCGTGTTGCATTCGGGTTCTGGACCGAGCCCGCCCCGAGGATCGCGCCGGTGATGGTGTGCGTCGTCGAAACAGGTATGCCGAACCCGGACGCGATGAACAGCGTCACCGCGCCGCCGCCCGACGCGGCTGAACCGCTCGCCGGCGTCAGGCGCGTGAGCTTCTGACCCATCGTCTTGATGATGCGCCAGCCGCCGAACATCGTGCCGAACGCAATGGCCGCGTAGCAGCTCACGATCACCCAGGTCGGCAGATGGTCGGGCGTCGCGAGGCCGCGCGCCATCAGCAGCAGCCAGATGATGCCCATCGTCTTCTGCGCATCGTTGCTGCCGTGGCCCAGGCTGTACAGCGCGCTGGTCAGCAGTTGCGTTCGTCTGAACCAGCGATCCAGACGACTCGGCGCGATGCGGAAGCAGAGCCAGCTGATGCCGAGCATGATGAGTGCCGCCGATCAGCATTCCGAGCAGCGGTGAGACGACGATGAACACCGCGACCTTGATGATGCCGGGAATCACCAGCGAGCCGGTGCCGGCCTTCGCGATGCCCGCGCCGATCATGCCGCCGATCAGCGCATGCGAACTGCTCGAGGGAATGCCGAAATACCACGTGACCACGTTCCAGGCGATCGCGCCGACCAGCGCCCCGAAGATCACCGCATCGTCGACGAAGGCCGGATCGATGATGCCCTTGCCGATCGTGGCGGCGACCTTCGGCTCGAACACCTAGATGGCGACGAAGTTGAAGAACGCCGCCCAGAGCACTGCCTGGTACGGCTTCAGCACGCGCGTCGAGACGACGGTGGCGATCGAATTCGCGGCGTCGTGGAAGCCGTTCATGAAATCGAACGCCAGCGCCAGCGCCACCAGCAGCGCACAGCGTCAGCACGCATCGGGTCGGTGTGCAGCGACATCAGGCGTTCTGCAGGATGACGTTCTCGATGAGGTCTGCCACGTCCTGACACCGGTCGGTGGCCGCTTCGAGCAATTCGTAGATCGCCTTCAGCTTGATCAGCTGGCGGATGTCCGCCTCTTCGCGGAACAGCGTGGAGATGGCGGCCGCATCACGCGGTCGGCGCGCGACTCCATGCGCATCGATCTCGCGGCAGAGCTTCAGTGTCTCCGGCGCATTGCTGCATGTTGCTGAGCAGCGCCACCGCCGACTGCATGCGCTCGCAGCAGTTCTGCAGCAGCACGGCCAGCTCCATCGCCGGCTCGGTCACGTGCTGGACGTCGTACAGCGAGCAGCGACTCGGCCGCGTCCTGCATCAGGTCGAGCACGTCGTCCATGCGCGAGATGAGCCGGTGGATGTCGTCGCGATCGAGCGGCGTGACGAAAATCGTCTGCAGCAGCGCAACGGTCTCGTGGGTGATGCGGTCTGCGTCGTGCTCGAGATCGTTGATGCGCTCGATGCGCGTTCGGTGCGCGCGACCGCGTTCGGCATAATCTCGCAGCAGCTCGGCCAGCACCCCGCTCGCCTCGGCGATGCGGCCCGCGTGCTGGTTGAACAATTCGAAGAAGCGGCCCTCGCGCGGAATGAGCTGTGCTATGAACTTCACGGACGGCCTTGGGGTCGGACGCGGGGGCGCGGATTATTACATTAATGTTACCGGGGCGGAGTCCTGCATGATCGCTCGCTTGCTCCTCATCGCCACGCTGTGGCTGGTCGCCGCGACCCCGGCGAGCGCGGCCTCGCGGGTCGAGACGTTGGATATCGGACTCGCCGCCGACGGGACGCGCATCGATGCGCAACTCGTCGAGGGGTCGCGACCCGATGCACCGACGGTGGTCATCGTCGCGGGCACGCGTGGAGGCGGTGCGACGAGCAGCCGGGTTCGCGACGCCGTCACCGCCTACGCGCGGCGCGGCAACCGTCCGGTGCGGCTGCTCGCGGTGCCGCTGGCCAATCCCGACGGCGCGCCGATGTCGTTCCCGCCCACCGGCGTCGCTTACCGCGAGAACCCCGCGGCCCACACGCTGTGGCGCTGGCTCGGCGCGCAGGCCCCCGATCTGGTGCTGGTCGCCGACGACGATGCCGCGCCGCTGGTGCGCGCGCTCGAATCGGAGGCGGTGGCCGGCATGGGCCGCATCCCCGCGCGCTCGTGGCAGGTGGACGTGGCAGCGCTAGCGCGGCTCGGCCCGCTGGCGAAGTCCGAGGCGCACGAGGCGCTCGACCGGCGCCGTGCGCGCACGCCGAAACAGTTCGCCACTGCGCTCGCCGGAATCTACGGACAGGATTTCGATCAGCCGTGGTACATCCAGGCGCTCGCGCTGGTCGCCCGCGCGCGGCTAGGCGAGGTCGCTGCGGTCAGTCGTCTCGCCGAACCGTGGATCGATGGCACGAAGAACAGTCTCGAGCGTCCGAACGCGCTGGTGATGGCCGGCCACATCGCATTCACCGAACTCGCGCGCCGCACTGGCGACCCCCGCTACGTCGCGGCGGTCCGCAAGGTCGCTGACCTGGGCTTCGATGCCGACGGCCACATGCTCGAGGCGATGCCGTACCACGAGCGCTACAGCGACTCGGTCTTCATGGGCACGGTGATCGCCGCGCAGGCTGGCGCACTCACCGGCGAGCGCAAGTACTTCGACCTCGCCGACCGGCACCTGCACTTCATGGAGCGCCTCGATCGACGTGCGGACGGTCTATATCGTCATCGCGCGCCGCTGAACGCGGCGTGGGGACGCGGCAATGGTTTCGCCGCAATCGGTCTCGCCCTGACGCTACCCGAGCTGCCGCGCGACCATCCCGCGCATGCGCACGTGCTGCAGAGCTACCGGGCCCTGATGGATGCGCTGCTCGGCTGGCAGAATCGCGACGGGTTGTGGCGCAATGTCGTCGACCACCCCGGTGCCTTCGCCGAATTCTCCGGCACGGCGATGATCGGTTTCGCCCTGCAGCGCGGACTCGACCGCGGGTGGATCAAGGGTCGCAAGTACCGCGACGCGGCCGAGCGTGCCTGGCTTGCGGTGAACTCGCGCACGTCCGCGGGCGGCGCGTTCATCGACATCTGCGAGTCGACCGCCGCGATGAGCTCCGATGCGGATTACCTGCAGCGCGCGGCCATCCTCGGCAACGATCCCCGCGGCGGCGCGATGGCGCTGCTGTTCGCGACGGAACGCATGGCGCTGAGCGCCAGCAAATGAGGGGACCATGAAGACGAACCCGGCCGCGCTCGTTGGCGCGGCGCTCCTCATCACGGCGCTCGCTATCCCGACGCGCGCGGCCCAGCCTGCACCGGTGGCTGCAACCGCGGTCGCGGCACCGAAGGCGCCACCCGGCCTGTCGCAGCCATTGCCCGATGGGCCTTTCATCTACCGGACCGGTGAAGGCTTCAGCATCCGCGTCTCGGTGCTCGCCCGCGTCACCTCACCGTACGGCCTCGCGTTCCTGCCCGACGGCGAACTGCTGGTCACGACACGAGACGGCCACATCCACCGCATGCCCAAGGGCACGACCACTCTCATCGACGTTCCGGGTGGTCCGGTATCGATCCAGCCCACCGCCGCAGGCGTGCATGGCTACATGAGCCTCGCGGTGCACCCGCAGTTCGCGAGCAACCGGTGGGTGTACCTCGTCTACGCGAAGTCCGTGGCGGACAACAAGCGGGTCAACGCAGTGTCGCGGGCACGTTTCGTCGACGGACGCCTCCAAGGTGCAACCGATGTCTGGGTGGGCGAGTTCGCGTCGACCGGACCCGCCGCTGTCACGATGACGCCCGATGCGAAACTCATGATCGCGTTGAGCGGCGGCTTCGGCAAGGTCGCGCAGGAGCCCGGGTCGCTTGCCGGCAAGGTCATTCGCCTGAACGATGACGGCTCGATTCCGAAGGACAACCCGTTCGTGGGGAAGGCCGGTGTCCGGCCGGAGATCTTCACGATGGGTCATCGCACCGCCCTCGGGCTCGCAGTGCATCCCGTCAGCGGCCAGGTGTTCATGAGCGAGATGGGTCCGAACGGCGGCGACGAGGTAAACCTCCTGAAAGCGGGTGCCAACTACGGCTGGCCCCTGGTCAGCCTCGGCCGCGCCTACCCGGGCCCCTGGCAGGCCGAAGCGAACGAGCCGACACACCACGGATTCGAGCTGCCAGTCGTCTACTGGACGCCGTCCATCTCGGTGTCCGGCCTCACGTTCTACGAAAGCGATGCCATTCCGCAGTGGAAGGGCAACCTGCTGATCGGCGGAGTGCGTTACGGCGAGATTCCAGGCACCGGGCGAATCGACCGCGTGGTTTTCAACGGCGCGCTCGAGGAAGTGCGTCGCGAGACTCTGCTGACCGACCTGCATCAGCGTTTCCGCGACGTGAAACCTTCGCCGGACGGTCTGTTGTACCTCGCCACCGACGAAGTCGACGGCGCGATCCTGCGCATCGAGCCCGTGCGCTGATGCCTGCACTGCTGCTGCATTACGCCGGCTGCAGCACCTGCCGCAAGGCGCGGGCCTGGTTGAACGAGCACCACGTCAGCGTCACCGAGAGGCCGATCGTCGACGCTCCGCCGACCAAAGCGGAGCTCGCTAAATGGGTGCCTGCCAGCGGGCTGCCGGTGCGCAGATGGCTGAACACCTCGGGTCTCAGTTACCGCGCGCTCGGCAAGGAACGCGTCGCGGCGATGAGCGATGCGGAGCTGGTCGATGCACTGAGCCGCGACGGGAAGCTGGTCCGGCGGCCGGTGCTCGTCGACGGTGATCGCGTGCTCGTCGGCTTCGATCCGGCGGCATGGGCGGGGTAGACTCGCACCGAACGAAACGGGGGTCCGAAGAATGAACAAGAATCTCGCGGCACTGTGTGTCGCGGCGTCGCTGCTCGGTACGTGGACGGTCGAGGCGCAGACGCCTTCGCCGGCCTGCAACCGCGACTGCCTGAAGAAGAACCTCGACGGCTACCTGAACGCAGTAGTCACGCACAAACCCGAGACCGGCAACCTGTGGGCCGGCTTCCGCCAGACCGAGAATGCGCTGGTGGTCGCCGAGACGCAGGGCGTATGGAAGAACGTCACCGCGCTCGGCTCGATCCAGCGGCAGTATTTCGATCCGGTGCTGGGCAGCGCAGGCTACTTCGGCACCGTGAAGATGGGCGAGGAGGAAGCCGCCGTCGCGCTGCGCCTGAAGGTGCAGTGGAACCAGGTCACCGAAGCCGAGTGGTTCATCGCGCGCAAGGGCGACGTCGGCATGACTGGCGAGCCCGGCAAGACGCCGTTCAACCTCGAGACGCTGCGCTCGACGCTGCCGGCGATGCGCGTAGTGCCGAAGGGCGAACGGATGCAGCGCGAGGCGCTCGCCGCGATCGTCAACACGTACTTCGACGGCATCACCAACCACAACGGCTATGTGGTCAAAGGACACCCGGGGTGCTCGCGTTACGAGAACGGGTTCCCCACCTTCAATTCGCCGATGACCCCGGCAAACGACATCGGCAACGATGGCAAGAGCGACTGCCGCACGCAGGCCGATTTCGGCGTCGCGATGGTGGTCGGGCGAAACTACTTCCTCATCGACGAGGAGGCACAGGTCGTCCTGATGTCGGCCGCGTTCCGGCGCGAATCCAAGAACCCGAAACGCCGCAACCACTTCACCGAGCTGTTCCACATCGACGGCGGCAAGATCCGCAGTGTCCATGCGACGTTCCACTACGCGCCGGACGATCGTCCGATTCCGAACTGGCCGCCGTACGATGGGCTGTTCCCGCTACCCGCGGGCTACCACTGAAACAACGCTAGAGGTCGACGTGGACGCTCACCGGGCAGTGATCGGAGCCCATGACGTCCGCGTGGATCTTCGCTTCGCGGATGCGGTCGCGGATCGACGCGGAGGCGAGCACGTAGTCGATTCTCCAGCCGATATTGCGGGCCCGGGCGTTGGCGAAGTTCGACCACCATGAATAGTGGCCGTTGCCTTCGGTGAACAGACGGAACGTGTCGACGAAGCCCGCGTCGATCATGTTCTGGAACCCCTGCCGCTCTTCGGTCGTGAACCCCTTCTTGCCCCGGTTGGGCTTCGGGTTCGCGAGGTCGAGCTCGGTGTGCGCCACGTTGAGGTCGCCGCAGAACAGTACCGGCTTCGTCTGCTCGAGCTGCTTCACGTAGGCGAGGAACGCCGGATCCCAGTGCTCGTGACGCAGTTTCAGCCGGGACAGGTCTTCCTTGGCATTCGGCGTGTAGACGGTCACGGCGTGGAAGGCGTCGTACTCGGCCGTGATGACACGACCTTCGTTCCATGAGTCGCGCTTCAGCTCGTCGGCGAACGTGAACTGCTGCGCGAAGCTGTCGGGAAAGCCGTTCGTGACCTTCAGGGGTTCGCGCCGGGTGAAGATCGCGGTGCCCGAGTAGCCCTTCTTCTCGGCCGAATTCCAGAACTCGTGGTAGCCGGCGAGGTCGACCTCCGCCTGACCCCGTTCGGCCTTGGTTTCCTGCAGGCACAGCACGTCAGGCTGGTGCTCGGCGATGAACTTCTGGAAGGTGCCCTTCCTGACGACGGCCCGGATGCCGTTGACGTTCCACGAATAGAATTTCATCGCGCGAGTATAGCTGCGGCGCCGACCCTCAATCCGCGGCCGGCCACCCGCGCTGCGTGTCCTTGGGCGCGATGCGGAAGAACGCGTTGATCGCATGGATCTCGCCGCCCCACACCTTGAACGCCTCGAACGTGATCAGCGCATTGCCCGGCCCGTACGAGTTCGTGTCACCGAAGTTCATCCACAGCAGCACGAGGCCTTTCTCCTCGTCGACCGCTGCGACGCTCGCCTTGACGTCCGGATGCAGCATGACCTTCTGCGTGTAGAGCCCCGGGCACTCCGCGCGCGGGCAGCCGTGGCCGGCAATGAACATTCCGTTCTCGATGCGATACGCATCTTGCGTGAACGGCGTCTTCGCGGTGGTGAAGTTGCCGATGCGCAGGCCTTCGGTGTAGGTGAGCGCGGTGCGGACCAGGTCGGCACGCGACATCGCCTTGCCCGCGGGCACCGGATCGTTCAGGCCCGGCATGCCGCGCGCGAGGCTGCCGTCGGGCTGGAAACGGGCATCGGGCGTGATGCGCTGGACCAGCGTCTCGACGCCGCCGATCTTGCCGTCGTTCACGCGCAGCACCACGGAGTACAGCACCAGCGCACCCGCCTCCTTCATCTCGACGTGCGTCGCGGCGATCTGCCTGCGCAGGTCGATGTAATCCTGGCGAAAGGCGCCCTTGCCCGTGTTGGACTTCCACAGGCCCTCGCCCAGCGCGAGATCCTTCGAGTCTTCGGTGAAGCGCACCTTCCCGGTCGTGGGCAGCTTCGATGCATCGTGCGCGACGACCGCGTCGACGTACTGCGTCAGCAGACCGGTCATGCAGTTGCGGTCGCAGGTGGCAGCGCTCGCTGCACCGGCGGCAAGCATCAGGATTGCGGAAGCGAGCGCGCGGCGGGTGCGGTGCATCGAGGTGACCCCTCTTCGAGTTGTTGTGCGTCGATTCTAGCCGGTCGTGCCCCCGATCCAGCGAAGGATCTCGTCGCGATGCTCGTCGAGACGCGGGGGTGGCGCCGCCACGTGCGGACCGGCTTCATTCATGCAGAAGCCGGCATTCACGATCGACACCGGCTCGTCGAACCCCGGAACCGGCACCGGGAGTTTCAGCCCGCGCGTCGCGAGATGCGGCAGAGACACCGCCTCGCCGACTTCGCGCACGCGGCCGCACGGTATGCCGGCGGCGCTCAGCAGCGACTCCCAGTAGTCGGCGGACTGCATCGCGATCACCACGTCGAGTTCGGTGATCAGCGCGGCGGCGTGTTCGAGACGGCTGTGCGGATTCGCGAACCGCGCGTCCTCTAGCCAGCCCGGGCGATCGAGCAGGCGCGCGAGACGCTCGAACTGATGCTGCTGCACGACGCCGAGCGAAACGTAGTGGCCGTCCTGTGCGCGGAACAGGCCAGACGTCGGTTGCCCGCTGTAGCCGACCTGGCCGGTTCGCTGCAGCGCCTTGCCCGTGACGAGCCACGGGACGACCGCCGACGCCATGAACGCGAGCGAGGCGTCGAGCATCGCGACATCGATCAGTTGCGCCTCGTTCGACCCGTTCGCTCGCCGCAGCAACGCGGCCAGGATCGCGAACGCCGCAGTCTGGCCGGTCAGCGTGTCGACGGCGGGAAAGCCGACCCGCATCGGCGGATCGCCCGGCTCACCGCCGAGACTCATCATTCCGCTCGTCGCCTGCACGATGTTGTCGATCGCCGGCCAGTCGCGCAGCGGCCCTGACTGGCCATAGCCGGAGACCGAGCAGTAGACGATGTCGGGTCGCAGCACCTTCACCTGTTCGAACCCGAGGCCGAGCCGCGCCATGACGCCGGGCCGGAAGTTCTCCAGCAGCACGTCGCTGCGCGCGACGATGGCACGCGCCGTGCGGGCGTCGCTCGCGTCCTTCAGGTCGAGACAGATCGACTTCTTGCCGGCGTTCACGGCAATGAACGCCGGCGCCATGCCGTCGTACCGCCGGTCGGGGCCGTAGTAGCGCATCGCATCGCCGCGCCCGGGTGCCTCGATCTTGATGACCTCCGCACCCAGCAGTCGCAGCAGATGTGTCGCGTACGGACCTGCCATCACGTGACTGAAATCGGCGACGCGCACGCCGTCCAGAGGCTGCTTCATCGTCCCTCCCGTTCACACTGGCGCGCAGTGGCAAACACCGCCGAGCCGTCGATGCCGAATCGGGCCAGCGTCGCGGCGCCGCGACGCGCATCCTCGAGATACAGCGCGTCGAACCGTCGCTGTTCGCCCACGTCGATCGCGAGCTCGCTGACATTGCCCGCCCTGGCCGCGGCGAGGCCCTCTTCCTGTGCACGCCGCGTCTGCCGCGCGAGGGCCGCCTCCCACACGGGGATGCTCGCCTCGAGCACGGCGCGATCGGCGTCGGAGAGGCGCATCCATCGCTCCATCGCCATGGCGCGAGCCGGATAGGCGCCGCGTGGCACCGACAGCGCCGTGTACCAGCGCGCCACTTCGGAGAAATGAAGCGAACGGAAGGTATCCATTGGCGCGATGACGCCATCGATGACGCCTTTGGCGAGCGCCGAGTACACGTCGCCCATCGGCATGTTGACCGGATCGGCGCCGAGATCGTGCAGCACGGTCAGCAGCTCGGTGGGCGCACGGATGCGCAGGCCGCGCAAGTCGTCGAGCGTTCGCACCGGCCGGTCGCGCGTGACGATGCCGGGCAGGATGCCGCCCTGGATCGCGAGTACCTTCAGGCCCGTCAGCTCCTTCGCGAATTCCGGATGGGCCGCCTCGAGACAGCGATACATCGCCACCTGCTGCTCGATCGTCTCAGCGCCGCTGTAGAAGCCGGACTGCACGCGGATGAGGTGCGCGCCGCCCTTGACGTAGATCGGTGTGATCAGGCCGACATCGCCGATGCCATGGCGCAGCTCGAGCAGCGAGTGCTCGGAGGACAGCAGCGCTCCCTGCCAGCTCGGCCGGACGCGCAAGCGTCCGCCGCTACGCTGCTCGACGAAATCCATCCATTCGCGGTCCGCGCGGCTGAACGGATGCGCGGGGCCGTAGGGGGTCGCGTAGACCAGCACGGTCACGCCCGGCGTGTCGGGCGACGTGCACGCACACAGCAACAGCGCCGCGAGCACCAGGCTGAGTGTCTTCCGCACGATCAACCGAGCCCCTGTTCGCGCAGGAACGTTGCGACGCCCTCGATCATCGCATCGCGATTCCAGCGTTTCGCGTCGACCATGTCGGCATCGAGCTCGAGAACCGGGACGCCGGCATCGCGCAGCGCGGCGCAGGTCAGCTTCGTGCCCGACTGCGACAGCCGGTTGTCGCGCGGCACCAGCACGACGGCGGCGTCGATGCCGCAACGTCCGGCCTCGTGCACCATCCAGCCGTTCATCCACGGCGGCAGGTGCAGCACCTCGTTCATGGAGCAGATGCGGCTCGCGAGCGCCTCGAACGGTCGGCCCTGCAGATCGCGGATGTACTGCACACGCGCGAACGGCAGATACATCGACCAGACGAACACGGCGCCGAGCTGTTCCTCGAGCGCCTGGTAGAACGCGGTGTCGTGCCAGAGGCCTGCGCCGATCCACATGAGCCGCACACGCTCGTTGGGAGCGACACCGATGCCGCGTCGCACGCGGTCGGCCACTTCATCACGGAAGCGCTTCGCGTGCGCGACGGCCCAGTCCGAGCCCCGGTGCCACTGCGGAATCATGGTGTTCGGCATCTGGTCGACGATCGATACCGGACACGGCCGCGCGTCGCCGACCAGGTCGGCCGCCTCGGCGAGATAGCCTTCCTGCTCGTTGATGCGTTCCATCAGGTGGAGGAAGCGGCCCTCGTCGAACCTGCGGCCGGTCTCCGCTTCGAGGATCTGCACCAGCTCGCGCATCTCTTCGACCAGCAGGGCGATACGTCGGGGCTCGTAGACGGTGCGCCAGTCGCTGCGCGAATGGTGGAACCACTGCGCGTCCTGGTGTTGCCACGCCGGTGCCTCGAGCGGGAAGAAGCGTGACCCGAGCGCATTCGCCCATTGCGTGAACACGTGCTGCACGCAGTCGCACGTCAGTCGCGCAATCAGCATCGCCGGACGCGGCAGGCCGCCCCAGGGCGCGGTCGCCGCATCGTTCGCGAGCGTGCAGCCGAGCCCGAGCGAGCAGTAGCTGCAGCGGTTGGGCGGATAGCCCATCTCGTCGAGCACGCCAAAATAGCGGGTCGAGAGACGTTTCGCGGAGATGTAAGCGGACCACCACTGGTTGGTGACGACCGGCACGTCCATCGCATGGAACAATTCATGCGGGGTGTCGGCCTGCGCGATGACGAACGGCTCGCCGCGATCGACGACGCGGCGCCGCAGCTCGGCACCGAAGGCCTTCTGGAACTCGCCCGCCGCCTGCGTGGCAAGCAGGTCTTTCCGTGCCGTCGTATCGTTCATCGGAACACGCCCAGTGCTTCGAGCTGATCGATGCGCTTCTCGTCGAGCCCCGCGAGCTCGCGCGCGATGGCAACGCCATGTTCGCCGAGCGATGGCGGCCGGAACGGCGCGACCGTATCGCGCGACAGCGTGAGCGGTGTGCGCATATGGCCGAATTCGCCGAGCTTCGCATGCAGGAGGGGCGTCAATGCGCCGCGAGCGCGGAGGCCTGCGTCGTGCTCGAGCAGATCTTCGACGTCCTGCACCACGCCGGCTGCAAATCCGGCCTGCTGCAATCGTTCTGCGAGCTCGTGGTCGTGCTGGGTCGACGTCCAGCTGGCGAGGTCGTCAGTTGCTGCGAACGCCACGAGACGGTCCCACTCGGCGGCATCCGCGATCGAGATCGCGATCCAGCGATCGGCACCGAGGGTGGGATAGACCCCTTGCCGGAACACGGACAGGTCGTCGTTGCCGAGTCGGGTGGGCATGGCACCGTGGCTCGCGGCACGGATCGCGGGCCAGGTCTGCTGCACGCAGATCTCGTACATCGAGGCATCGATGTGCGCTCCGCGGCCGGTCTCGCGCCGGTGCTGCACGGCGCATGCGGCCAGTGCGGCCATCACGTACGGCACGATGACATCGCCGTACGGCACCGCGCCGGGAATGACCGGATCGCGGTCGGGCCAGCCGGTGAGAAAAGTGCGGCCCGACAGCGCGGCGCCCGTGCCATCGACGCCCCATTCCTGCGACAGCGGGCCCGTCTGGCCATAGACGCTGCCCGACACCATGACGAGATGCGGACGTCGCCGGACGAGGGTGTCGTAGTCGAGGCCGAGCTTGGCCATCGTACCGGGCGAGAAGTTCTCGACGATCACGTCGGCCCAGTCGAGCAGCGGCTCGAGCACCTCGCGCGATTCGGGTCGCTTCATGTCGAGGGCCAGGCTGCGCTTCGACGTGTTGAGATGGGCGAACCAGGGCTTGTCATCGAAATCGCCCGCCTTCGACACCGACACCTGCACGTCGAGCCGGGAAAGGCACGGCCGCGTGCGCGACTCGACCTTGATGACGTCGGCACCGAGGTCGCCGAGCACTTTCGTCGTGATCGACCCGACCAGCGCCCAGGCGAAATCGAGCACGCGCAGGCCGGACAACGGGCCCGGCCTCGAGCCCTCGCCCGCACGCGAGCCCGCCGGCGGGGCATCCGGCCCGCTGCGCCATTCGGCAAACCGGCGCGGTGTGCGACCGGACGCCGTTTCGTGCCAGAACTGGCGCGCGTGCAGATGCTCGTCGGCAAGCACGTCGGCCGGGGTCGCGACGGTGCAGGCGTTGATGCCGCGCCGTCTGCCCTCGTCCCGCACCTGAGCGCGCGTGACGCCGCGGAAGAATGCCTCGATCGCGCGCTCCCATTCCGCGCGCGTCGCTGCAGGCAGCGTCGAGCGGTTGTAGCTCTGCCAGTCGACACCGCGCAGCGGATTGGCGACGCCGCGCTCGTCCATCCAGTCCGACAGCGCCTGGTTCGCGGGCGCGCCGAAGCGGCCGGTCATCAGCGTGTGGAAGCACCAGCCATCGGCGAGCGGCCAGATGCAGCGCACCGTGGCGATGCCGTAGTTCAGTGCGCCGCCGACGCGTTGCAGCTTGCGGCGGTCGAACTGCCACACCAGCACGCCGTTGACGTTGCGGCTGAACGCGACCTCCTGCACCGACACGTCGACGTGCTGTCCCGCACCGTGGGTACCGCGCGAGTGATGGGCGGCCATCGCTCCCGCTGCGGCGGCCATGTCGGCGTGGAACAGGCAGGCGTCGAGCGCCTCCTTGACCGGCGCGCGGTCCGGCTCGCCGGTCAGCCGCAGCACGCCCCCCATCGCGGAGGCGACGAGTTCGCCACCCCGCCAGCGGGCACGGGGGCCGGTGCTGCCGAATGGCGTGACGCTGACGTGCACGAGCGCCGGAAAGCGGCGTTCGATTTCAGCTCGACCGATCCCCCGGTCCGACAGCAGCGCGAGACCGATGTCATCGAGCAGGAACGACGCGCCTGCGAGCGAATCGATCGCCGCATCCGCGTTGACGATCTCCGCGCCGAGCGATGCGAACAGCCGCGCGAGCGGCCGATCGCCCATTCCACCCCAGGTGACGACCCGGTGCCCATTCAACGGACTCATCGCAGTTGCTTCTCCACGAATGATTCGATCTCGGCCAGCGCACCGTCGCTGCCGTCCCATCGCCGCGCGGTCAGCTGCAGCGACGGCTTGCCGCTCGCCGCGCTGGCCGATCGCAGTGCCGGCACGTGCCATGCGAGCGCCTCGTCCTCGCGCGTGAGCCAGAGGACGATCGCATCGGCACGCGATGCGTCGAGCGCGCGGGTGAGCGACCTGGCCGGGTCGACGAAACTGCGCGGGCCCGAGCTCGCACGCACGGCGTCGGCGACGGCGCCGATGACGTCCGCGCTCGCGGGGTCGATGCGCTCGCCGATGCGGGCCGGCGCGTAGCCGTGCAGCTGCGCGACGACTTCTCCGCCCGCGCGCGCGACCGCGTCGTGCAGCCGTTCATCCGGCGGCGCGCTGCCGGCAAGCAGCACCCGCAGGCGCGGTGTCGCCACCGCCAGCGCAGCCGCGTCGCCGAGCAATGAGGTCACGTCGGCGAACAGGCTGGCGCGCGCGAGGCGATTGACCTGCTCTCCCTGGAGGCCGCTCCGCCGCAAGGGCGGCGAAACCATCCCGCAGCGCATTGGCTCGCCGTATGCCCGACTGCCAGGCCGTCGCGTCGACGCCGAGCGCCGCGGCGGTGGTGGCGAGCGCGTCGCGCGTATGGCGGCGGCTGGAGTCGCGGGGAATTCGCGCCACGTCGAGCACCTGCGGCTCGGGACCGGCGAGACGGCCGCGACGCTGCAACTCGCGCAGGTAGTAGTACAGCCGATGTGATGCATCGTCGCCGCGCGAGAACACGACCGTACGCAGGCAGTCGAACCGGCCGGCGCCCCAGTCTTCGACGATGGACCGCGCCCAGCCGGGAAAGCCGCTTTCCAGCCACTGGTCGGCGAACGGCGTCGCCCGGTCGGCCTGCCACGGCAGGTGGAGACAGGGCGCGTCGAGCGCGAACGCGAGGTCCTGCGGAAAGTCGAAACCGACATAACCCACCCCTGCCCCGTGCGCGCGGGCCGGCGCCATCGGGTCGTGCAGGATCGTGTCGAGCCGTGTGGTCAGGTCGTTCATCGCGCGAGGACCGCCGGCAGCGCGAGCACGATCGCGGGAAACAGGATGATCAGCAGCAGATGGATCAGATCCGCGGCGAGGAACGGCAGCACACCGCGGAAGATGCGGCCGAGCGGCACATCGCGTGCGACGTTCTGGATGACGTAGAGGTTCAGTCCGAGAGGCGGATGCACGAAGCCGATCTCCATCGCACGTATCAGGAAGATGCCGAACCAGATGGTCGAGAGGCCGAGCCCGGATACGACCGGCAGCAGGATGGGCGTCGTCAGCAGCATGAGCCCGAGCCCGTCGAGCACCGACCCGACCACCAGCAGGAACACCGCGATGAGGATCATCGTGGTGACCGGCCCCGCGCCGAGAGCGGTGACCCACAGGCCGAACGCATCGGCGAGACCGGTGACGCTCACCAGTACGCTGAACAGCAAGGCGCCCACGATCACCGTCAGGATCATGCCGCTCGTCTTCAGCGTCTCTTCGAGCGCCGTGAACAGCACTGCGCGCGTGAGCTTGCGGCGCCGGATGATGATGAGCAGTGCGCCGATGCAACCGACCGCGGCCGCTTCGGACGGCGTGAACCAGCCGAGACTGATTCCGCCGATCACGATCAGGATCAGTGCGAGCAGATCGGAGACGCGGCGCAAGGCGACACCGCGCTCGCGCCACGTGGCGCGCGGGGTTGGCGGACCGAGCTCGGGCCGGCGCAGCGTCACGAGCCAGATCACGACGAAGTAGCTCAGCATCTGCGTGATGCCGGGCACGATGGCCGCGGTGAACAGGGTGCCGATCGACTGCTCGGCAATGATGCCGAACACGATCAGCGCGCCCGACGGCGGAATCATCTGGCCCAGCGTTCCGCCGGCGGCCACCGAGCCGGTGGCGAGACTGTCGGCGTAGCCTCGCTTCCGCATCTCGGGCAGCGCGACGAGTCCGATCGTTGCCGTCGTCGCGAGACTCGAGCCGTTGATCGCCCCGAAGCCCGCGCAGCCGCAGACCGACGCGAGCGCGAGCCCGCCCCGCCGATGGCCGATCAGCCGCGCGGCGGCATCGAAGAAATCGCGGCTGGCATCGGCCGCGAAACACAGATGTGCCATCAGCATGAACAGCGGCAGCGTGCCGAGTTCATAGCGGGTCAGCGTCTCGAACAGCACGACGCCTGCCTTGATCACGGCGGGTTCGGGCCCGAGCGTCAGCGCGAGGCCCGCGAGCCCGACCGCGCCGAGCGCGATGCCGATCGGCGCCCCGAGCAGCAGCAGCGCGAACAGCACGGCGACGGCGGCTGCCCCGAGAAGCGGCGTGGCGCTCATGGCGCGCCCCGGCGGAACGCGGCAACCGCGAAGGCGATCGAGACGGCGCTGGACGACAGCACCGTGATCACGCGCAGCGGAGCGTAGGGAATGCGCAGCCATTCGCTCTGTTCGAACCCGTTCCACAGTTCGCTCGCGATCCAGCCACTCGCGACCGCGAGCGTCGCGAACACCGCCGCGCCGAGCAGGAAGCCTGCCCGCTGCAGGCCAAGCCGCGCCGCGGGCGAGAGGCGGTCGACCAGGAGGTGCACGCGCGCATGGCGATCGGCGAGCGTCGACACCAGCAGCGCCACCGCGCCGGCGACCAGCACTGCTGCCTGCACTGCCTCGATCGAGCCGAGCAACGGCACATCGACGTGCCGTCCGATGACGGCGACGCCGTCGATCCCCATCGCGAGCAGCAGCGCAGCGCCGCCCACGACGACCAGCGCGGCATGCGCGCGCGAACCGAAGGGGGTCAAGCGAACACCGCCCGTTCGCCGCGTGTCTCGATACGCAGTGGCGGCAGGCCGGCTTCGGCGGTGATGTCGCGCACGTAGTCGCGGACGCGCTGCGCGCGTTCGCCAGTCGCGAGCACCGGTCGTCCCGGTGCCTCGACGAACACCGGCACGAAGCCTGCCTCGAGCCTTCCGTCCGCGTGCCATTCCAGCCGCGCGAGCAGTGCATGGACCGCTTCGGGATGGAAGGGCGCAAGCGTGTAAGCCGGATCGGGCTCGAATCCGAACAGCTGCTTGCGCCGTTCGACCCAGGCCGACCGCGCCGGATGATCCTGTCCCGGCGACAGTGCACGGGTCACGACGCAGCCGTTGCCGAGACCGTGGAAGACCGGCACGCCGGCGACGAACTCGACGCCGCGCAGGATGTGGGCATGGTGGCCGATCACGACGTCGGCCCCGGCCTCGACGGCGAGCGTCGCGATGGCGCGCTCGTACGGCGCGAGCCTCGCGCGGACGTGCACGAGGCCCTTGTGGAGGGCGACGACCACGAGTTCGGCAAGCTCGCGTGCCGCGACGATGTCGTCCAGCAGCAGCGCGCGTGCTTCGGCAGCGGGACGCGCGAGCCTGCCAGCCGGCGCGACCGGTGCACCATCGTCGGTTTCGATGGGCAGCCATGCGCAACCCGCGCGAGAGTCGAGTGCCCAGGCGTTTTCAGGGCCGACGCAGTTGTAGCTCAGCAGCGCGACCCTGCGTCCGCCGGCCTCGAGCAGCGCAGGACGCCGCGCCTCGGCCAGCGTCGAGCCGGCTCCGGTGCAGGCGATGCCGAGCCGCGCGAGTTCCGCCCGCGTGTCGGCAATGCCGTCGGCACCGCGATCCGCGATGTGGTTGCCGGCGAGCGTCACGGCATCGATGCCGGCGCGGCCCAGTGCGGCGAGATGCGCCGGATCGGCGCCGGGCGCGGGCACGTCGCCCGCAAGCTCACTGCCCCGGAGCGTGTGCGGCACTTCGAGATGGCCGATCGCGAGATCGGCAGCCTGCAGCACCGGCGCGATGCCCGACAACCAGTGATCGGGCTCGGCGACATCGAGCACCAGGTCGCCGGTCAACACGATGGAGAGCGGATCACCCGATTGCGCGCCCGCGCGTCGATGCTTGATGATCCACTCACGCATGGCCAGAACGTCCCGCCCCTCGAAGGTCTCGAACGATACGACGGATGTCGTCCAGTGGGTGCGCGTTCGCATCCGGGACGGCAAGCTCGTGCCCGGCCAGCGCCTGGTCGAAGCCGACATCGTGCGTGCCACCGGCGCGAGCCGCGGCAAGGTGCGCGAAGCGCTGAAGCGGCTCGAGGTGGAAGGCCTGGTCGCGACCGAGCCGTTCCGCGGCGCCTCGGTGCGCAAGCTGAGCCGTGACGAGGTACGCCAGATCTACCGGACACGCATGGCGCTCGAAGGCCTGGCCGCCCACGACTTCGCCGCGTTCGGCAGCGACGAGGCGAAGCGTCGACTCGACGCGATCCAGCAGGAACTCGACACCAACGAGAGTGCGGTCAACCACGAGCGCTTCGCACGCCTGAACGATGCCTGGCACCGGCTCATCATCGAAGGCTCGGGCAACGCCTACGTCGGGCAGTTCCTGACGCGTCTCACCGTGCCGATCTACCGGCTGCTGTTCGCGACGTTCTACACTTCGCAGCGCATCGCCATGGCCAATGCCGACCATCGGCTGATCACCGCCGCCATTCTCGACGGCCGCGCCGAAGATGCGGAGCGCGCGATGCGCTCGCACATCACGCAGGGGCTCGATGCCCTGATCGAACTCAACGCGCACTTCGATCCGTGAGACCGGAATGGGTCACCACTTCTTCCGCAGGCTGACCGCGAACAGTCGGCCGATGGGGTTCGCGACCGAGGCGTCGTAGCCGCCACTGCCGTTCGCGCTCGGCGCGAGATTGACGTACGGCGGTTCCTCGTCGAACACGTTGCGCACCTCGAAGCCGATCTTCAGATCGCGCAGCGCCCAGCTCGCATCGGCTGCGCCGACCGTCCACGCCAGGCTCAGATCGATCGGCGTGTACGACGCGATGGCCTCGCCCGGCGTGATCGCCGTGTTGCGATACGCCGCCGATGTGAGTCGCAGCGATCTGTGCCGAGAACGGCTCGAGATCCAGGCCGATACTCGCCCGCAGCTTCAGGCGCAGCGGATTGAAGATCGTGTCGAGCCGGTTCAGCTGGGGCGCGGTGCCGGTGATGGCCAGGTCGTACTGCGTGAGGTACGTGCCGTTGACCGCGAACGTGTAGCGCCCGGCCGCTGCGGTGTCGACGCGCCAGCTGCCGGTGAGGTCGATGCCGCGCGTGGTCGACTTGCCGAGGTTCTTGTTGCGTCCGTCGACGAACAGCGTGACGTTGTTGGGCGAGCCGCCGGGGAACGAACCGGCCGCGAGCGTCACGCCCTGGCCGATGAGCTGCAGGACGCGATCGCGCGCGGCGGTGCCGCGGAGGATGACGTCGGTACCGGTGAACTCCGGTTCGCGCGCGAGGATCGCGAGATTCGACAGGTAGCTCTCGACCTGGTTCTCGTACAGCACGTCCCAGTAGGTGACGCCGATCTTCAGCTCGGGCAGCGGATCGAAGTCGAAGCCGACCGACCACGTTCGCGCCTCTTCGGGTCCGAGATCGGTGTTCGCACCGGACAGCGCGATGCCCGGCAGCGGCGCACCGCCGGCCGGGTTCTGGTAGCTCTGCGCGAAGAGGTTGTTGCTGTTGCCGTAGATCTGCGAGATGAGCGGCGCACGGAACGACGTGCCGTAACTGCCCCGCAATGCGAGGTTCGGCAGGGGCGCGTACGTCAGGCCGAACTTGGTGTTGGTGGTGTTGCCGACGTCGTCGTAGCGGTCGTAACGCAGCGCCGCGTCGAGGGCGAGGCGCTCGATGCCCGGACGCGCGTTGCCGCTGCCGACCAGCGGCACCAGCAGCTCGACGTAGCCGGAGTCGACCTTGCGCGAGAAGCTGCGGATCGCGATCGGCGTGCCCGGATTGCCGCGCGCGGAGCCGAGATCGACATCGTGCTGCTGACCCTCGTAGCCGGTTGCGAGCGCGAGGTTGCCGCCGGGCAGCGTCATCAGAGTGCCGTTCAGCCGCACCTCGTAGCCGAGGAAGCGGTTCAGCGTCGGGGCGAGGAAGATCTGGTTCGCGATCAGGTCGCGCACCGGTTGCGCCGTGCGGCCGAGGCCGTAGGGGTCGAACGCCGTCGCCGGATTCGTGCTCGCGAGCGCCGCGTTCAATGCCGTGTTGTTGGTGCCGAGGTAGGTCGACGAGTCGTCGTGATTGCCGCCGTAGCCGATCAGCGCCTCGAGCTGCCAGCCGCGCGCGAGGTCGACGCGCACGCCCGGCGTCGCCTGCCAGTTCTGCGAGCGACCGGGGTTCACGTTCAGAGGCAGGTCGTTGCGGAAGTTGTAGTCGAGCGTGTACGACGTGCCGGTGAAGCCCGGTGGCCGGACGAAGAACGCATTCGTCTGCGGCACGGTGAGCGTGGCACTGGCGTAGGCGGGCCGCCGCATGAAGTCGCGCTCGCTGTAGAAACCGTCGAACACGATGGCGACGCGTTCGTTGACCTCATAGGTCGCGGTCGCGCTGAGCGAGTTGTATTCCTGCTCGGGGAAAAGGTCCTGCCCGGTGAGCTCGTCGCAGAGATTGGTCGTGCCCGCCACCAGCTGCGTCGCGGTCGCCTGCGTCACGCCCGCGACCGGAATGGCGTAGGTCGAGGTGGCCGTGCGGATGGTGCCGGGCGCGCAACGCGTGACGCGGTAGTCGCGGCCGCCGGAGGTGCGCTGGTCATTGCGGAAGAAATCGCGATCATCGCCCGACAGCGAATCGCGATGCGCGTTCTCGTACGCGAACATCAGCTGGCCGCGCTCACCCACCATGCCCCAGGCGGCGCCGATCACCCGCTCGCTGTATTCACCGCCGCCGGTGAAGCCGTAACGACCGAAGGCCTCGATGCCGTCGAGCGTTCGCCGCGGGATGATGTTGACGACACCCGCGATGGCATCGGATCCGTAGATCGCCGACGCGCCATCGGCGACGACCTCGACCCGCTCCACCCCGAGCGTCGGGATGATCGACGGGTCGGTCGAGCGGCTGTTGTTGACGACGCGGTGACCGTCGAGCATCACGAGCGTCGCATAGGGGCCGATGCCGCGCAGGTTGACGGTGTTGCCGTAGACGATGTTGCCGGCGCCGCCCGACTGGCCGCGCGAGTTCTCGCTGACGCCCAGGTCGAAGTTCTGCGGCAGCTCCTTGATCGCGCGATCGAGCGTCACCTGCCCCGATGCCGCGATATCCGCCGAGCCGAGCGTCGTGACGGCCGAGCCGACCGGTGCCGCGCCGCGTACCCGGCTGCCGGTGACGACGACCTCGCCGATGTCGTCAGCCGCTTCAGCGGTGGTTGCGACGCCCGTCGCGAACGACGCGAATGCGCCCGCCCACAACACCGTACGCACGGAATGCCGTACTCGCTGCGCCATAAACCCCCCGTCATCCATGTTGACGAAATTGTTAACAAAGACTGCGCGCAGCCCGCGAGCGCTGTCAAGGCGCGGATCAGCCTGGGTGCTTCCCGGCGGGCAGCAAAGGCACTTCCACCCAGGACCTGCCGCCCCGCACCGTGATCCGGACGGCAGGATCCTGCCGGAGCTCGGCGAGGTTTCGCTGGCGCGGATCGGCGCCGGTGACGACGACGCGAAACCGCTGCCCCGCGCGGATGACCCGCCCTGCAGGGGTCAGGACGAAACGCATCCGGACGAAGCGTCCCGGGGTCAGCGGCTCGCGATCGGTGGACAGGCCGGACTGCCACGGCAGGCCGAGCGTGTCGTACGGTGCCTTCGACAGTCGTCGCTGCGAGGCGGCGAGCCGCCCAAACGAGATGACGGTGGCCTCGCCCGCAGGCGAGAGCTCCTCGAGATAGGCGAACACGTTGGCGTCGTCGTGATCGGCTGCGAGTTCCAGTTCGATTACCGGAGCGCCGACGAGGACGCGGTCTTCCGGCAACGGCGCTGCCGGTCCAGCTCAGTCCGTGCGCGGCCTGGCTCGCGATCCAGAAAGCGAAGTAGTCGGACGAACCGACCCCGTAGTCGACCGCGAACGTTCTCTCGTCGCGCGCACCGGTGCGTGCCGTGAGCGCGCCGCCCCGGGCCAGCACGAGACGACTGCGATCGACGCCCTGCCCCGGCAGCTTCTCACTGCGGATCCATTGCCCGGCGCCGCTTGCGCCCATCGAGATGCCAGGTGACGCGCGGCTCCGCATACAGGCCGGTGTCGCGGTCGAGCAGATGGTGATCGAAGTAGCGGCGCACCTCTTTGCCAAGGTCGTAGCCGGGTGGCGCGACGCAATGGGAGCCTGGACCTACCAACAGCTTGCCGCCGAGATTGGCGGCGAGCAGCAGCACCTGCTCGGTGGGCTCGTCCTCCCAGTTGCCCCAGAAGTAGGTCGCGATCCTGGCGTCGCGAATCGTCTGCAGATAGGGATAGGGGCCGGCCTCCTGCCAGAACCGGTTGCCGGTCAGCGGCGAGACGCTGTCGCGGAACGGCATGCCGTACCAGAGCGGCGCCATCGGCGTGTTGCGCGCGTGCGCGGCCACAGCCGTGCGCAGCTGCGCCCCGTCGGCATCCGCGTCGAGCGGAACGCTCATCAGATCGTCGCTGAGCGGTTCGTCCGGCCGCGTATTGAACTGCGCCGTGATGCCGCCACGGCGCACGAACGCATATTTGTCGAGATCGCTGGCACCGGTGAAGATGGCCTTCAATGCAGCCGGCGCGGTGCTCGCGACGTGGACGGTCGTGCCGCCGAGATACGAGCAACCGAGCATGCCCACGCGACCGTTCGACCACGGCTGCGCGGCGAGCCATTGCACGAGATCGCGGCCGTCTTCTGCCTCGGTGCGGTCCTGGAACCCGCGGCGCGCACCGAACGAGGCGCCCTTGCCCCGGACGTCGGCCACCGCGAACGCGTACTCCTGCCCGGCGGCGGCCAGCAGGCCGGTGCTGCGGAACTGCTCCAGTTCGCGCAGCCGCCCATCGGCATCGCGGAACCGCGCGCGGTACGGCGTGAACGCAAAAACCGTGGGCAACGGTCCGGGGGCCGGCCTGCCGTCCCTGGCGGGCCGATAGAGATTCATCGCCAGCCGGGTGCCGTCGCGCACGGTGACGTAGGTCGACTCGCGATACAGACCTGCGGGAAGGCCGAGCTTCTTCTGCGTGACGGTCCAGCGCGCATCGCTGCAGAGACGACAGGCAGGGCCGGCGAAATCCCAGCTCGCGTCCGCATCGTTCTTCAGCCGCCAGTCGAGCCAGCGCACCGTCACGCGCGCCCAGGCACCCCCGTCGGGCTCGGTCCAGAAGGTGCCGCCGTGCCCCACCGGCAGCCAGCCGTGAAACACGGGCACCTGCTCGATGCGCGCGACGTCGTCGAGCGTGTTGGAGTGCGCGATGTCGGCTGGACCGCCGCTGAGATACAGCACCGGCGCATGCAGCCGCGTGAGAGCGGACTTGTCGATGCCGACGCCGCTGGGCCCGCCGGCCTGCACGTAGATGCCGCTGTTCAGGACGAGGGTCGTGTCGATGCGCGGATCGGACGACACGCCGAGGGCCTGCAGGCCGCCGCAGCTGTGCCCACCGACCGCGATGTGCTCGACGTCGATGCGACCCTGGAACGGACTGCCGGCGCGGGAATTCTCGCGCGTCAGCCACGCGATCGCGTCGAGGTGCTGCGACGCCTGCGTCTCGTCTGGCGTGAGGCGCGGATTCGGTGGCGTCACCGCCGGGGCCGCGGGCAGCGGCAGAGCGGCCGCCGGGACCGGCTCGAGCGGACGCTCGGCCCGCGGCCGACCGATGGCGATGACGAGGTAGCCGTGCGAGGCCACCTGCCGCAGGTACGCGCCGTGCTGCAGGCCGTTGTCGCGGCACGCGCCATTGCCCCACAGGTACACCGGCAGCGGTGTCTTTGGCAGCGTGACCGGGCGGTACAGGGTGTGCGTCGGCAGATCGGCGCGCAGCTCGGCCACCGCCGGGAACGGACCGGTGCCGGACGACGCACCGAGCGTTCCGGGGACGGGTTCGGCAGCCTGGGCGAGTGCGCCGGTCACGACCGCAGCCAACCCGGCACCCCATCCCGCCAGCACGAATCGCTTCATCAGGCCCCCGATTGCTGCAAGCGCTTGCAGACTCCGGGCGATTCTGCGCGCGGGCGGCGGCCGCTGTCGAGGGTTCAGGCGCTTTCGCGTGCCAGCAGGCGGAAGCCTACGTCGATGACCTTGTTCGTGATGCGCTCGCCGGCCGCGCGACGCCGCAGCACCGCGACCGTCTCCCGACCGATGCGCGCGCCGTCCACTTCCACCGTGGTGAGCGAAGGACGCATGTCGCCGGCGATCGCGAGGTTGCCGAAGCCGACCACCGCGACCTGCTCCGGCACCTTGATGCCCGCGGTCATAGCCTCGACGATGACGCCCTGTGCCAGCAGGTCCGACCCGCAGACGACGACGTCCGGCCGTGGCTTCAGCTGCTGCAGGTGTCGCCAGACGAGCCGTGCATGACCGAAACGGGTGGGCAGCGGCACCTCGATGACCTCGGGAGCTTCTCGCCCGGCGATGCGCCATTCGTCGATGAAGCCGTCCCGGCGCTGCCGAGCCCGCGCTCCGGCCGCGACTGCGAGCAGTGGCCTCGCATAGCCGCGACCGAGCAGGAAGCGGGCCACGTCGCGACCAACGGCGGTGTGAGAGAAGCCGACGGCGATGTCGACTGGCGAGTCCGGGATGCCCCACGTCTCGATGACGGTCGTGTCCCGCTGCAGCAGCCGCTCGCGCGTGGCCGCGTCCGAAACGATGCCGGTGAGGATGACGCCATCGGCACGGCGCGCCAGCGCCGCGTCGATGTGCTGCGACATGCGGCTGTTGTCGGCGCCGGTGAGCCCGAGCATCACGATGTACCCGTCGAGCGAGAGCTCCGTGCTCATCGCCTGGATCGTGTCGTTGAAGATCGACTGCGCGACCTCCGGCACCAGCACCGCCACCAGCCGGCTGCGATTCGACGCGAGCCCGCCGGCCAGCAGGTTGGGCACATAGCCGGTCGCATCGATGGCGGCGCGAATGCGTACCGCGGTGTCGGGGGCAACGACCTCGGGACTGTTGTAGTAGCGAGAGACGGTGGCGGTCGACACGCCGGCCCGTCGGGCCACGTCATCGAGGCGGGGAATGCGTGTCTTGCGGTGTGCCATGGGCGCGGAAAGCATTGCACAGGCGCCGGCTGGCGACATCAAAACTGCTGCAAGCGCTTGCAGCGAGCCGCTATACTCGCGCCATGACGCAGGACTTCGATCCGCTCGCGCCCGAGACATTCGACAGCCCGCACGAGGTGTATGCGCGCCTGCGCAGCGAGTGTCCGGTGGCCCACAGCGATGCCTGGGGCGGCTTCTGGGCCTACATGAAGCACGCCGACGTGGTCCGGGCGGCCGGCGACAGCGAGCTGTACATCACCTCGAAGCAGAACGTCGTGCCGAAGGTCGCCTTCACCGGTCGTCGGCCGCCGCTGCATCTCGACCCGCCGGACCACACCCCGTATCGCCGCGCCCTCTCGCCCCTGCTGTCGCCGCAGAAGGTCGCGCATTTCGAGCCGCTGATCCGCGACATCTGCGCCGAGCTGCTGTCGGGCATGGCCAGTCGCGGTGGCGGCGACATCTGCGAGGAATTTTCCGCGCGCATGCCCATCCGCGTTTTCAACGCCTGGATGAACCTGCCGCCGGCGCAGTCCGAGGCGCTGGCCGAAGTGGGCCGCCGCTACAACATTGCCGTCCAGTCGAACGACGAGGCGGCGACGCGCGAAAGCAGCCTCATGCTGTACGAGATGGCACGGTCGCTCGTGGCCGAGCGCAAGCGCAACCCGCTCGACCCGGGCCGCGACGCGGCCTCCGCGCTGCTCGCCGCGCGGGTCAACGGCGAGCCGCTGCCGGAAGACATGATCGTCGGCACGATCCGCCAGGTGCTGGTGGTCGGAATCATCGCGCCCACGGTCGTCATCGGCGCGATCGCGGTCCACCTGTCGCGCCATCCCGACCTGCAGACCGAACTGCGGGCGAATCCGCAGTCGAGCGAAGCGGCCACCGACGAATTCCTGCGGCTGTACACGCCTTATCGCGGCTTCGCGCGTACGGCCCGGACCGACGTGGTCTGCAACGGCCGCGCGATCCCCGCCGGTGAGCCCATCGCCCTTGTCTACGCCTCGGCCAATCGTGACGAGGACGTGTTCACGGACGCGGCGACGTTCCGGCTCGACCGCCCCAACATGAAGGACTCGGTAGCGTTCGGCCGAGGCCCGCACATGTGCGTCGGCTCAGCGCTCGCGCGCCTCGAGATGCGCGTCGCGCTCGAAGAGCTGCTGCGACACACGCCCAGAGGCTTCACACTCGACGGACCGATCGTGCCCACCCGCTTTCCGGAGATCGGCGCGCTGCGCGTCCCGCTGCGCTTCGGCTGACCGGTCCACGAACATCTGAAGAGCGCTCGAGCAGAAGCGCAGGGGTCGACAGTGCGAACAAGGCTTGCCGTTGCCGCGTCCTGGGTCGCCGTGGTGCTGTGCTGGCCGTTCGCGGCCGGGGCCGCGGCGCCCGACCTGTCGGGCCGATGGTTGCCGGTACCCGAGCGCGCGACGCCATGGCCCGCACCGCTGCCGCTGACCGCAGCGGCGCGCGAGCGCCTGGCGAAATTCCTGCCCGATCGCGACGAGCCGGCCGGCTTCTGCATGCCGCTCGGCACGCCCCGCAACACGTTGTCGGGCACCAGCGCCGTCGAGGTGCTGCAGAAGACCGACCGCGTTTATTTCGTGTTCCAGCCCAACCTGCTCAATGCGGAGACGCGTCGCGTCTATCTGGACGGACGGCCCTTGCCGCCAGAGCAGACGCGGCTGCCGACCTGGTTTGGCATCTCCCGCGGTCGATGGGACGGCCGGGCCCTGGCCGTGGAGACGGTCGGCCTCGAGCCGCAGGCCATCCTCGATGGCAACGGTCTGTCGCATGGCGGTCAGCTCGTCGTCAGCGAGCGATGGCACATCGAGCGCGATGCGGAGTTCGGTCGCGTGCTGGTCGACGACCTCGAGCTGCGCGATGACGCGACGTTCACGCAGCCGGTGAAACTGCGACGCGTGTTCGCCTGGGCGCCCACCGCGCAGCTCGCCGAGGGACAGTGTTCGGAGCGCCTGTGGATCGATTCGCTGTGGCGGCACCGGTTGTTCGAGCACGCCGAGGCCGCGCGGGCCGGCAAGCCGCGCGAGACACCCGACCGCGTCAGCACCGGAGCCGCGAAGTGAGGCACCTCATACCGCTCGCGATGGGGCTCGCCGTCGCCGCCGCGGCCGCTAGCGCCGACCACCCCGCCGTCTCGGCCCAGATGGCCGGCGTCTGGCTGCCCGACAGCAGGCGCAGCGAGCGGCTGCCACGCGACCTGCCGTACACGCCGGCGGCGAAGCAGGCGGTCGACGACTACCAGAAGCGCTACGGGCCGATCGATCCGACGGTCGACGATGCCAACGCGTCATGCATTCCCGAATCGCATCCGTACAGCATGCGGCTGATCGCGCAGTACCCGTTCGAAGTGCTGTTCACCCCCGAACGCGTCACCCTCTTCTTCGAGATCTTCGGCACCATCCGGCGCATTCCGCTCGATGCGCGCAAGGCTCCGATCGATGCGCTGCCGACGGCCATGGGCCGCTCGGTCGGTCACTGGGAAGGCGACACACTCGTGGTCGAGACCACGCGCGTCCGCAAGGATGGCGTCGGGCCGTTCAGCGGCAATCCGCCGATCAGCCTGAACCGGCGCTTCATCGAGCGCATTTCGCTCGGCAGCGACGAGGCCGGCCAGAAGCAGCTCCGCAACGAGATCACGATCGAGGACCCGGCCGTGTTCACGCAGCCGGTCACGATGCGCATGCGCTACAAGTGGTCGCCCGACATCGAGGTGGGCGAGTACCTGTGCCAGCAGGACATCTGGGACCTGAACCTCCAGGGCCAGCCGAGCAACGTGCCGTGGCGCCAATGACCGGCGCGCGGCCCTCAGTCGGGGATCTGCTGGTTCCGCTGCCAGACCTTGCCGCTCGCGAACGTCACGCGTGTCAGGTACATGAAATGCGGGTCCTTGCGATCGGGCGCGCCGACGATCTCGACCTTGTCACCGGCCTTGAGGTCGGTTATGGCCCAGTCGTATCGGGCGAGCAGCACGCGGCCCGGCGCGAACACCTTGTAGGCCTCGCTCTTGCCGGCCGAGTCCTCGACGTTCAGGTCGATGTACGAATGCGGGTTCGTGAAGGCGAAATAGGTCACGACACCGGTGATGGTCTGCTGCTTCGACTGATCGAAATTCGCGGTCGAATGATGCGCGAGCGCAAGTGGCGTCAGCACCAGCAACGCGAGCAGGACCGGCAGGCGCAGTTTCATCACGGCGAATCCTTTACGTTCAGCCACGAATGCAAGCGCTTCCATTCTGCGTCACCGCGAATGGCAACTACAACAGGGAGATGAAATCATGAAATGGTCACCCGTGATCACCGCTGCAGGTCTCGTCATCGGCGCGAGCCCCGTCACCATGGCCGTGGCGCAGGAGGTCGGCGCACCCGTGGGCGAGGTCGTCGTGACCGGCACGTTCATCCGCCGCTCCGAGGGTTTCACGCCGGCCTCACCGGTGCAGGACATCGCACGTGAGGACTTCGAGGCGCACGCACCGAAGACCGTCGCCGATTTCCTCACGCAGCTGCCCTTCAGCTTCAACACGCAGTTCACGGTCGGACGCGCGCTCGGCTCGTCGAACGGCTCGGGCAGCCTGAATCTGCGCAATCTCGGCGCCGACGCAACGCTCGTGCTGCTGAACTCTCGTCGCGTCGCCCGCGACGCGGTCACCGTCAACAACGTCGACGTCAACTCGCTGGTGCCGCAGATTGCGATCGAGCGCATCGAGATCCTGAAGGACGGCGCGTCCTCCATCTACGGTTCGGACGCCGTCGGCGGCGTCGCAAACTTCCTGACGCGCCATCGTTTCGAGGGCTTCGAGGTGCAGGCGCAGAGCGACACCCGCGCCTACGGCACCACGACCGACTATCGCGTCTCCGCGCTGTGGGGTACGCAGACCGAGCAGACCGGCATCGTCGCGGCGTTCGAATACTTCAACCGCGCGCCTTTCACGTGGGAGACGCTCGACGTCATTCGCAACAACCCGGGATTGCCGGGCGAATTTCGCCTGGCCGGCTGGCCCGCCCGGTTCGCGATCCCCAACCGCAACGCGGCGGGTGCGGTCGCAGGCGCGGCGACCACGATCGGCGATCCGGCCTGCGCGATCTTCACGACGTCCGCGACCGCGACCGGATCGGTGTCGCGCCTCGGCTCCACCTACCCGGCCAACTGCCAGCAGAACGCGCCGTACGGCACTTCCGCGAACGCTGACGAGAGCCGCTACCAGGCCTTCATCGAGTTCAATCACGAGATCAACGAGTCGCTGAAATTCTTCGGCGAGGCAGGCTACGTCCGCACGCGCACCTCGCTCATCGACACGCCCGGCGCAGCGGCGAATCCGGGGCCCGGGCAGCCCGCGGTGATCGTGCCCGGCTATGCGCCCTCGAACCCGTTCCGCGCGCTCAACTCCGCCGGCGTCCCTCTGTATGCGCAGAGCAGCGGCACGCAGCTCACGTTCGACAAGGACGGCAACGGCGTCAACGATTTCCTGCCCGCGCGCAACGCGGCCGGCCAGGTGATCGTCGTCGGCACCAGCGCCGCCGCGCTCGGCGCGAACGGCCTGCCCGTGGTGCCGTTCTGGGAGGACGTCACGGTCGTGGCCGGCAGCCGTATCTTCGGACTGAACTGCAATCTCCCCGGCGATCCGGCGACGACGACCAACTGTCGCTCGCAGCTCAACCCGACGCAGTATCAGGTCGACTCGATGCGGCTGATGGGCGGCGTCGAGGGCAAGCTGTTCGGCAGCGACGTCTGGCACTACACCGGCAGTTTCGTCCACTCGGTCAACGGCGAAGACGATTCGACCTTCGGCAGCTCGTTCTCGATGCCGAACCTGCGCGCGGGGCTCGCCGGCTATGGCGGTTCAGGGTGTCTGGCACCGTCGAACGATCCGCTCCTCGCCGGGACGATTCGACCGGGCAGCGGCACCTGCCAGTTCTTCAATGTGTTCGGCAGTTCGGTCACGACCACACCCGGCTCGGCGTTGTCGAACACCGCCGACATGATCACGTACATCACCGCGCAGGACTGGCAGAAGTTCGAAGTGACGTCGCAGGTGGCCGACTTCGTCGTGTCGGGCGAGCTCTTCACGCTGCCGGCGGGTCGAATAGGCGTCGCGATCGGCGGCCAGCATCGTCGTGACGAGTGGAGCGCCGACTATCCTGCGCTGCAGAACGCAGGCCAGAGCGACCTGCAGGCGCCATTCTTCGACAAGAACGCCGAGCAGACCTCCAATGCCATTTTCGCCGAGGTGAGTGTCCCGCTGATGGCGTCGGACACGGCCGGGCGTCTCGACTTCACCAGCGCCGTCCGTTACGAGAACACCGCGGGCCCGGGCCTCTCTACAACCGATCCCAAGTTCGGCCTGCTCTATGCCACCCCCTCCGGACTGCTGAAAGTGCGCGGCACGTGGAGCACGTCGTTCCTCGCGCCATCGCTGTACCAGAGATTCCGTCAGAACGTCGTGTTCTCGAACGCGGTCGACGACGGGCTGACGCCTGGTAACGACAACCTCTCCCGCGTCGTGACTACGGTGGCCGGCAACGCGAACCTCTCACCGCAGACATCGACCAACTACAACATCGGGTTCACGCTGCAGCCGTGGGCAGCCTGGAGCTTCGACGTCGACTACTGGCATTTCACGTTCGAAGACCAGATCTCGATCGAGAATGCCGTCGAGCTCGCACGCAATCCGGCCACCGTGCTCGACCCGACCAAGATCCTGCGCAACCCCGCCGCGGGCGTCGTGCTGGTCAATGGTGTGAACGTCGGCACCATCGTCGGCATCAACACGAGTTACGTGAACAACGCGTCGCTCGAGACGGCAGGCTTCGACTTCGCCGTGAATCATGCGTTCGACCTGGGCGTTGCCGGGCGGTTGCGCACGTCGCTGCTCGCGAGCTACCAGGGCACGTACGAGATCAACGGCAACGACATCTCGGGCAGCCGCAATGCGCGCACCGCGGGCGGCTCGTTCTCGGTGCCGTGGCGCGCAACCCTGCGGCACGTCTGGTCGCTCGGCGACGGCTCGCTGCAGAGCCTCGTGCGCTACACCGATTCGTATGCGAACGACCAGACGCCGAACGCCGGGACGATCGGCAAGTCATCCATCGAGCCCTATCTCAGCTGGGACCTGAGCTACAGCTACGATCTGGGCGAACGCATCGGCCTCAAGTCGACCGGCATCGCCGCGGGCGTGAACAACGTGATGGCGAAGCAGCCCCCGTACGTGCCAGACGGCAACCACACGCTGCCGAGCATGTACGACTACAGCGGCCGTCACTACTGGTTGCGGCTCAAGGCGTCGTTCTGAGCTCGATGCCGCATTCGATAGAGCGCGTGGATCACGGCGACGAGCGCGGCGGCGAGGAGCAGCACCGCGACGACCAGCAGGGTCGGCACGGCGAAGCCACCGCTGCGCTCGCGCGCGAGGCCCATCAGGTGCGGCATCACCAACCCGCCGGCGCTGCCGGCGGTGTTGATCGCGACCACGGCGACCGAAAAGCCCGCCGCGGTCAGATACGAAGCAGGCAGTGCCCAGAACGCGCCCTGCGCCGCGCCGAGACCCACCCCTGCCACGATCAGCGCGGCCAGGCCCGCGGCGCCTGCGCCGGCGTACCAGGCGATCGTCAATGCGACCGCGGCGAGCAGCGCGGGCGCGGCAATGTGCCACACCCGTTCGCCGGTGCGGTCGGAATGTGTCGCATTGAAGTACATGCCTAGCGCGACGCCCACCCAGGGCAGCGCGCCGATGATGCCGATGGTCAGCAGGTCGAACCCGGTCAGTGCGCGAAGCACCTGCGGAAGCCAGAAGATCACGCCGTAGGAGCCCGACAACAGGCAGAACCACAGCAGCCCTGCCAGTGGAACGAGCGGCTCGCGCAGGATGCGCCACTCGTTCGGCAGCTTTCTCGCCGCGCTGCGTGCCGCATTGTGGCCGAGCCAATCACGCTGCTCGGCGTCGAGCCAGCGCGCCTCGGCCGGCGAATTCGGGAAGTACTTCGTCGCGGCGAGACCGACGATCAGCGTCGGGATGGCCTCGGCCAGGAACATGAACCGCCAGGTCGACATCCCGAACGGCGTCTCCACCGACATCAGCCAGCCGGACAGCGGCGCGCCAATGACGACCGACACGGGTATGGCGACCATGGGCAGGGAAAATGTGGTCGCGCGCTCGCGCTCGGTCGCGAACTGGCTCAGGTAGATCACGATGCCCGGCGCGAGCCCGCCTTCGGCCACGCCGATCAGGACGCGCAGCGTATAGAACTGCGCGTGCGAGTCGATGAACGCCATGGCGCCCGAGGCGACTCCCCACAGAACAGCGCACGACGCGAGCCAGGCACGCATGCCCACCCGTTGCAGCAGCAGCACGCTCGGATACTGGCCTGCGAGGAAGCCGGCGAAGAGGATGCCGGCGCCGAAGCCGTACTGCGCGGGAGTGAAGCCGAGCTCGGCATTCATGGACGTAGCGGCGAAGCTGACGTTGGCCCGATCGAGCGAACTCATCAGCAGGAACAACGCACAAGGCCAGGCAAGGCGTGCCCGCACCTGGCTCGCGATCGGACTGCCGGTCATCTTCTCCCCCTGTGGCAAGCGCTTGCAGACTATAGCAGCGAGTGACGCGTCGGCCGGGTTGGGTCGAAGCAGCTCCGAGGCCGCAAGTTTGCCGCTTGGCGCCTCCCCTTGACGCTGGCCTTTCGCCTGTGTGAAAACGCTTGCATGGAATCGCCCGGTGAGGCGGCGCAGGGGAACGCGATGAAGGCGGATGCGACACGAAAGGGATTGCTGCTCGGGGCGGGCATGACCGCAGCTTTCGGCGGCGTGCCCGTCACGCTCGGCGCGACCCCGGACAACGGGCTCGCGGAAGTCGTGGTCACCGCAGAGCGCCGCGAGCAGAACCTGCAGGACGTGCCGATCGCAGCGACGCGTGTTCAACGGAGCGGAGCTCGACCGGCGCGGCGTCACCGACCTGAACGACGTGCAGCAGGTGGCGCCGTCGATCGCGATCAACGCCTACAACCGGTCGACGTTCATCAACATACGTGGCGTGGGCATTGCCCAGTCGGCGCCGACGTCGAACCCCGGCGTCGCCTACTACATCGACGGCCAGCTCATTCCGCACGAACAGTTCATCGGCCAGTCCTTCTACGACATCGGCTCGATCGAGGTGCTGCGCGGCCCGCAGGGAACATTGACAGGGCAGAACTCGACCGGCGGCGCAATCTACGTGCGCTCGCCTGCGCCGCGCTACGGCGAGTTCTCCGCAACCCTCGAGCAGACGCTCGGCAACTACGACTGGGGGCGCACCGTGGGCGCGGCGAACCTCGGCTTTACCGACTGGTTTGCCATGCGCGTGTCGGCCGTGCACGACGAGCGCGACAGTTTCACACGCAACATCGGCCCGAGCCGGAGCCAGCCGGGCAATTCCAACCTCAATGCGCAGCGCGTGAACTTCGCCTTCCGTGCGCTCGAGGAGCGGCTGACCGCGAACGTGCGCGTCGAACACTTCCGGCTCGACAGCGACAACAACGCGGTCAAGAACCGCGCCGACAGTGTGTCGGCCGACCCTTTCGTGATCGAGGAGGACGCGCTGTCGTTCATGGACCAGTACGGCCATCGCGTCAGCGGCGAGGTACGCTTCGGGCTGACCCCGAACCTCGACCTGCGCGCGCTCTCCTCCTGGCAGAACGGCACTACGGTCGACCAGACCGACGGCGACCGCACTGCCACGGCCAGGCCGCAGCCGCCGACCACGAACGTCGGGCGCGTCGCCTTCGCGCGCACCGACTTCCGGACCTGGACGCACGAGGTGAACCTGCTGTCGGCGGGCGAAGGTCCGCTGCAATGGGTGGCCGGTGCCTTCCTGCTCTCCGAACAGGTGCCGGTGTCACTGCTGCGCGACAACCGCAGCACCACCGCCTTCGTGCAGTCCAACTCGACCATCGTCACCAAGGCGTACAATGAATCGCGCTCGGTGTTCGGCCAGGCGAACTGGTTCGTCACGCCGCAGTGGGAAGCACTCATCGGCTTGCGACACAGCAGCGACGAGCAACGCTACAACCGCATCACCCTGCCGGGCCCGCCGCCGCCCGCAGGCACCGACACCGTCGGCGCGCCGGCGAAATCCGATCAGACGACCGGCAAGCTCGGGCTGAACTGGCACCTCGGCGATGACCGCATGGCGTACGTCACCGCCTCGAAGGGTTACAAGGCGGGCGGCGTCAACCTGACGCTCAACACGCCGGATTTCCTGCCCGAAACCAACAAGGTGTACGAGCTCGGTTACAAGACGACGATGCTCGACCGCCGCCTGCGCGTGAACGGCGCGGTGTTCTGGTCGGATTATCAGGACATCCAGTTCTCGAGCCTCTTCAACGCGCTGCCCCTGACTCAGAACGCGGCATCGGGTGAAGCAAAGGGCGCCGAGCTCGAGGTGACGGGCCGGTTCGGCCCGCTCGGTCTCACTGCCGGCCTCGGCTGGCTCGACGCGCAGTTCGCCGAAGACGCGCTGATCGTGAACACCGTGACCAATCAGCAGCAGCTCGTTGCAAGCGGCGCCGACCTTCCCTTCTCGCCCGGCCTGACCGCCAACGCCGGGATCGACTACGAGATTCCGCTGGGCGCGAACGGCCGGCTGATCCCGCGGGTCCAGTGGTCGCATCTCGGCGAACAGCTGGCCACACCCTTTCCGAGCGTCGCGTCCATCGTTCCGTCACGCGACCTGATCGACCTGCGGCTCACCTACGCGAACGATGCGGGCTGGCAGGTCGAGGCATTCGCGAACAACGCCACCGACCGAACGTACATCGCCGCGCAGATCCAGAACTCGACCAGCGCGACGGGCGGCATCATCTACGGCGCTCCACGGCAGTACGGCCTGCGCGTCAAGGCCGACTTCGGGCCCTGACGCGCAAGCTCAGAACTTCCGCTTGACGGTCAGCGCATATTCACGCGGCCGGCCGGGCTGACCGTCGGTGATGCCGGTGGTCGTGAACTGGTCGAACCGCGTCTGGAAGTAATAGCGGTCGCTGAGGTTGGTCACCTCGAGCGCGCCCTCCCACTGACCCTCGCCATTGCGCCACGTCAGGCGTGCATTTGCCAGCGTGTACGGCGCAATGCGGTTCGTGGCCGCATTCACCGCGCTGGTGAACATCTCGCCCTGGTAGGTCACGTCGACGCGGGGAATCAGCAGGCCCAGATCGCCGAGCGGGATCTCGTACTGGACGCCGAGGCTGCTCTTGATGCGCGGGACATACGCCGGAACCATGCCGAATTGCGGCCCAGCGGGTCGCGTCGGCCCGCCCGCGTTCGGGTTCAGCGTCTTGTATTCGAAGTGCAGGTAGCTGAACGATGCATCGATCATGAGACCCGCGACGGGACGCAGCATCGACTCGAGTTCGAAGCCGCGCATCTCCGCGTCGCCCGCGTTCGCAATCACCTGGCACGGCGAGGCCGGCGGGAACTGCGGGCAATTGGTCAGGCTGAGCTGCAGGTCCGTGTAGTCGCTCAGGAATACCGAAGCGTTGACGCGCAGGCGACGATCGAGGAAGTCGCTCTTGATGCCGGCCTCGTACGACTTCAACAGCTCGGGGTCGAACGGCACGGCCTGCGCGGCCGAGAACGGTCGGGGCGAGATTCCGCCACCCTTGAAACCGGTCGCGTACTGCAGGTACGTCATCAGGGTGTCCGTCCACTGGAACTGGACGTTGCCGCGATAATCGAACCGCTTGCCGTCGTAGTTGCTCTTCAGTCCATCGAGAACGCCGAGCGTCGGATGCAGCGCGCCGGTATAGGTGCGGCGGCTGAAGGTGTAGTCCTTGTGCTCGTCGGTGTGGCGCAGACCCGCGGTCAGGGTCAGCCGGTCGGTCGCTGCATACGAGACGTGGCCGAACCACGCGTTCGTATCGGCGTTGACCGGATCGTTGCCGATGAACTGCGTGAGCCCGGTTGCCGCATAGCGCAGGTCCTGGGTCGTCTGGTAGACCGTCGTCTGGTTCATGTAGAACCCGCCGATCGTATATTCGAGGGCATCGTTCTCGAGCGCCGCGCCGTTCAGCCGCAGCTCCTCGCTGAACGAGTGGAACGTCGTGAAGCCGTAACCGAGCGAGCTGGCGAGCGGCGAGAGGTCGTTGTCGTTCGCGAAGTAGCTGTCGTACTCGCGATAGGCGGTGATCGACTTCAGCGACAGCGCATCACGGATCTTCCAGTCGACGTTGCCGGAGACGCCCCAGCCCTTGAACTTGGCCCGCGGTTCGGGACTCGTCTGCAGCGCAACGGTCGTCGCCCCCGTTCCCGGCCGCGTGTACACCGCGCGTGGACTCTGGAACGTCGCGTAGTTGTAGTAGGAACCGGGAGGAGGCACGAACGCGGACATCGGCAGCGCCGTGCCGCCCGCGCCCTGCACCGGCTGGATGTTCGGGTTGACGACCGACGTGGTCTGCACCAGCACTCCTGCGGCGGGCGCGCGGTCGTCGTTGCTGAAGTCGACCGCGGTGCCGATCTCTAGCCGATCGGACGGCATCCATCGCAGCGCCGCGCGAAGCGCATCGTAGTTGACGTCACCGAGTGTGCCGAGCCGGCAGCCATTGTTGACCGACGTGAGGATCGGCACGCCGCTCGCCGGGTTGAGGCACCCGTAGTCGAGCCGTGTGACGTGACCACCCTGGCGCTTGCTGGCGCCCGACAGCTGCGCGAACAGCGTATCGGTCAGTGCGATGTCGGCGCTGCCACGCAGGTCGGTGCGACTGAACGAGCCGTAGGTCGCCGACAGCGAGCCGCCGTTCGAGCCGTTCGGCTTGCGTGAATAGAGCTTCACCGCGCCGCCGATCGAATTGCGGCCGGCGAGCGTGCCCTGCGGCCCGCGCAGGATCTCGACCCGATCGAGGTCGAGCAGATCGAGCATCGAGCCGGTCAGCGTCGCGTAGTAGACGTCGTCGACATACAGACCGACGCCGGGCTCGAGCGCCGGGTTGAAGTCGAACTGGCCGACGCCGCGGATCGAGGCGCCGAGCGAGGGTCCGAAGGCCGCGCTCTGCGACTTGAGCGTGACGTTCGGGGCCTGGTTCGCGATGTCGGCGATGCTGGTCTGGCTGCGCGCCTCGAGCATCTCCGCCGATACCGCCGTGATCGACAGCGGCGTCGACTGCACGTTCTGTTCACGGAACTGCGCCGTGACGACGACTTCCTCGAGACCGACCGGCGAAGAATCCGCTGCCGTTGCGACCCCGCCCCCGGCGGCGAACACGAGAGCCAACCGTACCGCGCCTGCTACTCCACGCTGCTTCGCTGCCGTCCTGGCCATCGGTACTCTCCTGGTTGTCGCAACCGTCGGAGCCTACGCGCCGGGTGCGCAACACGAAAGTTTGAAACGGTTACGCACCGGCGCGGGCGCGTGACAAACCCTCGGCATCAGCGATGCTCGCGCGGCTTCCAGGTCGAGTCGTACTTGTCGGGCAGACCGCTGTCGGAGCTGATGTAGCGCTTCGAGATCAGCCACTTCCCGTTGACCTTCTTGAGCTCGCTGTACTCGCGGCCTTCCTCGTAGAGGCTCGGTGCCTTGCCGACACCCTCGTTCATCACGCCGGTCCAGATGAGATGCGCCGTCGCGATGCTGCCCTCGACGTTGATGATCGGATTCGTCAGCAGCATGTGGCCGCGACGATACTGCTTCTGTGCTTCGGTCGATTGCGGCCGCTGGTACAGCTTGCCGATTTCCGCGTGGCCTTTTGCGACCATGCCATCGACATCGAGCACCGCGTCGGCGGTGAAATAGTCCGCCAGTTCGTGCGACTTGCCGACCGACAGGTCGTAGTAGTAGCGCGTCAGCAGATCCTGGATCTGGATGCGGTCGAGCAGGGTCTTCTCGGTGACCGGGCGGTCCTCGAGTATCTGCTTCTGCGCGAAGCCCGGCTGCGCCAGGGCCAGCAGCGCCACGGACGCGATGGCGGTCAGACAGGATTTCGACATGTGAACCCCCTCAGTACCCGACGGTGAAGCGCTTGTTCAAGAATTGCGGCTGTTCGAGCTCATCGAGCGCCGCGACCGCATAGTCTTCCATCGAGATCGCGCTCTGACCCTTGTCGTCGACCACGATCTGCTCGGTGCCGAGCCGGAACTTGCCCGTTCGCGTGCCCGGACGAATGTTGCCGGCCGGGCTGAAGTATGTCCACGGCACGTCGTTCACGGTGCGCAGGTAGTCGAGCGCATCGACCGCCGATTTCACCTCTCCGAGCATCGACGTCGCCGTCGATGCCGGGCGCGTGTCGACTTTCTTCAGTGCGAGCGCGTCCCTGACGACCGACCGGTCGATCAGTTCGCGAGTTCCTCGCGCCCGCGGGGCGCGCGGCTGCGTTCCTTCGCGACCCACCGCTCTTCCTCGACCAGCACGTCGAGCATGTCGGGAATGATCTGCACCGGAAATTCCATCTCCGGCCAGCCGAGCGCGATCTCGTCGAGGCTGAACTTCGTGACTGCGAGATGTGTGGCCAGTCGCGCTTCGGATTGGCCTTCAGCGACCGGGTCGCGTCGGCGACGGCACGCACGAAGCGCACGATCGAGCGGCGCTTGTCCGGGTCGGCGAGGTCGCTCGCGCGTGCATGCAGGTTGAACACCTCGCGATACACCCTGCGGTCCTGCAGCACGATCGCATCGTCGCCGAGCTGACGGATCGCATCGTCCGGCTCGGGTTCCCAGATCGAGATCGCGTCGACCTCGCCGCGCTGGAGCGCGTCCGACATCTGGTCCATGCCGCTGATGTCGCCCTGGTCGCGCGGCAGGCTGACGATCTGCACGTCGTCTTCGGTCAGGCCGACCGTGCGCAGCATCGCGACCAGGTAGTAGTGCGCCGAGGTAATGCGCGGCAGCATCACGTTCCTGCCCTTGAGATCGGCGAGCGTGGCGATGCCGGCGGAACGTCGCGCCACGAGCCGGTAGAAACTCTCGGTCACCGTCATGATGATGCGCAAGTCGGGATTCGTGACCGACTCGCGCAGCACCTGCGTCTCGGCATTGGTCGCGAGATCGGCCTCGCCGGAGTTGATCGCGTGATGCCGCCCTCGCCGACCATCAGCTGCTCCGGATAGAAGCGGTTGGCCGCGACCATCACCGGCGACAGCTCGATCCAGTAGCTGCCCGACACCCGAATCGGAACGCGCGGCTGCGCTTCGCGCGGAACAGTTGCGCAGCTCGCGAGCACGATGCCGGCCAGCACCGCGAGCCCGGCCCGCAGCGCGGCGACCAGCCGGTCAGGTCGTGCGCGCATCCCGCAGATCCTCGAGGAACTGGCGCATCGAACGCGCGGGCCGCCCGGTGATGCGCTCGTAGTCGGAAGTGACGAGGTCGAATTCGCCGGCTGCGACCGCCTGCATGGTGCCGACCGTGCTCTTCGCGATTTCCGGCGGCACACCCCAGTTCTCGGTCATGTAGCGCGGCCAGTCGGTCGGCGGCACCGGGTCGAACCGTACCGGCTTCGCGAACACCTCGGCGAGCAATGCCGCGATCTCCTCGCCGTTGTACGTCTGCTGCATCGTCTCGGTGAACACGTTGCCCGACGGCTCGTCCCGCATCAGCACGATGGCCGCCGAAGCGCCGAGATCAGCGCGCGCGACGTACGCGCTGCGCGCCGTCCCGCTAGGACGACGCAGCACACCGGTTGCGAGCGTCTGCTGGAGGTCGCCGACGAGGATGTCCGCGTACAGCGCATGCCGCAGGATGGTGAAGTCGAGCCCCGACGCGCGCAGCGCGTTCTCGGTGGGCAGATGCACGAGACGGCTGTGCTCCACCCGCGGCGACTCGGCGCGCAGGAAGCTCGGATAGATGACGTGCCGGACGCCCGCAGCGCGGGCCGCCTCGATCGCATTGAGATTCTGTTGCAGCCGCACGTCGTTCGTATCGTAGGTCGGCACGAAGAGCGCCTTCGTCACGCCCTGCAGAGCGTCGCGCATCGATTCCGGCCGGCGGAAATCGGCCTCGCGCACGGTCACCCCGCCCGCAGCCAGCTCACGCGCGAAGGGCGAGTCGACGCGTCGCGTCCCGACGACCAGCTCGCGGCCACGGCCTGCCGCGAGCACGTTGCGGATCACGTGCCCGGCGAACTGGCCGTTTGCCCCGCTGACGAACAGCATCAGCGGGCCGGCGTCGGCGCGCGGTACTTCGGCGCCGGGCTCGGCGTCTTCACCGGATTGACGTACTGCGCGGCCCACTCGGGCACCGACTCGTTGTAGATGCGGCGGCGGGCGAAGAGCCAGTCGCCGTTCACCTTCGTCAGCTCGTCCTCGTAATGGCCGAAGAAGTCGACGCCGCCCCGGCCGTCGGGACCGCTCGTCATGTGCGACCAGTACGACTGGGCCCGGGCCTTGTTGCCGTCGATCCGGATCACCATGTTGCTGATGACGTGGCGGCCGACCGGCGGGCGCTGCCCGGCAGGGGTCTTCGCCCGGGTTTCCTCGTTGCGCTTGCGCCCGTCGACGATGAACTTCGCGATGGCCTCCCGGCCCTTGATCTCGCCCCAGCCGAAATCGAGGATGCCGTCCGGCGCGAAAGTGCCGGCGTAGCCTTCCGGGTCGCCAAAATCGAAGGCGAACAGGTAGCGCGCCTGCAGGTCCTCGATCAGGGCCCGGTCGTCGCCATAACCCGCGTGGGCCAGCCCGGCGACTCCGGTGAGCAGCGCGGCGAGCAGGCCGAGTCCGAAAGCCTTGCGCATGTGCGGATCCCCCGTTTTTTTATAGTTCGAGTCCGGCGCGATCATACCCGTGCGGGAGGGAACCCGGACCCCTACGCTGACTCCAATGGTGGTCTATGCTTCCATGCCGGGCGCGCCTGCAGGCGCACCGGACATAACAGATCACGGGGTGGACCGGATGACGAGGTACGGTGCGTTGCTGCGACAGGCTTTGCGGATGACGGCGGTCGGGCTGCCGCTGGTCGCCGCGTCCCCGGCGACGCTGGTCCGGGCGGCCGCCCCCGTGGAAATGATCGAGACGTATTGCTCGAACTGCCACAACGCCGAGGACTGGGCGGGCAGCCTGGCCCTCGACACGCTCGATCGTGAATCACGCCGGCGAGGACCCGAAAGTCTGGGAAAAGACCATCGAGCAAGCTGCGCGGCCGGCTGATGCCGCCGGCCGGCGAGAAGCAGCCCGCGCAGGCCGAGATCGACGCGCTGGTCGCGCTATCTCGAAACGTCGCTCGACGACCGCCGCCGAAGCACGCGGACGCGTCGGCCACGTGCCGATCCAGCGCCTGAACCGCACCGAGTTCGCCGCCTCGGTGAAAGAGCTGCATCGGCGTCGACATCGATCCGCGAGCAGGCGCTGCCCACCGAAGTCGAGGTCGAAGGCTTCAGCAACATCGCCGGCGCGCTCGGCGTGTCGCCGTCCTTCATGGAGCAGTACCTGTCGGCCGCGCGCCGCGCCGCGCGGCTCGCGGTCGGCGAGCCGGTGCCGAAGATGGCGAAGGTCACCATTCCGGCGACGCACCGGCCGGTGCCGCGGCGTTCCCGCTCGGCACGCGGCGGCGGCACTGGCCGCGCGGCGGCATCCGCTTCACGCACGTCTTCCCGGCCGACGGCGAATACCGCTTCAACGTCCCGGAAGAAGATTACATCGACATGGGCCTGTATCCGCGCGGTGCGCAGACCGCGGCCACGCTGGTCGATCCTGGTCGACGGCGTCGAAGTGGTGCGCAAGGACATCGGCGGCACCGAGTTCCTGGACCTCGCCGATCGCGACGGCGCCGGCCGGCCGCAAGAAGATCCTGTCGAGAAGGTCTCGAGCTCCGGCCCAGGTCACGGCCGGCCGGCACGACGTCACGCTGACCTACATCGAGCGCGCCCGGTCGCTGAGCAACGACGCGACGGTCGGCAACGTGTTCGGCGGGGTCGGCGGCGGCACGGGCCGGGCCGGGTGTCCGACATGCCGATCATCCAGACCGGCGATCGAGATCGAAGGTCCGTTCCAGCCGCAGCGGCTCTCGCTGAGCGACAGCCGCGCGAAGATCTTCGTCTGCCAGCCGAAGACGGCCGCCGAAGAGCGCGCCCTGCGCCGAAGAGCATCGCGCGCAATCTCGGCACGCGCGCGTTTCGCCGGCCGGTGACCGACGCCGACGTGAAGCTGCTGATGAAGTTCTACGACCTGGGCCGCGAGGAAGCCGGCGGCTTCGATGCCGGCGTCACCGAGCTGGTCACCGCGGTGCTGTCGAGCCCCGACTTCCTGTATCGCGCGATCTCGGCACCTCGGCCAAGGCCGATGAGTCGCGGCTGCTCACCGACCTCGAACTGGCCTCGCGCCTGTCGTTCTTCCTGTGGAGCACGGGTCCCGACGAGCGAGCTGATCGACCTCGCCGCCGACCGGCAAGCTGTCCGATCCCGGCGGTGATGAAGGCCCAGGTCGCGCGCATGCTGAAGGATCCGCGCGCCAACGCGCTGGTCGAGAACTTCGCGCTGGCCTGGCTGAACCTCGACGAGCTCGAGAAGGTCGAGCCCGACCGATGGCGGCTTCAACGCCGGCGATGCGCGGCGAACTTCGAGACCGAGATCCGCCTGTTCCTCGCGAGCGTGCTGCTGCGAGAACCGCAGCGTGGTCGACCTGCTCAACGCCGACTGGACCTTCGTCAACGAGGCGCTGGCGCGGCAGTACGGCATTCCGGGTGTGCACGGCCCGCAGTTCCGCCGCGTGAAGCTCGACAACGAGAATCGCTTCGGCCTGCTCGGCAAGGGCGCGGTGCTGCTGCGCACCTCGTATGGCGACCGCACCTCGCCGGTGCTGCGCGGCGCCTGGGTGCTCGATCGCATCATGGGCACGCCGCCGACACCGCCGCCGCCGAACGTGGAGACCGATCTCGCCGTCAAGGATGGCGCGCTGCCGACCACGGTGCGCGCAGCGGCTCGAAGTGCATCGCGCGAACCCGACCTGCCAGGCCTGCCATGGCCTGATCGATCCGCCGGGTCTCGCGCTCGAGAACTTCGACAACACCGGCCGCTGGCGCGACGTCGACGCCGCGCGCGCAGGCGCCGATCGACGCGACGCACCGAGCTGACCAGCGGCGTGTGCTGAACGGCCCGGTGGAGCTGCGCAAGTACCTCGACGAGCCGTCAGGACCAGTTCCCGACGACGGTGACGCAAGCGGCTGATGATGTACGCGCTGAACCGCGAGGTCGAATACTTCGACATGCCGCAGGTGCGGCAGATCGTGCAGGGATGCCGCTGCGAAGCAACTACACGTTCGCCTGCGCTCATCACCGGCATCGTGAACAGCGACGCGTTCCGTCGCCAGGGGCCGGAAGAGACACGAAGCAGACCGCAGCAGCCACCGTGGCGGCACCGCAACCCAGCATCCTTAAGGGAGACCGCGATGGCGATATTTCCTCACCAAGAAGCATCTGTCCCGGCGCACGTTCCTGCGCGGCGGCGGCGTGGCGCTGGGCCTGCCGTTCCTCGACGCCATGGTGCCGGCGGCCACGGCGCTCGCGCAGACCGCCGCCGCGCCGAAGACGCGGGCGGGGTTCTTCTACCTGCCGCACGGCGCGATCATGAACAACACGATCTACGGCAAGGAGGTCGACGTCTGGACCTCCACCGGCAAGGGCGCCGACTTCAAGCTCGGCGCACACCGTGTCGCCGCTCGAGCCGTTCAAGAAATACGTCACGACCTTCGAGAACATCGAGAACACGCGCCGCCGGCGGTTCGGTGCACACGCTGAACCCGGCGACGTGGCTGTCCTGCGTGCGTCCCGACACCGCGGCCAAGGGCGCGAGCCTCGCCACCACGCTCGACCAGGTGATCGCGCAGCAGCTCGGCCAGCAGACCGCGCTGCCCTCGCTGGAGCTCGCCTCCGAAACCACCGTGCAGATCGCGGCCGGCAACGGCGGCTTCTACTCGGTCACGACCTCCTATGCCGCGCCGAACAAGCCGCTGCCGATGGAATACAACCCGCGCAAGGTGTTCATCCAGCTGATGGGCGAAGGCGACACGGCCGCCGAGCGCGATGCGCTGCTGCGCAAGAACGCGCAGCATCCTCGACATGATCGGCGAGCGCACCAAACTCGCTGCGCAACGATCTCGGCCCCGGCGACCAGCGTGCGCTGTCCGACTACCTCGACACCGTTCGCGAGATCGAGCGCCGCGTGAAGATGGCCAGCTCGCGCGACCTCGAGCGGCGTCGACGTGCCCGACGCGCCGGTCGGCGAGCTCGAGGATTTCGACCAGCAGCTGAAGATGATGTTCGACCTGATCGCGCTGGCGTACCAGGCGGACCTGACCCGCGTCGCGACCTTCGTGATGGCGGCGGAAGGCACCGATCGCGCCTACACCAACCTCAAGGTTGCCGGCGGCTTCCATCCGGTCAGCCACCACGCCAACCAGCGCGAGCGCATCGCCGAGCTGTCACGCATCCAGCGCTACCACATGGAGCGCTTCGCCGACTTCCTGAAGAAGCTGTCGCGAGACGAAGGAAGGCGACGGCAGCATCCTCGACCACTCGCTGTTCCTGTATGGCTCGAACATGGGCAACAGCAACGCGCACGACAACTATCCGCTGCCCGAAGTGCTGATCGGCGGTGCGAACGGCAAGCACGTGGGCGGCAAGAACGTCGTGCTGCCCGAGCGCACGCCGCTCGCGAACCTGCACCTGACGATGCTCGACAAGCTCGGCATCCAGCAGCCGAGCTTCGGCAACAGCACGGGCCTGCTGTCCGAAGTCTGAGCATGCACGAGTGACCGCAGAACATTCCTCGACACGCTCGCTGCGGTGGCTCGCTGGCCTCAGCGCCTTGCCGGTGCTGCCGGCAGCCTCGCCGGCTCGCGAGCAGCGGCCGCTCGCGCGCGGCAGCGCGGCGCGGCGCTGCCGGTACACGAAGCTGCACCGACCGCGTCAGCGTCATCAGCGGCGCGCCGGGCAACGTGGTCGTGCTCGAACGGGCGATGGCGTGCTGCTGGTCGACAGCGGCTCGGCCGAGCATGCGCCGCGCGGTGCAGAAGAGCGCTCGGCGGCGCGCAGCGTCCGCACGCTGTTCAACACGCACTATCACGCCGACCAGACCGGCGGTAACGCGCTGTTCGCCGCGGCTGGCGCCGAGATCCACGCCCACACCGATCACGAAGCAGTGGCTGGCGGCCGACTACTACGTGCCGGCCGAAGACCGCTGGGTGAAGGCGCCTGCCGAAGGAAGCGGTGCCGACGGTCACTTTCCGCGACACGGGCGAGATCAAGGCCGGCACCGAGACGCGTCGAGTTCGGCTACCTGCTCGAAGCGCACACGCGCGGCGACGCCTACGTGTACTTCCGCGATTCCAACGTGCTCGCGGTCGGTGATGTCGTCTCGCCGCTGCGCGATCCGGTGCTCGACTGGTTCGCGGGCGGCTGGCTCGGCGGTCGCGTCGATGCGCATGGACGACCTGCTCGAGCTCGCCAATGACGAGACGCGGATCGTGCCGGCCTATGGCCCGGTGATGACGCGCGCGGAGCTGCAGGCCGAGCGCGACATGATGGCGAAGCTGTACGAGCGCACCGCCGCGCTGACGGCACAAGGGCCACAGCGCGAAGGACATGCTCGAACGACGGCGTGATGAACGAGGTGGCGCGCAAGTTCGAGGATCCGTACACGTTCCTCTATGACGTCGCGAAGGGCCTGCAGGCCCACTACACCAATTTCGGGGGCAACGTTGTCTAAGCCGACCACCCGCATCCGGACGGATCCGGACGCTCGCCGCCATTGCGATCATCGGCGTGCTGTCGCTCGGCGCAGCTGTGCAGCACAGCTCCGCTTCGCGGCCGAGCGCCCGCAGCGGACGCTCGGCGACCTGGTCGCGCGCGGGCAAGCGCGACTCGGTGCTCGCCGCGATCACCTCGCCCGACGTCGACGTCAACGAGAAGGCGCCCGACGGCTCCACCGCCCTGATGTGGGCGACGTTCAACGTCGACCGCGAGCTGGTGCGCGCGCTGCTCGAAGGCGGCGCGAAGGCCGATGTCATCAGCAACTACGGCGCGCACGGCGCTGACCGAAGCGATCGAAGCTCGACGACCTCGAACTCGTCACGCGCGCTGCTCGATGCCGGCGCCGATGTCGAACTCGCCGAACCTCGACAACCAGACGGCGCTGATGCTCGCCATCAGCATCGGCTCGCTGCCGATCGCGCGAGCTGCTGATCGAGCGCGGCGCCGACGTGAATGCGATCGAGACCTTCCGCGACCAGAACGCGCTGATGTGGGCCGCGGGCGGCAACCAGCCCGAGATCGTCGACCTGCTGCTCGCGCAAGGGCGCGAAGAACGTCGACCTGCGCGCGCAAGCCGACGACTGGGCGCGCAGATGACCTCCGAGCCGCGCGCGCAGTTCCAGCCGCCAGACCGGCGGCCTCACCGCCCTGCTCTATGCCACGCGGTCGGGCTGCCTATCGCTGCGCCGTCTCGCTGGTCGAAGGCCGGCGCGGACGTCAACAAGCCGAATCCCGACGGCGTCACGCCGCTGATCAACGCGCTCGACAACCGCGCGCTTCGACATCGCGATGTTCCTGCTCGACAAGGGCGCGAACCCGCACACGTGGGACATGAGCGGCCGCACGCCGCTGTACGTGGCGGTCGACATGAACTCGTTCAAGCCGGGCTTCGGTGGCGTTCGGTGGTGGTGGTGGCGGTGGTCGAGCCCCGGCGCGAAGCCGCGGCAGCGCAGACCGCGCCGCCCGGCCAGCCCGGGTCAAAGCGATGGACGTGGTCCGATCGCCTGATCGCGACGGGCGTCGACGCGAACCACCAGCTCACGCGCAAGCGTCCTTATGGTTCAGGTCGCGGCCGCTTCGACCGACTACGACCTGCGCGGCGGCGTCGGGCCCTTGTTCGTCGCCGCCATGCGTCACGACCACGAGGCGATGGAGATCCTGCTCGCGCACGGCGCCGAAGTCGACCTGCCGAACGTCGTTCCAGATGACGCCGCTGATGGTCGCGCTGGGCATGAGCGGCACGGGTCGCCGGCAACGGCGTGCCCGCGCCGGGCGGCGATGCGCAGGCGCAGATCATCAGCACCATCGACCTGCTGCTCGACGCGGGTGCCGACGTCAACGCGCAGCGTGCTCGACAGTCGCACGCACACCGCGGCGCTGATGTCGTACGTCGCAGGGCGCGATCAGGAAGGCCGCACCGCCCTGTTCGCCGCCGCCGAAGAGCGGCCGCGACCGGTCGTGAAGCACCTGCTCGAGCGCGGCGCCGATGCCTCGCATCAAGGATGCGGCGGGCAAGACCGCGCTGGATGCCGCGAAGGCGGTTCCGCCGGCCGGTCCGGGCGGCGCGCAGCCGAGCAAGGAAGTGCTAGCCGGTCGCGCGCAGGTGGTGTCGCTGCTCGAGGCAAGCGCGAAGCGCTGAGGGCGCTTCGCGCGGGCTGATCGCGGACCCGCGTTCAGTCCCAGACGATCATCCGCTTCTCGAACTTCGCCTTGCGCAGGGCCTGGTAATGCTGCTCGAGGCGCGCGTGTTCGAGCAACGCACGCAGCAGCTCCGGGTCGTGCTTCAGCAATTCGAGCGTGCGGCGTTTCAGCTCGACCGCTGCAGCCGAGCGCAGCGTGTCACGCGAGGTGATCACCCCTTCGCCCCTGCGAATCAGCTCGAACGTCTCGTCGTGCGAGATGTCGTCGACGATGCGGGGGTTGCACAAGCGCATCGGGATCTGGGTCCCCGTCGGTTTCACCATGTCGCACGAGATGTCGTAAGCGTTGTCCTTGTTGAGCTCGTTGAAGCGCGCGAAGAAACGGTCCTCGGCTTCGATGATCGCCTTGCGCGCGCCACTGAGCGAATCGCGGTCACCGGTCACGACGATCTCGTCGAGCGAGTGCACTTCGCTGACGATCTTGGGCGTCAGCGCCTTCGTCGTGGCCGACCAGCCGGCGAACGGCAGGAGCGCGAGACCGAGGAACGTGAGCACACGAGTCGAGGATTTCACGGCTTGACCTCCGGTGACGGGGCGCATCCCAGTCTGCGCCCACCCTCGCCGCGACGCTACTTCCGCCAGGAAACCTGCCCTTACGGTTTGCGCGCCGACACGAGCGAGTAGTAGCCGCCGCCGGTACGGACCGCCTCCGCGTCGACGAAACCCGCGCTCTCGAGGAAGCCGCGCAGCTCGGGCAGGCTGTACTGACGGCCACGCGTGCCGAGCAGCATCATCACCGAGAACGCCGCGGCCGGCAGCGGGCCGCAGCCGTCATCGTCCATCAGCATCTCGTGCAGGAAGATGCGTCCGCCGCTCGGCAGTGCGTCGAACGACTTCCGGGCAAGCAGCCTGCAGGTCTCGTCCGACCAGTCGTGGAAGATGTTCGAGAAGAAGTGCGCGTCGTGGCCGCGCGGCCATTCCTGGCGGAACATGTCGACGGCGACCGTTCCAACGCGCGAACCGACGCCTGCGGCTGCGATGTACTGGTCGGCCTCGGCGCAGACCTGCGCGATCTCCATCACGGTTGCGCGAAGCCCGGGCCAGGCGCGGGCGAGCTCGATCGAGAAGACGCCCGAGCCGCCGCCGACATCCATCAGCGACCGGACTTCGGCGAACACCGGCTGCATCGCGGCGCCCTTCGACGAGGCGCGGCTGTGCGCGTTCATGAAAGCGGTGATGCGCCGGGCCATGTCGGCCGGCATCTCGCCGCGTTCCCACTCTTCAGCCGCCGAGGGCTGGTTGTCGGGCTTCTCGCCCGTGCGCAGCGTGGCGACGAACTCCGCATGCAGCGACTGGTTCTCGCGATAGCGGTGGATCATCGGGCCGAAGTACCCCTCGCCCTGCGGATGCAGCCAGATGCGGGCCGCGGGCGTTGCGCGCCAGCGTCCGTCGCGACGTTCGACGAGGCCGATCGCGGCGAGCAGCCCGAGATGGATGCCGAGCGCCCGCGCGTCGACCGCGAGCTGTGTGGCGAGCTCCGCGGTGGTCAGTGCAGCTCGCCGACAACGCCGTGAACGTGCCGACCTCGTCGGCGGCGGTCATGGCGGGAAACTGGTAGCGCGCGAGCCAGATGTCCCAGATGGTGCGGTCGTCGGTCGTGATGGGCAGAGCACTCATTGGCTGATTCCCGTGTGCGACGCTGCCCGGTGAGTCGGGCGCGGCTGTTTTCCCGGCATTCTGCCACTGCGCGCAGCCCGTCAGCACGTGCGATTCGATGCTGAATCTCATGACAATGGACGTGCTCATAAGGCGGCGGCAGACTCGCCGACGACGAGCATGAATCACGGAGGAACCATGTCGCGCCTGATGCTCATTGCGCTGGCCTTGCTGGCCATCGTGCGTCATCGCCGCCGCCACGGGCTGACGCATGTCGGACCGCAAGTGCCTCTCGCTGATGGCGTGGCTGTTCGTGGCCGTTGCCATCGTCGGCTTCGCGCCGCGCTCGCTCGCGATCGTCGGGGGCGCGATGCAGAGCCCGCCGCTCGTCGTGCACCTGCACGCCGCGGTGATGTCGGCGTTCAGCGTGCTGCTCGCGTTGCAGGCTTCCGCGTCGTTCACCGGGCGATGGAAGCTGCATCGGCGCCTCGGCAAGCCGACGCTGTACGTCGCCATGGCGGTGTTCGCATGCTGGTCGCCGTGACGTTCGTCCGGCAGAACGACGCGGCCGGCACGCCCGGCGCAGCGGTCGTGAACAACATCCTGTTGCTGCAGATCCGGGCGATCGTGCTGTTCCCGGTGTTCTTCGTCTGGGGCTGGCGCACGCGGGGGTCGGACTATCCGACGCACGGCCGCATGATGCTGCTCGCGATGCTGATGCTGCTCGACGCCGCCATCGCGCGGATGGGGTGGCTGCCGTTCAACGCGTTCCCGAACGACTACCTCGCCATCCACCTCTACCTGCTGCTGCTGCTGGTGCCGGGGCTGGTGCGCGATCTCGTGGTCCGCGGGCGCATCCATCGGGCCTGGCTTGCCGGACTTGCGCTGATCGTGCCGTGGGTCATCGCGACCGAATTCGTCTGGGGTTCGCCCTGGTGGCGCTCGTTCGGCCCGCGACTCGTCGGCGCCGGCTAGCGTTATCATCGCGGGCTCTCCCGCATGACCACACCACCCGACAATTCGACCACCCCGCGCCTGTCGAAACGCATGGGTGAACTCGGCCTGTGCTCACGCCGCGAGGCCGAGCAGTGGATCGTCAATGGCTGGGTCAAGGTCGATGGCGTGGTCGTCGACACGCTCGGCACGCGCGTCCCGCGCGATGCCCGCATCGAGATAGACCGCGCCGCGCGCGAGCATCAGAGCGGTCAGGTGACCATCGTGCTGCACAAGCCGGTGGGCTATGTGTCGGGTCAGGCCGAGGACGGCTACGAGCCCGCCATCGTGCTGGTGCGGCCGGAGAATCGCTGGCCGGCCGATCCGTCGCCGATCCGGTTCAGTCCCGAGCATCTGCGCGGCCTCGCGCCGGCCGGCCGTCTCGATATCGACTCGACCGGGCTGCTGGTGCTGACGCAGGACGGCCGCGTCGCGAAGCGGCTGATCGGCGAGAACTCGGGCGTCGAGAAGGAATATCTGGTGCGGGTCGAGGGCCGGCTGTCGGACGAGGGAATGCGTCGCCTGCAGCATGGGCTCGTGCTCGACGGCGTGACGCTGCGGCCGGCGAAGGTGTCGTGGCAGAACGAGGATCAGCTGCGCTTCGTGCTGCGCGAGGGTCGCAAGCGCCAGATCCGTCGCATGTGCGAGCTGGTCGGGCTGTACGTCACCGGCCTGAAGCGCGTGCGCAGCGGCAACGTGCCGCTCGGTGCGCTGCCGGTCGGCCAGTGGCGCTACCTGCGTCCCGACGAACAGTTCTGACGGTGCTGATCGCGTTCAACAAGCCGTTCGACGTGATCTGCAAGTTCCGGCCCGAAGCCGGACGACGCACGCTGGCCGACTACATCGACGTGCCGCGCGTCTACCCCGCCGGCCGGCTCGACACGGACAGCGAAGGCCTGCTGCTGCTGACCGACGACGGCGCGCTGCAGGCACGCATCGCCGAGCCCCGGCACAAGCTCGCGAAGATCTACTGGGCGCAGGTCGAGGGCGTGCCGACGGACGATGCGCTGCGCGCGCTGCGTGCCGGCGTCGACCTCGGCGAGTTCGTCACGCGACCCGCCGGCGCGCGCGTCATCGACGAACCGGACGGGCTCTGGCCCCGCACGCCACCGATCCGCGTGCGCGCGAAGATCCCGACCAACTGGCTCGAGCTCACCTTGCGCGAAGGGCGCAACCGGCAGGTGCGCCGCATGACCGCACGCGTCGGCTTCCCGACGCTGCGACTGGTGCGGGCGCGCATCGGGCCGATCGGCCTCGACGCGCTCGAGCCAGGTCACTGGCGCGAGGTCGACGCGGCATCGGTCAGCTCCTTGCGTCGCGACAGGACATAGCTCTTCACCGCGGCGAGATCGGCCTCGGTGAGGAAGTCGAACTTCGGCATGCCGAGCGGCGTACGCGCCCTGGCGCACGATGTGGTCGACGCGTCGTAGGTCGCGGGTGACGCGTAGCGCAGATCGGCGATCGAGCCGCCGCTCGACCGCGCAGAGCCGTGGCACATCGAGCAGCGTTGCGCCGAACAGCTCCGCGCCGCGAGCAATTCGGCCGGCGTCGTGCGTCACTCGCAATCGGCGTCAGCGCGGTCTGCGCGATGCCGCGCACGGGCGGGAGCGGCGCGGCGCCGTCGAGCACGAACGTGTAACGCCGTCCCGTCGCCTTGAAGTTGCGCGGTCGGATTGCCGGCGTACAGCCCGGTCGCGCCGCCCCATGCCCGACGAGCACGGAAGACGTACTGCTTGCCGTCGAGCGAGTACGTGCTCGGCGCCGCCATGATGCCGTTGCCGACATCCATCTCCCAACGCTTCTCGCCCGTGTCCGCCGTGTACGCGACGAGCTCGCCCGTCGTCTGAGCCCTTGGAACACGAGATTGCCCGCCGTCGTCAGCGTGCCGCCGCCGATCGCGCCTTCGGTGTACATCACCCGCCAGCGCGCGCTTCGCGGCGACCGGATCCCACGCGAGCAGCGAGCTCGGCGCGCCGACCGCCTCGCCGGTGCCGCTCCGAGTACTCGGACTCGCGGCAGCGACGGCACGCCGTTGACCGACCCGGTGCGCGCGGCGAGGTCGATGCCCAGATTCCAGAAGCCCGGCCGAGCTGGAAATCGCCGCTCGCGGCCGTACACGAAGCTGCTCTCGATGGCCGGGATATAGACGAGGCCCGTCGCCGGGTTGAACGACATCGGCTGCCAGTTGTGCGCGCCGCCGGGCCGGGCGCTAGCGTCGCCACGGCCTCGGCGTAGCGCGCCTGCGTTGTCTCGATCGGGCCGGCCCGTTCTGCAGGTCGACGCCCGTTGCCCACGTGACTTCGCGCGATCGGATCGGCCGAGAGCAACTCGCCGGTCAGCCGATCGAGCACGTAGAAGAAGCCGTTCTTCGGCGCCTGCATGATGACCTTGCGCGTCGCGGCCGCCGATCGGCAGCTCGGCGAGCATCAGCTGCTGCACCGCGGTGTAGTCCCACTTGTCGCCGGGCGTGGTCTGGTAATGCCATACGAGCTCGCCCGTCTCGACGTTCGAGCGCGACGATCGACGACAGATACAGATTGTCGCCGCCGCCGGGGCTGCGCAGTGCGCGGTCCCACGGCGAGCCGTTGCCGGTGCCGACGTACAGCAGCTTCGCCTCGGGGTCGTAGGCGAACGCATCCCACGCCGTGCCGCCGCCGCCCATCTTCCACCACTCGCCGGTCCAAGTTTTCGCGGCGCGCTTCGAGCGCCGGTCGGACTTCGCAATCGGCCTTCGACGGATCGCCGGGCACGGTGTAGAAGCGCCAGGCGAGCGTGCCGGTCTCGCGCGTCGTAAGCCGACTGACGAAACCGCGCACGCCGAGCTCGGCGCCGCCGTTGCCGATGATGACCTTGCCGTCGACGACGCGCGGCGCGCCGGTGATCGTGTATGGCTCGTCGACCGGCGTCGTCTGCACGTCCCAGACCGCGCCGGTCGCGGCGTCGAGCGCGACCAGGCGGCCGTCGATGATGCCGACATAGACCTTGCCGTCGTACAGCGCGACGCCGCGATTGACGACGTCGCAGCAGGCGCGCGCGCCGCGCGCGCGGTCGGCCTGCGCGATCCCAGCGCCACAACTCGCGCGCCGGTGCGCGCATCGAGCGCGAACACGTTGCTCCAGTCGTCGGTCGCGTACATCACGCCGTTCGCGACGAGCGGCGTCGCTTCGAGGCCGCGCAGCGACACTCGGTGTCGTAGACCAGGCGAGGCCGAGCCGGCGCCACGTTGTCGGCGTCGATCTGCTTCAGCGGGCTGAAGCGCGTCTCCGCATAGTCGCGGCCGATAGTGAGCCACTCGTCGGCGCTGGCGGCTGCCTGGGCCAGCGCGGCATCGTCGACGACCGGCGCCGCCGGTGCATTCGCGACGTTGCCCGTGGGGCGACCCGAGCAGGCACCGAGCGTGAGCATGGCGGCCACCGTGGCGGTTGCGAACAGCCTCGTAGCGTCGTTGCGGATCATCGGTTCTCCCTCGGTTCCCCACGCGGGGCGACCGGAGCGTAGCAGCGTCGAAGACCGCGCGCCGGTGGTACATTCCGCCGGGATGCGTGCCTCACCACTACTCGGATTGCTGTGCCTCATCGTGGCCCGGGTCGCGCTGGGCCAGCACGAGACCGGCGCCGACTTGTTCGGCGGCGAGCAGGCGTTCCAGAATTACTGCGCCAACTGCCACGGGCGCACCGGCAACCAGATCGCGAACGTCGATCTCGGCCACGGTGTCTTCCGCAAACCCTATGACGACGCGCAGCTCACCGCGATCGTGCTGAACGGCATTCCCGGCACGGCGATGCCGCCGACGCCGAACATGAGCCGGCCACAGGCGGCGCAGATCGTCGCGTACCTTCGCAGCCGGGCGGTGCTGTCGGATGCGGCGGCCGGGGGCGATGCGGCCCGCGGGCGCGCGCTCTTCGTCGGCAAGGGCGACTGCGCGAGCTGCCATCGGGTCGATGGACAAGGGTCGCGCCGCGGTCCCGACCTCAGCCGCATCGGACTCGCGCGCACCTCGGACCAGCTCGCTGCCTCGCTGCTCGATCCGCAGGCCGAGGTGCAGCCGGCGAATCGCTCCTATGCCGTGACGCTGCGCGATGGGCGCAAGGTCAGTGGCCGGCTGCTGAACCAGGATTCGTACTCGGTGCAACTGCTCGACGACGACGAGCGTCTGCGCTCGTTCGCCAAGGCCGACCTGCGCGCTGGCGGTTTCATTCCCTCGCCCATGCCGTCGATCCGCGATCGGTTCGATGCCGCGGAGATCGCCGATCTGGTGCGCTACCTCGGTTCGTTGCGCGGCAAGGCCGCACCATGACAAGGATCGCACTGGTCGCGCTGCTGCTGTCGTGGTCGGGCACAACCCTCGCGCAGGTCGGTGTCGAACGACTGCTGCATCCCGACGCGACGCCGGCCGACTGGCTGAGCTACTCGCGCGACTACGGCAACCAGCGGCACAGCCCGCTCAGGCAGATCGACGCGCGCAATGTCGACCAGCTGAGCCTCGCGTGGGTGTGGCAGGCGCGCTCGCTCGAGAAGTTCGAGGCCACGCCGCTGGTCGTCGACGGCGTGCTCTACACGGTGCAGGCGCCGAACGACGTGGTCGCGCTCGACGCGGCCACCGGCCGCATCTTCTGGACGTACTCGCACGAGCCCGCGCCGCGCGCGCACGTGCTGCGGCCGCGTGAACCGCGGTCTCGCGATCGTCGGCGACACGCTGTTCATGGGCACCGTCGACGCGCACCTGCTCGCGATCGACGCGAAGAGCGGCACGCTGCTGTGGGACACCGTGGTCGCGGACGCGGCGGCGCAGTACTCGATCACGATGCCGCCCGATGGTCGTGAAGCGACAAGGTGGTGATCGGCACCGCGGGCGGCGACATGGGCATCCGCGCGTTCGTCGCGGCGTACGACGTGAAGACGGGCCGCGAGAAGTGGAAGTTCCACACCATCCCGGCGCCGGGCGAGCCCGGCAACGACACCTGGTCCGGCGACTCGTGGCAGCGACGGCGGCGCCGCGATCTGGAACGCCGGCGCCTACGACCCGGAACCGACCTCGTCTACTTCGGCACCGGCAACCCGGCGCCCGACTGGGACGGCCGCACGCGACTCGGCGACAACCTCTACAGCGACAGCGTGATCGCGCTCGACGCCGACACCGGCAAGCTGCGCTGGCACTACCAGTTCACGCCGCACGACGAGCTCGACTACGACTCGACGCAGGTGCCGGTGCTCGCCGACCTCGACGTGGCAGGGCAAGCCGCGCAAGGTGATGCTCTGGGCCAACCGCAACGGCCTCATGTACGTGCTCGACCGCGTGACGGGCGAGTTCCTGCATGGGCAAGCCGTACGTCGAAGTGAACTGGATGAGCGGCTTCGACGCGAAGGGCCGACCGCAGTCGCGTGCCGGGCATCGTGCCGACGCCGCAGGGCACGCTGGTACGGCCGCACGTGCACGGCGCGATCAACTGGGCGCCGCCCGCGTTCAGCCCGCGCACCGGCCTGTTCTACGTCGCGCACTGGGAGCACTCCGGCATCATCGCGATCGAAGGCCAGTTCCCGCAGTCGGTCGGCATCAACGCGCGCCAGACGCACGATGGGCGACGTATCGCTGGAGCCGTTCTTCAACAACGACGACGAAGCGCGCGGCGTGATCCGCGCCTATGACCCGGACACGCTCGACGCGAAGTGGGAATACCCGCTCGGCAACATCACCTGGGGCGGCGTGCTGTCGACCGCCGGCGACCTGGTGTTCGGCGGCGGCAAGGACGGCTACTTCGTCGCGCTGGACGCGCGCACGCGGCAAGCTGTTGTGGAAGGCTGCGCTCGGCGGCCAGGTCAATGCCGGCGCGATGACCTACGCGGTGAACGGCAAGCAGTACGTCGCGATCGCGGCGGGCACCGCGCTGTTCGTGTTCGCCCTGCCCGGGAGGACATCACGATGAACCGCATTCTTGCCGTGACACTGCTCTCGCTGGTCGCGGGTGCCGCATCGGCCGCACCGGCGAAGATGCAGGCCATCGTCGTCGAGCGGCCCGATGTGCTGACGTTGCGGACGATCGACACGCCGAAACCCGCAGCAGGCCAGGTGCTCATTCGGGTGCACGCGGCCGGCGTCAATCCGGTCGACTGGAAGAGCGCCGCGGTCGGTGCCGTACCCGGCTACGACGCCGCCGGCATCATCGATTCGGTCGGCACCGACATCACGACCTTCAAGCCAGGCGATGCCGTGGTCGCGCGCGCGATCGGCGCCTATGCGCAATTCGCCGTCGCGAATCTCGATTCCGTGGTGCTGAAGCCGAAGACGTTCACGTTCGAGCAGGCGGCCGGCATTCCGGTCGCGGGCATCGCGGGCTATCGTGCCGCGACCGAGGCGAGGGTGTCGGCCGGACAACGGGTCGCCATCGTCGGCGCTGCCGGTGGTGCGGGTTCGGCGGCGGTCGAGACGGCGAAGTCGCTCGGCGGCGTCGTCATCGGCATCGGCCATTCCTCGCAGCAGGATTATCTGCGTCGGCTCGGCGTGGCCGAATTCGTCGCCTATGACCGCGACACCGTGGCCGACAAGGTCCGCAACGTCGATGCCGTGCTGAACATGGTCGACGGACAGGCGGATGCCGCGCTCGGCTATGTGCGGCGTGGTGGCTTCTTCAGTTCGATCGCCGGCATGCCGACCGATGGCAAGTGCGCCGCCGCGGGTGTCACCTGCGTGCAGATCGGACGCGGCCTGCCCGGACCTCCGACGGCCAGTTCGCTGCGCCCGCTGGTCGCGCTGGCCGAGCGGGGCCAGTACACCGTCAACGTGACGCGACGTTTCCCGCTCGCGGAAGCCGGCGCTGCTCAACGCGCCCTGCGCGACGGTGAAGGCACCGGCAAGACGGTGCTGATCGTCGATGCCGCGGCGGCGGCGCGTCGCTAGCGCGCCTCAGCCCTGCGCGGCAAAGATCTGCCGCACGGTGTCGATCGTGTCGGCGTCGTCGGCGCGCTTGTCGTCGCGGTAACGCTTCACGCGCGCGAGCCGCAGCGCCAGGCCGCCGGGATAGCGCGGGCTCGCCTGCAGGTCGCTGAACGCGATCTCCGACGACGAGCTCGGGCCGCACGTACACCGTGATGCCGTCGCGGTGCGTCTCGCGCGCGAGCAGCTCGCGTGTCTGCCATTCGAGCATCGCGTCGGTGAGCCCCTTGAAGGTCTTGCCGAGCATCACGTAGTCGCCGCTCGCCGGATCGAGCGCGCCGAGATGCAGGTTCGACAGCTTGCCCGTGCGCCGCCCATGGCCCCATTCGGCCGCGAGCACGACGAGGTCGAGCGTGTGCGCCCGCTTGATCTTGAACCAGCTCGCGCCGCGATTGCCCGCCTCGTACGGCGCAGTCGAGCGCCTTCGCCATCAGGCCTTCGTGGCCGGTCGCGATCGCCGCGTCGTAGAACGCGCTCGGCCTCGGCTGCGCACGCGGGTTTCGAGCCGCGGGATGCGCATGCGTCCCCGGCACGGCCTCGTGCCAGCGCCGCGAGCCGCTCGCGTAGCGGCCGGCCGGTCGAGATCGCGATCGCCGGCACGCAGGCAGTCGAAGAAATAGGCCCGCAGCGGCAGCTCCGCAGCATCTTCTCCACGTCGAGCTTGCGACCGAAGCGCCGCATCGTCACCTGGAAAGGCTGTGGCCGGCCGTTCGCGGTGAAGGCGATGGCCTCGCCGTCGAGAATCATCTGCTGCAGCGGCAGCGCGCGCACCGCCGCGACGATTTCGGGCACGGCCGCGGTGACGTCGTTCAGGGCGCGTGTGTAGATGCGCACCTCGTCGCCGCTCCGGTGCACCTGGATGCGTGCGCCGTCCATCTTCCATTCGAAATCCACCGGCCCGTTCAGCACGTCGAGGGCCTCGGCCGGGTCGGCGGCGGTCTGCGCGAGCATCGGTGCGACCGGCGCGAACAGCTGCAGCTGGAACCGCTGCAGCGCATCGGCGCCATCGACGAGCGCAGCCCGCGCCAGCGTGCCCAGGTCGCCGGCGTACATCGCCGCCCGGCGTACGTCAGCAACGGGCATTGTCGCCGCAGAGGCGATGGCATCGACCATCACGCCTTCGAGCGCGCCCTGCCGCAGCTCTCCCACCAGCAGACGGATGAGGAACCGCTGTTCGTCCGTTGTGGCGAGCGCGAACAGCGCGCGCAGCGCCTGCGTCCGGCGGGCGGCCGAGCCCGGTCCGCGAAGGCCAGCGAGTTCGGCGATGAGTCGATCGGTCTCGCCGAGCGTCAGCGCTCCGGTGCCGGCGCCCGCCTCCGCCGCGGCCGACTGCAAGGTCCGGTAGCCGATGCCTGTTCGCCCCTGGGGCAGTGCCCCCGACAGGTACAGCACGGCGATGCGGATTTCCTCGGGCGCCAGAGCGCGGAGCAATGCCGCGATCGAGCGCACCTTGGAAAGCCGCGACGAAGTGGCCGCGACTTCGGCGGAGGTGGTGACGAGCGTGGCCAGCAGTGTCATCGGCACATCGCCCCTCGGCCCGAGGCGCTCAGGATGTCGGTTCCGACCGCTGCCCGAGTGACCGAAGCACCTCGATCAGGACCTCGGGGGGCGGCTCACACCAGCGAAGTCTTGAACAACGCGAGCAGACGACCCCAGGCCTTCTCCGCCTGATCGTGATCGTAGACGCGTCCATCGGGCGGGCACCAGCCGTGCTGTGCCGGATAGACCTCGACTTCCGCCGGAAGCCTGGCCTGCGCGAAGGCCTTCCGCAGCGCGTCCTTTGCATCCGGCTGGCCCTGGTCGTCATTCTGCGCGATGGCGAACAGATAGCTCGCCTTCATCTTCGGCACCAGCAGGTGCGGGCTGTCGGGCTTGTCGGTCACGAGGTTCGCGCCGTGGAACGATGCGGCCGCACCGATGCGTGCAGGCATTGCCGCGGCCGCCCGCATCGTGATCGGGCCACCCATGCAATAGCCCGTGGTGCCCGCCTTCTTGCGCGTATCGACCGACGACTGCCGGTCGAGCCATGCGAACAACCCGGTTGAATCGGCGACCTGGGTCTGCGGTGTCAGCGCGTTCATCATCGCGAACAGCTTGTTGCGGACCTCCGGGTCCTGCATGTTCGCGCCCGCCGGCGCCGTCGGCGCCTTCTGCTGGCGGTAGAAGGGGTTGACGGTCAGCACCGAGTAGCCCGCCTCGGCGAGCCGGCGACCCATCTGCTTGAACGCGGGCCGCAGGCCGAAGATGTCGGGCCACACGAGCACCGCCGGCGCCTTGCCGCTCGACGGGTGCGCGAAATGCGCGTCGCACGTGCCGTCGGCGAGCTTGATCTCGACCTCCTGCTCGGTGACTTCGGCCGCGCCGGCCACGGCGGGCAGCAGCGAGGTCGCGCCGGCGCCGAGCGTCAGTGCGGCGAACCTGCGTCGTGACAGCTCCACGGCCTTCAGGTCGTAGCGGAGCATGTCGTCCATCGAATCCTGGTCGCACATCGCGTATTCCCCTGAGGTTCGAACTGGCGCAGCTAGTCGAAGAGACCGAGCAGTGTCTGGTACTTCTCGATGTAGCCGCGGTTCTCGTTGTTGTACTTCGGAATCGAAACCGGCCGCACGCCGTCACCGGCCGCCACCCACACGCACGGGCAGGCGATCGGCGCGCCCGCGGGCTGTTCGCCCGCGCGACGCAGATCCTCCAGCCGGACGTTCATCCTGTCCAGCACGCGCGCGAGCTTCGTGACGTTGCGCGGGCCGCCGTTGTACGCCGCGACCGGGAAGATGCCGAGCACCGCACGGTTGTCCCAGTACGCACGGCGGATGTCGGCGCGCATTTGCCCAAGCTCGATGTCGAACAGGCAGATGGCTGCCTTCATGGCGTTCAGCAGGTCGGTTGCGCCGCGCTCGAAATTCGGGTCGAGCCGCGCGCCGGGGCAGCGACGCACGACGAGTGCGTAGGTGCCGTTGCCGCGGCGGTTGGTGAACTGCATCGGGCCGATCGCGTTCGCAGTCGAGACGCTGTAGCGATAGGCCTCGGTGCGTTTCAACCCGTAATGGTTCAGCACCTCTTCGAATGCGCCGGTGCCTTTCTCGAGGTAGTCCATGTCGTCGGTCTGCTCGATCACGGCGAGCGCGGTGATGACCTCGGGCGGCACGACGTCGGCCAGCAGCTCGCCCGGGAACGCGGCGCTCGGCACCTTGGCGCGGCGCAGCTCCTCGATGCCCTTGCGCACCGTGGTGAGCAGGAAATCCTTGCCGCCATCGACCAGCTGCACGTCGAGCGTGTCGGCGGTGAACGGCAGGTAGACCAGCGGCGTCGCCGTCGCCGCCACCGCGCGCCACTGCTTCTTCTTGATCAGAGCGTTGTCGAACACGGGAAACTTGCGGCCGTAGACCTTCAGGTCCTCGTTGCCGCGGGTGAACGAGAACATCAGCCGCTCGGCGCCGGTGCCCTTCTCATGACGGGCTTTGATGCCCGGGGTGCGAACCAGCACCGGCAGCGGCCGGCGGCCCGGTCGCCACTTCACCGGCGGGCGCGGAATCTCGATGTGGACCGTCAGCCACTCCTGCTTGTCGTCGCTCCAGAGCGCGAAGACGACCGGCCGGCCGCGCAGCGTCTCCCGCTTGCCCTTGCCGGTGAAGACGTACTCGAGCTTCACGTCGCGCAGCACGGTCTGCGCTTCGGCGACGAGGTCGCGGATGATCTGGTGCCGGCCGCGCTGACCGCCGACGACGATCTCGTCGACGCCGCCCGCATCGACCGCCTCGTGCGGCTTCTCGGTTTCGGCAACCGCGAGGGGCACCTCGCTCGTGCCTTCGGCGGTCGCCGGACCATTGGTCGGCGCCTCCTCCATCGGCAGGGCGGAATCGCTCGGCGCCGCGGCTTCCTCCGCGACCGGCGTCAGCACGGGCTCTTCCTGCACGGCACCCCGATTCGCGCAGGCTCCCACGGTCAGCGCGGCGATGAGCAGCAGGGCATGCGCCGCGCGGGTTATGGCAAATGTCTTCATGTCGCCGGATAGTACTTTCGTCGCGCGCAAACGACAGCGGTTCAGTCCACGAAAACGGCGATCAGTGAGTCAGCGCGAAGAGCACGGTGTTGGCACCGACGCGAAAGGCGTCGGTCGCAGGCTTCAGCGGGTAGGCGCCGTCGCCGTACCACTCCCAGAAATTGGCCAGGTCGTTGTTGAGGCCGGCCAGGATCGCGAGGTTGCCGTCCTCGTCGAAAAGGCCGTAGTAGATGATGCGGCCACCCGGCATGTGCTCGGCCATGTCGGCGAAACTGTCGAGCGGCGCATAGGTGCTGAACACCGGATGGTCGACGGTCAGCGCCACGAACTCGGCGTCGGGAAACGCCCGTTTCACCTGCGAGCGCATCTGCTCCCACTGCACCGGACCGTCGAAGTCGTCCATGAGCACGAAGCCGCCCCGCCGGACGTATTCGCGCAGGTTCGCGAGCTCGCCGTCGGTCAGCAGCATCTCGCCCGGCTCCGACACGTAGGCGAACGGATGATCGAACACGTTCTCGTCGCCGAGCTCGACGATGCGGTACGACTCTTCCTCGACGTCGAGACGCAGCGACCGCTTGAGGAAGCCATTGAGGTTGCGGTCGGACTGCGGGTAGTTGTGCGACCAGCCCATGTGCCCGATGTACCCGTTGGTGCCGAAATGCCAGCGGGCCGCGACGAACTCGGTCGGCGGCGGCTGGTTCTGCACGATCTGCCGGCGAAACCCCTGGGCACACGCAAGCGTTGCCGCCATGAGCAGAACCGCGGCTACCCCTGAGATCGAAACGCTGCGTCGTCCCATCGGCTGAGTATGATGCCGGACATGACCCGGATCGTCGCCCTGCTGATCGGTCTCGTGCTGCTCGCGGCCTCTCCCGCGTGGGCGGCGCCCGACTGCACCGCCGGCGCACGGGCGCTGCAGGTGACTTCGGCCGGGCAGGTCCAGCGCGCCGATCTCGTGCTGCCGGCCGGCGCCGCGCCGGGCCGGCAGGTGCCGCTGGTGATCGGCCTGCATCCCAGCGGCGGAACCAGCCAGACCTTCGACACTTACACCGGCCTCACCGCCGAGGCGACGCGCAAGGGCTTCGCCGTGCTGCTCGCGAACGGCGCGCTGACCGCGGACGACGGCACCGGCCGGTTCTGGAATATTCCCGGCGTGCCCCTCGTCAGCGGCGCGGCCGTGCCCCCGGGCACGCGCGACGACGTGCGCTTCCTCGCCGATGCGATCGACCAGGTGGTGAAGGATCACTGCATCGATACGCAGCGCGTCTACGTGACCGGCTTTTCGGGCGGCGCGCGCATGTCGTCGATGGTCGCCTGCCGCCTGGCCGACCGGGTCGCTGCGGTGGCTCCGGTGGCGGGCTTGCGCGCCGGCCGTGCCGCGGCCCCCGCATTCTCCGAGCCCGATCCCGGCGACTGCAGGCCATCGAAGCCGGTACGCGTGCTCGCAATCCACGGCACCGACGATCGCACCAACCCGTTCCCCGGCGGTGGCGGCGTGCGCTGGGGCTATTCGGTGGAACAGGCCGCAGCGCGCTGGGCGGCCCTCGACGGGTGCGCCGTCGCGCCGCGCAGCGAGGCGGTGTCGGCGCACGTCACGCGCCTGCAGTTCGGCGGCTGCGCCGCGGGCACCGTGACCCTGTACCGCATCGATGCGCCGGAAGCGGAGGGGGGCGGCCACATCTGGCCGGGCGGCCGTGGCGCGCCGCCGTCGGAGATCGCCGCCACCGATCTGGTGCTCGAATTCTTCGCGCGCCCGTGATGCAGGCCGGTTGGGATAGCATCCCGAGCTCGATCGAAATCGCTTCCGGGGGAATAACAGGATGAGAATGTCTCTGCTGCTGTCGGCCCTGCTGCTGACCGCCTGCGCGCATGTGCCCCAGATGGACGATCGCGCAGCGATCATCGACCTGCAGCACCGCTACGTGCTGGCGATGGACTATTTCGACGCCGACGGCTACGCGGCGGTGTTCACCGAAGACGGCGTGCTCGACTGGGCGCGTGGCGAGGTGAAGGGCCGGGCCGCGATCCGCGAGTTCATGGCCACCGGCACGTATGACCTTCGCAAGATGAACTTCGCTCCGGCGAAGACGCCCGACGGACGCGAGTGGCCATCGACCGTGCGCCACCTCATCACGAACCAGATCATCGAGGTCAACGGCAACACGGCGCGCGGCGTGTCGTACTGGATGAACTACGGCAACAACGCCGATCGTCGCAAGATCGAGTGGCTGAGCTTCGGCAGCTGGGACGACCAGTTCGTCAAAGTGGATGGCAGGTGGTTCTTCAAGCGCCACACGATCTACAACGAAGGCAACCCGAACCGCTTCACCGCCGACAAGCCCAACCCCCTGAAGCGCTGACGCTCTCGCGGGCAAGGCGGGAGAAAGCCGATGCCGTCCCGACGCGACTTCCACAAGCTCTCGCTCGCGACAGCGCTCGCCGGGCTGCCCCTCGCGGCGAGCACGCAGAATGCCGCCGCCAGTGCAGCCGCGGCTCTCGGGGCTCTGGCTCGCCCCGAGGACGCGCCGACGCTGAAGCCGGAAATCTACGGCACGCACGGCGTCGTCGCAGCCGGCCGCCAGTTCACCGTCGAGGCGGGCGTACGGCTGCTCGCCGCTGGCGGCAATGCGTTCGATGCGGGCGTCGCGGCCGTGTTCGCCGCAGCCGTCACCGAGATCTCGCACTTCGGCCTCGGCGGCGAAGCGCCGGCCATCGTGTTCGATGCGGGCAGCGGCAAGGTGACCGTCATCAGCGGTCAGGGCACTGCGCCGAAGGCGGCGACGCCGGCGCGCTTCATCGCCGACGGCGTCATTCCCGGCAACGGACCGAACGGCGGCACCATCCCGGCAGTGGTCGACTCGATGGCGCTGACGCTGCAGCGGTTCGGCACCCGCTCACTGGCGCAGGTGCTCGAGCCCGCGATCCAGCTCGCCGATGGCTTCCCGATGTACGGCGCGCTGCGACACTCGCTGCTCGGCAACCAGGAAGACACGATCCGCTGGGACTGGTCGCGGCGCACCTACTACCCGGAGGGGCGCGTGCCGGAAGTGGGCGAGCTGTTCCGCCAGCCGAACCTCGCGGCGACGTTGCGGGCGATCGTCGCCGCGGAGCACGCGGCCGGTGCCGCGGGAGCAGACCGCAGCAAGGCGATCGAGGCAGGCCGCAACGCGTTCTACCAGGGCGACATTGCGCGCCGCATCGCCGCTGCCGTCGCGGCCGACGGCGGGGTGATGACTTACGACGATCTCGCGACCTATCGCGGGCGGCTCGAGCCTTCCACGACGACGCGCTTTCATGGCTACGACGTGCACAAGGCCGGCTTCTGGAGCCAGGGCCCGGCGCTGCTGATGACGCTGAACATCCTCGAGGCCGCGGGCATCGCACGGCAGAGACATGGCAGCGAGCAGTACCTGCATACGCTCGTCGAGGCGATCAAGCTCGCGTACGACGATCGAAACGCCTGGTTCGGCGATCCGCTGTTCGCCGAAATTCCCGCCGAGGGCCTGCTGTCGAAGGCCTATGCGACCGAGCGGGCCGCGCTCATCGGCACGCAGGCTTCCCTGCAGCATCGCTTCGGCAATCCGTGGGCGCACCAGGCGCGCGGCAAGCGGCCCGTGGCGCCGTTCGTGCCCCATCGTCTTGCGGTTCGCGGCAAGCCCGCCAGCGACACGACCGCGATCGAGATCGTCGATGCGCGCGGCAACCTCTTCAGCTGCACGCCGAGCTCGGGCTGGCTGGTGGGCGGCGCCTACATCGCGGGCGACACCGGCGTGCCCCTCAGCAACCGGCTCACGGTGTTCGACCTCGACGCGTCGAGTCCGAACGTGCTGGTCGGCGGCAAGCGGCCGCGCACCACCCTGACGCCGACGCTGGTGCTGCGCGGAGGCAAGCCGTTCCTCGCTGTCGGCACACCCGGCGGCGACACGCAGGACCAGCACATCTGCCAGACGCTGCTCAACATCCTGCTCGGCAACCAGAACCTGCAGCAGGCACTCGAGGCGCCGCGACTCGAGTCGGCGCATTTCCACGAATCGTTCGCCGACAAGCCCGACGCACCGGGACAGCTGCTGATCGAACGGCGCGTGCCGAGCGCGACGCTGGCGGCATTGAGCGCCCGTGGTCACCGGGTGGAGGTGCTCGGCAGTTACGGCGCCGGCACGGCCGGCGTCGCGGTCGGCATCGACGCACGGTACGGCACACTACGCGGCGGCGCGGATGTTCGCGGCGAGCGCCAGGTCTTCGGCTGGTGAGGTGAGGCCGAATGAGTGCCGGAAACATCTGGGTCGACGCGGACGCGTGCCCCAAGGTCATCAAGGAAATTCTGTACCGGGTCGCCGAGCGCACCGGCGTCCCGGTCACGTTGGTTGCCAATCAGCCGCTGTTGGTGCCGAGGCATGCGTCGCTGCGCGTGCTGCAGGTGGCGCCGGGCTTCGACGTGGCCGACAACGAGATCGTGCAGCGCGCGAGTGCGGGTGACCTCGTCATCACCGCCGACATTCCTCTGGCAGCCGAAGTCATTGCCAAGGGTGCTCAAGCCCTGAATCCGCGCGGCGAACGTTACTCGGCCGACACCATCCGCGGCATTCTCAACCTGCGCGACTTCATGGACACGATGCGTGCGAGCGGACAGGTGAGCGACGGGCCACCGCCGCTGAGCCAGGCGAATCGCAACGCCTTCGCCAGCCACCTCGACCGGTGGGTTGCGCAGCGAAAGGCGTGAGCCAAAGAAAAAGCCCCGCACATTTCCGCCGGGGCCTTCTCGTTCGAACGATGGACGGTAAGGCGAGTGCCTTACATATCCATGTCGCCCATTCCACCCATGCCGCCGCCACCGCCGCCGTGGGCGTGCTCGGCTTCGTCCTTCGGCGCCTCCGCAGATCATCACTTCGGTCGTCAGCAGCAGACCCGCCACCGAAGCGGCGTTCTGCAGAGCCAGACGCGTGACCTTGGTCGGATCGAGGATGCCGGCTTCGAGCATGTCGCCATACTCGCCGGTCGCGGCGTTGTAGCCGTACGCGCCCTTGCCCGCCTTGACGGCGTTCAGGACCACGGCGGCATCTTCACCGGCGTTCTCGACGATCTGACGCAGCGGCTCTTCGATGGCCCGCGACAGCAGGCGGATGCCCACGGTCTGGTCTTCGTTCGCGCCCTCCAGATCCTTCAGCGCCTTCTGCACGCGGATCAGTGCCGTGCCGCCGCCCGGAACCACGCCTTCTTCAACGGCGGCACGCGTCGCGTGCAGCGCGTCTTCGACGCGGGCCTTCTTTTCCTTCATCTCGATCTCGGTCGCAGCGCCGACCTTGATCACGGCGACGCCACCGGAGAGCTTCGCAACGCGCTCCTGCAGCTTTTCCTTGTCGTAGTCGCTGGTCGCTTCTTCGACCTGCTGGCGGATCGACTCGATGCGGCCCTTGATGTCGGCGCCCTTGCCGGCGCCGTCGATGATCGTGGTGTTTTCCTTCTCGATGACGATCTTCTTGGCTTCGCCGAGATCGTTGACCGTCGCCTTCTCGAGCGACAGACCGACTTCCTCGGAGATGACGGTGCCACCGGTCAGGACAGCGATGTCCTGCAGCATGGCCTTGCGACGGTCGCCGAAGCCCGGCGCCTTGACGGCGGCGACCTTCAGGATGCCGCGGATGTTGTTCACGACGAGCGTCGCCAGGGCTTCGCCCTCGACGTCTTCGGCAACGATCAGCAGCGGACGGCCGGCCTTCGCCACGCCTTCGAGCAGCGGCAGCATCTCGCGGATGTTCGAGATCTTCTTCTCGGTGAGGAGGATCAGCGGCTTCTCGAGCTCGGCCGCCTGGGTCTGCTGGTTGTTGATGAAGTACGGCGACAGGTAGCCGCGATCGAACTGCATGCCCTCGACGACGTCGAGTTCGTTCTGCAGGCCCGAGCCTTCTTCAACGGTGATCACGCCTTCCTTGCCGACCTTGTCCATCGCCTCGGCAATCGTCTTGCCGATCGACTCGTCGCTGTTCGCCGAGATCGTGCCGACCTGCGCGATGGCCTTGTTGTCCTTGCAGGGCTTGCTGAGCTTCTTCAGCTCTTCGACGGCCACGATCACGGCCTTGTCGATGCCGCGCTTCACGTCCATCGGGTTGCGGCCCGAGGAGACGGCCTTCAGGCCTTCGCGGATGATCGCCTGCGCCAGCACGGTGGCCGTCGTGGTGCCGTCGCCGGCCTCGTCCGAAGTGTTGGAAGCGACTTCCTTCACCAGCTGCGCGCCCATGTTCTCGAACTTGTCCTTGAGCTCGATCTCCTTGGCGACGGACACGCCGTCCTTGGTGATCGTCGGCGCGCCGAAGCTCTTGTCGAGCACGGCATTGCGGCCCTTGGGACCCAGCGTCGCCTTGACGGCATTGGCGAGGATGTTGACGCCGCGGACCATGCTGCGTGCGCGCGTCGTCGCCGAAACGTACTTCTTTAGCTGCCATGATTATTTGCCCTCGATGACGGCCATGACGTCTTCTTCACGCATGACCAGCAGATCGTCGCCGTCGACCTTCACTTCCGTTCCGCCGTACTTGCCGAACAGGATCTTGTCGCCGACCTTGACGTCCAGGGGACGGACGGTGCCGTTCTCCAGGATCTTGCCCTTGCCCACGGCAATGACCTTGCCCTGGACGGGCTTCTCGGTCGCGGTATCGGGAATGATGATGCCGCCGGCCGAGGTCTTTTCCTCGTCCAGGCGCTTCACGATGACGCGGTCATGTAGAGGACGAATCTTCATGCATGACACTCCTTCTGTAGATTTGAAAACGAATTCGCGGGCGGCAGGGGCACGGTTGTTAGCACTCGCGGTGCCCGGCTGCTAACCGAGGCCGGTATCATAGCGGCGGAAACTGGCAATTCAAGGCGCGGTGGTGCGAAAGATGCCCGGGCAGGATGCCGGCCATCCCCGCACGTTCAAGGGTCAAAATCCATGCGTATCAATCATTTAGTCGACTTCCGCCGCGGCTGGGGCGGTATGCTGGAACGGAGCTGGCCAGCGCCGGTCCGACAGTCACCGAGAGAAGGAACAGCGATGGCGATGCGAGGATGGATGAGCGCCTGGCTCGGCCTGCTGGCGGTGAGCCTGATCGGTGCGACTGCGCCGGCTCCGGCTGCCGAGGGGCTGCCAGGTGGGGTCGCGATCTCGCGGAGCGGGTCGTCAGGCGACGATTTCGTATCCCCGGACGTCGCGTTCCAGGTCACCGCCGAGGCGACCGCCCCCGACCGCATCGAAGTGGATTTCCGCGTGCTCAAGGGCTACTACCTCTACCGCGACAAGATGAGGTTCCAGCTCGCGGGCGGCGCGCAGGCCGGGCTCGGCAAGCCGGCCCTGCCCGCGGGCGAGACGAAGACCGACGAATATTTTCGGCGAGCAGGTGGTCTATCACCGCGACGTCAGCGTGCCGGTCCCGGTCACGCGCAGCCGAACGCGCAGCGTTCACCGTTCCGGTCAAGGTGACGTACCAGGGCTGCGCGGACGCGGGCCTGTGCTATCCGCCCATCACGAAGACGTTCGATGTCGCCCTCCCGGAAGCCTCTGCGGCTTCGATGGTGGATGGCGCGATTGCGGGCGGCGGCGGTGGCGGCGAATACGTCTCGGAGCAGACCGGCCTCGCGCGGCTGATCTCGACCGGCAACGTGTTCGTGATGATCGGCGCGTTCTTCCTCTCCGGCCTGCTGCTCGCGTTCACGCCGTGCGTGCTGCCGATGGTCCCGATCGTCTCCGGCATCATTGCCGGCCAGGGCGACCGCCTCACGCGCATGCGCGGCTTCACGCTGTCGCTCGCGTACGTGCTCGGCATGGCGCTGACTTACACCGCCGCCGGCGTCGCGTTCGCCGCCGCCGGCCAGCAGGCGCAGACACTGTTCCAGCAACCCTGGATCATCGTGACGTTCGCGCTGCTGTTCATCGCGATGTCGCTGTCGATGTTCGGCCTGTACACCGTGCAGATGCCGAGCTTCGTGCAGACGCGCCTCTCGGAAATGAGCAATCGCCAGCGGGGCGGCAACTTCGCCGGCGTCGCGGTCATGGGCGCGCTGTCGGCGCTGATCGTCACCACCTGCGTCGGCCCCGCGCTGGTCGCCGCGCTGACCGTCATCGGCCAGACCGGCCAGGTGGTCCGCGGCGGGCTCGCGCTGTTCTCGATGGCGATCGGCATGGGCGTGCCGCTGCTGGTCGTCGGCGCGTCTGCCGGGCAGCTGCTGCCGCGGGCGGGCGCCTGGATGGACACCGTCAAGCGGGTGTTCGGCGCCCTCATGCTCGGCGTCGCGGTGTGGATGCTGTCGCGCATCCTGCCCGACCGCGTGACGGTGATGCTGTGGGCGGTGCCGCTGATCGCCTTGATGATCGTCCTGCGTCGTGCCACGACCCGTACCACCACGGGCAAGCTGCTGCTGCGGGCAGTTGGCAACGTCGCGGCCGGTCTACGCCCTGTTCCTGCTGATCGGTGGCTACCGCGGCGCGACCGATCCGCTGCGCCCGATGACCGTGGCGGCCGCAGTCGAGCACCTGCCTTTCCAGCGCATCAAGTCGATGGCCGACCTGGAACGCGAAGTGGCCACCGCGAAGGCGGCCGGGCGCCCCGTGATGCTCGATTTCTATGCCGACTGGTGCGTGTCGTGCAAGGAAATGGAGAAGTACACGTTCCCGACTGCGGAAGTGCGCGCCGCGCTCGGCCAGGCAGTGCTGCTGCAGGCCGACGTCACGGCGAACGACGAGCACGACCAGGCCCTGCTCAAGCATTTCGGCATCTTCGGGCCGCCGACCATCGCGTTCTATGGCCCGGACGGCATGGAACGTGAGAACTTCCGTGTCGTAGGATTCATGAAAGCCGCCGAGTTCGCGCCGCTGGCCACGCAGGCCACCGCGGCTCGCCTCGCGAATGCAGGGGAAATGCCTTGAACGACAGCACTGCGCGCCCGCTTCCACGCGGCCTCGCCATCCTCGCCGTGGTGGCCATCGCCGCGGGGGCGGGTTTCTATTTCCAGCGCGCACGCGAGCCGAAACCGACGCTCACCACCGCACCCACGGCGGCTCCCGCCGCACCGGCGCCGGCCGCAGCCGAACCGGTCGCTCCGGTCGCGAAGACGCTGCCCGAAACGCTGCCGCAGTTCGAGCTGAAGGATCGCGCCGGCAAGCTGCGCACGCTCGGCGACTGGAAAGGACAGCCCCTGGTCGTCAATTACTGGGCGACGTGGTGCCCGCCGTGCGTGCGCGAGATCCCGCTGCTCAGCCGCCTGCGCAAGGACTTCGCCGCGCAGAAGGTCGAGGTCATCGGCATCGCGGTCGATTTCCGCGACGACGTGCTCGCCTTCGCCGACAAGCAGAAGCTCGACTACCCGCTGCTGATCGGCGAGGAGGAAGGGCTGGCCGCAGTCAACGCGGTCGGCATGGACCCGACCTTCCCGTTCACGCTGTTCGCCGACAGCCAGCAGCGGATCGTCGCCCTGAAGGTCGGCGAACTGCATGAAGACGAAGCTGCACTGATCCTCGATCGCGTCGGCAAGGTCGACTCCGGTGCGCTCGAGCTCCCGGCCGCCCGCGCGCAGATCAGCGAAGGCCTGAAAGAGCTGGCTACCCGGCGAGCGGCGGAATCCCCGGCCACCGGCTGATCTCGCGTCAATCCGGCGAGAACACGCCGGTATCTGCCCGTATCCGCAGGAAACTGTACGTTCGCGGCTGATTGCGGTTAAATTGCGCCGCCTTCATTGCAGGATTGCCGGACATGGCCCGTCTGTTGCTGCTCAACGGACCGAATCTGAATCTGCTGGGTCAGCGAGAGCCGGGAATCTACGGCGCGGACACGCTCGAAGCGGTCGTCGACCGCACGCGGACGCTCGCCATCGAGCTCGGCCATTCGCTCGACGCCCGCCAGAGCAACGCCGAACACGTGCTGATCGACGCTGTCCAGGGCGCACGCGCCGAAGGCTTCGAATTCCTCATCCTCAATCCCGGCGCCTTCACCCACACCAGCATCGCGCTTCGTGACGCCCTGCTCGCGGTGAAGCTGCCGTTCATCGAGGTCCATCTCTCCAACGTGCATGCGCGCGAGCCGTTCCGGCACCGCTCGTATTTTTCCGACATCGCGGTCGGCGTGATCCTGGGCCTCGGGCCCGCAGGGCTACGAGCTGGCCGTCCGGGCCGCCGCGGCGCGCCTCGCGCGCTGACGAAACCTCATCCATTCGGGAGTCGTTCATGGATATCCGCAAGATCAAGAAACTCATCGAGCTGCTGGAGGAATCCGGCATCGCCGAGATCGAGATCAAGGAAGGCGAGGAAGCCGTCCGCATCAGCCGCGATGGCCGACCTGCGCACCGCCATGCCGCAGTACTACGCCGCCCCGCCGGCGATGCGCGGCTCCCGCCGCCGCTGCCGGCGCCGGCCGCCGCCGGTGCCGCGCCGGCGGCAGCCGCCGGCAAGACCGCGAACAAGGATCACATCGTCCCCGCCCCGATGGTCGGCACGTACTACGCGGCGCCGTCGCCGACCGCCAAGGCGTTCGTCGACATCGGTGACGAGGTGAAGCCCGGGCAGGTGCTCTGCATCATCGAAGCGATGAAGATGATGAACCAGATCGAATCCGACCGCGGCGGACGCGTGACGGCGGTCATGTGCAAGAACGGCGATCCGGTCGAATTCGGCCAGCCGCTCTTCGTGATCGAGTAAGGGCATCGCGCCGATGCTCGAGAAAATCGTCATTGCCAATCGCGGCGAAATCGCGCTGCGCATCCTGCGCGCGTGCCGCGAGCTGGACATCAAGACCGTCGCGGTGCACTCCACCGCCGACAACAACCTGAAGCACGTGCTGCTCGCCGACGAGACGGTGTGCATCGGGCCGCCGCCGTCGCCGCTGAGCTACCTCAACATGCCGGCGATCATCAGCGCGGCGGAGGTGACCGATTCGGTCGCGATCCACCCGGGCTACGGCTTCCTGTCCGAGAACGCGGATTTCGCCGAGCGCGTGGAGAAGAGCGGCTTCGTCTTCATCGGCCCGAAGGCCGAGACCATCCGCATGATGGGCGACAAGGTGTCGGCCATCCGCGCGATGAAGAAGGCCGGCGTGCCCTGCGTGCCGGGCTCGGACGGCCCGCTCGGCGACAGACCCGACGAGAACCTCCGGATCGCGCGCGAGATCGGCTATCCGGTGATCATCAAGGCGTCGGGCGGCGGCGGCGGCCGCGGCATGCGCGTCGTGCACGCGGAAGCGGCGCTGCTGAACGCGATCACGTGACGCAGCAGGAGGCGCAGGCCGCCTTCGGCAATCCGCAGGTCTACATGGAGAAGTTCCTCGAGAAGCCGCGGCACATCGAGTTCCAGGTGCTCGCCGACAACTACGGCAACGTGCGTGCACCTGGGCGAGCGCGACTGCTCGATGCAGCGCCGGCACCAGAAGGTCATCGAAGAGGCGCCCGCGCCGGGCCTCGACGCCGAAGCAGCGCGAGAAGATGGGCGAACGCGTGCGTCGACGCCTGCAAGACGGTCGGCTACCGCAGTGCCGGCACGTTCGAGTTCCTGTACCAGGACAACGAGTTCTACTTCATCGAGATGAACACCCGCATCCAGGTGGAGCATCCGGTGACCGAGCTGATCACCGGCATCGACCTGGTGAAGACGCAGCTGCGGATCGCGGCCGGCGAGAAGCTGCCGTTCACGCAGAGCGACATCGAGTTCCGCGGCCACGCCATCGAGTGCCGCATCAACGCCGAGGATCCGCGCACGTTCATGCCGTCGCCCGGGCCTCGTCAAGCTGTGCACGCGCCCGGCGGCCCGGGCATCCGCGTCGACAGCCACCTGTACTCGGGCTACACCGTGCCGCCGAACTACGACTCGATGGTCGGCAAGCTGATCGCGCACGGCGAGATCGCGCGACTCGGCGATCGCAGCGCATGAAGCAATGCGCTGTCGGAGCTGGTCATCGAGGGCATCAAGACCAACACGGCGCTGCATCAGGAAATCCTGAACCACTCGGCCTTCCGCGCTGGCGGTCTGGACATCCACTACCTGGAGCGGCGGCTCGGACTGAAGTAGGCACCGGCGGCGCCTGCTCACGCCATGTCGCAACTGGCGCTGACGCTCGAGCTGACCGGCCTCGACCCGGCAGCCGCCGAGGACGCCTGCTTCGATGCGGGGGCGCTGGCCGTCACGCTGACTGACGCGGCCGACGACGCCATCCTCGAGCCGAAGCCGGGCGAGGAGCGCCTGTGGCCGCGCACGGTGCTGCAGGCGCTGTTCGCGGCCGACGCGGCGACGCCGGCGCTGGTCGCGCACCTTGCGCGCGAGATGGGCATCGAGGCGAGCCGCTTCACCCTCGCCGCGGTGACCGACCGGCCCTGGGAGCGCGAGTGGCTGAAGGATTTCCACGCAATGCGCTTCGGCGAACGGCTGTGGATCGTGCCCCACCATGAGCCCCCGCCGCCGCCGCCGGCCGTCGTCGTGCGCCTCGATCCGGGGCTTGCCTTCGGAACCGGCACGCACCCGTCGACGGCGCTGTGTCTTGCGTGGCTCGACGGTCGATCTCGCCCGCCGGTGCGACCGTCATCGACTACGGCTGCGGTTCGGGCGTGCTCGCCATCGCCGCGGCCAGGCTCGGTGCCACGTCCGCGCTCGGTTACGACCTCGATCCGCAGGCCGGCATCGCGACGCGCGACAATGCGGCAGCCAACGGCGTCGAGGCCGTCGTGCGGTTCGTGCGATGAACCCGCCGCGCTGCCCGACACCGCAAACGTGCTGCTCGCCAACATCATCTCCGGTACGCTGTGCGAGCTCGCACCTTCATTTGCACGGATGCTTCGACCGGGCGCCACGCTCGTGCTGGCAGGCATCCTCGATGAACAGGCCGACGAAGTGATCGCCACGTACGCCCGCTGGTTTTTCCTCGCACCCTGGCAACGCCGGGACGGCTGGACCGCGCTCGCCGGCACCCGATGTTCACCACCTGCCCCAGCTGCGCGCTGAACCTCGCCGTCACCGCGGCCGATCTGCGCATCGGCCAGGGGTACGTGCGCTGCGGGCGCTGCGTCAGCGTGTTCAACGCGCTGATCTCGCTCGCCGACGAGGCGGAAGTGGGGCCGGAACAGGCGCCAGCGGTCGAAGACCGGGCTGCGGCGACGCAGTCGCGTCCGGTGCCGGCCGACCTGCTCGATGCATCGCGGCTCGACCTCGGCGAAACCGACGACATCATCGCCTCGCCGGCGATCTTCTCGGCGAACGAGGCGCCGCCGCCCACCGTCGAGGCCGCGCCCGCGGAGCCGGTGCCGGTCGTGGCTGCCGGACCCGGGCCCGAAAAGCCGGAGGCGGATCTCGAAGTCGAGGAAGCCCGCGAACCGCCATCCGACAGTCGTGACCAGGCGACCGGCACGTTCGAGACGATCGTGCTGGAAGGCGACACCATCCTGCAGACCGAGGAGTTCGTCGACGAGGCCGAGGTCGACGAGCAGATCAAGGCGCTCGCGCTGCGCCTCGAGGCACACGACGCCGAATCGCTCGACTCCGCCGTGCCGCGCCCGCTGCCCGATTTCGTGGCGGAGTCGCCTCCGCCCGCCTACGCCGTGGCCGACGAGGATGCGGTCGAATCGCTGCTCGGCGAGCCGACCACGCCCCGCAAGCGGCCGCCGCTGATCGCGCTCGTCTGCGCTGGCCTGGGTCTGCTGCTCCTCGTGCAGGTGCTCCACCACTGGCGGCATCCGCTCGCTGGCCGCATGCCGTGGATTGGCGCCGTCTACGCCGGCATCGGCGCGCCCCTGACGACGCCGTGGCGCCTCGACGCCTACGACGTGCGCCAGCTCGGCGCCGCCGCGAGTGCCACCGACGCGCGGCGTATCGAAATCCGCGCCAGCATCCGCAACGGCGCCGATCGCGCGCAGCCCGCACCGGTGCTGCGCGTGTCGCTGCAGGACCGGTTCGGCAACGAGATCGGCCGCCACGAGCGCCGGCCGGCCGACTACCTGCGCGGCAGAGCCGGCACGCTGCTCGGCGCCGACCAGCGCGTCGATGCCACGTTCGAGATCGACGATCCCGAGCAGAAGGCGGTGGGTTTCGAGCTCGACGCCTGCCTGCCGGACGACCAAGGCGCGTTGCGCTGCACCGGCGACCAGCCGATCGCGCGATGAGCGGGCCGGTGCGCATCGGTCGCTGGCTGATCGAGCAGCCGGCGGTCCTCGCGCCGATGGCGGGCGTCACCGATCGCCCCTTCCGCATCCTCTGTCGCCGTCTCGGCGCCGGCCTTGCGGCCTCCGAGATGGTCACGTCGGATCAACGCCTGTGGAACACCGCGAAGTCGCGCAAGCGCATGGACCACACGGGCGAACCCGAGCCCCGCGTGGTCCAGCTCGCCGGCAACGATCCGGCACAGCTCGCCGAAGCCGCGCGCGCGAACGTCGACCTGGGTGCGCAGATCATCGACGTCAACATGGGTTGTCCCGCGAAGAAGGTCTACGGCAAAGCGTGCGGTTCGGCGCTCCTTGGCGACGAGCCGCTGGTCGGCCGCCTGCTCGATGCCGTAGTGCGCGCCGTGGACGTGCCGGTCACCGTGAAGATCCGTACCGGCATCGATCGCGCGCACGTCAATGGCGCGCAGATCGCGCGCATCGCTGCCCAAGCCGGCGTGCAGTCGATCGCGGTGCACGGCCGCACGCGCGCCGACTTCTACCAGGGCGAAGCGGAGTACGACACCATCGCGGCGATCTGCGCGGATGCTCGCGTGCCGGTGTTCGCTAACGGCGATATCGACACTCCCGCGAAGGCGCGCTCGGTACTTGATTTCACGCGCGCGGACGGAGTAATGCTCGGCCGCGCGGCACATGGCGCGCCATGGATTTTTCGCGATGTCAACGCATACCTGACGAGTGGCGCAGTGCCGATTCCACTCTTGCGCGAAGAAATCAGAGACATCATCCTTGGCCACCTCGCGGCGCTGTACGACTTCCACGGAGAGGCGACAGGACTGCGAGTCGCACGCAAGCATCTCGGCTGGTACAGCCAGCAACACACGCTCACGAAAATTCATCGGGCCGCCTTGATGGCCGCGGAATCTTCGTCGGCGCAGTTTGCACTGGCCCGTTCCTGCTTCGATGCGTGGGTGGACGACAACGACGATGATGGGACCAGGGAGCCTGCGCATGGTGTCGACGAACAAGAAGAGCGAGCCGCGCGCGCGCGTCAACGGGCATAGCCACGAACTGCCGCTGCGCAATCACGCCGAACGCGCGCTGGTCGACTACTTCGCGAACCTGAATGGCCATCATCCCGCGCGCCTGTACGACATGGTGCTGCGCGAGGTGGAGGAGCCGCTGTTCCGCGCCGTTCTCGACTATGCCGACGGCAACCAGAGCCGCGCCGCCGGCATTCTCGGCATCAATCGCGGCACGCTCCGCAAGAAGCTGCGCCAGTTCGGCCTGTCGGCCTGACCTCGCTTCGAACGTGAGCCGGCCCCTCCGTCGCGCCCTGCTGTCGGTCTCCGACAAATCAGGCATCACCGAGCTCGCACGCTCGCTGCACGCTCGCGGCGTCGAGCTGCTGTCGACCGGCGGAACCGCGAAGCTGCTGCAGCAGCTCGCCATCCCGGTGCGTGAAGTCGCCGACTACACCGGCTTTCCCGAGATCATGGACGGCCGCGTGAAGACGCTTCACCCGCGCATCCACGGCGGGTTGCTCGGCCGTCGCGGCGTCGATGATGCGGTGATGGCGACACACGGCATCGGCCCGATCGACCTGCTGGTCGTCAACCTCTATCCATTCGCGCAGACCATCGCACGCGCCGGCGTCACAGCGGACGAGGCGATCGAGAACATCGACATCGGCGGCCCGGCCATGCTGCGCGGCGCGGCCAAGAACCACGCCGACGTCACCGTGATCGTCGACCCGGCCGACTATGCGGAACTCGAGCGAGAGCTCGATGCGAACGGCAGCGCGACCACGCGCGCGTTCCGCGAGCGCCTCGCGGCGAAGGCGTTCGCGCACACGGCCGGCTACGATGCGCGCGTTGCCAGCTGGCTCTCGACCGAGGTGTGCGGCGACGCTGCGCAACCGCTGCCCGAAACGCTGACGTTGCGGGTCGAGCGCCAGCAGACCCTTCGCTACGGCGAAAACCCGCACCAGCAGGCCGCGTTCTATCGCGATGGCACCGGCGGTATCGCTGCGGCGAAGTTCCTGCAGGGCAAGGAGCTCAGCTACAACAACATCGCTGACGCCGACAGCGCGCTCGAATGCGTGCGCCAGTTCGATGCGCCGGCGTGCGTGATCGTCAAGCATTCGAATCCGTGCGGCGCCGCAGTCGCGGCCACAGTCGATGCAGCCTACGAAGGCGCGTACCGCACCGACCCCACCTCCGCGTTCGGCGGCGTGCTCGCCTTCAACCGCGAGGTCGGACGTCGCGATGCTGACGCGAATGCTGGCGCGCCAGTTCGTCGAGGTGCTGGTCGCGCCATCGTTCGCGAGCGGCTGCGAGGCGGTCTATGCAACCAAGCCGAACGTCCGGGTGCTGGCAACCGGCGAGTTGCGCCGCGACGAGAATCCGCGCCGGCTCGAGGTGCGCAGCGTGCACGGCGGCCTGCTGGTGCAGACCACCGACCATGTGCCGCTCGATACGTTGCCGTTGCGGTGCGTGACGCGCCGCGAACCCACTGCCGCAGAACGGCGCGATCTGCTGTTCGCCTGGCAGGTCTGCCAGTACGTGAAGTCGAACGCCATCGTGCTCGCGCGCGACGAGGCAACGGTCGGTGTCGGCGCCGGCCAGATGAGCCGCGTCTACTCCTCGCGCATCGCGGCGATCAAGGCGGCCGATGCCGGCCTCGCGGTTGCCGGCGCGGTGATGGCGAGCGACGCATTCTTTCCTTTCCGCGATGGCGTCGACGTCGCCGCCGAGCAGGGCATCCGCGCGGTGATCCAGCCGGGCGGTGCGCTGCGCGATGCCGAAGTCATCGCCGCGGCGGACGAGCACGGCATCGCCATGCTACTGACCGGCGTGCGACACTTCCGGCACTGATGAAAGTCCTGATCATCGGCAACGGCGGACGAGAACACGCACTGGCCTGGAAGTGCGCGCAGAGCCCGCGCGTCGCCGAAGTGCTGGTCGCCCCGGGCAATGCGGGAACGGCCACCGAACCCAAGGTGCGCAACGTCGATGTCGCCGCGACCGACCTCGAAGGTCTGGCCGAGCTCGCCCGCAAGGAAGAGGTCGCGCTGACGATCGTCGGCCCCGAGGCACCGCTGGTCGCCGGCATCACCGACCTGTTCCGTTCGCGCAAGCTCGTGTGCTTCGGACCAAGCAAGGCGGCCGCGCGGCTCGAAGGCTCGAAGGCCTTCACCAAGGAATTCCTCGCCCGCCACAAGATCCCGACCGCCGCCTACCGCACGTTCACGAAAGCGACGTTCGATGCGGCGTGGGTCAGCGGCATGAAGCCGCCGATCGTCGTGAAGGCGAGCGGCCTTGCTGCCGGCAAGGGCGTCATCATCGCGACGAGCGTGCACGAGGCGCTCGACGCGGCCCGCGGCATGTTCGACGGCCGGTTCGGCGACGCCGGCAACGAGATCGTCATCGAGCAGTTCCTCGAAGGCGAGGAAGCGAGCTTCATCGTGATGGCCGATGGCAAGCACGTGCTGCCGATGGCCACCTCGCAGGATCACAAGCGCCTGCGCGACAACGACGACGGGCCCAACACCGGCGGCATGGGCGCGTATTCGCCCGCGCCGGTGGTCACCGCAGCGGTGCACGCGCGGGTGATGCGCGAGGTGATCGAACCGACGCTCGCCGGTCTCGCAGCCGACGGCATGCCCTTCACCGGGTTCCTGTACGCGGGCCTGATGATCGATTCGTCCGGCGCGCCGCGCGTCATCGAATACAACGTGCGCTTCGGCGATCCGGAAACCCAGCCGGTGCTGATGCGGCTCAAGTCCGACCTGGCCGTAGCTGTGCGAGGCCGCGCTCGCCGGCAAGCTCGACCGCTTCGACGCCGACTGGGATTCACGCGCTTCGGTCGGCGTCGTGATGGCGGCGGCCGGCTATCCCGAAGACGTCCGCAAGGGCGACGTCATCACCGGTCTCGACGGTGCCGCGCGGCTGCCCGGCAAGGTGTTCCATGCCGGAACCGCGCTGCAGGGCACGCAGGTCGTGACGAACGGCGGGCGCGTGCTGTGTGCGGTCGGGCTCGGCCCCACCGTGCGCGCGGCTCAGGGGCAGGCCTACGAACTGGTCGACCGCGTGAAGTTCGACGGCGCGCTCGTCAGGCGCGACATCGGGCACCGCGCCGTCGCACGCGAAACCGACGGCTGAATGAATCCTCCGGGCGAGCCTGCGGACGTGCGTCCGCCTCGCCGGCTTCCACACCTCTCCCCGGCTCGACTCGCGCGGCTTCGCCGCCTCTTCCGTCTGCTCGGCGCCGCGAGTCCGTCGCTCGCCGCGCGCATCCTCGTGGACCGGTTCCAGCGCCCCGGCCGTAGGCGCCGGCTCGATGCCGCCGATGCGGCAACGCTCGCGCGCGCCAGCCTGCGCACGCTGCAAGCCGGCCGCCACGCCCTGCAGCTCTACACGTGGGGCTCGGGTCCACGGACGGCACTGCTTCTGCATGGCTGGGGTTCGCATGCGCCGCGCTGGTCACAGCTGGTCGAAGCACTGCTCGAGGAGGGCTGGCGCGTGGTGGCCTTCGACGCGCCCGCGCATGGACGATCCAGCGGCGCACGCGCGAACCTGCTCGACTTCCGCGCCGCGCTCGACGCGGTGACCCCCGCGCTGGGCCCGATCGATGCGATCGTTGCCCATTCGTTCGGTGCGCTCGCGGTCGCCTCGCGGCTCGCCGATACGCCGCCGCTGCTCCAGCCGCAAGCCATCGCGCTGATCAGCACCCCGCAGGACGCCGGCTGCCTGCTCGACCTGTATCTCGACCTCGTCGATGCGAGCAACCCGGTGCGGGCCCGCGTGCGGCGAACGTTCATCCATCGTTTCAGCCGCCCGGCCGAAGATTTCTCGGCGATCGCGGGTGCTGGCGCCGTGTCGATGCCGGCGCTGGTCGTGCACGACGAGGAAGACGAGACGGTGCCGGTGTCGCACGCGCATCGCCTCGCCGACGCGCTGCCCTTCGGGCAACTGCACGTCACCTCGGGCCTCGGCCACAACCGCCTGCTGCGCGACGCGACGACGCTCGCTGCGATCGTCGCATTCCTCGGTCGGACAGTCGGACGTAGGACAGCCCGCGACCGGTAGTTCCTCCACGGCGACAGCGGGGCGCAGAGCGGCCGGACTACGATCTTCATCCCCGCTTCCTGGAGATCGATCGATGGGCGCATTGAAATGGCTGGGCGCGGCACTGATCGTCGCGTGGCTGGTCCTGTGGCTGGCGTTGAAGATCGCCTCCGGCGCGATCCATCTCCTGTTCCTCATCGGCGTCGTGCTGCTGCTCATCGGCCTGTTCAAGTCGGCAACGCGCTAGCGCCGCTGCTGCGGCAGCAGCGGCCGCGATCACTGGCCTCCCCGCCCCTTTGCGGTTAGCGTTCGGAATCGAACCAAACCGGGGGCGGTCATGAGATCGATGACACTTGGCCTGATCATCGGCTGCGTGCTGCCGATGCTGAGCGCCGGCTGCAGCAAACCCGCGGCCGCGAACTGGGTCGCCATCACCCAGGGCGATCCGTGTGCGTCGCAGGCGGCACCGGCACCCGACTCACCGCCCGGCGTCTGCGATGCGCCGTCCTTCTACCTCGACACCGCCAACATCAGCTTCACCGGTGGCACACCGTACGTGATCCTGCAGACACGCTATGCCGATGGCCGGGTCGGCAAGATCCGGGCCGAAGCAAACTGCCCCCGTCGCAAGCTCGAACCCACTGCGCTGCAGGAAGACGTCTTCGGCAGCGACGGAGCACGCCTCACGAACCGCATGATCACGATGTCGGGCGCCGATGAAAAAGCCGTCCTCGACCGGGCCTGCGCCAAGGCCTGACCCCGCGGCCGACAGCGTTGCGCGCAGCCGACACTTCTGATGCGAGCACCAACGATTGCACTCGCCGACTGACGCGCCGGCGCGAAATGTGTTTAATCCGCGGATGGCATTGCCCGCATCCGCCGGTGCAGCCCTGGAGCAAACATGTCGCACGCCAAGTCTCGTATCGCGCTGGCCGTCAGCGCCGTCCTCGTCTCCGCCTCGTCGCTCGCGCAGGACGCCTCTGCGGACGACGTGCTCGAGGACGTAGTCGTCACCGGCACCCGGGTCGCCGATCGCTCCGCGCTCGACACGGCCGTGCCGGTCGACGTCATCACCGCCGAGACGCTGTCGAACCTCGGCGTCTCGGAAGTGGCGCAGGCGCTGTCGGTCTCGCTGCCTTCGATGAACTTCCCGCGGCCGGGCCTTGCCGACGGCACCGACACCGTACGACCGGTGACGCTGCGCGGCCTAGCGCCCGACCAGACGCTCGTGCTCGTCAATGGCAAGCGCCGCCACAGCGCCTCGCTCGTCAACGTCAACCAGACCATCGGTCGCGGCGCCGCCGCGGTCGACCTGAACACCATTCCGAACGCGATGGTGCGTTCCATCGAAGTGCTGCGCGATGGCGCGTCGGCCCAGTACGGCTCGGATGCCATCGCCGGCGTCGTCAACCTGCGGCTGCGAGAAAACCGCGACGGCGGCGATGCGACGGTCAGCTACGGCTGGCGCGAATCGAGCTACGAGACGCCGCGCGGCAACCTGCCTGCGGGCGCCAACTGGAGCGCGCCGGCGATCGTCAAGCGCGACGTGTCCGACGGCGAGACGTTGACTGCCTCGCTGTGGAAGGGCCTGCCGCTCGGCGAAAACGGCTTCGTCACCGTCGCGCTCGAGTACAAGGACCAGAACCATACCGAGCGGAGCGGCTACGACTTCCGCCAGCAATACCCGCTCGTCAACGGTGCCTTCGATCCGCGTGAGGCGACGATCAACCGTTTCAATGCCTGGTACGGCGAGCCCGAGCTCGACCAGAAGACCGTGTTCGTCAACGCCGGTTACGACCTCGGCGGCACGACGAAACTGTACGGCTGGGCGAGCTACCAGGACCGCTCAGCTACCTCCGGCGGCTTCTTCCGGCGCGCGCTCGACGACCGCAACATCCTCTCGATCTATCCGAACGGCTACCTGCCGTTGATCTCGCCCGACGTCACCGATCTTTCGGCCGGTGCCGGCGTCACGTGGGCCCTCGGCGAGTGGGCCATGGACACCTCGCTGGTCTATGGCCGCAACGAGATGGAATTCACGATCGAGAACACGCTCAACCGCTCGATCGGGCCGACCAGCAAGACCGTGTTCGACGCCGGCGGTTTCGACTACGACCAGGTGGTGCTCAACCTCTCGGGCGTGCGCACCTTCGACGTGGGCGCGTTCTCGTCGCCGCTGAACGTCGCGGTGGGCGTCGAGGCGCGGCGCGAGGGCTACGGCATCTCCGCGGGCGAGCCCGACTCGTACCGCAACGGCGGAGTGCTGCTCGCGAACGGCACGCCTCGGCGTCCGGCGCGCAGGTGTTCCCGGGCTTCCGGCCCGCCGACATCACCAACGTGCATCGCGAGGCAGTCGGCGCGTACGTCGACCTCGAGGCGAACGTGACCGAGCAGTTCCTCGCGTCGGTCGCCGTCCGGGGCGAGCATTATTCCGATTTCGGCAGCAACGTCTCGGGCAAGCTCTCGCTGCGCTACGACTTCACGCCCGCGTTCGCGCTGCGCGGCTCGATCCAGAACGGATTCCGCGCGCCCTCGCTGCAGCAGCAGTACTTCCGCACCACGTCGACCAACTTCATCAACGGCGTGCCGTTCGACATCACGACGTTCCCGGTCAACGACCCGGTCGCCGTGGCGCTCGGCGCGAAGCCGCTCGAGGCGGAGGAGTCGCTCAACTATTCGCTCGGCGCAGTGATGCGCTTCGGCGGCCTGACGCTGACCGTCGACGCATACCAGATCAACATCGACGACCGCATCGTGCTGTCCGAGAACCTGACGCAGGCGAACGTCCGCGCCTATCTCGCCACGCAGGGCTTCATCGGTGCCGGCGGCGGCCGGTTCTTCATCAACGGTGTCGACACCGAGACGCAGGGCATCGACATCGTGGCGCACTACCCGGTGCTGCTCGGTGCGGCCGGCAAGCTCGACCTCACGGCCACGGCCAACTTCAATTCGACCGACGTGACGCGGGTGCCCACCACCGCGCCGCTGTCGGCGCTGAACCCCTCGCCGCCGTTGTTCGATCGCCTGAACGTGCTGACGTTCGAACAGGGCGACCCGTCGGACAAGCAGACGGTCAGCGCGACCTGGACGTTCAACCGCTTCGGCGCGACGTTCCGGGCGACACACTACGGCTCGACGCTGACGCCGGCCACCACCGCGGCGCTCGACTTCCGCGACAGCGACGCGGTGGTCGTGGATCTGGAAGGCCGCTTCTCGATCACCGACCGGCTGAAGGCAGCCATCGGCGCCGACAACCTGCTCGACAAGTATCCCGACCCGTACCCGATCGCGATCAACACGACCGGCAACCAGTCGTTCTCGAACTACGCGCCGTTCGGTCGTTCGGGCCGCTTCGTGTACGGCCGGCTGAGCTACGCCTTCTAGAGCAGCCGCTCGAACGTCAGCCAGAACCGCTCCTTCAGCTTCTGTCGGAGCGGACGGCGCGCCCACGACGCCGCGTCGATCGGGCGCGCCGCTTCGAGATCGCGCTCGAAGAGCGCGCGCATCTCGCGGCCGAAGCCGCGGTCGATGACGACCACGTTCAGTTCGTCGTTGAGCGCGAAGCTCAGGTAGTCCCAGTTCGCCGAGCCGACCGTCGACAGCATGCCGTCGACCGAGAGCGTCTTCGCGTGCAGCAGCGCGCGTGGTTCTTCGTAGATCAGGATGCCGGCGGCGAGCAGCCGCGAGTAGTGCGCGCGGCCCGCGTGCAGGATTCCACCGAAATCGAGCAGCCCGGGCAGCAGCAGGCGCACCGTGACTCCGCGCGCGGCCGCCTGCATCAGCGCCTGCTCGAGCCTCGGGTCGGGCGCGAAATACGCCATGGTGAGATCGATCGAGTCCTGCGCCGCTTCCAGCGCCGACAGCGCGGCGAGATAGGTCTCGTTGCGTCGCGAGTCGGTCGAGCTCGCATCGAGACGCAGCAACGTCGAGCCTGCGGCCGGAACGTCCCTCGGCTCGCGCTCGGGCGAGCCCGAACCGCAGCGCTGCTTCTGCCAGCTGGCGAGGAACAGCGCCTGCATCTCGCGCACGGCCGGCCCGTACAGCGCGACGTTCGTGTCGCGCCAGCCGTCCTTGATCGCCTCCGCGACGCGCGCCCGCCGCGAACGCGAGCCGCTCGAGTAGGTGCCGCTGAAGTTGATGCCGCCGGCGAAGCCCGCGGTGCCATCGACGACGACGATCTTGCGGTGGTCGCGCTGGGTGAAGTTGGCCTTGCGCAGGCGACCCGGCGCCAGCGGGTTGAACTCGCACAGCACGACGCCACCGGCCTCGAGCCGCTGTAGCAGCTCGCGCGGCGTCGAGCGCGAGCCGACGCTGTCGTACAGCACGCTCACCGCGACGCCTTCGGCCGCCTTGCGGAGCAGCAGGTCGGTGAGGTTCTGCCCCTGGTGGTGCGCCTCGTCGAAGATGAACATCTCGACATCGACGTTGTGGCGCGCCTCGCCAATCGCACCGAACATGCGACCGTACGCGGCCGGCCCGTCGACCAGCAGCTCGACGCGATTGCCCGTGATCAGCGGCGCCTCACTGACCGCCTCCATCACCGCGAGATGCCGGCGCAACGCACCGTCTTCGTCGTTTGCCTCGATCTTCTGCTCGACCTGCCGGCGGACCAGCCGGCCGACCGGCTCGCCATTGCCACCGATGACCGTCAGCGGGGCGTCGGACCGCACCTCCGGCAGTTCGGGCAACGGCGCGAGGTTCGCGCAACCGTATGTCGAGCCGAGCGCCAGCAGTGCCAGCGCAAGCCCCCTGATCCCCCCTTCGCTCATGGCGCTAATCTACAGCGACCCGGCCCCCGTGCTAGCCTTGCTCACCATAACCGCGCCAAGACGCGGACTTCAGGGGTTCACTGATGTTCTTGCATCGACTCCGCTCGCTCGTGACGTTGCTGGCACTCGCCGTTGCCGTGCCCGCCTTGCATGCGGCCGATGCCGCGCCGTGTGACCGTGCGTGCCTGACGAAGCACGCCGATGCCTGGTACGCCGCCCTGAAGTCGAACGACGCGAAGGCGCTGCCTCAGGCCGCCGCGGCCCGCATCACCGAGAACGGCGCGGAGAAGAAGCTCGGCGACCTGTTCTGGGCGAGCGCCGAAGAGGTGACCTGGCGCTTCGACATCGTCAACCCCCGCCGCGGCGACTTCGCTTCGCAGACCGTCATCCGCAATGCCGACGGCTCGAAAACGATGCACATGCTGCGGCTGAAGGTCCGCGCGGGCGCCATCGCCGAGATCGAGACGATCAGGGCCAACCAGGGCGACGCCGACCGGCTGTGGGGCCCCGACCAGCTCGACAAGGTGCCGTCCCAGGACCTCACGATGTCGATCCGCGAGGTCGACCGCGACTCGTACTACGACCTGATCGCGACGGCCGAAAGCTACTGGCGCGCGTTCCAGACGAACGGCACGCCGAATTATCGGCGTGCCCGCATCCTGCCCGGCGCACGCCGCTTCGAGAACGGTTTCCAGACCACGGGCATGGTGCGCGACGGCGTGTTCCAGGACACGTCGCGCGGCTTCGACGAAGGCCGCTTCCTCGGCCGCAACATCTGGGACCGGCGTTATCCGGTCGTCGACGAGGAGCGCGGCATCGTGCTGTCGATCGTCCGCTTCGGCCTGAAGGCCGGCGCGAAGAGCCAGAACATCGCGACCTCGAACGACCGGCTGGTCGGCGAGTTCTTCGCGATCCAGGCCGGCCAGATGAAAGAGATCCAGGCCGTGCTGTTCAACCTGCCCGATGACCGGCCGAGCGTCTGGCCGACGACCGACGACGGTCCCGGTCGCGCCGCGAAAGACTGACCCGAACGAACCGAGGTATATCGATGAAATTCCGCTTCCGCACCGCGCTGCTCACTATCGCGCTGCTTCCGACCGCCGCGGCGTTTGCCGCCGAGCCGACCGCGTCCGTGTCGACGGTCTCGCCCAACCCCAACTACCAGACGATCCAGATGGACATCGAGATCGCCCGCTCCGCCAAGGTGGTGTGGGAACGCGTCGGCAAGTACTGCGACATCGCCGAGTGGCTCAAGCTCGATTGCAAGATCACCTCCGGCGACGGCAAGAGCATCGGCACGGTGCGCGATCTGGCCGGCGGGCGGGTCAAGGAGATCCTCGTCGCGCAGACCGAGCTGTCATACGGTTACGCGCAGCCGGTGCGCGAAGGTCGGGTGTACGACCAGTACCACGGCTTCATGGAGGCCCGCGCCATCAGCCCGCGCAAGACCAAGATGATCTACACGCTGATGTACGACAACTCGATGCTGGCCGACCAGGCGGCGAAGGACGCGGACGTCGCGCGCCGCCGCGCGAGCTTCGAGACCGCGCTGAAGGAAATGAAGCGGATCGCCGAATCGAAGTAGCCGAAATCAAGCGGATGACGGGCGTCGCGGCTTTCCGCGGCGTCGCGTCTTCGCTCGCCGGCGCTCAGCTCCCGTTCGCGTCGCACGCGCCAGGTGGCACAATGGCGTCGACGTCAAGGAGTCCGCCATGATTACCACCCGCCGCACCGTGCTCGCCGCTCTTGCCCTCACGGCGCTCACGCCGCTCGCACACGCCGACGACTTCACCGACACCATCGCCGTCTTCAGGAAGGCCGGCCAGAGCAGCAGCTATTTCGACCGCAGCTACGGCTACGCGGTATTCCCGACGATCGGCAAGGGTGGCCTCGTCGTGGGTGGCGCGTTCGGCCGCGGTCAGGTGTATCAGGGGGGTCAGCGCGTCGCCAATGTCTCGATGAAGCAGGTGAGCGTCGGCCTGCAGGTCGGCGGTCAGGCCTACAGCGAGATCATCTTCTTCGAGAGCAAGTACTCGTTCGACGATTTCATGTCCGGCAATTTCGAGTTCGGCGCTGATGCAAGCGCCGTCGCCATCACCGCGGGCGCGAGCGCCAGCGCCAACTCGGGTGGCGGCGCGTCGGCCTCGGCCAGCAACACCCAGCAGAACGCGACCACCGCCGGTGCGGGCTATCACCACGGCATGGCGGTGTTCACGATCGCGAAGGGCGGCTTCATGGCGCAGGCCGCGCTGTCGGGTCAGAAGTTCGCGATCACGAAATGATCAGAAGCTGACGCGGACGAACGCTTCCGGACCCTTCACGTCGACCGCGAGGCGACCGGCGAAGCTCTCGTCGGTGCTGTCGACCCGCAGCGACGTCTTGGTGTAGCCGAGCCCGAGCGCGAGGTTGCGCCAGGCGCGGAACTGCAGATCGGCGTGGTACACGCCGAGCGAGCCGTCGAAAGCATCGATGCCCACCCCGAAGTACTGCGCACGCGCGTTCAGTGAAAAGCGCGGCGTGATGCGGTAGCTGCCATCGACCGCAACCGTCGGGAACGGCCCTGCTGCGTCGAGCCGCTCTTCCAGCCGGCGGGCCGGAACGGAGGCGAGCCCGTCCACCTGGAAGAGGTGCAGGCCGAAACCGCCGGAGAACTCGAACCGCTCGGCCTTGAGGAACGAATAGGTGTACGTCAGGCCGAAGAAGCGGATGTCCGTTTCGGTGACGACCCGATCGGAGACGAGGTACGTGTCGTCGCCGAAACGCACCGGTCGCAGCATCAACGCCTCGCCTCCCCGCTTGAGCTGGAAGAACTCGCCGCGGATGCGGTGCCGGTCCAGCATGCGGAACATCAGCTCGAGGTTGCCCTTGTTCAGCTGGTCGTCGAGCCCGAGATCGCCCTCGCCCGAGAGGTCGGTGCCGCGCTGGCCGGTCGAGCTGTCGTAACGGAGCGCGCTCGACACCGAGGGCTGCTGGTAACTGCCGCGCACCGAGAAGCGGTCGGTGATCGGGCTCGCGATCGTGACCTTCGGCGGCTGCAGCAGCTCGCGTGGCTTCGGATCGGAGTCGGCCGCGAGGGCGCTGCCGGCACCCGCAGCCAGCAGGCTTGCGGCGAGAAGGATGCTCTTGACCATGGGCGCCTCGTCGATCCGGTTCATCCGCGCATGATCGGACAAGCGGCGACCTCGCGCCAACGTCTGCGCTTGGACACAGGTCGGGGTGGAGACACCCGTCACAGAACCGCCGGACGCATGCGCGTGCGGCGGTCCACGTCGACCGCCGGTGCGCTCAGCGGTGGGCCGCCTTCCGGCGGCCAACGTCAAAGCGCATCCGCGCTCAACGTTTCATCGCCTCGAAGAACTCCGAGTTGGTCTTCGTGTCCTTCATCTTGTCGAGCAGGAACTCGATCGCGGCCAGCTCGTCCATCGGATGCAGCAGCTTGCGCAGGATCCACATCTTCGCCAGCTCGGTCTGGTCGGTGATGAGCTCTTCCTTGCGGGTGCCGGAGCGGTTGATGTTGATCGCCGGGAAGGTGCGCTTCTCGGCGATGCGGCGATCCAGATGGATCTCGCTGTTGCCGGTGCCCTTGAACTCCTCGAAGATCACGTCATCCATCTTCGAGCCGGTGTCGACCAGCGCGGTCGCGAGGATGGTCAGGCTGCCGCCTTCCTCGATGTTGCGCGCGGCACCGAAGAAGCGCTTCGGCCGCTGCAGCGCGTTCGCATCCACACCGCCGGTCAGCACCTTGCCGGAGCTCGGCACCACGGTGTTGTAGGCGCGGGCGAGGCGCGTGATGGAGTCGAGCAGGATCACGACGTCCTTCTTGTGCTCGACCAGGCGCTTCGCCTTCTCGATCACCATCTCGGCGACCTGCACGTGACGCGCGGCCGGCTCGTCGAAGGTCGACGACACCACCTCGCCTTTCACGGTGCGCTGCATCTCGGTCACCTCTTCCGGCCGCTCGTCGATGAGCAGCACGATGAGGTAGACCTCGGGATGGTTGTGCGTGATGGCGGTCGCGATGTTCTGCAGCAGCATCGTCTTGCCGGCCTTCGGCGGCGAGACGATGAGGCCGCGCTGACCCTTGCCGATCGGGGCAACGAGGTCGATGGCGCGTGCGGTGAGATCCTCCGTGCTGCCGTTGCCCCGCTGCAGCTTCAGCCGCTTGGTCGGGTGGAACGGCGTCAGGTTCTCGAACAGCACCTTGTTGCGGCTGCTCTCGGGCGAATCGAAATTGATCTCGCCGACCTTCAGCAGGGCGAAGTAGCGCTCGCCATCCTTGGGCGGACGGATGAGGCCGGAAACGGAATCGCCGGTGCGCAGGTTGAACCGGCGCACCTGGCTCGGGCTGATGTAGATGTCGTCAGGGCCCGCGAGGTAGCTCGCGTCGGCCGAGCGCAGGAAGCCGAAGCCGTCCTGCAGGATTTCCAGCACGCCCTCGCCGTAGATGTGTTCCCCATTGCGCGAGTGCGCCTTGAGGATGCTGAAGATGATGTCCTGCTTGCGAGAGCGGGCGAGCGCCTCGAGCCCCATCGACTCGGCGACCTTGACCAGCTCGTGGATCGGCTTCGCCTTCAGCTCGGTCAGGTTCATCGACTTGCGCGACTGCGCAAGCTCTTCAGGGCTGCTGATCTCGGAGTCGTCGCCGGGGACGTACGGTTCCGGATCGTAGATCTCGTCGGGACGGCCGCCGATGTTGCCGTTGACGTTGCCGCCGCCGCCCCCGCCACCGCCGCGGTTGCCGTCACGATGCCGCGGTCCGCCGCCACCCTTGTTGGGCCGGTTGTTGTTGCGGCCCTGGTTGCCGAGATAGCCCCTCACAGGCCGGACTTCGCAGCAAGGTTGGTGTCGAGGAACGCGATCAGCTGCGACTTGCTCATCGCGCCGACCTTCTGTGCCTCGACCTTGCCGTCCTTGAACAGCATCAGCGTCGGGATGCCGCGGATGCCGAAGCGCGGCGGGGTCTGCGGGTTCTCGTCGATGTTGATCTTGGTGATCTGGACGCGATCTTTGTAATCGTTCGCGACCTCATCGAGGATCGGCGCGATCATCTTGCAGGGACCACACCATTCCGCCCAGAAATCCAGCAGCACGGGGCGGTTCGCTTTCAGGACGTCCTGCTCGAAGCTGGCGTCGGTGGTATGGACGATCAAGGCATTGCTCACAGAAGAGCCTCCATTTTCGGGTTGCCGGAACGGCAGGAGTGCGGGCGGGAGTTTGCAGAACTCAACAGGGTCGGCGGCGGGGAGCCTGAAAAGGCGCGCCACGGGTGCGCGACAACCGTTTACACTAGGTGATTAAAGGATTTTGGTTCGAGGCGACAGGAAAGCCGCCGTGTCTTGAACGCTTTTTTAGCCGGTCCCGGGGCCATTTGCAAGCGGCCGCACCCGGCAATGACCGGTCTTTCGACCTGAAAGGACTATGGATACGAGTGCCTCGGAAGTCATCTCCCTCGCGCCTGCCGTGACGGACCCCGTCCTGTTCGCGTCGCTCGATCTCGTGCCGTCCGTGATGCAGGGCATCGCAGAAACGGGTTTCACGACAGCGACCCCGATCCAGGCCCAGACGCTGCCCTTCGCCCTCGCGGGGCGCGACGTCGCCGGCCAGGCGCAGACCGGTACCGGCAAGACCGCCGCGTTCCTCGTCGCGCTGTACCAGACGCTGCTGAAGCGGCCGGCCGCGCCCGATCGCCCGATCAATGCCGTGCGTGCGATCGTCATCGCGCCGACACGCGAGCTCGCGGTGCAGATCCACAGCGACGCCGAGAAGCTCGGCCGGCACACCGGCCTCAAGCTCGCGTGCGTCTATGGCGGCGTCGACTACGAGAAGCAGCGGCGCCAGTTCGACGATGGCGCCGACGTGCTGATCGGCACGCCGGGCCGCATCATCGACTACTTCAAGCAGCACGTGTTCGACCTGCGCCATGTGCAGATCTCGGTGCTCGACGAAGCCGACCGCATGTTCGATCTCGGCTTCATCGCCGACATCCGTTACCTGCTGCGCAAGATGCCCCCGCCGGAAAGCCGGCAGTCGCTGCTGTTCTCGGCGACGCTGTCGCACCGCGTGCTCGAGCTCGCGTACGAGGACATGAACGAGCCGGTGCTGGTCCGCATCGAGCCCGACAAGATGACGGTGGACCGCGTCCGCCAGCTCGTCTACTTCCCGGCGATGGAAGAGAAGATCCCGCTGCTCATCGGCCTGCTGCGGCAGACCGAGGCCCACCGCACGATGGTGTTCGTCAACACGCGCCGCCAGGCCGAGCGGCTCGAGCAGGTGCTGAACGCGAACAACATCCACGCGCAGGCGATCTCGGGCGACGTTCCGCAGAACAAGCGGCTGCGCTTCCTGCGCGAGTTCCACAATGGCGAGCTCGCGGTGCTCATCGCGACCGACGTCGCGTCGCGCGGTCTGCACATTCCCGACGTCAGCCATGTCTTCAACTACGACCTGCCGCAGGACTGCGCCGACTACGTCCATCGCATCGGCCGCACGGCGCGTGCGGGTGCCGAGGGCGATGCGATCAGCTTCGCCTGCGAGGAATACGCAATCACGTTGCCCGAGATCGAGGATTACATCGGCCACAAGGTGCCGCGTGGAACCCTCGCGCCGGAGATGCTGGCGACCGACGTGTTCTTCCCGCGCCGGCCTCCGCCCGATGACCGCGTGCGCCGCCCCGGTGGCGGTGGTGGCGGCAGTCGCGGCGGTCCGCCGCGCGGCGGTGGCGGTGGTCGGGGTGGTCCGCGTGGCGGACGTCGCTAGGAAGCCGTCACCAGATCCGCAATGGTCGTGACCGTGGGGAAGTCGCCCATGTCGCGCGCCGGCCGCACCGAGTCGGGCCGCGCGATGGCGATCAGATGCGGCAGCCCCGCCACCCGCGCCGCCTTCAGCACGGCCAGGCTGTCGTCGATGAACACGGTGCGAGCGGGGTCGAACGGTTCGGCCGCGCGCAGCCCCTGCCAGAAACGCCGATCCTCCTTCGGAGCGCCGAACTGATGCGAGGTGACCATCGCATCGAAGTACGGCGAGATGCCGACCGCCTCGTCCTTGATGTCGAGCGTGGCCGGATGCGCATTGGTCGCGAGCACCAGGCGACGGCCGGCCGCTCGCTGTTGGCGCAGGAAATCGGTCGCGCCAGGCAACCAGCGGATGAACGCCGTGCTGTCGCGCTTCAGCGCGCGGATGTCGAGCGCGAGCTCGGTGGTCCAGTGATCGATGCAGTACCAGGGCAGCGTGCCCTCGCACGCCTTGAACAGCGGCGCAATCGCCTCGCGCGCCGCATCGATGCCGACGCCGTGACGATGCCCCCACGCGCGTGGAATCGTCTCGTACCAGAAGCGATTGTCGTAATCGAGATCGAGCAGCGTGCCGTCGAGATCGAGCAGCAGCGTGTCGATGCCGGCAGGCAGGGCGGCGTTCGGCATGGTGTCGCCGAATCATGAACGCCGCCGGACGACTCGTCGACCTGCACACGCACAGCCGTCATTCGGATGGCACGCTGACACCCGAAGAACTGGTCGCGCTCGCGGCGGGGCGCAAGCTCGAGCTGCTCGCGCTGACCGATCACGACACCATCGCCGGCTGCGCCGCGGCGGCCCGCGCCTGCGAGGCGGTCGGCATCGACTTCATACCCGGCGTCGAGCTCAGCTGCGGCTGGCGCGACCGCGAGATCCACGTGGTCGGGCTCGCCATCGACACCGCGAATGCCGCGCTCACCGCCCATCTCGAGCGCGTCGTCGCGATGCGTCGCGAGCGCATCCGCGCGATCGCGACGAAGCTGCGCGACGCCGGCGTCGTCCCGCAGACCGACCTCGCCGCCGACGTGCTCGCCGGCACCGACGTGCCGACGCGCACGCACCTGGCCCGCCGCCTGGTCGAGCTCGGCGCGGCACCGACGCTGCAGCACGCGTTCGACCGGCATCTCGCGCGCGGCCGCAGCGGTCACGTCCGGGCCGAATGGCCGGCGCTCGAAGCCGCCATCGAGGTCATTCGTGCCGCGGGCGGCATCGCGGTGCTTGCGCACGCGCACCGCTACCGCTGCTCGAGCGGCCAGCTGGACGAACTGTGCGCGGCGTTCCGCGCGGCCGGAGGCGAGGGTCTCGAAGTCAGCCTCGCCGGCCTGTCGCCAAACGACTACGACCGGCTGGCGCGACTCGCGCGCCGCCATGGCCTCGCCGGCTCGGTTGCGTCCGACTTCCACGAGCCGGGTATGCCGTGGCGCCCGCTGGGGCGCTTCGATAAGCTACCGGACCAGGTGGCGCCGCTGCTGGCGCGTCTCCGGCCCTAAGATCACGGCAGTGTCATGTCCGACGACGATTCGCAGGACAACGTCGACCGCGAGTTGTTCCGCAACATCGAGCGGCTGCGAGCGTTGCGCATCGAGCATCGCGACCTCGACGAGGTGATCTCGCGGCTCGCGCTCGACATCCATTCCGACGAAGTGCAGATCCGCAGGTTGAAGAAGCGAAAGTTGCTGCTGAAGGACCAGATCGCCCGGCTCGAGAGCCAGGCGATTCCGGACCTCAATGCCTGACGGCGGCATCAAGGCCCTGTTCGCACGCGCCACCGCACCCGAACTGCTGACGCAGCTGCTGCTGATCGCTGCGATCGTGCTCGCGTCGGCGGCCGTCAGCCACTACGCCCGCTCGTGGTATCGACGCGGCGGCTTCGCTGCGCAGGCCGGTCTGCAGCCCCGCGTGCTCGAAGGCACCGTCGCGCTCGCGGGCGTGTTCGTCGCGCTGGTGCTGCTGCTGCTGACCCGCGGCCTCATGAACAGCCAGCCGGTGCAGCTGATCGACGTCGCGATCCAGCTCGGGTCGGTGCTGCTGACCGTGCGACTGCTGGTGTATCTCGCCGTCGCGCTGATGGGTCGCGAGAGCTGGGTGCGCCGCTGGGACACGCGGCTGACGCTCGGCCTGTGGCTGCTGATCAGCTTCTCGGTGCTCGGGTGGTTCGGCTTCTTCGAGGAGACGCTCGACGCGATCGACCTCATCCCGGGCAAGGGCCGGTTCACCATCTGGGCGCTGCTGAAGGGCCTCGTCGTCGTGACCGTGTTCGTGATGGTCGGCAGCGTCGTGTCGCGCGCGCTCGAACAGCGCGTCATGCGCATCGAGGCGCTCGCGATGTCGACGCGCATCGGCATCACCAAGTTCGCCTACTTCTTCCTGACCTCGCTCGGCGTGCTGGTCGGCATCAATGCGGCGGGTGTCGACCTCACGGCGCTCACGGTGCTCACCGGCGCGGTCGGCATCGGTCTCGGCTTCGGTCTGCAGTCCATCGCCAGCAACTTCGTCAGCGGTTTCGTGCTGCTGATGGACCGCTCGATCAAGCCGGGCGACGTCATCAGCTTCACCGGGACCACCGGCACCAGCACCGAGAATTTCGGCTGGGTGCAGGAGCTGCGCGGTCGCTACGTGGTCGTGCGCGACCGCGACGGCGTCGAGACGCTGGTGCCGAACCAGCACCTGATCACGAGCCCGGTGATCAACTGGAGCTACTCGGACCGCAAGGTTCGGCTCAAGCTGCCGGTGCGCGTCAGCTACCACGACGATCCCGAGCTCGCGCTCGAGGTGCTGCTCGAGGCAGCGCGGTGCAGCCCGCGCGTGCTCACCGAACCGGCGCCGGTGTCGCGACTGATGCACTTCAGCGATCACGGCATCGACCTCGAGCTGCGCTTCTGGATCGCCGATCCGGAAGGCGGCGTCAACAACGTGCGCTCCGACGTCAACCGCTCGATCTGGCGCGCGTTCAAGGAACACGGCATCACGATTCCGACGGCGCAGCGCGAGATCCGCATGGTGACGACGCGAGGCGGCGGCACGTGAGCCCGACCGGCGAACGCGGCAAGCCTTCCGCCCGCGCTCGCCCGGACGAGGGCCTGCCGCTCGAGGACATCGTGATCACCTTCATCCGCTCGGCCGGTCCGGGCGGACAGAACGTCAACAAGGTCGCGACCGCGGCGCAGCTGCGCTTCGATCTGGACGGCACGCGCGCGCTCACGGTGGCGGCGAAGGAGCGCCTGCGGGTGCTGGCCGGCCGGCGGCTCGGCGACGACGGTACCGTGCTGATCGTCGCGCGCAACCACCGTACGCAGGAAGGCAACCGGCGCGAAGCGCTGGCGCGGTTGCAGGAGATGATCGATACCGCGCGCATCGAACCGCGAGTGCGACGCGCCACCAAGCCAACGCGGGCTTCGCAGCAGCGCCGCCTCGAAACAAAGGCGCGGACGCGCACGACGAAGCAGCTGCGGGGCACGGTGCGGAGAGAGGATTGACCGGCCCGTCGCCCGGCGTTCTCGTGAACGTCGATGTCGACGACCTGCCGCGTGCGGAAGCGTTCTACGTCACCGCCTTCAACCTCTCGCCGGCGCGACGTTTCGGTGAGCACGGGGTCGAGCTGCTCGGACTGCCTGCGCCGCTGTACCTGCTGAGGAAGCCGAGCGGCACGCTCGCGATCCCGGGCGAGCCACGACGCCGCCGCAACTACTCGCGCCACTGGACGCCGGTGCATCTCGACTTCGTCGTCCCGGACATCCATGCGGCGCTGCATCGGGCCCTGAACGCGGGCGCAACGCTCGAACAGCCCGTCACCGCGCAGCCCTACGGGCAGATCGCGCTGCTCGCCGACCCGTTCGGCAACGGCTTCTGCCTGGTCGAGTTCGGCGATCGGGGTTACGACGCGATCGCAACCGGGAACGGCGCGGCAACTTGAACGACTGCGACCTGCTGGTCGTGGGCGGCGGGATCAATGGCGCCGGCATCGCGCGCGATGCGGCCGGTCGCGGGCTCGAGGTCTGCCTCGTCGAACGCGATGACCTCGCCGCGCACACCTCTTCGGCCAGCACGAAGCTGATCCATGGCGGGCTGCGCTACCTCGAGCAGTACGAGTTCCGCCTGGTGCGCGAAGCGCTGGCCGAGCGGGAGCGGCTGCTCGCCATCGCCCCGCACATCATCCGGCCGCTGCGTTTCGTGCTGCCGTACGCACCGGGCATGCGGCCGCGTTGGCTGCTGCGGCTCGGGCTGTTCGTGTACGACCACCTGGAACGACGCGAGCGCCTCGCGGCATCGCGCGAGCTCGATCTGCGAGCCGGGGGCCACGAGGCGCTGGATGCTCGGCTGACGGGGGGCTTCGAATATTCGGACTGCTGGGTCGAGGACAGCCGGCTGGTCGTGCTCACTGCGCTCGACGCAGCCGAACGCGGAGCGCAGATCCGAACGCACACGCGTCTCGCCGGCCTCGCGGCACGAGGCGATCGCTGGCTCGCGACGTTGACCAGTGATTCGGGCGTCACATCGATGTTGTCGGCTCGCGCGGTCGTGAACGCTGCCGGCACGTGGGTCAACGACGTGGTCGCACTCGCCGGGCTCACGCCGCGCGTGACCATTCGCCGCGTGAAGGGTAGCCACCTGATCTTCCCGCGCCTCTTCGAGGGTGAGCATGCGTACCTGCTGCAGGGGCCGGACCGACGCGTCGTGTTCATGATTCCGTTCGAGCACGATTTCACGCTGGTCGGCACGACCGACCTGCCGTTCACCGGCGACGCCACGTCGGTGCACATCGATGCGGACGAGGCGCAGTACCTGTGCGACTGCGTCAACCGCTACCTCGCACTTCCGGTGCGGCCCGAGCTGGCCGTGGGCTCGTATGCCGGCGTGCGCTCGCTGGTCGACGGGGGCGAGGAAGCCGCGCAGCGCGTGTCACGCGACTACCGGCTCGAGCTGCAGCAGGACGATGCGCCGCCGCTGCTGTCGGTCTACGGCGGCAAGATCACGACCCACCGGCGCCTGGCCGAGCACGCGCTCGAGCTGCTGATGCCAGCGCTCGGCCACGAGCCCGGCGCCAGCTGGACCGCGAGGCAGCCGCTGCCAGGCGGAGACCTCGCCGGCGACGACGTCGAGGCGTTCGAACGATCGTTGCGCTCACGCTGGCCGGCACTCGCGCCGCAATTCCTGCGGCGGCTCGCGCGCACCTACGGCACGCGCACCGAGCGGTTGCTGGGTGATGCCCGCACGCCAGCCGATCTCGGTGAGGACTTCGGGCTCGGGCTCACGCAGCGCGAGCTCGACTATCTGCGCGAGGTGGAATGGGCGCGCAACGCCGACGACGTGCTGCGACGGCGGACGCGGCTCGGGCTCGACGCGCCGGCCGCGATGCGTCAGTCGATCGAGGACTACTTCTCGACGAAGGCGCGCTCGATCACGTAGTGACCAGGCGTCGCCGATGCGCGAGGCGACCTCGAAACCGCGCGCGTCGAGCAGCGGCGGCAGTCCGCGAGCATCGCCGGGCTGCCGCAGATCATGAAGCGGTCGTTGCGCGGACGTCGAGCTCGGGCAGCCCGACGTCGGTCGCCATCTCGCCCGTCTCGATCAGCGTCGTGATGCGACCGCTGTTGCGGAACGGCTCGCGCGTGACGGTCGGGTAGTAGATCAGCTGGTCGCGCACGGTGTCGCCCAGCAGCTCGTGCTGCGGCAGTTCGCGGCTGAGCTACTCGCGCGTAGGCGAGGTCGCTGACCGAGCGCACGCCGTGGATGATGATGACCTTCTCGAAGCGCTCGTAGGTCTCCGGCTCCTGCACCAGGCTCAGGAATGGCGCGAGGCCGGTGCCGGTGCCCAGCAGGTACAGGTGGCGACCCGGCTGCAGGTCGCGCAGCACCAGCGTGCCGGTCGGCTTGCGGCTGACGAAGACCTCGTCGCCCGCCGCGAGGTGCTGCAGCTTCGAGGTCAGCGGGCCATCCGGCACCTTGATGCTGAAGAACTCGAGGTGGTCCTCCCAGTTCGCGCTCGCGATCGAGTAGGCGCGCAGCAGCGGCCGGCCGCTCGACCTGCAGCCCGAGCATGACGAACTGGCCGTTCTCGAAGCGGAACGCAGGGTCGCGGGTGGTACGGAAGCTGAACAGGCTGTCGTTCCAGTGACGGACCTGCGTGACGCGTTCTGTAGCGATGGTGGCCATAAGGCGGCGCATGATAGCCGCGGTTTCGCTGCCCAGTCAGGACATGTCGTTATGCCTCCGGCCTTCAAGGCACTCGCGCTCGAGCTGGTCGCTGCCGGGCTCGTCGCAGCCGTCGCGACTCGCGTACCCCTGACGCCTGGCATCGTCGCCGTCGCCGTCGGCGCCCTGGGGGCCTCAGGAGCGGCCCTCTGGCGACTCGACCGCTGGTGGCCGGCCCTGCTCGGGCTCTTCCCACTGGCCGTCTACGCCGCCCTGACGCTGGCCCTCCCCGCCTGGGCCTGGGCGGCGGCGGCCGGCGCCGTGTTGCTGGCCTACGGCGCGGTCTATCGGACCCAGGTACCGCTGTTCCTTTCACGCCGTCCCGTCTGGGAGGCTGTCCTGGCTGAACTGCCTCCGCCGCGGGCCGGCGCGCGCTTGCGGTTCGTCGACCTCGGCTCGGGGCTCGGTGGGCTGCCGCGGTTCATCGCCCGCCAGCGACCGGACGTCGACGCCGTGGGCGTGGAGCTCGCGCCGCTGCCGGTGGCGATCGGCTGGCTGCGGCAGCGGATCGCTCCGGTCGCCAATGCCGAGCTGCGCCGCGGCGACCTGTGGCGCGAACCCCTCAAGCGGATCGACGTCGCGTTCGCGTTCCTGTCCCCGGTGCCGATGCCGGCGCTATGGCAGCGGCTGCGCGAGTGCCTGCCGGCCGGGGCGACGTTCGTGAGCTGCGAGTTCGAAGTGCCGGGCATCGAGCCGGCGGAGATCCGCCCGGCGGGGACACGACGGCTGTTCGTATACCGGCTGTGATCAGTCGTGCGTCAGCTGCAGGACCGAGTGGCGCAGCACCGAAGAGAGGACAAGCTGCGCATCGCTCGCGACGCGCTCGAGCACCTCGTCGTAGAGCAACCGCCCTTCCCCGTCGGTGCGCAGCACGCCGCGACGGCGAAGCAGCGAGACGAACCCATCGAACAGCGTACGGTCGAAGAACTCGCGCGCGCTGAGGCCGTAGACGGTGTCCATGCGCTGGACGAGCGCCCGGCAACGCTTCTCGAGCTCGCCCTGCGTGACCGCGCCGCTGCCGGCCTTCATCAGCTCGGCGATCGCGAGGTAATAGCGCTCGATGATCTGGATGGTCGGCTGCGCCAGCAGCGAGAACTGGATCGCCGCGGCGGTTCCGGCCGCAGGGCGATGCCACGTGTCGGTGGCCGCGTCGAACTGCAGCACGCCCACATCGGCCAGCGCCCGCAACGCGCCGAGCACCACGGGTTCGATCTCGCTCTCCTCCCACCGCAGGAACAGCTCCGAGGCGATGTAGGGGTAGATGCGCCAGGCGAGCCGCTGCAGGTCGGAGGTGCCGAGACTCGCGTTCGCGATGAAACAGCAGGCGAGCAGCGATGGCAGCGCGAAGAGGTGCAGCACGTTGTTGCGGTAGTACGGCATCAGCGCGACCTGAGCCGGCGCGAGCGACGTGACCATGCCGCCGGATTCCTCGCGCACGAGGATGCCGAGGCTGTAGCCATACTCGAGCACCTGCGGCGCTTCGAGGCTCGTGACGGTGACGCGCGGTGAATACGGCAGCCTGCGCAGCAGCCGCAGGTTCAGGTCGAGCTGTGCGCGGAGGTCTTCCTCGGGCAGGACATGACGCGGCGTCGACAACAACGCGATCGCGATCAGGTTGACCGGGGTCACTGCCGCCGCCGCGTTGATGTTGCGCATGATCGACTGTGCGGTCTCGTCGACCGCGGTGTTGATCCAGCCGCCCTTGCCGGCCTCTTCCGGCAGCCGCGAGCGCCACTCGGGATCGGCCCGGTCGAGCACCTGGGTGAGGTGGATCGGCTCACCGAGGTTGACGTGCACGTGACCGAAGCGCTCGCGCAACCGGCGCAGCGCGCGGAGCAGGCCGCCGATCGATTCCTTCTGCTTCGGCTTGCCCGACAGCTCGTGCACGTAACTCTCGCCTTCCATCACGCGCTCGTAACCGAAGTACACCGGCACGAACACGACCGGCCGCACCGGCTCGCGCAGATAGCTGCGAATCGTCATCGACAGCATGCCGGTCTTCGGACCGAGCAGGCGCCCGGTGCGGCTGCGGCCGCCTTCGATGAAGTACTCGAGCGAATGACCGCGCGCCATGATCGCGGCGAGATATTGCGTGAACACCACGCTGTACAGCGCGTTGCCGCGGAAGCTGCGACGGATGAAGAACGCGCCGCACTTGCGCAGCAGGCGCCCGACGACCGGAAGGTTCAGGTTCACACCGGCGGCGATGTGTGGAATCGCGAAGCCCTCGCGGTGGATCGCGTACGACAGCAGCATGTAGTCCATGTGGCTGCGATGGCACGGGACGTAGATGATCTCGTTGCCCGCCGCGACATCGTGCAGCGTCGATGCGTGCGCGAACTCGACGCCGTCATAGATGCGCGTCCATACGCGTCGCAGCACCACCGACATGAACTGCACGAACGGGTGCGAATAGTTCGCGGCGATTTCCTCGGCAAGCGCACGGGCGGTCTGCAGCTCGCGGCGACGCGCGATGCGGTTGCCGCCCGCCTGCTGCGCGACGGCGGCTCGTACCGCGCGCGTCATCAGCACCTCGCGCAGCAGCGTGCGCCGGTGTGACAGGTCGGGCCCGAGGTGCGCGGCGCGGGCCGCGGCGAACTGCGCCTGCAGCGTGCGGACTGCTGCACGCGGCGACGCACCGCGCGGGTCGCTGCCCGCGAGCGTGCGCACCGAGATCGGCGCACCGAACTGGACCAGCGCATTGCGTCCGTTGAACAGCAGGTTCATCACGCGACGCAGGCGGCTCGTCAGCACCCAGTCTTCGGCGAACACCAGCTTGACGAACGACCCCTCGCGGCGCGGTGCGCGACCCCAGTAGACCGACACGGGCACGAAGCAGAGCGAGGAGTCTGCATCACGCGCCGCCACATCGAGCAGCGCGCGCAGCGCGGGCGACGGGCGCCGGTCGATGCGCTGCCGCAGCAGCCCGACCTTGCGCGTCAGCGCGAGGCAGGCGCGCAGGTCGCGGCTGCCCTCACCAGTGGCGATGCGCCGGTTCGGGCGCGGCAGCCGGGCCCGCTTGCAGGCCCGTTGCAGCAGCATGCGATCGGCGGCCTGGTCGAGCTCGAGCACGTAGCAGACATTGCCGACCGCGCCGAGCTGCGCGGCGGCATCGGCCGGGCCGATGCTGAAGCGGATCCAGGGGAGCAGCAGCCTTGCGGCCAGCCGGGCCAGCATCGCGTTATTTCAGCGCGGGTGGCAGATCCAGCGCGATGAGGAAGTACTCGAAGAGGTACTTGATGAACCGCATCTGGTCGTGCAGACGGTGGTCGCTGTCGAGCAGATGCAGCTGCGCGCCGTATTCCTTCGCGAAGCGGACGCTGTGCTCGTAGGGGACGACGTCGTCACGCCAGCCGTGCACGAGCGTCGCCGGGCAGTCGAGGATGCGCTGGCGCAGTGGCGGCAGCTCGGGAAAATAGATCGCCGGAGCCATCAGGAACACGCCACGGGCATGCAGCGTGGCGGCCGCGCTGAGCGCGACGTAGCCGCCGAGGCTCGAGCCGACCAGCACCAGCTCGCCGGAGAGGCCGCTGCAGACGTCGGACAGCTTGCTCACCCGGTCGACCGGCGAGTCGATGCCACGATAATCGACCGACTCGACCTCGTACCCCTCGCCGCGCGCCGTGGCGGCGAGCGCCGTGATCTTGGCGCCCCACGGCTCGCTGTCCTTGCCGTGAGAGAAGACGACGGTTCTGCCTGTGGCGCTCATGAGCCGATTCTAGTGCCTACGACGCCAGCCCGCGAAGGATCGACGTCTGGACCTCTATCTCCACGCGCTCGCCGACCGTCGCGAGCCGGTTGACCGACACCGGGCGCGTGACGCTGCCGCCAGGCCGATGCGTCGTCAGCCAGGCCTGCAACTGCCCGGCGCGCAGCGGCGCATAGCCGAACACGAGCCGGAACTCGCCGGGGCGGCCCACACCGGGGCCATTCAGCCGGTCGTCGCAGATGACGAACGTGTCGTTCTGCCCGTCGGCGAACGCGCCTTCCGCGGCGAGGCCCTCGAGCAGCGCGAGCACCTGCGCCGTGACGCGCTGGCGGCGATGCGAGTCGGCCGTGCCGTACAGCACCCAGCGCGTGCCAAGCTCGATGCTGGCGATCACCAGCAGCGCGAGCCGGCGGCCTGCGAGCAGGCGCGGCTCGACGCTCGCGCCGAGCGTCGCACCGAGGCTGCGCGCGGCGAACCCCGCGCGGCTGCCGGCGACGGGCGCGAACGTGTTGACGCCATAGTTCGCGAGCAGCCGGCGTTCGTCTTCGTCGAGAACGACCGCCGGCCGAAGCGACGGACGCAGCGGCACGGCGTCAGCCGCATCCGTCTGCCACACCGGCATCATCCGGTCGCGACGCGCGAACAGGCCGGCGACCGCACCGCACGGCGCGAACGGCTCGGTGCGACCGCGGAGGCGGTCCTGGGCGAGCACGCGGGGGAAATACATCAGGGCGTCGTTGGTGTGGAAGGGCCAGCCGCGCATCGCGTCGATCGCGGCGCCGGCGGTGGTCCACTCCTGCGGCGGATCGACGACGAGCAGCGCATGCCGGTCGCGGCAGAGGCGCGCGGCGACGAACCATGTGCTCATGCCGACGTCGCGCTCGCGCTCGAGCGGTGGCACGCACAGCAGGCTGAAGTGGCCCACGCCCTGCAGCGCGAAGAGGCCGCTGCGCCGCTGTTCGTTGCCGATGATGTCGTAGTCGTTCAACGCCTCGCCGTCGTTGCCGTCGGCGTTGCAGGTCGTATAGCCGACCAGCGCGCGGGGATCGCGCGGTTGCGTGATGTCGGGCCGCACCACGGGCACGGGGCCCTGCACGCGGACCAGTCTCGAGTCGTCGAGCACCGCGGTGATGAAGCGCGGCGATTGCGGGTCGACCGAGAGCCGCCGGTGGATCTCCTGTTCCTCGACCAGCTCCGAACCGGGGTTGCGCACCCGCTGCACGACCAGGTTGAACTGCGCGCCGTCGGCGGCAGGCACTGCGTCGTAGTCGATCGAGGCGCGCAGGTATTCGCGCGAACCGGGACTGCGGCCGATGAGCGTCAGCACGTCGTCGCCGCACGGCAGGTCGAGCGTCGGCGCGTGGCCGCCACTGATGACGCGGACGACGATCGCCTCCTCGCCGCCGTTCTCGAAATACTGCTCGATGGCGTACGACAGCGGCGACGGCTGCCACAGCCCGCCGAACAGCTGCTGGTACTGCGAGAACGTCGTGATGCGGGTGGGCTCGCCGACCTGCCCTTTCAGGGTGCGTCCGACGAACGCGGTGACGGCGCTCGAGAGCCGCGCGAGCGGCAGATCGGCGCGCGCCTCGTCACTCGCCTGCGGGAGTTCAGCGGTCGACACCGCCATCTTCAGGCGAGCCGTGATCTCGAGGTCGATGGACGGATGCCCGGATGCGACGGGCTCCACGCCTATAGCTGCTTCGGTTGAGCGGGCGGGGGTGCGGCGAGGCGACGCGCCTGCTCAGCGGCAGCGAGTGCCGCTTCGTCCTGCTTGCGAGCGATCTCGCCCAGCATGATCTCGAGCCATTCGGAGAGCTGATCCATGGCGGCGGAATATATCGTATAGGTATGCCGCGTTCACGTTTTGGTCAGCTGCGCGGTGCGGCCGGGTCGCGCTCCTGCACCATGCGCTGCACGTCGCCCTGCGTCGAACGCGCCGCATCGTCGGCGCCATCCCAGTTCGAGCCTTCGGGCACGCGGTTCTCGACCCGCGGTGCGGCCGACAGCAGTGCCTGCACGCCTTCGACACCCGAGGCCAGCGAGACCGGCAGGCCGCGCGGCTTCGTCGCCAGCGCCTCGATCGCAACGTAGTCGACGCTCTGCCCGCGCTCTTTCATCTCTTTCTGGATGCGCGCGGTAAGCGTCTTGGCAATGAGCTTCTGCTGGCCTTTCTTCCAGTCGCGGGTGTCGTCCTCGAGCACCTCGAACGCCTGCATGTACAACTCGTCGTTGTGCCAGCCGAACAGGAACGGCTGGTTGACGACGCGCACCGGCGTGCTGGCGCCGACCATGCCGAAGAGCTGCTCGATGTCCTCGGGATACAGGCGGATGCAGCCGTGGCTCGACCGCAGACCGACGCCGTAGGGCTTGTTGGTGCCGTGGATCAGGTAGCTCTGCCAGCCGAGCGTCAGCTTGTACTTGCCGAGTGGATTGTCGGGGCCGGGACCGACCACCGCCGGAATCGGGTCGTTGTTCTCGGCGTGCTCCTTGCGAACGGCCGCGGACGGACGCCAGGTCGGATCCTTCTGCTTGCCGATGACCTTGGTCGCGCCCTCGGGCGTCTTCCAGCCGACCTTGCCGATGCCGATCGGATGCGTGTAGACGACCTGCTTCTCGCCCGGCTTCAGCGCGACTTTCTTGCCGTTGACGACGTTCGGCGGGAAATAGAACACGCGCATGGCGGCGACGTTGATGACGATGCCCTCACGCGGCGCGTTCGGCAGCACGAACTGCGACGGGACGACGATCTCCTTGCCGGCGCCGGGCAACCACGGGTCGACGCCCGGGTTCGCGCGCACGATCTCCTCGTAGCCGACATCGAAGCGACGCGCGATGTCCGGCAGCGTGTCTTCCTTCGACGCGACCGTGACCTGGACGACCCCGACGACATCGTCATGGTCGGGATCGATCTCGAAACGATGGGTGGCCACCGGCGCCTCGAACTTCGGCGCGGGCGGGGGCGCAGCGACCACCTCCGGCACCGGATGCACGCGCGGACCGAACGCGCAGCCGGCGAGAGAAAGCGCGGCGGCGGCGATGAAAGCCAGTTTGCTGTTCATGCGGGGATTATTGCATGGCATGCCGTCGCCACACCCCCTGTCGCCTCTCTCCTACAGGAGCCGCGGCTGATCGGGTAATTCGTTCGCGTCCCCCGGCTGGTGCGGGAAATGTCGGCCGAGCAGCGCGGCGATTCCGTGCACGGCGGAGAGCGCGCCTTCGCGAAACCGGCCCGCGTGGAATTCCTGCTCGACCGCGTGGCAGATCGCGTCCCAGTCGGCCTGCGGCACGACCCGGGCGACGCCGCGGTCGGCAACGATCTCGACCGCGCGTTCGGCGTACAGCACGTACACGAGCACGCCGTTGTTCTGCTCGGTGTCCCACACCCGCATCAGTCCGAACACTTCGAGCGCGCGATCGCGTACCGACAGCCCGGCACGCACGTCGGTCCACTCGAGCGCGTTCTCGACCGCGAAGCAGATCTCGCCGGCGTGCCGCAGCTCGACCTCGGCGATGGCGTGCTCGATCTCGGTCAGCAACGCGGGCGTGAAGTGGCGGCGCATCAGCCAGCCGGGCGAGAACAGGGTGTGGAGCAGTCGCATGGCTACCTACCAGCGCCCCGAGGCCCCGCCGCCCCCGAACCCGCCTCCGCCGCCGCCGAAACCGCCTCCCCCGCCGCCAAAGCCGCCACCCCCGAACCCGCCGAAGCCCCCGCCGCCGAAGCCGCCCCCACCGAAGCCGCCACGCCGGCCGGTGCGCAGGCCGCCCGTGACCAGCGCGAACACCAGGGCGCCGAGGCCGGCGAACACGGCGACGCCCAGCACACGCGAGATCAGCCAGACGACGACGCCGGTGACGCCGCCGGTGGCGATCGCTCCAAGCGGACGGCCCAGTACCGCGCGCAGCACCGCCGAGCCCGCGAACACACCGAACAGCAGCAGCGGCAGCAGCTGACCGGGCTGGTCGGCAGGGCGCTGCCAGCTGCGGTCGGGCTCGGGCAGTGCCTCGCCGTCGACCACTGCCATGATCTGCTGCAGGCCGGCGCGCACGCCGCCGAAGAAATCGCCCTGGCGGAAGAGCGGCGTGATGGTTTCGTTGATGATGCGGTTCGCGCGCGCATCGGTCAGCGAGCCCTCGAGCCCGTAGCCGACCTCGATGCGCAGCGTACGGTCCTGCTTCGCGACCAGCAGCAGCACCCCGTCATCGGGCTTGGCGCGCCCGAGCTTCCACGCCTCGACCACGCGCAGCGAGAAGGCCTCGATGCCTTCGGGTCCCGTCGTCTGCACCATCAGCAGTGCCACCTGCGAGCCCTTGCGCTGCTCGAAGGCGGCGAGCTGCTGCTCGAGGTCGGCCTGCTCGGCGGCGGTCAGCGTGCCGGTCAGGTCGGTGACGCGTGCTTCGAGCCTGGGCACCGCGACGGCATCGGCCGCGCGTCCCACGACCGCCAGCGCGCCGGCCAGCACCAGCGCGCCGGCCCACTGCGCGAGCCGCGAGGCCAGCGTCATCTTCAGCGGGCGGGGGCCGGCGCGGGCGCGGCCGGCTGGGCACCGAAGTCGACGGTGGGCGGACGCGCGATCGCCGCCTCGTTCTCGACCGCGAAGTTCGGCTTGACCTCGTGGTTGAACATCTTCGCCGTGAGGTTGGTCGGGAACGAACGCACGGTCGAGTTGTAGCGCCGGACCGCGTCGATGTAGCGGTTGCGCGCGACGGTGATGCGATTCTCGGTGCCTTCGATCTGCGACTGGAGGTCGCGGAAGTTCGCGTCGGACTTGAGATCGGGATAGTTCTCGGTCACCGCGAACAGGCTCTTCAGGGCCTGCGTCAGTTCCCCCTGCGCGGCCTGGAACTTGCGGAATGCCTCGGGATCGTTCACGAGTTCAGGCGTCACCTGGATGCTGCCGACCTTGGCGCGCGCCTCGGTCACCTCGATCAGCACCTTCTGCTCCTGCGCTGCGAAGCCCTTCACGGTCGCGACGAGGTTCGGGATGAGATCGGCACGGCGCTGGTACTGGTTCAGCACCTCGCTCCACTCGGCCTTCACGCCTTCGTCCTGCTGTTGCAGGGTGTTGTAGCCGCAGCCCGACAGGACAAGTACGGCGGTCAGCAGGGTCATGCGCAACAGGCTCATCGTCCTCTCCTCGAACTTAGGGTTCGCCAGGAGCACGATTGTCACGCGTTTCGGGAATGGCCGCGCAAAAAAGAGGCCCCTTGCGGGGCCTTGTCGAAGGCGCGGGCCGTAAGCCCTCGCTTGGGGGATCTGTCAGCCGGTCGGTCGGTCAGTGGAGCCGTGCCCACTGGAGGATGCGGATCTCGTCGGTGGCGAGGTCGAAGTTGCGGGCGAGCACCGAACGCAGGTCGCGGGTCTCGCGGTTCTTGCGCAGCGGGATCTCCACTTCGACGACGCCCGTATACTCGCCGTTGCCGCGCGCATCGGCGGATTCGGCGACGAAATGGGCGTAATACTTGCTCGCCATGACTCACTCCTCGATGGAAGCCAGATTAGCCATGGCAGGTGCGGGCCACCGTGACGGCCAGCACACCGGCGGGGCGCGCGCGGTGCCGCATTTCGCAACCCGCGGCACCGGTCCGTGACGCGCTACCGGCCGCCCTCCACACCCGGCTCGAAGTACGTCACGCCAGAAGGCGAGCGAAGGTTGCGCGAGGAGCTGGAAGAGCTGTGGCGCCGCGAACGGCCGCGCGTGACCGCCGCAGTGTCCGCCGCCGCGGCACAGGGAGACCGCTCGGAGAACGCCGAGTACACGTACGGCAAGCGACGACTGCGGGAGATCGATTCGCGGGTGCGCCACCTGCGACGGCGGCTCGACGGCATGGTGGTCGTCGACCAGCCGCCGAGCGATCGGGCCCGCGTGTTCTTCGGCGCGTGGGTGACGCTCGAGGACGAACAGGGAGACGAGTTGCGGCACCGTATCGTCGGGCCGGACGAGTTCGACATGGCCGAGGGCTACGTCAGCATGGACGCGCCGCTCGGGCGCGCCCTGCTCGGCAAGCGGCTGGACGATGAAGTTCGCGTCGCTCTGCCAGGCGGAGAGCGACGCTACTTCATCGTCGAGGTCAGCTACCGCTGAGCAACTCGGCGAAGGTCACACACGGACGTTCTTGAATTGCGCGCTGACGTAAGACAACTCGGCGAAGGTCACACACGGACGTTCTTGAATTGCCATGGATCACTCTTGTCGAGATCTTCCGGGAACAGCTTTTCGCGATCGGTCAGTGGCGTCCAGTCGGTATAGGCGCCGGTGAGCGTGCCGAGGTAAGGCGCGCAGATCTCGAGATTGCGGCGGAAATCCATCTCGTCGGGCTCGACCAGCCCGGCGTTCGGATTCTCCATCGCCCACACCATGCCCGACAGAACCGAGACGGTGACCTGCAGGCTGGTCGCGTTGTTGTAGGGCGCGAGCCTGCGGGCCTCTTCGATCGACAGCTGCGAACCGTACCAGTACGCGTTCTTCTTGTGGCCGGCGAGCAGCACGCCGAGTTCGTCGATGCCACCCGTGATGTCGTCCATCAGGATGCGCTTGCGATCCTGCAGCTGCCAGTTGCGGCCGGCGAACTCGTGCACCGAGACCACTGCCGAGTCGCACGGGTGGTAGGCGTAGTGGCACGTCGGTCGGTAGACCACCTGCGCCCCTTCGCGAACGGTGTAGTAGTCGGCGATCGAGATCGCCTCCCCGTGCGTGATCAGGAAGCCATGGAAGTTGCCGGCGAGCGGCGTCCACGTGCGCACGCGCGTCGCGGCGCCCGGCTGCGTCAGGTAGATCGCCGAGCCGTTGCCGAAATCGAAGCGCTTGCCGTCACGCGGGAAATTGCGTTCGTGCGCGCCCCAGCCGAGCTCGGCCGGCTGCTGGCCTTCGGAGACGAAACCGTCGACCGACCACGTGTTGACGAACTCGTTGAGCTCCTTCGGCTGGTCGGTGACCTGCGTGTCGCGCTCGGCGATGTGCACGACCTTCACGCCCGCCTTGCGCGCAAGCTGTGACCATTCATCGCGCGTCTTCGGATCGCCAGCGTCGATCGAGAGATCGGCGGCGAGATTGAGCAGCGCCTGCTTCACGAGATGCGAGACGAGGCCGGGGTTCGCGCCGTGGGTGATGACCGCCGTCGGGCCCTTCGGATTCGTCGCGCGCAACGCGAGCGCTTCCTCGCGCAGCGCGTAGTTGGTGCGGCGCGCCGCCGGCGTGCCCGGATCGGTGTACCCGCCCGCCCACGGCTCGTTGCACGTATCGAGGTACATCGCGCCCTTTTCCCACGCCAGCTTGATCAGCGCGAGGCTCGACACGTCGACCGACAGGTTCAGCAGGAAATCGCCACGGCCGATGAGCGGGTCGAGCACGCGGCGCAGATTCTCGCGCACGAGCGGCTCGACGATCACCTTCACGCCGAGGCTCGCGGCCTCGTCCTTTCCTGCGTCATCCGCCGTGACGATCGTGATGCGCTCGGGCTTGGTGCCGATGTGACGCAGGATCAGCGGCAGGACACCCTGACCGATGCTGCCGAAACCGACCATGAGGATTCGACCCGGGAAAGCGACGTGAACCGTGTGCGACATGATGCGTTAAGGACTCCAGGAGGGATGAGGGTTGGGAGAGTGTGGAACGGCCTCGCGCCAGTGCGGGGGCCACGTACGTTCGAAGCCAGGCAAGGCCTCGACGCGCTGCATCCAGGCAGCGAGCCTAGGATAGTGTGTTTCAGCAGGAAGGAAACGGGCCGAGAGCTCGACCGCCTCAGGACGCTCCAGAGCCCGCTGCAGCAGACGGATGCACGGGTAGATCGCGAAATCGGCCGCGGAGACCGCATCGCCGACGATCCAGTCGCCCTTGGCGAGCCGCCCCTCGATGGTTCGTGCCTCGCCCGCCACGAGCTGCATCGCCTCGGCCAGGTTCTGCGTCTGCGGCCGGCCCGCCATGACTGCATCGACGATGCTCATCAGACTCGCTTCGGTGTACGCCTGGAACTCGTTGATGACGCGCATGATGACGCCCGCCTCTTCCGGGGAGCGCCCGAACAGCGGCGGATCGGGATATTTCCGATCGAGGTAGTAGAGGACTGCGAGCGACTCGAACACGACGTAGCCGTTGTCGTTGACCACCGGCAGCCGGCCACGCGGATTCATCGCGAGCATGCGCGGCGCCTTGTGTTCCTGCAGATCGAACTGCAGCGGATGGCCCACGTAGTCGAGCCGCTTGTATTCCAGGGCGAGCAGGACACGCCAGGAGAACGGACTGCCGCTGCCGAAGTAGAGGTCGAGCGCCATGATGGGCCGATTGTAGCAAGCGCCGTCAGCACCGCCGTCGGCCCCGATTTCGGCGATGATCGCGGCATGGACACCCACTCCCCGCTGATTCCCGTCGCTGAGCTGATCGCAGCGCTCGGCGCGCGTGACCTCTGCATCGTCGATTGCCGCTTCGATCTCGCCGACGTCGGCTTCGGCCGACGCGCCTATGCCGAAGCGCACATCCCGGGGGCGCACTACGCCGATCTCGGCGAGCACCTGTCGGGACCGCGCACCGCCGACTCGGGCCGCCATCCGCTGCCGTCACCCGAAGCGTTCGCCGCGACGCTCGCGCGGTTCGGCGTCACGAAGTCGTCACGGGTCGTCGCCTACGATCAGTCGGGCGGACAGGTCGCGGCGCGGCTGTGGTGGATGCTGCGCGCGATCGGCCACCGCGGCGTGCAGGTGCTCGACGGGGGCATCGCCGCATGGCGCGCCGCTGGTGGCCCGCTGACGAACGAGCTGACGCCCGAAGTCGACGACGTGAGCGTGGCCCCGCGCGCGTTCAGCGGCTTCATCAGCACCGGCGAGCTCGTGCAGGAACTCGCCGCCGATCGCGTGCGGCTCATCGACGCGCGCACTGCGGACCGTTTTGCCGGCAACAACGAAACGATCGATCCCGTCGCGGGCCATGTGCCCGGGGCGGTGAACCATCCCTTCCCAACCAACCTCGGAAGCGATGGCCGCTTCCTCGACGCGGGCACGCTTGCGCAGCGCTGGCGCGAAACGCTCGATGGCGCAGCGCCGCGCGACGCGGTCGTGATGTGCGGCTCGGGCATCACCGCCTGCCATGATCTGCTCGCGCTCGAAGTTGCGCGACTGCCCGGCGCGCGACTGTATGCGGGCAGCTGGAGCGAGTGGATCCGCGACGCCACGCGCGCGATCGCAACCTGATAAGGTCCGCGCCGTGACCGCAGAAAAGCCCGCACGAAAAACGGCCCCTGGCTCGGGCTGGACTGTCGAGGACGCGCTCGACCTGTACCAGGTTCCGGCCTGGAGCAAAGGTTACTTCTCGATCAATGCCGCCGGGCACGTCGTGGTGCGTCCCGACACGACGCCCGAGCGAGAGATCGATCTGCACGAGGTGGTCGAGGGACTCGCGGCGCGCGATCTCGGTGCGCCGGTGGTCGTGCGCTTCTCCGACATCCTCGCGCATCGCCTGCGCCATCTCGCCGAAGCGTTCGCGCAGGCCATCGCCGAGAACGACTACCGCAACAAATACGCCGCGGTGTTCCCCATCAAGGTGAACCAGCAGCGTCTCGTCGTCGAGGAGGTCTACCGCTACGGCGCCGCGTACGGTTTCGGCCTCGAGGTCGGCTCGAAGCCCGAGCTGCTCGCCGTGATGGCGATGACCGAAGACTCGGACGACCGGCCCATCATCTGCAACGGGTTCAAGGATTCGAGCTACATCGAGGCGGTCACCCTCGCAACCAAGCTCGGTCGCACGATCATTCCGGTGGTCGAGAACTTCTCCGAGCTCGGGTTGATCCTGCGGCACGCAGAGCACTACCGCGTGCGGCCGCGCATCGGGGTGCGCGTGAAGCTCGCGAGCGAAGGCTCCGGCCGCTGGCGCGAATCGGCCGGCGACCGCAGCAAGTTCGGGCTGTTCATCACCGAGATCCTCGAGCTCGTGCGCGTGCTGCGTGACAAGGACATGCTCGATTGCCTGCAGCTCGTTCACTGCCACCCCGGCAGCCAGCTGCAGGACATTCGCCGCGTCAAGGAAGCGATCAACGAGCTTGCGTACGTCTATGCCGAGCTGTGCGATCTCGGCGCCGGCCTCAAGTACATCGACGTCGGCGGCGGCCTCGGAGTGGACTACGACGGTAGCGGCACGAACTTCGCCTCGTCGATGAACTACACGCTGAACGAGTATGCGAACGACGTGGTCTATCGCATCGCGAGCGTCTGCAATGCGCGCGGCCTCGCGCATCCCATGATCATCAGCGAGTCAGGCCGCGCGATCGCCGCCCATCACAGCGTCCTGATCTTCAATACGGTCGGCAGCTCCGCGCTCGACCGGTTCCAGGTCGACGCAAACGGTTTCGACGAGAAGGAATCGACGCTGCCGCAGCCGGTGCGGGACCTGTTCGATGCGTGGCGCACCGTCAGCCAGCGGCGGCTGGTCGAGTGCTACCACGATGCGCAGACCGCCCGCGACCAGGCGCTGCAGATGTTCAAGCTCGGGCTGCTGTCGCTCGAACATCGCGGCCTCGCCGAGCGACTGTACTGGGCGACGTGCACGAAAGTGCGCGACCAGGCGCGCCGGCTCGACGAGATGCCGGAGGAGCTCGAGGACCTCGAAGCCATTCTCTCCGACACCGTGTTCTGCAATTTTTCGGTGTTCCAGTCGCTGCCCGACAGCTGGGCCATCGACCAGCTGTTCCCGATCATGCCGGTGCACCGTCTCGACGAGGCGCCGCTGCGCAAGGCCGTGCTCGCCGACATCACCTGCGATTCCGACGGCAAGATCGACCGCTTCGTGTCGCTGCGCGACGTGCGGCGCACGCTCGAGCTGCACGAGCAGCGGCCCGGTGAGGATTACTTTCTCGCCGCGTTCCTCGTCGGCGCCTACCAGGAAACGCTCGGCGACCTGCACAACCTGTTCGGCGACACGCACGTCATCCATATCCGCCTGCACGACGAAGGCGGCTGGTGGATCGAGGAGATCGTCAAGGGCGACACGGCGAACAAGGTGCTCGAGTACATGGAGTACGACGTCGAGGAGCTCTATCCCGCGCTCGCGCGCGACTGCGAACGGGCGGTGCGCGAGGGGCGCATGACGGTCGCCGAGAGCCAGGCGATCAAGCGGTTCTACGAAGGCGAGCTGAACGGGTATGCGTATCTGGAACCCTGAGCCGCGCATTGCTCCTGCCGCAGCGCGGAGTTAGCATCGGCGCGCAATGACGACGATCTACGTCGGAAACCTGCCTTTTTCCGCGACCGAACAGGACGTCCGCGCCATGTTCGAGCAGCACGGCGATGTCAGCTCCGTATCGCTCGTCAGCGATCGCGGCACCGGCCGGCCGTGCGGCTTCTGTTTCGTCGAGATGCCCGATGATGCCGCCCCGGCCGCGATTGCTGCGGTCAACGGTCAGCCACTGCAGGGCCGTCCGTTGCGCGTGAATCCCGCGCAACAGCGGCTTCGGCAGGGTGGCGGCCCTTTCAGACGTTAGCCGCCCCGCGCGCGCCATGATCGCCACTGCCGCACGCCTGTTCGTCATCGCTGCGGCCGGGCTGCTCGGAGCGTGCGCGAGCGGGCCCAGCACGCGCACCTCGACCGCGGTGCAACTCGACGAGGTGCTGAACGGCAGCCACCGGTCGGCCGCGAACCGGGCCCGCGACGTGTACCGGCATCCGCGCCAGACGCTGCTGTTCTTCGGGCTGCGCCCCGAGATGACACTGGTCGAGATCACGCCGAACCCCGGCTGGTACACCGAGATCCTGGCGCCGCTGCTGCGCCCGCGCGGCCGTTACATCGCGGCACTGCCCCCACCCCGCGCCGGCGAGAACAGCTCGCCGGCGAACGACGCCTATGCGGCGAAGCTCGCGCAGGCGCCGCACCTTTACGACAAGGTCGAGCAGGTGACCTTCGTACCCGGTGCGGCGATCGTGCCCGACGGCACGGCCGACCTGGTCGTGACGTTCCGCAACGTCCACAACTGGATGGCACGCGGCACGGCCGAGCAGGCATTCGCGAGCATGTACCGCGCGCTGAAACCCGGCGGGATCCTCGGTGTCGAGGAACATCGCGGCAACCCGCAACAGGCGCAGGACCCGCGCGCACCCACCGGCTACGTCAACCAGGCCTATGCGATCAAGCTGATCGAGAGCGCGGGCTTCCGGCTGGTAGCGACCTCGGAGATCAACGCGAACCCGAAGGACACGCGCGACTATCCGAAGGGCGTGTGGACGTTGCCGCCGACGTTCGCGGAAGGCGCGAGCGATCGCGAGCGCTATGCGGCGATCGGCGAGAGTGACCGGTTCACGTTGAAGTTCGTCAAGCCGCGGCGCTGAGCGGATCGGGCGAATCTTCGGAAGGGTGCACGCTGCACGGATGCACTCGGACGCGCGGGACGCGAAATCCCACATCCCTGTGCGCTCCGCGCCGGCCATCCATGGCCGGCGAGGCCCGCGCGCCCGAGTGCACCCGTGCCGTCTGCCTCCAGCCGGGTTCGCCCATCCGTTCGCGCGCGGGTTGCTGTGACTTCGAGTCGCGGTTTCGGTTGGCGCTTCCCAACAGGAACTGAAGCTCCATCGGATGCGCCGCGCGGCCCGGAGCTGACGCTTCAGTGTCGCTCTCGAGAGCGAAGCGCGGCCGCTCCGATCTCTCAGCGGTCGGCCAGGGCGCCTGCAGTGTCGAGCACGGCTGAGCGCACGTCAGCAAGTCTGCATGCGAGGGTGCGCGGGCGTGGAGGGGCCATGGATGGCCCCGACCCGAGCCTCACAGGGATGTGGTATTCAGGCGTCCCGCGCGCCCTCGCATGCAGGCTTGCGGTCTGGCACTCACCCGTCTTCGTCTTGACGTTGCGGGCGCGTGCCCTACCAAAGCGCCTTCAACCGCTCCGACGCATCGATCGCCACCGGCTGCTGTGCGCTGCTCAGGCTGCCCTCGGCCGCCCGGCTGCCCTGGAACACACCGGGCTCGAGGCACTTCAGCACCTTGTCGGAGAGGAACCGGCTGCGGCCACCGTAGACGTGGCCGTCCGCTCGCGGGGCCTGCTGCGTGATCGGGAACTTCAGCGGGCTGACGAGCTGCAGCTCGTTGCGCGCTCGGGTCATCGCGACGTAGAGCAGCCGGCGTTCCTCGTCGATCAGCTCGGGCTTGCCGGTCGCGAACTCCGAGGGGAACGTGCCGTCGACGACGTTCAGCAGGAACACCGAGTCCCACTCCATGCCCTTGGCCGAGTGGATCGTCGACAGCACCAGGTAGTCCTCGTCGAGCAGCGGCGAGCCGGACAGATCGCTCGTGACCTGCGGCGGATCGAGCGTGAGCTCGGTGATGAACCGCTCGCGCGAGGGGTATTGCTGCGAGAGCTGCTCGAGCTGCTCGAGGTCGCCGATGCGCGTGTGGACGTGCTCGTAGATGCGCTCGAGATGCGGCTGGTACCACTCACGCACCTGACGCAGCTGGCCGGGCCAGGGGCGCTCGGGCTCCGACAAGGCGGTGAACAGCGCTGTGAGCCGCTGGAAATCGATCTGCGACCCGGCGGGCGCCGTGATCGCGCCCATCGCCGCGAGGCTGCCGGCGGCCTCACCGAGCTGATCGATGATCCGCCTGGCATTGACCGGGCCCATGCCGGGAAGCAGCTGCAACGTGCGGAACGCGGCCAGCTGGTTGCGCGGATTGTCGATCCAGCGCAGCACGCCGACCAGATCCTTCACGTGAGCGGCTTCGAGGAACTTCAGGCCACCGTACTTCACGAACGGGATCTTGCGGCGCGCGAGTTCGACCTCGAGGAGGTCGCTGTGGCTGCTGCTGCGGAAGAGCACCGCCTGCTTGCGCAGCGGCACGTTTGCCTCGCGACGCTTGAGGATCTCGAGGCAGACGTACTCGGCCTGCGCGACGGTGTCGTCGACGGTGATGTAGCGCGGCATCTGGCCCGAGCCACGCGCGGCGAGCAGATGCTTGCGGTGCTGGCGCGGCGCCTCGGCCATGAGCGCGTTCGAGACGTCGAGCACTTCCTGCGTGGAGCGGTAGTTCTGCGCGAGCGTGATGGTCTCGGCGGGCGGCGTGAAGGCCTGCGGAAATCCGAGGATGTTCTCGACTGCCGCGGCGCGGAAAGAGTAGATCGCCTGTGCGTCGTCGCCGACGACGGTGAGGCCGTCGCCGCCGGGCTTGAGCGCAAGCAGGATCTGCGACTGCAGCAGGTTCGTGTCCTGGTACTCGTCGACCAGCACGTGATCGAAATGGGTGCCTACGTGCTGCGCGAGACGCGGCTCGGACATCAGCACGTGCCAGTACAGCAGCAGATCGTCGTAATCGAGCAGGCCGTAACGCTGCTTGCGCTCGACATACGCGCGGTACAGCCGGGTCAGATCTTCTTCCCACTGGGCGCACCAGGGGAACTGTTGCTCGAGCGTATCTTTGAGGGGGCGGCGCGTATTGACGCGGTGGGAATAGATCGCGAGGCAGGTGTCCTTCCGCGGGAAGCGCTGCTCGCGCGAGGCGAGGCCGAGTTCCTGGCGAAGGCTGTCGAGCAGGTCGGCCGAATCGCCGCGATCGACCACGGTGAACTGCGGATCGAGCTTCAGGTGCGGCGCGTAGTGACGGAGCAGGCGGTTACCGACCGCGTGGAACGTGCCGGTCCACGTCAGCCGCTGCGCGATGGTCTGGCTGCGACTGCCGAGAACGTCGCCGAGCGCCTTGCGCACGATGTCGACGGCGCGACGACGCATCTCGAGCGCGGCCCGACGCGAGAACGTCAGCAGCAATATGCGGGCGGGATCGGCGCCGTTCAGTGCGAGGTGCGCCACGCGATGCGCAAGCGTCGAGGTCTTGCCGGTGCCGGCGCCGGCGACGATCAGCAGGGGGCGAGAACGGAAACCCTTGTCGGGCAGCGGCTCGCCGAACGATGCCGCGCGGCGCTGCTGCGCGTTGAGCGTTTCCAGATGAAGGGAGACCGCGGACATCGCCCGGACTATACGCAAAAGGGGTTGCGGGTAGGATGGCCCGCATGAGCGAGCCGACCGAGATCGAGCCGAAATTCCGCGGGCGCGTCGTGACCGTCAACGTCGAGACCGTCACGCTGCCGAACGGTGCGCGCGCCGCACTCGACGTCGTGCATCACCCGGGTGGCGCGGCCATCGTCGCGATCGACGCCGAATCGCGCGTGTGCCTGCTGCGCCAGTTCCGTCACGCGGCCGGGGGATGGGTGTGGGAGCTGCCGGCCGGCAAGCTCGAACCGCCGGAACCGGCACTCGACTGCGCGCGACGCGAGCTGGTCGAGGAAGCGGGCCGCACGGCCCGACGATGGGACGCGCTCGGCGCGTACTTCAGCTCGCCGGGCGTGTTCACCGAACGCATCCACCTGTTCCTCGCGCGCGAGCTCGAAGTGGTCGACGCCGCGCTCGAACCGCACGAGGTGCTGGAAGTGCACTGGGTGCCGCTGCGCGAGGCGTGGCGCCGCGCGGTTGCGAACGAGATCGACGATGGCAAGACGCTGGTGGGGCTGCTGCGTGCGGTCGCACGACTGGACGCCGGTACGCTGTAGCGGACGATGCGACGCGAGGTGGTTCGCGCGTGATCCGCTGCACAGAATCGGCGGCCGCAGCGCCCTAACCTTGGTTCCGTGAGCGAGCAGAAACCGATCGAACTGAAACTGGAAGACGACGCGCCCTTGCCGCGCGGCAAGCACCGGCTGCCGGCGAACGCGTACGACCCGTACGACGTCGAGGCGGGCGAGGCGCCGAAGAAGGTGGCGGACCCGTCCGCCGCCAACCGGACCGACCTGCGCAAGCTGTCGCAGTGGATCAAGCTCAAGCGCGAGGTCGACGAGCTGAAGGCGGTCGACGACACGCCGGCGCCGCGACGCGAAACGAAGTAGCAGCGGTCTAACCCCGAAAGGGGAAGTCGTTCGTTCTGACGGGCAGTGATCCTCGAAAACGGAGCTGCCATGAAACATCCCCTCGTCGCGGCGGGCGTCGCGCTCGCTGCCACCCTTGTCCTCTCGCCAGCCTTCGCGCTGGGGCGCGTCGTGGACGTGAGCGTCGTCGACCGCGACACAGGCGAAGTGCTCACCGCACATCCCCACCGGGGCGAATTCTTCGTCGAGGGGCGGCCGGGCGCGCGGTACTCGATCCGCATCCGCAACGTGCAGGGACAGCGCGTGCTCGCGGTGACCTCCGTCGACGGCATCAACGTCGTGACCGGTGAGACGGCTGCGCCCGACCAGCGCGGCTACGTGTTCGATGCATGGGCGAGCTACGACATCGCGGGCTGGCGCAAGAGCGACGCGCAGGTCGCGGCGTTCGAGTTCACCGCGGTGCCGCGCTCGTACGCCGCGCGCACGGGTCGCCCCGACAACGTCGGCGTGATCGGCGTCGCGCTGTTCCGCGAGAAGGCAGCGGCACCGGCGGCGAGGCTCGAGGCGCCGGCGCCCGCGGCGGAGGCACGCGATCAGGCATCGAACTCACGCAGCCTCGGCACCGGGCACGGCGCGCGCGAACCCTCGGTGGTCACCCAGGTCGCGTTCGAGCGGGCTCGCACCCAGCCGGACGAGGTGGTGCGCGTACGCTACGACAGCCACGCGAACCTGGTCGCGCTCGGAGTCATCCGCGAGCCGCAGCGTCGGCCCGATCCGTTCCCGGGCGCGCTCGGTTACGTTCCCGATCCCTGAAGCGGTACGCCGGCCATAATGGCGCATGGAGGCGCCGCCGGACACGGACGAGGAGCTGGTGCTGCGATTCGCGCGCGGCGATGTCGCCGCGTTCGACGCACTGTATGCGCGCCACGAGCTGCCACTGTGGCGTTTCGTGCTGCGCCATTGCGGCGACCGCGCGGCCGCGGAAGAGCTGACGCAGGAGGTGTGGTTTGCAATCGCGCGCGAGGCGTCGCGTTTCCGCCCCGGGTCTTTCCGGCCGTGGCTCTTCACGATGGCCCGCAACCGGGTGATCGACCGTGCGCGCACGACTCACCGGCACACGAGCCTCGACGTGCCGCCCGCAGAGGGCGAACTTGCGCTGTCGGAGCGGTTGCCGGACGAGCGCGGCGCTTCACCGGATCGCGAAGCCGAGCAGATCGAGCAGGGACGAGCGCTGCTCGCGGCTCTCGATCAGCTGCCGGCCGAGCAGCGCGAGGCATTCGTGCTGCAGGTCGATGGCGGTCTCGGGGTGGAAGAGATCGGCGCCGTGACCGGCGTCGGCTATGAAACCGTCAAGAGCCGGCTGCGTTACGCTCGTGATCGCTTGAAGGCGTCACTGCGGGATTTCGCATGAACGGACCCGACGACGACATGGACGAGGCGTATCGGCGCGCCAGCGCCGACGATGCGACGCGTCCGTCGGCAGCGACGCGCGCCGCGATCCTCGCGCAGGCACGACGGGTTGCGGCGGAGCAGCGTCCGCTTGCCGCGAACGAGCCCTGGTTCCGGCGGCGCTCGCTGACCGGCATTGCCGCAAGCGTCGCGGTCATCGGCATTGCGGCGATGCTGTGGCGGCAGAGCGCGCGAGATCCGGAGGTGCCGACAGCTGCGGCACCGGCCGCTGTGGCAACCGACGTCGCGCCGCCGCCGGCTCCCGCCGCGCCGTCACCCTCGAGGTCGCTCCCGCTCCAAGCCGAGGCACCGGCCGCGGACCAGTCGGCACGCGAGTCGCGCCTCGGATCCGCAGCGGCAACGCGCAGCCTGAACCGCGCCGAGGCCAGTGCGAAGCCTTCGGTCGCGATCGGCACGCGCGCACTGGTCGAACGCGAATTCCCCGGTCTGCTGCAGGCGACCGAGCCGCCTCGCGCGCTGTGGCTGCTGCTCGACGCGAACGGGCAGACGCTGCGGACCGGCCGGCTCGATGGCGGCGACTTCGACGCCCTTGCGGCGCGCCTGCGGCAGGAGCTGCCGAACCGCCGCATCGATGCGTTCGAGCGCGAGACCGTGGCGACCGACAACGGCATCAGCGTGGAGGTCGGCATCGCACGGGCGCGCTGACCCCGCGCGGGTCTAACATGCGCGGATGACGCGCCCCACCCTGCACATCGGGAACCGCAACTACTCCTCGTGGTCGCTGCGCCCCTTTATCGCCTTCCGCCATCTCGGTATCGATTTCGAGACGCGGGTGCTGCCGCTGGACACCCCGGAGTTCGGCCACCTCATCGCCGCACTGGACGTCGCTGGCCGCGTGCCCGCGCTGATCCACGGCGAGGTGCGCGTGTGGGATTCGCTCGCCATCTGCGAGTACGGTTCCGAACTCGCTGGGGGAGCGGGCTGGCCGACGGCGCTGGAAACGCGCGCGCTCGCGCGCTCGGTGAGCTGCGAGATGCATTCGGGCTTCCAGGCGCTGCGATCGCAGCTGCCGATGAACATCCGCGCACGACGGCACGTGCCGATGACGCCCGAGCTCGCCGCCGACATCGCCCGCATCGACGCTTCGTGGACGCGCGCGCGGCACAAGCATGCGGCGTCGGGACCGTGGCTGTTCGGCGACTACAGCATCGCCGATGCGATGTACGCGCCGGTGGCGTTGCGCTTCGCGACCTACGGCATCGAGCTCGGCGCCGCGGCTGCCGACTATCGCGACACCGTGCTCGCCGATCCGCTGCTCGGCGAATGGATCACCGCCGCGCGCGAGGAAAGCTGGACGCTGCCGCAGGTCGAAATCGGGAGTGAACGGACATGAAGCGAATGACACCGCTGCTGATCGCGCTGCTGGCTGCGCCGCTGTGGGCCGCAACGCCGGCGCGCGTGCCGTTCACCGCAAACGACCTCGTGCGCATGGAGCGCGTCAGCGATCCGCAGGTGTCGCCGTCGGGTCGCGGACGTCGTGTACGTGCAGCGGTCGACCGACATCGAAGCCAATCGCGGCCGCACCGACCTCTGGCTCGTCGGGCTCGGCGAAGGCGCAACCGCTCCGCGACGACTGACGACCCACACGGCGAACGACTCGTCGCCGCGCTGGCTGCCTGGCAGCCGCGAGCTGCTGTTCCTGTCGGAACGCTCGGGCTCGAGCCAGGTGTGGCGCCTGTCGCTCGATGGCGGTGAAGCGCAGCAGGTGACCGACTATCCGGTCGACGTCGGCACGTTCCGGGTTGCGCCGGGTGGCCGCTCGCTGGTCGTGTCGATGGAGGTCTACCCCGACTGCGCCGACCTCGACTGCACGAAGCGTCGGGCCGCCGAAGCGGAGAAACGGCAGGCCACCGGCAAGACCTTCGACCAGCTGTTCGTGCGCCACTGGACGCAGTGGGAAGACGGCCGTTTCTCGCACCTGTTCGCCGCCGACCTCGACTCGAGCGGCCGCGCCGGCGCGGCGCGCGACCTGATGCGCGGAGTGCGCGCGCATGTGCCGTCGCGGCCGACCGGCGGCGACGAGGAATATGGCTTCAGCGCGAACGGGCGCGAACTGACCTGGTCGATGCGGCTTGCCGATGCGAAGGAGCCGTGGTCGACCAACTTCGACCTGTACGTCGCGGACCTCGGCGGGACGACCCCGGCGCGCAATCTCACGGCGGACAACGGCGCCTGGGACACGCAGCCGCGCTACACGCCCGATGGTTCGCTCGTCTACCTCGCGATGTCGCGACCGGGTTTCGAGGCCGACCGTTTCCGTATCCTCGTCCGCTCGCCGGCCGGTACGGTGCGCGAGCTCGCGCCGGGGTGGGATCTGTCGCCCTCGCAGATCGAGCTGTCTCGCGATGGTCGCGAGGTGCTCGCCACCACCGACGATCATGGCAAGCACACGCTGTACGCCATCTCGCTCGCGAGTGGGAAGCCGCGTGCGATCACGAACCGCGGCCAGGTGACCGGGTTCTCGTCGACGTCGAACGGCATCGTCGCGGCAATGGCGAGCCTCGATGCGCCGCCGGAGCTGTTCGAGCTGCGAAATGGCCGCGAACCGCGCGCGCTGACGCAGGTGAACGGCGTTCTGCAGGCCGGGCGGCTGCCGCTCGACTACCAGCAGTTCCAGTTCGCGGGCTTCAACGGCGAGCCCGTCAGCGGCTATGTAGTCAAGGCGCAGGGCGTGCCGGCCGGGCAAAGGGCGCCGGTCGCGTTCATCGTGCACGGCGGCCCGCAGACGAGCCTCGGCGATACGTGGAGCTGGCGCTGGAACCCGAAGGTGTTCGCGGCGGCGGGCTATGCGGTCGTCGCGATCGACTATCACGGCTCGACCGGCTACGGACAGGTGTTCACCGACTCGATCAGCGGCGACTGGGGCGGCAAGCCGCTCGAAGACCTGCAGAAGGGCCTCGCCGCGGCCTTGTCGCGCTTCGACTTCCTGGACGGATCACGCGTGTGCGCGCTCGGCGCGTCGTACGGCGGATTCATGATGTTCACGATCGCCGGCCGCTGGCCCGAGCCGTTCAAGTGCATCGTCGCGCATGCCGGCGTGTTCGACAGCCGCGCGATGTACTACGGCACCGAGGAGCTGTGGTTCGAGGAATGGGAGCACCAGGGCACGGCGTTCGAGCAGCCGGCGAACTACGAGCGGTTCAACCCCGTGCTCGCGGTCGATCGCTGGCGCACGCCGATGCTCGTGATCCACGGGCAGCTCGACTATCGCATTCCGTACGTGCAGGGCCTCAGCGCGTTCACAGCGCTGCAGCGGCGCGGCATCGACAGCCGGCTGCTGATCTTTCCGGACGAGGGCCACTGGATCCTGAAGCCGGCGAACAGCCTGCAGTGGCACGACGAGGTGCTGGGCTGGCTCGGCCGTTACCTGAAAACCGCCGCCGGACGCTGACCGTCAGGCGGCCGCGGTGCGCAGCCGCGCGACGCGAAGCCGGTGCAGCAGCTTCGGCAGCGCGAGTGCACCGAGCGCGAGCGCGGCGACCAGCACGTGGACCCACCACAACCCGACCCAGCTCGGCACGCGCTGCTGCTCGAGCATCGTGCGACCCGCAATCAGCAGGTTCGCGTAGGTCGCGTACAGCAGCACGCCCCAGCCGACGCGCGCGTAGCGCCCCTGTCGCGGCCGCAGTTTCGCAAGCGGCACCGCGAGCATGCCGAGCAGCAGGGTGATGATCACGCTCGCCACGCGCCAGTGCAGCTCGCCGAGGTTCCGGGGCGTGGGGTCGTCGAGCAGCTGCCGCGTGCTCAGCATGTCGGCACGACCGCGATAGGCCGTCGACGTCGGCACCGGAATGGGCACGGTCAGCCGCGCGAAGCTGAGCGTTCGCCACGCACCCTTGCCCGGGACGCCCTCGTGCCGTTTGCCGTCGTGCAGGATGACGGTATAGAGCGAACCGTCGGCGGACAGCGAGTAGCTCGCGCTGTGCGCGACCATGACCTCGACGGTGCCCTCGGCGCGATCGGCGGCGACCGGCCGCTGGAAGAACACCTCACGCAGCAGCCCGTCAGCATCGCGCTCGCGGAAATACAGCACTGCGCCGCTGCCGAGCGAACGGAATTGCCCCGGGGAGAGTCCGCGCGTCAAGGCGGTTCGAAGGGCGTCGGTGCGGATGTCGAAGATGCGCTTCGCCGCTGCGGGCCCGGCACTGAACGCGATCCAGCCGCACAGCAGCGCCGCGACGAACGCGACCGTCATCGCAGGCCCGTAGAGTTGCCGGCGACCGAGCCCGCACGCCTGGGCAGCGGCCATCTCGCTGTCGTGATACAGCCGGCCGAGCGCGAGCATGATGCCGAGCAGCAGCGCGATGGGCAGGATCACGACCGAGTTCTCGCCGACCGACAGCCGCGCGAGCTCCAGCACGACGGAGGCGGGAATCTCGCCTTCGGCCGCACGGCGCAGCACCGACGCCACCTGGTTCGTGACGAGCAGCAGCAGCAGCACCACCGAGACGCTCACCACTGCGATGGCGATCTCGCGCAGCACATGACCGAAGAACAGCAGGCCGAGTCGACGTCTCAACGCGCGCGCCTCTGGAAGCGGTACCACTGCGGCGTGGCGGGCTGGCGCTGGCCGCTCGCGTCGATGATCGTGTCTGCGAACGCGATGCCGTCGTCGTCGACTTCGACCAGCGACTCCTGCCGCACCGTGTCGTTGGTCGCGCGCCGCGTCAGCCGGCAGGTCGCCGGGTTGTTCGCGCCCTCGAACTTGCGGCCGCTGCGGTGCCAGGTGAGATCGCAGCCTTCGGCGAGCCGCAGGTCGTTCGGCATCAGGCTCTTGAAGAGATCGATCTTCTCGTGGCCGTCGCGCCACCGCGCCGGCTCGTTCAGCCCGAAGAGACCCTGCAGCAGCCTGCCGTTCGGCGGTCACCTCGAGCGACAGCACGCGCTGCGCAGTGACGCGGCGCGGATCGTCGGCCGCCATCTCCTGCAGGTAGAAGATGTCCTTGCCGACGAGCGGCGCGTAGATGGGCACGATGGCAACGCGCAGCGCCGGCAGCGCGGCGCCCTCGCCGGCCGCGCGCACCTGCTCGCCGTTGTCGTACACGCCCGGCAGCATGCGGCCGAGCGTCGCGAGATCGGCCTCGCGCTGCGCCTGCGCGCCACCGCAGGCCGACAGCATCGAGGCAGCGAGCACGATTGCGACGATCGCGGCGAAGCCGCGGCAACGATCATTCATACAGCACGCGCCATTCCACCGGGTAACTGAGCCCGAGCGACAGTATGCGCGTCAGCAGCGCCTCGTAGTCCTGGCCCGCGGCGAGCGCCGACTGCGCGAAGTCCTCATCGCGCGAGATGTTCGGATTCGCGTTCGCCTCGAGTGCGAACACGGTGCCGTCGTCGCGCACGCGGAAATCCATGCGCGCGTAGCCGGACAATCGCAGCGCGCGGTACATGCGTCGCGACAGCCGGTCGAGCTGTGCCTCGACTGCCGGCGGCACATCGCGTGCCGCCTCGGTCTCGATGCCGTACTTCTGCTGGTACTTGCGATCCCACTTGACCTTGCGCGTCGCGATGGCGCTCTGGCTGTCGGCGGCCATCGTGCCGAACTTCATCTCCCACACCGGCAGCCGGGTCAGGCGGTCGTTGCCGATGACGCCGACGTAGAACTCGCGCCCCTCGATGTACTCCTCGACCAGCACGTCGGCCTTGTTCTGCTCGAACACGAACTCGATGCGCTCCTTCAGCGCGCGCCCGTCGCGCACGACCGAGGCCTGCGAGATGCCGAGCGACGCGTCGTCGGTAGAGGATTTGACGAACAGCGGATAGCGCAGCTTGTTCGGCACGCGGAACTTCTGCCCGCGGCGGAACACCGCGAACTGCGGCGTCGAGATGCGGTGGTACGCGAACACCTGCTTGCACAGCGCCTTGTCGCGCGAGAGCAGCAGGCCGCGCGGGTTGCAGCCGGTGTACGGCTGGCGCATCAGCTCGAGATAGGCGATGACGTGCTGGTCGTAGGTGACGATGCCGTCGAATTCCTCGAGCAGGTTGAAGACGAGGTTCGGCTGCCATTCGGTGATGGCGCTGCGCAGCTCGGTCAGGCTGTCGAGCACGCCGAGCGCGCGCACGTCGTGGCCGAGCGCCTTCAGCGTCGAGATGACGTCGTATTCGGTGCGCCACTCGTCGATCTGCTTGTCGTCGTAACCCTCGAGACTGTCCGGCGGGACCAGGCTGGCGTGCAGCACGACCAGGATTTTCAGCGTCTTCATAACAGGAGCTGCTGACCCGACCCCTCACCGTACAGCCGCACCAGCCGCGTGATCATGCGTCGCGAGTGCTTCAGTGCCTCGCGGCGCGAACCGCGCACGCGCAGTTTCAGCTGCTCGGCGCGCACGGTCGCGCGACGGAGCACCTGGTACACCGAGTAGCGGTCGACACCAGCCGCACGCGCGACGCTGTCGACGATCTGCGGCTTCACCGCGCGCAGCAGCGAGCTGGCGCGCGGCGCGACGCGCCGGGTCGGTGAGGCGGTGAAGACCCGCTGCAGCACGCCGTCGGCGCGGTGTGACCGATGGCGGGCATGGCGCGCGAGCTTTTCGGTGTAGTGCTCGCGCAGCGTGCGCTTGTTGCGGTCGAGGATCTCGACGCGGCGACGCGAACGCACGACGGCGGCGCGACCGCGCAGCTCGCGCATCATCCGGTCGACGTACTCGAGCTTCGCGTGCGCGGGCCAGTCCGCGTAGGTCCGGCGCCAGTCGGAATTCGGCTTCAGCCACACCGCGAACGTCTCGGCGAAGTCTTCGGTGGGATGGCTCTGCGCATACCAGTCGCCGAGGTGGCGCACGAAACGTCGGCTGCCGGGCCGCGCGCGGTAGCGGTCGGGATAGGTCACCGACGGCGAGCCGAACGCGTCGGCATAGCTGCGCCGCTTGCGCAGGCCGTAAGCCGTATCGATCGCATGGCCGGCTTCGTGCCGCAGGATGCGGATCTGCCAGTTGGCATTGCCGCCTTCGACCTCGCGCATCATCTGGCGCTCGAGCCGCTGCAGACGCGGGTGCGCCAGGTAGAACGGCACCGCGATGCCGGGCACGCCGTCGGGCGAGAACCACTCTTCAGCGAGCCACAGGTGCGGTCGGAACGTGATGCCGCGCCGCTCGAGCTCGCCGAACAACCGGCGCGTCAGCCGGCGCTCGAGCGCCGAGTTCGCGAACTTCAGGTCGAGGTCGCAGAAGCGGACGTCGAGCAGTTCCTCATCGGGCAGCCGCGTCCAGCTCCGCGAGGGGCGGCGCGCGCGCTGGGGGCGGGAGGCGGTCGGCATCCCTTGGACTTTATCGGGACCCGCGCTGCTGCGGTATCGCTTCGGCGCCGACCGGCGTCGGGGGCAACAGCGCATCGGCGACGGCCGCGATGCCGGCGGCATCGACCAGCCGCTCGCGCCAGGCGGCGGGCAGCCCGCGTTCGCCGAACACGGCGCCTGCGAGCTGCCCATACGCGGCTGCGGCGACATCGGCTTCGCCGCGCCGCCCCTCCGGCAGCGCGAGCAGCGCCAGCAGGCCCGAGCGGAAATCGGCGGCACCGATGACCGCGCGGACGACGGCATCGAGCGTCCTCAGGATGGCGCCCTGCGGCCTGCGGGTGTGCACCGTGGGCGACACCCAGCCCTCGGCGAGCGCGTTCACTTCGGCTTTCAGCACTGGCTGCCAGGTCAGCGCGTGATCCAGCAGCTGCGGCACCGTCGCCCCGTTGACGGCCGTGTGGATCAGCGCGGCGAACAGGCGGCATGCATCGACCAGCACCGGCGCCTGGTGCGTCACGCGCGCCGCGTCGGCGGCGGCTTCGGTCGCGGCGTCGAGGTCGTCGAGGAAGAAGAGGGCGGGCGGCGCGCAGCGGGCGAGCGGCTCGGCGTCGAGGATGCGCGGGTCGTGCGAGCCGGTCAGCGCCGAGTGGCGGGTGGCCGCGAGCGCGAGCAGGCGGCGCAGCGGCGCACGGACGCCGGCTGCCGTGCCGGTGGCGGAGCGGTAGCCGTCGCGCAGCCAGCGCAGGTAGCGGTCGGCCTGGTCGCGGGTGTCGACGCCCCGGGACTCGATCAGGCTGTCGGCGAGGCAGAGCGCCATCGCCGTTTCGTCGGTCCAGGCGCCGGGCGGCAGGTCGTCGTCGCCGCCACCGGTGAAGGCTGTCGGGACCGGCGTGCCGGACGGGGCGCCCTGCAGCGACACCGCGAGCGCATCGCCGATGGCGAGGCCGAGCAACGCGCCGCGGGCGCGCTCGGCGCGATCGAGGGGCCCGAGCGCCCGCCAGCGCGCGCTGGTGGCGCCGGTGGCGGGCCGAACCGACGGCGACGGCGCCGCTGGCACTGGCACTGGCGCAAGGCCTTCGGGCGGCACCGGTACCGTGACGGACGACGCGATCGCCACCGCCTCGCGCCGGAAGCGGCGGACGAAGTGTTCCTGGTCCTCGGTCTCCGGCACGACCGGCCACCGCGCGGAGCGCGCGTTCTGCTGCCACAGCTCGTTCAGCCGCGCGAGCGACTGCTCGCCGTCGAGTTCGCCGCGCTCGCCGAGATGGCACGCGATGGTCATGCCGGTGCGGCCGATGCCGGCGCGACAGTGGACGTAGACGGCGCGGTCGGAGTCGAGCGCGCGGCGGATCACCGCGAGCACCTCGTGCATCGCCGCGTCGTTGTCGGGTACGCCGTGGTCCGGCATCGGCCGGTTGTAGTAGTCGACCTGCGGCGGCAGCAGGTCGCGATAAGGCGGCAGCTCGCCCGGTTCGGTCAGGTCGATGAAGCTGTCGATGCCGGCGCCGAGCAGCTTGCCGATGCGCTTGCGCGATTCGGACGGCGAGGTGCCGCCGGGGAATTCGCCCGCGAGCAGCCGGCCTTCGACGACCCAGTAGGTGTTCGGCAGCGGTCGCTTCATCGCTGCGGCACCAGCGCGGCGAAATCGAACAGGCGCGGGTCGGCCAGCGCGTCGGGCTCGACGTTGCGCAGCGCCGTGAAGATCGACTCGGTGCGGCCCGGATGCTCGCGTTCCCAGTCGGCCAGCATCCGCTTGATGGCGGCGCGCTGCAGGTTGTCCTGCGAACCGCACAGCGTGCAGGGAATGATCGGAAACTGCCGCGCCGTCGCATAGCGCGCGATCTCGCGCTCGCTCACGTACGCGAGCGGACGGATGACGACGTGACGACCGTCCTCTGAACGCAGCTTCGGTGCCATTGCGCGCAACTTGCCGCCGAAGAAGAGGTTGAGGAACAGCGTCTCGACGATGTCGTCGCGATGGTGGCCGAGGGCCACGCGGGTCACGCCGTTCTCGGCGGCGTAGCGATACAGCGCGCCGCGGCGCATGCGCGAGCACAGGCTGCACATCGTGCGGCCTTCGGGGATCAGGCGCTTGACGACGCTGTACGTATCCTGCTCGATGACGTGGTACTCGACCCCGAGCGACTCGAGATAGCGCGGCAGCACCTCGGCCGGAAAGCCCGGCTGCTTCTGGTCGAGGTTGACGGCGATCAGCGTGAATTCGATCGGCGCGCTGCGCTTCAGCGACAGCAGCATGTCGAGCAACGTGTACGAATCCTTGCCGCCCGACACGCACACCATGACGCGATCGCCCGGCCCGATCATCTCGTAGTCGGCGATCGCCTTGCCGACCTGACCACGCAGATGCGCAGCGAGACGGCGCTGCGTCGCCGACAGCGAGCCGGCGGGTTGGAGGCGAGCATTCACGCCGCGGCGCCTTCCAGATATTTCTGCTCGAGGTGGCGCAGCGTCGGGGCGGCGCTCAACGGGCGGCCGGTCGCCTGCTTCACGAGCTCCTGGATGCCGATACGTGCGCCCTGGCTGTGGACGTGCTCGCGCAGCCAGTTCGTCAGCCCGCTGAAGTCGCCCTTCGCGATCTGGTCGTCGACGTCCGGCAGAGCGGTCCGTAGCGTCTCGAACAGCTGCGCCGCGATCGCCGCGCCGACGGCGTACGACGGGAAGTAGCCGAACGAGCCGTGCGACCAGTGGATGTCCTGCAGGCAGCCGTCGACATCGTTGACGGGCTCGACCTCGAGCCGGTTGCGCATGCCCTCGCGCCACGCTTCCGGCAGATCGCGCACCGCGAGCTGGCCGCCGAGCAGGCGCCGCTCGAGGTCATGGCGCAGCATGATGTGCAGCGGGTAGGTCAGCTCGTCCGCATCGACGCGGATGGCGCTGCGGCGGACCCGCGTCAGCCGGCGATACAGGGACTCGACTTCCCATTGCGGCCCGCTGACTCCGAAATGCTTCTCGAGCAAGGGCCGCAGATAGCGCAGGAACGGTCGGCTGCGGCAGATGATCATCTCGATCAGCAGCGACTGGCTCTCTTCGAGCGCCATGCCGCGCTCGAGCCCAGCGGGCTGGCCGCTCCACTCGCGCGGGATGCCGAGGTCGTACAACGCATGCCCGGTCTCGTGCAGCGCCGCGAGCAGCCCGCTGAACGGGTCGGCATTGTCGAATCGCGTGGTGACGCGGATGTCGCCGGCGACGCCCTCGGTGAACGGATGCGGGCTCTCATCGAGACGGCCCCGGTCGAACGAGAAGCCGACTGCACGCATCACCTCGGTGATGAGGCGCTTCTGCTTGCCCGACGAGTACGTGCCGGTCAGTGGCACCGCGGCGCTCTTGTCGGCAGAACGGTCCTGGGCGTCGATGACCTCGCGGATCAGCGACGGCAGCCGGCGCGACAGCGCGCGGAACAGCGCCTCGACGTCGGCGCTGCGAAGGCCGGGGCTGAACTCGTCGAGCAGCGCGTCGTACGGCTCGAGGTGCATTGACTGGCCGAGCAACGAGGCCTTGTCGCGCACCAGCTGGAGCACCTCCTCGAGGTGCGGCGCGAAGATGTCGAACTCGCCCTTGGCCCTCGCCTCTTCCCAGCGCACCTCGGCGAGCGACGTCGCGCGCGCCAGCCGCTGGATCAGCGAAGCCGGCGTCGCGATCGCGCGATCGCGCTGACGCCGCATTTCGCGCAGGTTCGCGAGCTGCCAGTCGGTCAGCGCGGCGGCGTTGGCCTGGGCGCGGTCAAGCAGACGGGTGACCCGCGGGGCGGTCAAGAGCGAATGCTGTTCGGTCTCGATTGCGGCGAGCTGCTCACCGCGAACGTCGGAGCTGCCGCGCGGCATCATCACGGCGGCGTCCCAGCGCAGCAGCGACAACGCACCCCGGAAAGCGTGGAGGCGCTGCCATTCCTGCTCGAGCTGCTTGTACGGGGTGGCGGACATAGGGGGCTCCGTCCTTGCCGGCGGCAGGGACCTCCCCAAGTCTACCAGCGCGGTCGAGTCGTCACGCTAAGAAGCGCAGCCAGACGCTTGAAAATCAACGACTTGCAATACGCCCGAGTGGCAATGCCACCCGGGCGTCGCGAGGTCAGTTGGTGACGGCGTCCTTCGCGTCCGAAGCGGCGTCCTTCACCTTGTCGCCGGCATCGTCGAGCTTGTCGCCGGTGGTCTCACCGCCGTTCTTCATCGTCCGGACGGCCTCGTCGACTTCTTCGCCGGCCTTCTCGACCGGACCTTTCTTCTCGCAGGCGCCAAGACCGAGCGTGAGGACGGCGGCCAGGGCGGCGATGGATACGGTTCGGATGGTCAAGATGAAGCTCCTCGAATCTTTAAGCGGCCGCGAACTTGCGGTCGGACGGAGCTTACCGACCCGGAGCGACGTGGGGCCGTAGGAGGATTCCTGACAGCGTGCCGGCCGGCGCGACGGCTTTCCCGTCAATGCGCCGGGGCGTCGGTCGCGACCGGTTCGCGCGAACCGCGCAGTTTCTCGATCATCCGCGTGACGTACTGCGGCGAGCGCGTGTTGCGCGCGATCAAGACATAAAGCGCCGGCACGACGAACAGCGTCAGCGCCACCGCGAAGGTCGAGCCGAAGAACACCGTCGCGCCGATCGACTGCCGGCTTTCGGCACCGGCGCCGGTTGCGAACATCAGCGGCGCCGCGCCGGCCGCGGTCGCGAGCGTCGTCATCAGCACCGGGCGCAGACGCACCGTCGACGCCTCGACGATCGCATCGATGAACTTGCGCCCGTCGTCGCGCAGCTGGTTCGCGAACTCGACGATCAGGATGCCGTTCTTGCTCGCGATGCCGATCAGCATCACCGAGCCGATCTGGCTGTAGACGTTGATCGTCGAGTTGAACAGCCACAGCCCGACGATCGCGCCGGTGAGCGCCATGCGGCACCGCCGCGAGAATGACCAGCGGATGCACGAAGCTCTCGAACTGGGCCGCGAGCACCAGGTAGACGATCAGCAGCGCGAAGCCGAACGTCAGGTACAGGCCGCCGGCCGAGCGCTTCAGCTCGCGCGACTCGCCGTTGAAATCGATCTGGGTGCGACCTTCAGGCGTCGATCGAGCGGACCACGCCTTCCATGTACGTCGAGCGCCTCGCCGAGCGAATACCCCGGCGCGAGGTTCGCGGTCACGGTCACCGAGCGCAGCCGGTTGAAGCGACGCAGCTCCGACGGCGCGGCCTCCTCGCCTACCTTCACGAGGCTCGCGAGCGGTACCAGCTGCCGCGTCGTGTCGGAGCGGACGTAGATGTTGTCGAGATCGTTGACCGTCGCGCGCTGGTCGTCGCGCGCCTGCAGCAGCACGTTGTATTCGTCGCCGCCCATGAGGAACGTCGTGACGACGCGCGAGCCGAGCATCGTCTCGAGCGAGCGGCCCACCGCCGTCAGCGACACGCCGAGGTCGGCCGCCTTGTTGCGGTCGATGCCGACCTGCAGCTGCGGACGACGCTCCTGGAAGTCGGTCTCGAGGTTGAAGATGTTCGGGTTCTCGGCCGCGCGCGCAATGACGCGCTCGGCCAGATCGGCGATCTGCCGATATTCCGGCCCCTGCAGCACGATCTGGACCGGCTTGCCCGAGCCGCCGAGACCACCCGGCGTGTTCGGGAACACGCGTGCACCGGGGATGTCCTGCGTCCGCGCGCGCAGCCGCTGCACGATCTGCGCGGCCGTCTCGTCGCGCTCGTCCCACATCGCGAGCGGCATCATCACCATGCCGCTGCTGACGTCGGCCTGGCGATTGAAGTTGCCGGTGCGCTGGATCACGCGCGTCGCATTGCCACGACGCACCTCGTCGCGCGCGATCTCGGCGACCTGGTTCAGCTGGCGCTCGGTGTACTGCAGGCTCGCGCCTTCCGGACCGTTCACCATGATCTGCACGCGGGCGCGGTCTTCGGCCGGTGCGAACTCCTGCGCGAGCTTCAGCGCCTGCGTCGGCCAGCCGACCACCAGCAGCAGGATCAGCACGACGGCACTGCTGCCGGCGAGCGACAGCACGAGCGCCGGACGGCGGCCGGCAAGCGACCAGGCGAGCGCCTCGCTGTACGTGCCGGAAAAGCTGCGGAACACGCGGTCGACCGCCTTGGACAGCCGGCCGTGCACGATGCCCTTGGCGAAGATCTTCGAGGTCATCATGGGCGTCAGCGTCAGCGCGATGATGGCCGAGAACACGACCGCGGCCGCGACCGTCACGCCGAACTCGCTGAACAGCTTGCCGACGTTGCCCTGCAGGTACGAGATGGGCAGGAACACCGCCGCGAGCACCAGCGTGGTCGCCACGACCGCGAAGCCGATTTCCTTGCTGCCGTTCAGCGCCGCGATCAGCGCCGGCTCGCCGAGCTCGATGCGGCGCACGATGTTCTCGAGCACGACGATCGCGTCGTCGACGACGAGGCCGATCGCGAGCACCGCGCCGAGCAGCGTCAGCGTGTTGATCGAATAGCCGAGTATCGCCATCACGATGGCCGCGGCGAACAGCGAGACCGGAATGGTGACCGCCGGAATCAGCGTGGCACGCAGCGAGCCGAGGAACAGCAGGATGACCACCAGCACGATCACGAGCGTCTCGCCGAGCGCGTGCATGACCTTCTTCATCGACTCGAGGATGAAGATCGAGTTGTCGATGTGGACGTCGAGGTTGATGTCGTTCGGCAGCGTCGCCTTGATGCGCGCGAGCTCGGTCTTGACGCTGGTCGCGACCTCGAGCACGTTCGCGGTCGACTGCGGCACGATCGGGATCAGGATCGCCGGGCCACCATCGAGGCTCGCGCCGCTGCGCTGGTTTTCCGCCGCGAGCTGCACCTGCGCCACCTCGCCGAGACGCACGAGGTAGCCCTCGGCGCCTCGCCCGATGACGAGGTTGCGGAAGTCGTCCTCGCTGCGCATCGCGGTCTCGGTACGCAGCGTGAACTCGCGCTGCTCGGACTCGATGCGCCCGGCCGGCAGCTCGACGTTCTCGGCGCGCAGCGCCGACTCGATGTCGGTGATGGCGACCTGGCGCGCGGCCATCGCGCCGCGGTCGAGCCACACGCGCATCGCGTAGCGCCGCGACCCGTTCATGAACACCGAGGCGACGCCCGGCACGGCGGCGAACCGGTCGACCAGATAGCGTTCGGCGTAGTCGGTGAGCTCGAGCGCGTTGCGCCGGCTGCTGCTCAGGACCATGAACAGCACCGGGTCGGCTCCGCTGTCGACCTTGCTGATCTGAGGTGGATCGGCTTCGTCCGGCAGCCGCGCCTGCACACGCGAGACGCGGTCGCGCACGTCGTTGGCCGCGCTCTCGATGTCGCGTCCCTGCGTGAATTCGATGTTGAGCTGCGACTGCTCGTCGCGGCTCACCGAAGTGAGCTTGTCGATGCCCTCGATGCCGGCGATCTCGTTCTCGAGCACCTGCGTGATGCGCGTTTCGATGACCGCCGAGTTGGCGCCGCGATACGAGACGCCGATGTTGACCACCGGCTGGCTGACGTCCGGATACTCGCGCACGGACAGCCGCAGCGCCGCCATGATGCCGAGGATGAGCAGCAGCAGCGACAGCACGGTCGCGAAGACCGGCCGCCGGATCGACAGGTCCGAGATCATCATGAGCCGTGGTTCGGCGTCGACGTGGCTGCGACCATCTCGCGCACCGCTGCACCCTCACGCAGCTTCAGCGTACCTTCGGTGACGACCCGCTCGCCCTCGCGCAGGCCCTGCGCAACCTCGACGCGACCAAGCTCGCGCCGTCCGATCTGCACTTCGCGCTTGGTCACCTTGCCGTCGCCGACGACGTACACGAACTGCTTGGCCTGCTCGGGGATCAGCGCTTCTTCCGGGATGACCAGCGCGGGCCGCTGCTCGCGCGCCAGGTCGACCGTGAGGTACATGCCGGGCTTCAGCGCGCCGTCGCGATTCGGCAGCAGCGCACGCACGGTGACCGCGCGCGTCAGCGGGTCGATGCGCGAATCGACGCTGAGCACGCGCCCGACGAACTGGCGGCCCGGATACGACGTGCTGCGCGCGGTCAGCGGCAGCCCGTCCCGCAGCGACGCGACGTAGATGTCGGGCACCGAGAAGTCGACCTTCATGCTGCTCGTGTCGTCGAGCGTCGTGATGACGGTGCCGGGGTTGATCAGCTTGCCGAGACTGACGCGCCGCAGGCCGACGCGACCGGAAAATGGCGCGCGGATGTAAGTGTCGGATACCTTGGCCCTGGCCGCGGCGACGCGCGCCTCGTTCGCCTTCATGGTCGCTTCGAGCTGTTCGTGCTGCGCCTTCGACAGGGCCTCGGTCGCGAGCAGCTCGCGGCTACGGTTGTACTGGCTGACGCTCTCGGTGTAATCGGCGTTCGCGGCAGCGAGCTCGGCGCTCGCCTGCGCGTGGTCGAGCTCAACCATCACGTCGCCGGCGGTGACCTGCTGGCCGTCCGAGAAACGGATCGCCGTGACGAGATTGGACACCTTGGCGGTGACGTCGACGCTCTCGTTGGCATTCGCGGTGCCGAGCGCCTCGATGGCGACCGACAGCGTCTCCGTGCGAGCGGGCTTCGCCACCACCAGGATGGGCGCGCCGCCGCCCCCGCCCCCACCCGCCTGCGGCCGGCCCGCGGGACCGGCGACGCCGGCCGGCGCGCCGGGCCGCCCGCCCGCCCCTGCGCCGCCACCAGCGGGCGGATGCTTGGACGAATAGATCGCCCAGCCGGCGCACAACAGCGCGACGGCGACGCTGGCACCTGTAATGACGGTCCGCGAATCGGCCATGGAATCCTGCCCCGGGGTTTAGCTGAGTATGGCAGGGATCAACGGAGGGCAATAGTCGCGTAGCCGCGTAAGGGCACGGAATCCCGACGATTTTTTTGCTTCATGGACGGAACCAATGCGGTGGTCGCTTGTCTTTGCGCGCCGCCCGCTGCGGCGACCAGCGCGACCCGCTGCGCCGGCTGGAAGTCTTCGGCCGAGATCCACAGCCACACCGTTCGCGTCGCCGGGTCGGCGAGCAGCATGCGCTGGCGGCCGCCGACCAGAAGGCCCGTCCCGCCGTGCGCGAGGCCCACCCGCTCCATCCCGAGCGCACGCTGCGGCGCGACCGGGGACGACGATTCGATCTGGGTCGCGAACCGCTCGGGATAGACACGCTCGCCCGCGACGACGCCCTTCTGCGCAAACAGCAGGCCGATCGTCAGCCAGTCGCGCGCTCTCGCCCGCACGCAACAGTGGGCCGCCATCTGGCCACGATGACGGTCGAGCAGCACCTGCACCGAGTCGAGCCCGAGCGGCTCGATCAGCCAGGAGTCGAGCAGCGACGACAGCGGTTGCCCGACCGACCGCGCGAGCGCGGCGCCCGCGAGCTGGGCATCGACGGGGTTCGCGGCGTAGTGGCTGCCGGCCGGCCACACGCGCCGGAAACCCAACGCTGCGCGCTCGAAGTTCGGCCCCGACGCGAGCCGCGCGGCACGACCGAACGGATTGAGCCATTCGCCCCGGGCTGCTTCGAGGCCCGACAACCCCTGCAGCAACTGGCGCGGCGTGATCGAGCCGCGCGGATCCTCGCGCCACTCGTCGAACTGCGTCGCGACGCCGCCATCGAGCCCCGTGCCGACGCCGCGCTCGGCCGCCGCGCCGTACAGCGCGACCAGCGGCAGCATCGAGAGCTCGCGACTGTCGAAGCGGGCACCGGGCCCCGAACGCGGCCCGTAATATTCGAACAGCAGGCGATCGTCGCGCGCGACCAGCAGCGCTTCGGTCGCCTCGCCACCGAGCAGCGACGACACCGCGGCGGAGATCGCCGGATCGGCATCGGCCGGCAGCTCGCGGACCTCGCCCGGCGATGCGAGCCAGGCATGCGCGCCGGGCAGTCGCGCCGGTATCGCCGGTGCGGCTGCGTGCCACCGCCATGCGCGTTGCCAGAATGGCCAGTCGGATGCGACGACGCCGGTCAGCAGCGACGCGACGACCAGCAACACCAACGTGACGACGATCAGGAGCGGTCGCATGCAACAATCATAACGGTACACTGCCGCGATGCCTCTCCGGATCTGTTTTCTGGCCTCCGAAGTCGCTCCGCTCGCCAAGACCGGCGGTCTCGCCGACGTCGCCGGCGCGCTGACGAAGTATCTGCACGCCGCCGGCCACGACGTGCGGCTGTTCATGCCGCTGCACCGGGTGATCGCGCGTAGTCCGCTCGCGCGCTGGCCGGTCGAATTCCTGCAGGACGTGCCGCTCTCGCTCGGCACGCACTCGCTGCGCTTCTCCGTGTTCACCGCGCAGCTGCCGGGATCGCAGGCGCACATCTACCTCGTCGACTGTCCGGCCGCTCTTCGACCGCGAGCAGTTGTACGGCGTCGCGCCCGACGAGCACCTGCGCTTCATCCTGCTGACGCACGCAGCCCTGCTCGCCTGCCAGCGCATGGGCTTCGCGCCCGACATCCTCCACTGCAACGACTGGCACACCGGCCTCGGTCCGCTGCTGCTGCGATCGGTCTACTCCTGGGACCGCCTGTTCCACGCGACGCGCAGCGTCATGACCATCCACAACATCGGCTATCCAGGGCGTGTTCTCGCACGCGCACGCGGCCGACACCGGACTCGACGGCTACCTGCACTGGCTCGATCACGCCGAGCGCAGCGCCGGACGCGTCAATCTGCTGCGCGAGGGCATCGTCCACGCGCACCACGTGACCACGGTGAGCCCGACCTACGCGAAGGAAATCCAGACGCCGGAGTACGGCTGGGGTCTCGACGGCGTCCTGCGCGCGCGCGCGAATCACCTCACCGGCATCCTGAACGGCGTCGACTACGAGGAGTGGGACCCGCGGCGCGACCGCCATCTGCCCGAGCGCTACGCCGCGAACCAGCTCGGCGCGAAGGCGCGCATCAAGACGGCGCTGCTGCAGCGCCTGGGCCTCCCGCGACCGGCCGCACGCCGCTGGTCGGCATCGTCAGCCGGCTGGCCGCGCAGAAGGGCTTCGACCTGCTGTTCGACGCGCTGCCGCCACTGCTCGAGAGCCACGACTTCTCGCTCGTCGTGCTCGGCAGCGGCGAGGCCCCATACGAGCGGTTCTTCGCCGCGCTTGCGGCGCAGCTGGCCCGGCCGCGTCGCGTTCCACCGCGGCTACGACGAGGAGCTGTCGCACTGGATCGAGGCCGGCAGCGACATATTCCTGATGCCGTCGCAGTACGAGCCCTGCGGCCTGAACCAGATGTACAGCCTGCGCTACGGCACCGTGCCGGTGGTTCGCCGCACCGGCGGCCTCGCCGACTCGGTACAGCAGTTCGATCCGGCCACGCGGCAGGGCACCGGCGTCGTGTTCAACGACTTCGACGTCGGCGGCGTGACCTGGGGCCTGCGCACCGCGCTCGAGCTCTACCCGCACAAGGCGCTGTGGCGCCGACTGGTGCAGAATGGCATGGCGCAGGACTACTCCTGGCGCCGGCAGGTGGGCGAGTACGTCGCCCTGTACGAACGCCTCGCCGCCGGGTGATTGAACGACACGGACGGGCAAGCGATTGCTGCATCAGGACGATCTGTCGCTCGTACGCGCGCTGCGAAACGGCGACTCCCGCCGTTTCGATGCCTTCTTCGACGAAATGTTTCCACGGCTCTACCGCTTCGTGCTGCAGAAGGTCGGCGGCGACATCGAAGCCGCGCGCGACCTGTGCCAGCAGACACTCGTGCGCGCGATGGAACACCTCGACGGTTATCGCGGCGACGCGGCGCTGTTCTCGTGGCTGTGCCAGATCGCCCGCAATGCCATCAGCGACCACTGGGAACGCACCTCGCGCGAACGGCATCGGGTCGTAGCGTACGAGGCGAACGACGACGTCCGAGTCGAAGTCGATTCGCTGTTCGCACCCCGCGCCACCCAGCCTGATCAGCGCGGCTCCGATGCACAGCTCGCCGCCTTGGTGCTGACCGCGCTCGAGAGCCTGCCGGCCCATTACAGCCGCGTGCTCGAGTGGAAGTACGTCGACGGGCTCTCGGTGCAGGACATGTCGACCCGGCTCGGGCATCCCTTCCCGGCCACGCAATCGCTCCTGTGGCGCGCACGCGAGAACTTCCGTGAAGTGTTCACGCGCCTGGCGGGCCGCGATGCCGCGGCGATGCTGCATGACTGATCCGCTGCACGACCTCGTCCGCCGCGCGGTCCGCCAGGGCGAGCCGTCGAGCGACGTGCGCGACGACATCTATCGCGCGACGCGCGAGGCCTGGCTGCGACAGCGACGCCAGCGGGTGCATCGCCGCCAGCTCGCCATCGCCGCGAGCCTGCTCGGCTTCGCGCTGCTCGCCGGCATCGGCTGGATGAACTTCGGCGCGCCCGCTGCCGATCCGCATGTCGCGGCCATCGAGCGCTTCGTCGGTGACGTCGGGCTGCGCCACGACAGCGGCGCGGGCCGCGAAGTCGAGCCGCGCGCCGGGTCGCCGCTCATCGTCGGCGAACAGATCGACACCGCACCCGGCAGTCGCCTCGTGCTGCGCCGGCCCGGAGGAATACTGCTGCACGTCGCGGGCGGCAGTCAGCTCGTGTGGCAGACGGCCAACGCGGTGCGGCTGACGCGCGGTCTCGTCTACGTCGATACCGGCGGCGCGGTGCCGGGCACCGACTCGCTCGAGATCGTCACGCACACCGGCAGCATCCGCCACATCGGCACGCGCTTCAGCGTGCAGGTGGCAGATGACCTCGAGGTGCGCGTCATGGTGCGCGACGGCGCCGTGCGCATCGGCAATGCGCGCAACGACCGGCGCCTCGACGCGGGCCAGGGCGCACGCATCGCGCGTGACGGCGAAGTGCTCGCCTCGTCGCTGACGCTCGAGGATGGCCCGTGGCAATGGCTCGGCGCGGAGCAGCCGCGCTTCCCGATCGAGGGTCGCACCCTGCACGCGGTGCTGGAGGATCTCGCGCTCGCCGAAGGCGAGCCGCTGCGTTATGCGTCGTCCGACGTCGAGGCCGAAGCGCGCAACCTGAAGCTGCACGGTCCAGCCCTCGAGCTCGGTGCCGATGCCGCCACGGCCGCGGTGCTGCTGACGACCCGCTTCACGCGCCAGGCGCCCTTCGAGATCGTCGCGCGGCCCTGACGGCCGCATCCCTATCGTGCAGCTGCTGGTTCGCGTTGCGTCATCGCTGCTGCTCGCGTGCGCGCTGTCGTCGACGGCCGGCGCGCTCGAGGCCAACGTCCTGCCTCGCGTCGGCGAACCGGTCGCCGACGCGCTCGCACGCCTCGATTCGCCCGAGCTGCGATTCATCTACAGCTCGCAGCTTCTGCCCCGCACACTGCGCGTCGAGCGGTTGCCCAACGGAACCGATGCGCTGACGCTGGCGCGCCGCCTTCTCGCACCGCATGGCCTGACGCTGATCGCCGTGGACGCAACGCTGTATGCGGTCGCCGCCGGGCCGCGCACGGTCGGCCCGGCGCCATCGATCACCCCGCCGGTCGCGCCCGCGCCCACGATCGAGCCGGCAGTTGCAGTGGAGGTCGTCGAACCGCTGACGGCGGCGCTGATCACCGGCGAGCGCAACGCGTTCGGCGCGAAGACCGGCGACGACGCGGTGCTCTACTCGCCCGGCCGACTGAGCGCGCAACCGGTGCTCGGGGAAGACGCGCTGGTGTCGCTCTCGCGCATGCCCGGCATCTCGCAAGGCGACCTGACCGGCCGGCTGAACATCCGCGGCGGCGGTCCGGACGAGACCCTCATCCTGCTCGACGGATTCCCGCTGCGGCAGCCCTGGCACATGCCCGGCTATCGCGGTGTTCTCAGCCTCATCGACCCGAGCGTGCTGCGGCAGGTGGCCGTCTACCAGGGGGCGATGCCCGCGCGCTACGGCGACCGCATGAGCGGCGTACTCGATCTGCAGACGCTCGAACCGCTGTCGGGCCCGCGCCATTCCATCGGCGCCGGCTTCCTCAACGCGCGCGGGCGCAGCGACTTCGCGCTGCCGGACGGCAACAGCGACCTGCTGGTGGCGCTGCGGTACGGCGCCACCGGTTACCTCACGCGGGCGATGCGGCCCGCGGCGGGGATTCCGCGCTATGGCGACCTGTATGCCCGGCTGCGGCTCGTCACACAACCGGGGTCCGAGCTCGAGCTGAACGCGCTGGTTTCGACCGACACGCTGCACATGGTGCGCAATGGCCTGGCGGAGCGCAGTGACCAGGACAGTGCCAGCACCTATGTCTGGGTGCGCGCGGCGCGCGCCCTGTCGTTCGCCGGCGATGACGATGCTCGCCTTGCCGCCTGGGTCGGGCACACTCACTTCGAGGCCGGGCGCGCCGGCGTGCTCGACAGCCCCGGCCTCGCTTTCGGCAAGCTCGACGAGCAACGTGAGGCCGATGTGTGGGATGCCCGCACCCGGCTCACCTTCACTGCATCGCCGGCGCACCGGATCGAGGCCGGCGCCGAGGTGTCATCGGGCCGGGCGAGCTACCGGTACGAGGGCGGTGTCGCGCAATCCGCCGCGCTCGCGGCGACCCTCGGCGTGCCGGCACGCAACGACCAGAAGACCGACGTCTGGGCGGAGCGCACCAGCGGCGCGGTGTTCGTGTCGGACACGTGGGCCGCAGCGCCAGGCGTCACGCTGCAGATCGGCCTGCGCCGTCTGCTGGCCGATGCGCCGTTCGCCCGCGCCATCGGACGATCCGATCCGCGCCTCGCCGCGTCCTGGCTCGCCTCGCGGTCGACGACGCTGCGCCTCGGCTGGGGTCGCGTGCACCAGATCCGCGACCTGACCGAGCTGGGCCCGCAGCGCGACGCGTCCACGCAGCTGGTCGCGCAGCGTACCGAATACCGGCTGGCCGGCTTCGACCACCAGCTCGACGAGCGCACGCTGCTGCGGGTCGAAGCGTTCGACAAGTCGCAGCTGTACCTGCTGCCGCAGCTGCGCAACGTGTTGCGGTCACCGAGCATCCTGCCGGAGCTGAGCTTCGACCGGATGTGGTTTGAACCGCGCGCCGCGACGATCCGTGGGATCGAGGCAACGCTGCAGCAGCAGCGCGATCGCTGGCGATGGAGTGCCGCCTGGGCCTACACGGGCCGGCAGGACCACTACTCGCATTCATCGGAACGGGATCGCCGCCAGAGCGGCTCGCTGACCCTCGAGGCGAACCCCGGCGCATGGCTGCTGAGCGCAGCAGCGAACTACCGGGACGGGCGGCCTACTGTCGAATTCGCCACCAACGCCGCCGGCGGGGTGGTCTTCGATCAGCGGCGGCCGGCACGCCTGCGGCACACTGTCACGGTTGACCTGCGCGCCAAGTGGCGCCGGCCGCTCGGCGACGGCACGCTCTCGGTGATCGGCCAGATCAGCAATCTGTTCAATCGCGCCAGCTGCTGCTCGGAGTTCGCACCGCTGCCCGACAGTCCGCCCGGCGCACCGCAGCTGACTCTGCGCCGCCACGGCTCGCTGCCCGCCATCCCGTGGGCCGGTGCGGCGTATGACTTCTGAGGCGCTCGCCCGCCAGGGGTCCGCATCCGGCTACAACACTTGGGCACGGTCGAGCGATTGACGCGCGGCGGCTCACGCACAAGTCTTCTCTCCATCCGCTCTCGTTGCGGCTGAACAAGAACTGAAGAGCGCTGCCGAACGCGGCCCGCCGGACTGGAGGGATAGCACCGATGGCAGATGGAGTGAAAGCCGCACCGGATGCGGGCAAGACCGCGCCCCCAGCTCAACGCGCAGGCATGCAGGCCGCGACCGAGGCGTTCTTCACTCCGCCCGGTCCAGCGGCGGGGTTGTCCAGTCTGCCGATTGCGGTCGGACTGCTGTCGACCGCGCTGATCATTGCCGGCCTGTACTTCGGACGACAGATCCTCGTTCCGCTGGCGCTCGCATTCTTCCTCGGATTCGTGCTCGATCCGTTCGTCGTCCGGCTGAAGCGACTCGGCATACCGCGACCCGTGGCGGTCGTCGGCGTGGTCAGCCTTGCGCTGGCCGCGGTCGTCGGGTCGGGCTTTCTCCTGACCCAGCAGGCACGCTCGGTCAGCGCTCAGCTGCCGACGTATCGATCCAACATCCAGCACAAGTTGCGCGATTTCCGCGCGACGCTGTCCGGCCCTGGAATTTTCGATGGCGCAGTCACGACGTTCGATGCCGTGCGACAGGTGGCGGAGGAGCAGGCGGGGACGTCGGGCCCGACGCGGAGGCGAGCAGAGCCGCAGCTGGTCCGCGTGCAAGAGGCGCCAGCTTCCCCGCTGGATCGGGCGAGCCGCTGGCTCGGTGCGGTCGGGGGCCCACTCACCCAGGCGGGGATCGTGCTCGTGTTCGTCGTCGTCATCCTGCTCGACAGGCAGGACCTGCGCGACCGGCTGCTACGGCTGCTCGGTGGCAATCTGCATCGCACTACCGACGCCCTGGACGAGGCGGGCCACCGCATCAGCAAATATCTGCTGATGCAGCTGGTGGTCAACGCCACCTACGGCATACCGATGGCGATCGGGTTGTGGTTCATCGGCGTGCCCGGGGCGGTCCTGTGGGGCGCGCTGGCCGCCGTGATGCGTTTCGTCCCGTATCTCGGCCCGATGATTTCCGCGGTGTTTCCCCTCGTTCTCGCCTTTGCGGTGGATCCTGGCTGGGACATGCTGCTCTGGACAGGGGCACTGATCCTGTTCCTCGAACTCGTCAGCAACAACCTGGTGGAGCCGTGGCTGTACGGCGCCAGCACCGGCCTCTCGGCAATGTCGGTGATCGTGGCGGCGACTTTCTGGGCACTGCTGTGGGGGCCGGTCGGCCTGGTGATATCGACGCCCTTGACCGTGTGCCTGCTGGTGATCGGGCGGCATCTTCCACAACTGCGTTTTTTTGCCGTTGCGCTGGGCAGCCAACCCGTACTCGATCCGGCCACCCGCATCTACCAGCGGCTCCTCGCCGGAGATGTCGAAGAAGCCATCGAACTGTCGCTCGAGCAGGTGCAGAGCGTTGGCCTGACACCCTTCTACGGAGACGTGGGAATTCCGATGTTGCGCATCGCATCCGCGGATCACGATCGCGTCGCGACGGCGGCCCATCGGCTGCGCATCGTCGACGGTGCCGAGCGTGTGATCAATGAGCTGGGCGACGGGTCGGCAGCGTCGGCGACCGGCTCGCCGCAGGTCATTTGCCTCGGCGCCAAGTGGGAGCTCGACGTTCTGGCGGCGCGCATGCTCGCGCACGCGCTCGCCGAGGCGGGCGTCTCTGCAGAGGTTCAGTCCATCGACCCGGCGGCCGCCGATTTCGTCACGCAACTGGATCTGCGCGGGGCCCGTATTGTGTGCCTCTCGCACTTCAGTCCGACGCCGGGTACCCGTATCCGTTACCTCTGCAGGCACCTGCGGCGACACTGGCCGGACCTGAAGATTGTGGCCGCACTCTGGAACGCACCGCCCGACCTTCTCGATGCGGCCAACGCCCGGTCTATCGGTGTAGACGATCTTGCCCCGACCTTCGAAGAAGTGATCGCGCGCATCCAGGGCCTGCTCGATGCGCAGCTGCAGCAGCGTTATCTGCCGGCGCCCATTCCCGATGGAGATGTCGAGCGCGTGCGGCTCATGCGTGCAAGCGGCGCACTCGACGACGACGTCCGGCGCCATTTCGACCGAATTGCGCACCGGGCCGCGGAAGTGTTCGACGCCCCGATCGGCCTCGTCACGCTGATCGACGAGGCGTCCCAGCTGGTGTGCGGCGCAGGCAGCGCCGGCTCCGGGGTAGCCACGCCACTGGCTCTGACCGAGGCCTTTCATCTCCCGCGGGACCTCTCCCTGTGCGGGCATGTAGTGGCCAGCACCCGAGCACTGGTCGTCGCGGACATCGCTCGCGACCCGCGCTTCGCCAATAATCCCGCGCTGGCGGCGCAGGGCGTGCGCTTCTACGCCGGCGCCCCCTTCGGCGACGCGTCCGGCAACGTCTTCGGGGCGCTCTGCATCGTCGATCACAAGCCCCGCGCGTTCAGTGCCAGCGACCTGCGCCTGCTGCAGTCTATGGCCGACGACCTCCGCACCTTCTTGCGCGAGCAGCGGACCGCGCCTGCTGCCGATTCTGCCGGCGAGCCCGCGCAGGACGTCAGTTCGGCTACCGTCGCGCAACCCGTTCCCGGCTGAGGGTCGCGCCCCGGCGAATGATTCCGGCCCGGCGGCGGTCCAATGGTTCGAGCACGCCACAGAGCGTCGCCAGAGGGCGGGATTCCATGATTCATTACACTGCCGAGCTCGTTCTCGGCCGCAGTCGCCGCGCACCCTGGCTCAGCGCGCGACCCCTGGTGCTGTTCTCCGCGCTGACGCTGGCCCTCTGGGCGCTGATGCCGCTGTTCGCCCTCTGGGATGTCCCGGAGGACAACCTCGAGCAGCTGACGTGGGCGCTGACGCCCGACTTCGGCTACACCAAACACCCCCCCTTCCCCACCTGGATGCTGCTCGCCGCCCAGCAGGTGCTGCCGAACGGTCTGTGGCTGACGTACGCGCTCGGCGCGCTGCAGGTCGGCGTGATGATGAGCGTCGCCTTCGTGCTGACGGCGGAGCTGCAGGGGCGTCGCGCGGCGGTCGTCGCGGTGCTGTTCATAGGCGTGCTCACCTACTACACGCAGCGCCTGCATTTCTTCAATCACAACACCGCCCTGCTGGTCGCGTATGCGCTGTCGGTGCTGTGCGTGTGGCGTGCTCTGGTTCGCGGCGGTGCGCGCTGGTGGTGGTTGCTCGGCGCCGTCTGGGGAGCGGGCATGCTGTCGAAGTACCAGATGGTGGTGCCCATCGCGTGCAATCTCGCCTGGCTGTTCCTTGCGACCCAAGGCAAGCCCTGGACGGAAGAACGTCGCGACGTCGCGCGCGGCGTCGTCATCGCAAGTGCGGTCGCGGGAGTCGTCGTGCTGCCGCACGTGGTCTGGCTGGTGCGCATGGACTTCCCGACGTTCGGCTACGCGAGCCACTCGATGGCCGCGCATCTGCCGCTTGCCGCCCGCCCGCTCGACGTCGCGGGTTTCCTCGGCAATCAGATGGGTCGCTGCGTACCGGCGTTGCTGATGGGCCTGCTGCTGCTCGCGATGGACCGCCGCTCGCGGGGCGAACTCGACTCGCTGGCCGACGCGGCGGCCCCGCGAAACCGCGACCTCGCGATGCCAGCGCGTCTACTGTTGCCGGTGCACGCCATCGGCCCGTTCGTCCTGATGACAGGGCTGTCGCTGTTCGTCGGAGTCGACCTGCAGATGCACTGGGGCACGGCATTCCTGTGGTTGCTGGTGCCGTTCGCGCTCACCTCGCCCGCTGGCCGGCGGCTGACACAGCTACCTATAGGGCGCCTCTACGCCGGCGTCCTGCTCGTGCACCTGCTCACTCTGGCCGCACACGCCAGATAACGTCACCCACGTCATCTGCGACGAGCAAGGTGCCGCTGCGCTGGACGAGGACGCCGACCGGACGTCCCTGCGCGTTGCCATTCGCATCGAGGAAGCCGGTCAGCACGTCGAGCGGCTTGCCGGTCGGCCGGCCCGCCTCGAAAGGCACCGCGACCACCTTGTAGCCGCTGAACGGGCGCCTGTTCCACGACCCGTGCTGACCAACGTAAGCCGCGTGGCCGAACCGGCCGCCCAGCACCGAGCTGTCGCCGATTGCCAGCCCCAGTGACGCAGTGTGGGCGCCCAGCGCGTAGTCTGGAGTGCGCGCGGCAGCGACCGCGCCGGGATTCAACGGCCGCACGCGCTCGTCGATGTGCTGGCCGTAGTAACTCCACGGCCAGCCGTAGAACGCCCCATCTTTTACCTCGGTCAGGTAGTCCGGCACGAGATCACTCCCGATCTCGTCACGTTCGTTGACCACCGTCCACAACTTGCCCCGTTCCGGTTCCCACGCGAGCCCGTTCGGATTGCGCAGCCCCGACGCGAACAGCCGCCGTTGACCGGTTGCGAGATCGACCTCGTGGATCGCTGCGCGGTCCCGTTCCGTGTCAATACCCGCATCGGCGATGTTGGTGGCCGAGCCGACGGTGACATACAGATGCCGCCCGTCGGCGCTCGCGATCAGATTGCGCGCCCAGTGGCCGTTCGGGGCATTGGCGGGCAGGTCGACCACGCGGCGCGGCTCCCCGGCGAGCGTCAGGGAACCGTCGCGGTAGCGGAATTCGACGATGCCATCGGTGTTGGCGACGAAGAAGCGCTCGCCTACCAGCGCCATGCCGAATGGCGAGCGCAGACCGATTGCAACGAACACGCTGCGCGTCTCCGCCCGGCCGTCGCCGTCGGCATCGCGCAGCAGCGTGATGCGGTCCGGACTCGGGACAGCCGCGCCCGCGCGCTTCATCACCTTGCCCTGCACCCACTGCCGGATGCCGCCACCTTCACGCGGCGGCGAGTTGGTCTCGGCGACGAGCACGTCGCCGTTCGGCAGCTGGTAGAGCCAGCGAGGATGGGTGAGACCGGTCGCGAACGCCTCGACCGCCAGCCCTCGTGCAGCAGTGGGGCGGCGTCCCTCCTGCCAGCCGATCGCAGTGGCGACGTGCAGCGTCGGCAGAAGGCTGCGTTTCGGCGCCGGCAGCTCGGGCGTCGCGCCCGTACCCGCCTCGGCAGGAAGCTGGGCCACCTCGCAACCGCCGGCAAGTGCGGACAGGACGACCACGGCGGCCCATCGTGCATCGGGCGTCTCATTTCAGGCATGCTATCCCGCCATTCATGGGCGACCGATGCCGCGCGACCCTGAACCGATGTCAGACCTGCCTCACGCGTGGCGCGCCCTCGCCATCGACCCGCCACGGGCGCACGGGCCCGTGCCCGGCACCGCGGTCATCCGCACCGAGCCTGAAGACTTCGTCGTCGACGAGCAGCTCGGCTTCGAGCCGAATGGCAGCGGTCCGCATGCACTGCTGCGCGTCCGCAAGCGCGGCGCGAACACGGACTGGGTCGCGCGTCAGCTCGCCGACCGAGCCGGCGCGCGGCCCATGGACATCGGCTATGCCGGCATGAAGGACCGTCACGCGGTCACGACGCAGTGGTTCACCGTCCCGCTCGAACGCGCGCCGCCCGACCGGCGCAGCGCGAGCGCATGGCAGGACGTGACCGGCGACGACTACACGGTGATCGAAGCGCACGCTCACCATCGCAAGCTTCCGCGTGGCGCGCTCGATGCGAACCGCTTCGAGATCCGCCTGCGCGACTGGAGCGGGGATCGCGGCGCGCTCGAGTCGCGTCTGCACGCGATCGCGCGCGACGGCGTGCCGAACTACTTCGGCCCGCAGCGCTTCGGCCGCGGCCAGTCGAACCTCGATCCGTCCTGCACGACGCCGCAAGGACGGCGCACGCGACTCGGGGAATACGCGATGTCCGCCGGGCGCAGCCTGCTGTTCAACGCGGTGCTGGCGCGACGGGTGACCGACGCCACCTGGAACGTGCTGCAGCCCGGCGACAGCGCCAACCTCGATGCGCGGGGCAGCATCTTCCCGGTCACCGACATCGACGATGCACTGCGCGCGCGGGTCGCGGCGCAGGACGTCCATCCGACCGGCCCGCTGGCCGGCAGCGGCACGCCGGCCTGCGAGGGCGACGTGCGTGCGCTGGAAGAGTCGGTGCTTGCAGGCTTCGCACCGGTGGTCGAGCGGCTCGGCCCGCGAGCGGATGTCACCGGCGAGACGCGCGTTGCGGCTCGCCGTGCGGGATCTCGAGTGGTCGTTCGAGTCGCCGTCGGTCGTGCGGCTCGCGTTCCTGCTGAGAAGCGGGGGGTATGCGACGGCTGTGTTGAGGGAGGTCGCGGAAGTGAGGGAGCAGTTCGCGTAAGCAGATCACCGCAACGACGAACGTCCCCGTCTCGGTGAACGGAATGCTGCGGATCAGCCCGGCCGACAGCTGTACCTTGCCGGTGATGCGATAGCCTATCGGCTCGCGCCGGCCACCGACCGCGTACTTCAACAGCATCGGCGCCGCGTTCGCGTAGACGTTGACGTCGAACTCGAGGTGACCGAGCGCGGGGACGATGAAGTTGCGATCGGAGTCGCCGTGCGCGAACTCGTCGCCGTCGAGCTCCACCGCGTAGGTGATGCCGCGCACCGGCAACGCGCGGTCGTTCGGGTTCTGCACGCTCATGCGAACGCGCAGCTGCTGCTGCAGCAGGTCGGCCTTGACGAGTTCGACGCCGACGATCGAGAGCTGCGGCTGCTGCAGCTTGGGCACCAGCGCGCCGCAACCGGTCAGCGCCAGCGCGGTGCAGGCGACGAGCAGGGTCTTCATGCTTCCACCCTGCCGTACGAGCTCGTTGAGTTCACGATGATGGCGCGCGAGCGCACCATCGAGCCGCTCGATCGGCGCACGCCACAGCCAGTTCCCGTCGGCGGTGCCGGGCGTGTTCAGCCGCGCCTCCGCGCCGAGGCGCAGCACGTCCTGCAGCGGCAGCACGGCGAGCCGGCCGACTGACGCGAGCGCGGTGCGCATCATCGCGTCGTTCGGATCGCCGTCCCAGATGCCGAGGTAGTCGTGCATGCGGGCGCGTGTGTCATCGCCTAGCGTCGTGTACCAGCCGGCAGTCGTGTCGTTGTCGTGCGTGCCGGTGTAGACGACGCTCGACTCCTCGTGATTGTGCGGCAGGTGCGGGTTGTCGGCGCCGCCGTCGAAGGCGAACTGCAGCACGCGCATGCCGGGCAGGCGGAAGTCGCGGCGCAGCGCGTCGACGTCGGGCGTGATGACGCCGAGATCCTCGGCCACCAGCGGCAGCTCGTGCTGGTCGCGCGCGACGCGCGGCGAGCATGTCGCGGCCCGCCGCGGGCCGCCATTCCCCGTTGCGCGCGTTCGGGCTGCCGGCAGGCACGGCCCAGTAGGCGGCGAGGCCGCGGAAGTGGTCGATGCGCAGCAGGTCGTAACGCGCGAGCTGCGAGCCGAGACGTTCGCGCCAGAAACGGAAATCTTCCCAGCGCATCCGGTCCCAGTCGTACAGCGGGTTGCCCCACAGCTGGCCGTCGGCGCGAAGTAGTCCGGCGGCACGCCGGCGACGACGGTGGGTCGCGCATCGTGGTCGAGCTGGAACTGCTCGCGCTGCGTCCACGTCGTCGCCGAATCGGGTGCGACGTAGATCGGCAGATCGCCGAACAACCGTATGCCGCGCGAATGAGCGTGCGCGCGCAGCGATTGCCACTGCGATGCGAACTGCCACTGCTCGTACTGCAGCGCGCGCAGCTCGGGCGCGAAATCCTCGCGTGCCTGCGCGAGCGCGTAGGGTTCGCGATTGCGCAGCGGCCAGGGCCACTCCCACCACGGCGCGCCGTTCTGCCAGCGCGCCAGCGCCTCGAACAATGCGTAGTCGGGCAGCCAGGCCTCGTTCGCCTGGCAGAAGTTCCGGAACGCTTCCTCCCCACCGGGCGGATGGCGCTCGCGATCGATGAACGCAACGTTGCCGGCGTGGTCCGATCGCGCCCAGTACGGCGAGCCGTTGCTGCCGGTCGGGCCGAGCGGCAGCAACTGCCAGACGGTGAACCCCGCATCGGCGAGCCAGTCGACGAAGCGGAACGCGCGCGCGCCCAGCGCGCCGGCCGCCTCGTTGCCCGTCTCGATCAGCGAAGAGGGATGCAGCAGTACTGCGGCACGGCGTCGGTCGAGAACGGGAAGTCGCATGGTCAGTCCGCGCGGCGCATGACACCGCCCGCTTCGGGGCGACCGCTGACCGAACGAGATGCGCTGCTCGAGTGCGGCGGGCGGAGCGAGCTTCAGCAGCAGATAGAGGTTCGTCAGCTGATGGCGGAACAGCACGTCGAAGTCGCGCACCGCTTCGGGCGGGTTGTAGTCGCCGAACCACCAGAACCAGTCCGAGCTCTCGCACAGCGCGAGCTGGCGCGAGGCTTCCGCCTGCTGGTTCGGCGTCAGCGACGGAAGCACGCGGTCGTACGCGAGCTTCGCATCGCACAGCAGATCCCAGCCGCGGTTCTTCGCGGCATCGCCCATCCACGTCGACAACGTGCCGTGCACCCAGCTGCCGGCTCGCACGCGCGGCAGCGGCCGTGGCGCGATGCCTTTCGAGCGCGCCGAGTCGAGATAAGCCGACAGCGTAGTCAGTTCGAAGCGCGGATGGTCGGCGAGCAGTTTGTACATCTGGTCGAGGAAGAAGTAGCCGTTGAACGGGTAGTACTCCCATGCGTTCTCGCCGTCGAGCGCGATCAGCGCCACTGCGCCGTCGGCCGCATCGACGTTGTCCGCCAGGCGTTCGAGCTCGCCGACGAGGTGCGCAGCCGCATCGTCGCCGTGCCACCTCGAGTAGGTGAAGCCGATGAGGTCGGAAATGCCGTCGTGCCGGAAGAATGCCGACAGCTCGCGGCCGGCCGGACGATGCGCGCGGTTCAGCAGGCGGTCGAGCGGCTTCGCCTCGATGTCCAGTGCCTCGCCGCTTGCCTCGAGCGCGCCGCGCAGCACGCCCGAACTCGACGCGACCCATTCGATGCCGGCGTCTTCGATGACGGCGAGCGTGGCTTCACTGATCGCGCCCTCCGAAGGCCAGCAGCCTCGTGCAGGGCGGCCGAACACGCGCTCGAACACGCGCAAGGCCTCCTGCATGTGCCAGCGCGCCCGTTCGGCTGCCGCCGGGATAACGCGGGTGCTGTGGCAGCGGCGAGCCCGGTTCGCTCTCGCGCGCGGCACTGAAGTCGAGCAGCAGCGGCACGATCGGGTGGCTGTACGGCGACACGCACAGCTCGCATCGACCCGCCTCGAACAGCCGCCGATAGCGCGGCAGCACGCCTGCGAGCAGTTCGCCGATCAGCTCGAGCAGCATGCGCCGCTCGGCCACGCCGAAGTTGCGCTCGCGACTGGCGAGCACGGCGATGCGCAGGTCGGTGCGGCGGACCGTCTCGCCCATCCAGGCGAGGTGGTACCAGACCGCGAGATCGCGCAGCAGCTGGTCGGACGCGTAGCCGATCAGCTCGGGGGTTGCGAGCGCCGTGGCCAGCGTCACGAGCTCCGCGAACACCGGGTGGCGCTCGATGAGATTGCGGCGTTCGGCCTTGAGGCACGCGCGTACCAGCGTCAGGCGTTGAGCCGCATCGGTCGGCAGCGGTGCCGCCGACAGCATCGCGAGCACCGGGTCGGGCAGCGGCTCGCCGTCGGTCAGGTGATGGTTCACTCGCAGCGCGAGTTCCTCGAGCTGCTCGATCAGCACCGGCGTGAAATTGACGACGGCGCGCGCGCGAGGGTTGGCCTCGAGGTGCGCGACCATGTCGACGTAATCCTTGATCGCGTGCAGGTACGTCCACGGAAACACGTACTGCCCGGACAGCGCGTCGCGGTAGTGGGGCTGGTGCATGTGCCAGTACAGCACCACGGGCAGACGCGTTGCGCTCATCGAGAAACCTTCAGATGCGAGCGACGGTCGCGGTGTGCAGCATGTCCGGCGTCACGAGGATGACGCCCTTCGGCGTCACGTCGAAGCGTTGCCGGTCGGTCGCGATGTCGACGCCGATCTGCGTGCCATCGGGAATCTCGCAGTGCTCGTCGATGATCGCGTTGCGCACCACGCAGCCCTTGCCGATGCGCACACCCGGCATGATGACCGAGCGCTCGATCGTCGAGCCTTCGTCGACGCGCACGCTCGAGAACAGCAGCGACTCGCGCACGACCGCGCCTGAGATGATCGCACCGCCCGAGATCACCGAATTGATCGCCATGCCGCGGCGACCCTCCTCGTCGAGCACGAACTTCGCCGGCGGCTGCTGCAGCTGGTAGGTCCAGATGGGCCATTCCTCGTCGTAGACGTTCAGCTCGGGCGCGACGTGCACCAGCTCGAGGTTGGCCTCGTAGAACGCATCGACGGTACCGACGTCGCGCCAGTAGTTCTGCGCGCGCGTCTTCACGTTGCGGAACGGATAGGCGAAGACCTGCATCGACTCGATGGCCTTCGGGATGATGTTCTTGCCGAAATCGTGCTGCGAGGACTCGTCGTTCGCATCCTCGCTCAGCAGCCGCTCGATCAGCTGCGTGTTGAACACGTAGATGCCCATCGAGGCGAGCGCCACATCGGTGCGACCGGGCATCGGCTCGGGCTGCTGCGGCTTCTCGCTGAACTTCGTGACGCGGTTCCACTCGGTGACCGACAGCACGCCGAACTCGCGTGCCTCGGCGATCGGCACCTCGACGACACCGACGGTGATGTCGGCGCCCTTCTCGACGTGGTACGCGATCATCGGACCGTAGTCCATCTTGTAGATATGGTCACCGGCGAGCACCAGTACGTGCTTCGGGCGGTGCGCCCGGATGACATCGAGGTTCTGGTAGACGCTGTCGGCCGTACCGCGATACCAGAACTTTCCTACCTGCTGTTGCGCCGGGATAACGTCGATGAACTCGCCGAATTCGCCGCGCAGGTAGCTCCAGCCGCGCTGTACGTGCTGGATCAGCGACTGGCCCTTGTACTGCGTCAGCAGGCAGATCTGGCGGATGCCCGAATTGACGCAGTTCGACAGCACGAAGTCGACGATGCGGAATTTGCCGCCGAACGGTGTGGCGGGCTTGCAGCGATGCTCGGTCAGGCCGCGGAGGCGCTCGCCCCGGCCACCGGCCATGATCATCGCTAGAGCGCCGCTCGTGAGCCGGCTGACGTAGCGACCCGAAGACGTGCGTGATGGCTTTGGCATGCAGCAGACCGGCCTTGTTTGCGTTCCAGTATATTACCCATGGCTTCTATCCCGATTGCCAGGGTTCGCGCTATCAGCACTGTTTCACATTCGCCGCGACTCTCGCCACTGCCGGCGCTGCTCGCACCCCTCGAAGACGACCTGCGACGTCTGGCCGAGGCGCGTCATCACGATCCCCATGCCATCCTCGGCCGTCACCCGCTGCCCGGCGGCACGGTGTTCCTCGCGCTGCTGCCCGGCATCGTGTCGGCCCGGCTCGAAGGCGGGCCCGAACTCGAACGGGTCGACGGCACCGACCTCTTCCAGGCGAGCGTCGATGAAGGCACCGCCCACGACGTCGTCCTGTGGGAAGACGGGCGGGGCATCCGGGGCCGCTGGCAGTCGCCCTACGATTTCCCGCCGACGCTCTCGCCGGGCGATCTGGCGTTGTTCGCCTCGGGCCGTCACCTGACGGCCTGGCGCATGCTCGGCGCGCATCCGGCCACGTTCGACGGCATCGCTGGGGTGCGCTTCGCGGTATGGGCACCGAATGCCGAGCGTGTCAGCGTGGTCGGTCCGTTCTGCGAGTGGGATGGCCGCCGGCTGCCGATGCGGGTGCTCGGCGACAGCGGAGTGTGGGAACTCTTCGTGCCCGGCCTCGGCACCGGGCAGTACTACAAGTACGAGATCCGCAATCGCGAGACCGGCGCCATCGGCCTGAAGACCGACCCGTATGCGCAGGCGATGGAACTTCGTCCCGCCACAGCGTCGATCGTGCCAGGGGGCGACTCCTACCGTTGGCAGGACGACCTGTGGATGACCGAGCGGCGCGACCGCGACTGGCTGCACGCGCCAATGTCGATCTATGAAGTGCACCTCGGCTCGTGGCAGCGCCATCCCGACGGGCGCTTCCTTTCGTACCGCGAGCTTGCCGCCGAACTCATTCCCTACGTCGCGCGCCTCGGCTTCACGCACGTCGAGTTGCTGCCGATCACCGAGCATCCGCTCGACGACTCGTGGGGCTACCAGACCACCGGCTACTTCGCGCCGACGCGGCGCTTCGGCACACCCGACGACCTGCGCTACTTCATCGACCAGTGCCACCTGCATGGCATCGGCGTGCTGCTCGACTGGGTGCCCGGCCACTTCCCGCGCGACGCACATGGCCTCGCGAAGTTCGACGGCACGGCGCTGTACGAATACGCCGACCCGCGCAAGGGCGAGCATCAGGACTGGGGCACGCTGATCTTCAACTACGAGCGCTTCGAGGTGCAGCACCTTCCTGCTCGCGAGCGCGTGCTTCTGGCTCGAGGAGTTCCACTTCGACGGGCTGCGCGTCGACGCCGTCGCCTCGATGCTGTACCTCGACTATGGGCGCAACAGCGGCGAGTCGGTCCGAACCGCCACGGCGGCAACCAGAACCTCGAGGCGATCGAGTTCCTGCGCGAGCTGAACTCGATCACGCATGCGCGCGCGCCGGGCACCGTCGTCATTGCCGAGGAATCGACCTCGTGGCCGCATGGTCAGCCGGCCGGTCAACGTCGGGGGCCTCGGCTTCTCGATGAAGTGGAACATGGGCTGGATGCACGACACGCTCGCGTACTTCACGGAAGACCCGGTGTACCGCCAGCACCAGCACAACAAGCTGACGTTCGGCATGATGTACGCGTACAGCGAGAACTTCGTGCTGCCGCTCTCGCACGACGAGGTCGTGCACTGAAGCGGTCGCTGCTCGGCCGCATGCCGGGCGACCGCTGGCAGCAGCTCGCCAACCTGCGCGCGCTGTTCACCTACATGTGGACCATCCCCGGCAAGAAGCTGCTGTTCATGGGTGGCGAAATCGCGCACCCGTGGGAATGGGACTTCCGGCACGGGCTGCCGTGGTTCCTGATGGAATATCCCGAGCATCAGGGCATGCAGCGCCTGATCGGCGACCTGAACCGCCTGTATGTGTCAGAGCCGGCGCTGCACTCGCTCGAGTTCGCCCCGCAGGGCTTCGCGTGGATCGACTGCGACGATGCGCAGCATTCGACCCTGAGCTACCTGCGCATGGGTGCGCGCGGTGAACAGCTCGTCGTCGCGCTGAACCTCACGCCGGTGCCGCGCGAACGCTTCCGCGTGGGCGTGCCGCACGGCGGCTCCTACCGCGTGGTCTTCAACTCCGATTCGGAGTTCTACGGCGGCGCGAACCTCGGCGACCTCGCGATCGAGGCCCGCGATGCCGGGCACGGCGGGCAGCCGTTCCACCTGGAACTGACGCTGCCGCCGCTCGCCGGCGTCGTGTTCAAGCGAAGCTGACGAAGCTCGGCTAGATCCGCTTCATCAGACCCATCTCGAGCGGATGGGTCAGCAGCTCGTGCCACGGATAGACGCGCAGCTCGGGCAGGTACTGTCCAGCGCCCGGCGCAACCGCCGACAGCTCGTAGACCGCAGCGCCGTCCGCGGTGCGCTCGCCGGTGAAACGAAGCTCCTCGCGCCACTGGCCCGTCGGCAGCCCGTGACCGAACGAGCACAGCGCGGCCGGCTCGAACACGGCCTCGGGCACCATGCGCTTCGCCTTGAACTCGACGCGCACGTCGGCCGGCTCCAGCCCGCCGAGGTTGACGGCCACGCGCATCACGAGCGGTGCCGCAACCTGTGCCTCGCGCGCAGCATCGGGCAGCACCTCGATGCCGACGCGTTCCCAGGCGGCATAGATGCGCCGCTTCCAGCTCGCGAGCCGGTCTGCTCCGGCCCCGCCGTTCGCCATCAGCCGTTCGCCCTGCAGCGCGGCCGGGCGGTACATGCCGGCAACGTAGTCGCGCACGGTGCGACGCATGTTGAAGCGTGGCACCACCGTGCGCATCGACCGCTTGCAGCGGCGGATCCACTCGGTCGACAACCCGCGCGCATTGCGGTCGTAATACAGCGGCATCACTTCTTCCTCGATCGTGTCGAGGATCGTGTCCGAGTCGAGCTCGTCGCGGCGATTCGCGTCCTGCACGTCGGCACCGGGGATGCCCCAGCCGTTCTCGCCGTCGAATGCCTCGGCCCACCAGCCATCGAGGATCGACAGGTTCAGCACACCGTTGACGGCGGCCTTGATGCCCGAGGTACCGCTCGCCTCGAGCGGCGCGATGGGATTGTTCAGCCACACATCGACGCCGGTGACGAGCCAGCGCGCGAGCTGCGATGTCGTAATCCTCGAGGAACACGATGCGGCCGGCGAATTCGGGCTCGAGCATCAGCTGCTTGATCTCGCGCAGCACCTGCTGGCCCGGCTGGTCCGCGGGGTGCGCCTTGCCGGCGAACAGGAACAGGATCGGCCGGTCGGCCTGCGTCACGAGCTTCAGCAGCCGCGCAGCGGTCGCGCATGATCAGCGAGGCGCGCTTGTAGGTCGCGAAGCGGCGCGCGAAGCCGATCGTCAGGACGTCGGGATTGCGCGGATCGATGTGCCGCGTGATGTGACGCAGCTGCGCCGACGACAGGCCCTTGCGGCGGTACTCGCGCGTCAGTCGCTGGCGCACGCCGTTCAACATGCGCGACTTTGCATCCTGCGCGACGGCCCAGAATGCCTCGTCCCGCACGTGTTCGATGCCTTGCCAGTAGCCGTCGTCGGACAGGCGGTCAGCGCCATTCGGGCAGATGCTCGTCGAAGAAGCGGCTCCACACCGGTGAGATGAACGTCGGCACGTGGATGCCGTTCGTCACGTACCCGATCGGGTTCTCTTCTGGCGGAATCTCGCGCCAGTGCTCCGCGCAGCAGCTGCGACGAGACCGCGCCGTGGATGCGGCTGACTCCGTTCATGCGACGCGCGCCGTTCAGCGCGAGCCGCGTCATGTTGAAGCGGCCGGGCTCGTGCGGGGCGCGGCCGAGCGGCAGCAGCTGCTCGGCGGCCAGACCCATCGAGCGCGCGAGGCCGACGAAATGCTCGAGGAAGAGGCCATCGGGAAACGCGTCGTGGCCGGCGGCCACGGCGTGTGCGTCGTGAACACGCTCTGCGCGGCGACCGCTTCGAGCCGCGGCGTCGAACGAGAGCCCGCGCGCGAGCTGGTCGCGAAGCCGCTCGAGCACGAGGAACGCGGCATGGCCTTCGTTCATGTGCCAGACCGCGGGGCTGCATGCCCAGCGCCTTCAGCGCACGCGCGCCGCCGATGCCGAGCACCATCTCCTGGCGGATGCGCACGCGCTCGTCGCCGCCGTAGAGCCGGTAGCGTGATGTCGCGATCGTCGGCCGAGTTGTCCGGGCAGTTGGTGTCGAGCAGGTAGACCGTCACGCGGCCGACCTGCGCACGCCAGACGCGCGCCTGCACCTCGTGGTTCGCGATCGGCACCGCGACCTTCAGCCACTGGCCGTTGCGGTCGTTGACCGGCTCGACCGGCAGATCGCGCGGATCGGCGTCGCGATACACCGCGTGCTGCACGCCGTCGCGAATCGACGTTCTGCGTGAAATAGCCCTGCCGGTACAGCAGACCGACGGCGATGAAGTTCAGCCGCTCGTCGCTCGCCGACTTGCAGTGGTCCCCCGCGAGGATGCCGAGACCGCCCGAATAGATGGGGAAACTCTCGTGAAAACCGTACTCGGCGCAGAAGTAGGCGATCAGCGGCTCGCTCGCACCTTCGCTCGGCTGAGCGAGATAGCTGTCGAAGATGGCGACCGCTTCGCGATAGCGGGCGAGATAGGCCTCGTCGCGCGCGGCACGATCGAGCGCGTCCTGCGCGAGGCAGCGGAGCATGAGCCGCGGATTGCCGCTGGTCTGCTGCCAGAGCTGGGGGTCGAGATCCTCGAACAGCGCGCGGGTCGGCCGGTGCCAGCTGAAGGACAGGTTGCCGCCGAGCTCCGGCAATCGCGAGATTGCGGCGGGCAGTACGGGAGAGATTTCGATCGGCTGCATCAGTGACCTGCTTCGGAACGGGGGGCAGAACGTCGCGCGAGTCTAGACCACGCGGGGCGCCGGCGACGTGACGACCGCCGCGCGTTTCGCCGGTTCCGAAGCGCAGGGCGCGCACTTCGCTAGAATCCGCACGAGATGCGACCCGTCGAGCGCGCCACCCCTCCCCTTGCAACCCTGCTCGCGCTGCTCGCGGCCGGATGCGGTGCGGCCGACAGCACCTCTGCCGCCCGCTCGAACGCCGGAGCGACGCAGTGCCTGCCCGATGGCTCGGGCTACCTGCGTGCGCAGCTCCGCGGCGCGCTGAACGCAGACCTCGACTGGCACGACGCGCAGATCCGCTGCGAGGGCGGCGCCCGCCCGGACGGCCAGGGCCTGCGCGTCAGCATCGCAGGTCCCCTGCCCCAGTCCGTCGGTGCCGATGCGGGCCGCACCCTGCGGTTCGTGTTCGGCATCGACGGTGCCGCAGCAGCCAGCGACGGCAGCGCGCTCGCGACCAACCTCACCGCGATCATCGAAGGCGGCACCGTCTTCGCGACCCGCGGCGACGACAAATGCACGACCGACCGGCTGGAGCGGCGCACCGTGACGCCCGCTGCGGCCAGGCGCCCTGCCGGACGGCACTGCCGTTTCGCACTATCGCGTCGACGTGCGGGGCTTCTGCCTCGGTCCCGCCAGCACGCTCGATGGCGCTGATCGCCTGCTCATCACGACTTTCGACTTCGCCGGGCTCGTCGCCCTCGAGACGCCATGAAAACGCATCGCTTCGCCTCGCGCGCCCTCCTCACCGCGCTGCTGCTCGCCGGCCTCGCCTCGCTCGCTGCCGGTGCCGAAGCGCAGCCGCGTCAGCTGCAGGGTTTTCCCGAGACCTCGCTGACGATCACGCATGCCGGCGGACGCGACAGCTTCCGCGTCTGGGTGGCGGATACGCCCCAGCGCCAGCAGCAGGGCCTGATGTTCATCCGGGAAATGGCGGCCGATCGCGGCATGCTGTTCCCCCAGCGCGTGCCCCGCCCGATGTCGATGTGGATGAAGAACACGTTCCTGTCCCTCGACATGCTGTTCATCGGGGAAAACGGCCTCATCTCCGGCATTGCGGCGAACACGACGCCGCAGTCGACCGCGACCATCGAGTCACCCGGAGTAATCACCGCAGTGCTCGAACTGAACGCCGGCGAGGCCGCGCGGCGTGGGATCCGGGCCGGCGACCGCGTCGACATTGCCCCGTTGCGCTGATGCAACGGGATGCAGACGATTGATCCGGCCGGTAAATGCCGCTGACACCGCAGGTAATGCAATCCGGTAGACGATGCTGTGACGACGTTATCGACCGGAAAAGATTGATTTGCTGAATATTATGGTTGCCATCCAACTGCGTTGGATTTGTGCAACAAACGTAAAATCGGTCGAAATCCGGGGCTATGATCGCGCGCACAGGCCCCCCGTGGCCATTTTCCCGGAGTCCGCACTACATGAGCGCCACCACCGACACCGCCGCGCAGCGCGCGGCTCGTTTCGCCCTGCTTTCGGGCGCCGCCGCCGCGGCCGCCCTGCCCGCCAGCCAGGCAGTCGCCCAGGATGAGAGCGCCGACGGTCTCGGCGAGATCGTCGTCACCGGTACGCGAATCCGTCGCGTCGACCAGGAGACGGCAAGCCCCGTGCAGGTCGTCAACGCCGCGGCGATCGCGGAGTCCGGCGTGCAGACGCTCGGTGACCTGCTGTCGCGCATTCCGGCCATCGGCGGCCAGGCGACCAACCCGTCGACCAACAACGGTGGCGGTGACGGCGCGAGCAACGTCGAGCTGCGGGGTCTCGGTGTCGAACGCACGCTGGTGCTCGTCAACGGCCGGCGCTATGGCGCGCTCGGCAACCTGACCAGCGCGGTCGATGTCAACTCGATCCCGGTCAACATGATCGAGCGCGTCGAGGTGCTGAAGCAGGGCGCCGGCGCGATCTACGGCTCGGATGCCATTGGTGGCGTCGTCAACTTCATCACCAAGACGAACCAGGAAGGCGCCGAGCTGTCGGTCGACTACGGCAAGTCGAACATGGGTGATGGCGAGCGCAAGGGCCTGTCGATGTCGTGGGGCACGACCGGCGATCGCGGCAACGTCGTGCTCGGTTTCAACTACAACCAGCAGGATGCGATCAGCGCCGGCGACCGCGCCTTCTCGCGCAACGCGATCTATTTCTACGGTTCCGTGTTCGAGGGTGGCTCGAGCCGTGTACCGAATGGCCGCCTGTTCCTCAACTCGACGCAGGCCGGCAGCACGGCGCTGAATTCCCGCTATGGCTGCGGAAGCGTTACACGCCGCGCCGGGGCGACCGGGTCGAGCCTCGCGGACTTCCGCTGCTATGTCAGCAGCGGCGCCACGACCGATGCCTACAACTATCAGCCGCTGAACCTCATCGTCACGCCGCAGGAACGCAGCTCGCTGTTCGCGCTGTCCAACCTCGACATCACCGACGACGTGCAGTGGTACACCGAGTTCGTCTACAACTACACGACCTCCGGCTATGCGATCGCCCCGCTGCCGTTCGATTCGCGTGCAGACGACGTCATCATCGCTGCCAACAACGTCTATAACCCCTTCGGAATCAGCTTCGGCGGTGGCGACGTCGATCCGCGCACGGGCGAGGTAAACCCGAATGCGACCTTCCGCATGGAGGCGCTCGGCAACCGCCGCGGCAAGTACGACACGTATCAGGGGCATTTCAGCACCGGGCTGAAAGGCAGCCTGTTCGATACGGGCTGGAACTGGGATGCGAATGTCGGCTACAGCCGCCTCGACCAGTTCGTGAAGATCGATGGCTACCTGTTCAAGACAGCGCTTGCCAGTGCACTCGGATCGTCGTTCCGCGCCGCCGACGGCACGCCGACGTGCGGCACTCCGGCGGCGCCGGTCTCCGGCTGCGTGCCGCTGAACATCTTCAATCTCGCCGATCCCACCCAGATCACCGCACTGCAGAAAGTGGCCGCCGGTTACAACCAGAGCTACCGGTACAACATGAAGCAGGCGTCGCTGAACGCGAATGGCTCGCTGTTCTCGTTGCCGGCCGGCGAGGTGCAGGCGGCAGTCGGCGTCGAGTACCGCGATCAGCTCGGCAAGTTCGACACCGACTTCATCACGCAGAGTTCGCCGCCGCTGTACAAGGACTGCCTGATCCAGAACGAGGCCTGCTCGGGCGACCAGCGTGGCAGCTATGACGTGCGCGAGGTCTACGCCGAGGTGCTGGTCCCGATTCTCAAGGACGCTCCCTTCGCGCAGACGTTGAATCTCTCGATCGGTGGCCGCTTCTCGGATTATTCGACGTTCGGCAACACGACCAACGGCACCTACCAGCTGGAGTGGCGTCCGGTCAGCGACCTGCTGGTCCGTGCGTCATATGCGGATATCTTCCGCGCGCCGACCATCATCGACATCTACCAGGCCCCCTCGGCCGATGCGGCCACGTTCACCGATCCGTGCATCGGCCTCACGACCGCGGCGGTCGCCGCCAACCCCAACCTCGCACGCGCGTGCGTGAACGTGCCCCGCAACGGCACGTTCGAGCAGCCGAACGCGCAGGTCGACGGCTTGCTGATGGGTAACAGCTTCCTCGTCAACGGCGTGGCGCTGGAACCGGAAACCGGCAGTGCGGTCACGGCAGGCTTCGTCTACGACCCGAGCTGGGCGCAGGGCCTTTCCGTCAACGTCGATGTGTGGCGCTACGAGATCGACAACGTGATCACGCAGGTCGACGTGAACACCACCGCGTCACAATGCGCCACGACCGGTTCGCCGCAATTTTGCGGTTATCTGAATCGTTTCCCCGACGGCACGATCCGTCAGATCCTCGAGCCGACGATCAACCTCGGCAAGCTCGAAACCGATGGCGTCGACCTGGGCGCGAACTATCGTTTCGACACCGAGGCATCCGGTGCGTGGCGGTTCGGGGTCGACGCGAGCTGGACGCACAAGTACGACAGCACGGTGATTGCGGGCGGCGAGGTCACTGAGGTGGCAGGCTACTACGATCGCCAATACGGCAACCTCGCTTCCTGGCGACTGACGGGCCAGATCGGCTGGCAGTTCGGGCCGTTCACGGCGCTGGGCGTCGCGCGGTACATCGACTCCCTGTCGGTCAGCGATCCGGATGGCGCACCCGGCATCCAGGACGACCTGAAGATCGGCTCGGTCACGTACGTCGACGTGACGCTCGGGTACACCCTGCCATGGACCGGCTCGAAGCTGCAGCTCGGCGTGCAGAACCTGACCGACAAGGCGCCGCCGATCCTGTATCAGAACAACGTCACCAACGCGAACACCGACGTGGCCACCTACGACACGATCGGCCGGTACTTCTTCGCGAGCCTGACGCACAAGTTCTGACCTCGACGGTTGGAGTAAGGTGAAGGGCCGCGCGGGTCAAGACCCGCGCGGCCCTTTTTCATGACGCAGACGAACGACACTCCAGACGATCCGGTCGCCGTGATGCGCGTCGCCTTCGCGCACCTGGAGAACGGCGCGCATGCCGACGCCGAAGCGTGCAGTCGTCGCGCGCTGCAGCTCGCTCCCGGCGATCTCGACGCAGCGACGATGCTGGGCCTCGCGCTCCAGGGTCAGGCAAAGCACGTGGAGGCCAGTGCGGTGTGGGACGACCTCACTCGTCGCGACCCTCAGCGCCTGCTCGCATGGGCCAACTACGGCACCTCGCTGCGCGCGCAGCGCAGGTTCGACGATGCGCTCATGGCCTACGCACGCGCCGCCGCACTGGGTGCCGACTCACCCGATTTCCTCTTCAACGTCGGCCTGCTGCACCAGGAGCGCGGCGACTTCGAGCACGCGCTGCGCCTGCTGTCCGAAGCCCACGCGGCCGCACCCCTCGACGCGCAGATCGCGCTGCAGCTCGCCCAGTGCCATTACGAGCTGCTGCACACCGACGAGGCGGTCGCCCTCCTCGCGGGCTGGCCGCGGTTCGAGGGCCTCGACGACGCGACGCTCGCCGACCTCGTGATGCTGCTGCTGAATCTCGGCGAGACCACGGCGTCGAAGGAGGCCCTGCGCCGCCTGCTGCGCACTCCGCAGCCCTCGCCGCATGCGCTGCTGCGCATCGCGCAGTACATGGAGCGCAGCAACCGCGTCGAGCAGGCGCGCGACGGTCTGCTCGCGTTGCAGGGCGACGCCCGCGCGAGCGACCTGGGCGAAGAGCTTGCGCTGCTTCAGTCGCAGCTCGCACAGCGCGAGCGCCGCCACGAGGATGCGGCACGCGGCTTCGCACGGCTGGCCGAGCAGTGCGTCGAGCCCGAACGGCGCCATCTCTACCTCTTTCCGCTCGCCAAATCGCTCGATGCGCTCGGCCGCCACGACCAGGCCTTCGAGACCCTGACCGCGGCGCACGCGGCGCAGCTGGCCCATCTCCACCGCATCCATCCGGAGACCAGCGGGCTCAGCGAGCCGCCGATGCTGATCACGAAGCGCAGCGTCGAGGCCGCCGATGTCGCGACGTGGACGGACCCCGGCGCCCCCGCAGCCGATGTGAGCCCGGTGTTCATCGTCGCCTTTCCGCGCTCGGGCACGACGCTGCTGGAACAGGCGCTCGATGCGCACCCCGCTCTCGTGACGATGGACGAGCAGCCGTTCCTGCAGGGCTGCATCGACGACCTCATCGCGGCCGGCGCCGACTACCCGGCGAAGCTCGGCTCGCTGACGCCCGCGCAACTCGAGGCAATCCGCGCCCGCTATTTCGCGCAGGCCGCGCGCAAGGTGCAGGTTGCGCCCGGTCAACGGCTGCTCGACAAGAATCCGCTGAACCTGCTGCGACTGCCGGCGATCCGCCGGCTGTTCCCGGCTTCGCCCGTGCTGCTCGCGATCCGCCATCCCTGCGATGTCGTGCTGTCGTGCTATCTCCAGCACTTCCGCGCGCCCGAGTTCGCGCTGATGTGCCGCGATCCGGCCACGCTCGCGCGCAGCTTCCGGCGCGCGTTCGACTACTGGTATGCGCAGACTGCGCTGCTGCGCGGGCCGCGTGCACGAACTGCGCTATGAAGACCTGGTGCGCGACTTCGAGCCCGGCATGCGCGACATCGCCGGCTTTCTCGGGCTCGACTGGCATGACGCGATGCTCGAACCCGCCGCGCAGGCACGCCGCCGCGGCTTCATCAGCACACCGAGCTATTCGCAGGTGGTCGAGCCGGTGACACACGCGCTCGATCGGCCGCTGGCAGCACTACGCCGCCCACTTCGATGCCGCGCGCGCCGAGCTCACCGGCTACGTTGCCCGCTGGGGCTACGACTTCGGGAACAGCAGGTAGGTCGACAGGATGTACTTGTCGCCGGAGACCGGCGGCAGGCCGGCGTGCTGGAACATCCAGTAGGGCGGGAACATCAGCAGCCGTCCGGCGCGCGGCGCGACACGCATTCCGAGCTGCGGAAACTCGGTCTCACCGCCCTGCTCGACATCGTTCAGGTACCACAGGAACACGAGGTAGCGGTCGGCCACCGCATTCACCGAATCGAAGTGCGGCTGGAACCGCTCAGCCCCGCCCGGGCGGTAGCGCTTCAGGATCAGCTCGGCGGTGTGCGGGGAATTCGGCACCGGCAGCGGCGAAAGACCGATGTCGCCGTTGTAACGCGCGAGCGCGCGGTTGATGCGGGTGCGGAAGAAGCCGAGGAACGCGGCGTCAGCTCGGGCGCCGACGTCCACTTCCGTCCACGCCGACTCGGCGAGGCCCTCGTGTCGCTGCGCGCCGTTGCGCTGGTGGACGCCGGCCACCGCTTCGAACGACTGCACGAGCCGCGCACACAGCGCGGGCTCGAGCTCGCCGTCGTAGCTGCGGATGAAGTGCGTCAGGTCCACCGTGCGATAATAGCCGCTGATGGACCAGCCGAAGTCGCCGCCGGGTTCGCGCGCCGAAGAGGCGCAGCTGCTGCTGCGTTCGGGGCGCATCGAGGAGGCCGAGCGCGCCTGGCTCGACGTGCTCGAACGCTCGCCGCTCGACGTGCAGGCGCTGAACATGGTCGGGCTGGCGTCCATCCGTACCGGCCAGCTCAATCGCGCCACCGAGCTGCTGCGTCGGGCGGTCGGTGTGCAGCCCGCGCACGGGACCAGCCATCACCATCTGGCGCGCGCGCTCGAACTGCTCGGCGATCTCGACGGCGCACGTCGCCATTACGCCGAAGCGGTCTCGCTCGCAGCCGACCTGCCGGCCGCGCGCCTTCATCTCGGTGCAGTGCTCGAACGCCTTGGCGACCACGACGGCGCGCTGCTGCACTACGCGCGGGTGATGTCCGAGATGCAGGCGCAAGGCCGCTGGGTCGATGCGGCGACCACGCCGCCGGCCCTGCGCCTTGCCGTCGCTCGTGCCGCGCAGGTGGTGCGCGACGGCCGCCGAGCCATGCTGCTGAAACTGCTCGAGCCGCTCGCGCGCGACTATGGGCTCGACGCGCTCGATCGCGTGGTCCGCCTGTTGCGCATCCATCTCGGCGAGGAACTGGCCGACTATCCCGATCCGCGCCAGCGTCCGACGTTCCTGTATTTCCCCGACCTGCCGACCTCACCTTTTATCGATCCGCGGCTCGTGCCCGCCATCGACGCCTACGAGGCCGCAACGCCCCGCATACTCGACGAGCTGCTCGCGCTGCTGCCGGAAGCACGGGGCAGCGAGCGGGTGTTCCTCTCGGCCGAAGTCGCGGCGCAGAACCTGCGTGGCACGCGCGGCGATCCGAGCTGGACCGGCCACTACTTCTACCGTCATGGCAAGCCGCGCCACGACAATCTGGACGCCTGTCCCGCAACGGCTGCGGCACTGGCGGCGCTGCCGCTGCATCACGTGCGCGGCCACGGGCCCGAAGTGATGTTCTCGGTGTTCACGCCGGGCACGCACCTGATGCCTCATCGCGGCGTGACCAACACCCGCATCGTCACGCACCTGCCCCTGATCGTGCCGGCCGATTGCGCGCTGCAGGTGGGCGGCGAGACGCACACCTGGAAGGTGGGTCGCGTCGTCGCGTTCGACGACACTTACGAGCATTCGGCGTGGAACGACAGCGGCGAGCTGCGCGTCGTGCTCATTGCCGATCTGTGGAACCCGCATCTGACCGAAGTCGAGCGGCTCGCCACTGCGCGCATCGTCGAGACGCTTGGCGACTTCCGCGCCGCAATGGAAGCGGCCTGACGTGCGGCTGGCGCAGCCCTTCTTCCGCCTGCCGGTACGGTTCGACGTCGCGCGCCTGCGCGCCGAGGTCGACACCGTGCCCGAGGCGGCCTGGGCCGATCATCCGAACCAGCTCGACGGCAACAGCTCGCTGCGGCTGATCAGCTCAGGCGGCGGCGACAACGATGGCGTCGACTCACCGATGCTGCCGACGGCGCATCTCGCCCGGCTGCCGTACGTCCGGCAGGTGCTCGCGAGCTTCGGCGTCGTCTGGAGCCGTTCGCGACTGATGCGGCTCGCTCCCGGCGCCGACGTTCCGCCGCATGCCGACATCAACGCGCACTGGTTCAGCCGCGTGCGCGTGCACATCCCGATCGCGACACGGCCCGAGGTGCGGTTCCACTGCGGCGACAGCGTCGTGCACATGGCCTCAGGCGAAGCGTGGATCTTCGACAACTGGCGACCGCACCGGGTCGAGAACCGCTCGCCCGAGCAACGCATCCACCTCGTCGCCGATACCACCGGCAGCTCGGCGTTCTGGCAGCTGGTGGCGCGCTCGGCTCAGCCCGGCGTCGCGACACTGCAGCACCGCTACGACCCCGCCGCACCCTCGCCGCCGTTGCTGACCGAGCACGCCGCAACGCCGCTCGCGCTGCCGCCGGCCGAAGTCGACATCCTCGCCGCCGACCTCAAGATGGAACTCGAGGCGAACGACCCGGATGCATCGCGTCGCATCGCCGCCTATGCGGCGCGGCTCGACGAGTTCTGTCGTGACTGGCGGCAACTCTACGCACTGCATGGCGCCGACCCCGCCGGACGCGGCGACTACCAGCGCCTTCGCGACCGTTGCCGCGAGACGATGCTGCCGCTCGGCGACGGCCTCGTGATGCGCACGAATGGCACCGCCGCGAATCGCGTGCTCGAAGCGCGAATCCTGCGCGCGGTGGTCCGCGACGAGACTGTCACGGCCCCGATGCGCCCGGGCGCCGCGTCACCCACCTTCATCGTCGCCGCGCCCCGCTCGGGCAGCACGCTGCTGTTCGAGACGCTGGCGACGCATTCCGCGTTCGCGACGCTCGGGGGCGAAGCGCACTGGCTTGTCGAGGACGATCCGGCGCTGCGGCCCGGCGCGCCCGCAGTCGAGTCGAACCGGCTGACGGCCGAACAAGCCGACGCGAAGACCATCGCGCGCATCCGTACGCAGGTGCTCGCGCGCGCGACGCCGCCCGATCGCGGCCGGCTGCTCGAGAAGACGCCGAAGAATGCGCTGCGCGTGCCGTTCTTCCAGCGCGTCTTCCCCGATGCGCGGTTCGTCTTCCTGTGGCGCGATCCGCGCGAGAACCTGGCGAGCATCATCGAGGCGTGGCGTGCGGGCCGCTGGGTCACGTACCCGTCGTTGCCCGGATGGGACGGGCCGTGGTCGCTGCTGCTGCCGCCGCACTGGCAGGCACTCGCCGGCCAGCCCATCGCCGACATTGCCGCGTGGCAATGGGCCGAGACCCATCGCGTGCTGCTCGGCGATCTCGAACGCATCGCGACGACTCGCTGGATCGCGGTGTGCTACGCCGATCTCGTCGCATCGCCTGCGGCAACGCTCGCGCGCATCTGCCGTTTCCTCGAAGTCGATCCGGACGATCCGGCGCTTGCCGCACGACTGGCCGCGCCGCTGCCGCCTTCGCGTTTCACGCTGAGCGCGCCGGCGCCCGACAAGTGGCGGCAGCATCAGGCGGAGATCGAACGCGTGCTGCCGCGGCTCGAGCCGGTCTGGTCGCGACTGCGCGCGCTGACGCGCGATCAGCGGTAGCCGTACGTCTCGAACACCGTGGCGTCCTTGCGCGCGACGAGGTCGCGCAGCGCCGCGTCGTAGTGGTCTGCCGCCGGAGCGTGCTCGCTGACGTTGCGAGGCGGAGTGGAGGCGAGCGCGTCCGTCAGCGACGGGGTCATCTGCTCGCCCACCTCCGCGAGCAGCGACGCGATCCCCGTGCGCAGCGACTCCATGCACGCGACGCGGGCCGGCTCGCCGGCACCCGAATAAAGGTAGTCGTGCAGCCACGAATAGAAACCGCGGTTCGTGCCGGCGAGGCTTGCGAGCACCGGGCCCGGCAGGTTGAGGCCTCCGTTTCCGTAGTGCGGCGGCAATGCCCGCACCGCGCGGGCAAGCAAGGCGGCGTCCTCGTCGAGCGTCACCATCCGCGTGATCGTCGCGCGGAAATCGAGGCTGCCGTCCTCGCTCAGCACGCGGAACAGCGCGTTCGGCACGGGCCGGGCGCGCTGGAACGCATACCACGACACGTAGTAGCTCCACGGGTTGCGGACACTGCCGAGCACCGGCAGCGAGCCGGCCTCCGCCGGGATCAGGCGCCGCGGCAGGTGGTAGCCGTGCTGCCGGGCTCCGGGTACGTGACGCAGCAGCACCTCGTTGACGAACGTGCCGCCCGACTTGTGCAGGTGAAGGAAGACGAACCGCGGTGTGAGGATCATCCGCCGACGGTCGCGCCGCGCGGCACGTTCGCGAGATGTGCCTCGACCTCCGGCATGCGCCGGCCGAGTTGCCGCTCACCGCTCGCGAGCAGCACCGCCAGCGCGGGCGAGAGTGTGTAGTCGCAGATCAGGTGCGTGCGCGCGAGCGCCGCGTCGGCGTTCCACACCGCATGCACGGCGCAGTTGTTCAGCGCCCAGACCTCGTCCGCCTGCATCACGTACACCTCGCCGGCGGCGAGCATGTACGAGCGCGCATGCGTGATCACGGGCACGTGGATGCGGATGGTCTTCGCGAAGTATGGCGCGCGATCGATGTGCGGGGCGATGCTGCGACCGCCCGGCAACCGCGCGAGCAGGCAGCGCAGCGGCGGCGCGCCACACAGCGCGATGACCTCTCGCGCATACGGCAGCCGGTCGAGCACCGGCTGGTCCGCGACGGGAAGATCGCCCGCCGCCGGTGCATGGCCACGCAGGAACAGCGACTGCGCGGGGCGATGCACGCCGACGCGGCCGCCATCGCCCCACACCTGCGGACCGAGCGCATCGATCTCGGCTGCGAGTCGCGCTGCGTCGACGCGCAGCGGCAGGCGCAGGCAGCCGCCGACGAGGCGGTCCTTGTCGAGCACCGGCGCGTCGGGCAGGTCGAACATCAGCGTCGCGTACGGGGTGTCCGCGAGGCGTGCACGGTCGACTGCGTCCCGGTGCCGCAGGCGGCGCAGCCGCCCTTGGCGATCGAGCGCAACACGCGGCGCTCGAGCCAGGCCGCCGGAGCGGACAGTCCGATCTTCCTCAGGCCAGCGATGTAGCGCAGCCGCGTCGGCGTGCCCGGCAGGCGCCACACCGCGAACAGCGCGGCGGCGATGACGATCACGATGACGGCGACTTCCTGCATGACCCGAGCCTAGCTCAGCCATCGCGTGACATGGTAGGTCACGCCCGCCGCGATGTACGCCATCGCGAACAGGTAGGCCGCCATGATCGCCGGGTAGCGCCAGGAATTCGTCTCGCGTCTGACCGTCGCGAGCGTCGACAGGCACTGCGGTGCGAACACGAACCAGGCCAGCAGCGCGAGCGCCGTGGCGAAACTCCACGAACCGGCGAGCAGCGTGCCGAGCTCCGCGTCGACGTGCTCGCCGCTCAATGCATAGACGGTGCCGAGCGCGCTGACCGCGACCTCGCGCGCCGCCATGCCCGGCACCAGGGCGATCGAGATCTGCCAGTTGAATCCGATCGGCGCGAACACGACGTTCAGCGCCTGGCCGAGCTTGCCGGCGAGGCTGTATTCGATCGCCGGGCCCGTCGCCCCCGGCGGCGGCGCCGGATAGCTGCTGAGGAACCACAGCAGGATCATCAGCGCGAGGATGAACGTGCCGACACGCGTCAGGAAGATCTGCACGCGCTCCCACAGGCCCGTCAGCAGGTTGCGCAGGTTCGGCCAGCGGTATTCCGGCAGCTCCATCAGCAGCGGGTGATAGCTCGCCTTCAGCGTGAACCGCTTCATCACCAGCGCGACCAGCACCGAGCCGGCGATGCCCGCGAGGTACAGCGCGAACAGCACGATGCCCTGCAGGTTGAAGAGGCCGACGCCTTCACGGGGAATGAACGCGCCGATGATCAGCGCATACACCGGCAGCCGCGCCGAGCACGTCATCAGCGGCGCGAGCAGGATCGTCGCAAGCCGGTCACGCGTGTTCGGAATGGTTCGCGCGGCCATGATGCCGGGAATGGCGCACGCGAACGAGGACAGCAGCGGGATGAACGCGCGCCCCGACAGTCCGACGTGTCCCATCAGCCGATCGAGCAGGAACGCGGCCCGCGGCAGGTAACCGCTGTCCTCGAGCAGCAGGATGAAGAAGAACAGGATGATGATCTGCGGCAGGAACACCAGCACGCCGCCGATGCCGGCGAAGACGCCGTCGACGATCAGGCTGCGCAACGGCCCCTCAGGCAGCGCGTCACCGACCCAGGTGCCCAGCGCGCCGATGCCCGAGTCGATGAGCTCCATCGGCCACGCGGCCCAGCTGAACACCGCCTGGAAGATCAGGAACAGCAGCACCAGCAGCAGCACGAAACCGCCCACCGGATGCATCACGGTTGCATCGATGCGCGCGAGCGTGCGGCTGCGCAGCGGCTCGCGATAGCCGATCTCGCCGAGCACGCGCCGGACCTCGCGCTGGGTCGCCTCGACCTCGGCGCGCGCCGATGCCTTCCACGCCAGCGGCACCGCCGGCGTCGGCTCGTGCGCTTCGGAAGCGAAGGCCGCGAGCGCGTCGAGCAGCTCGTTCTCGCCGCCACTTCGCACCGCGACGGTCTCGACCACCGGACAGCCGAGCTCTGCGGCGAGCCGCTCGCGATCGATGCGGATGCCGCGCGCATGCGCGATGTCGCTCATGTTCAGCACGGCGATGATCGGCCGGCCAAGCTTCTTCAGCTCGAGCGTCAGGCGCAGCGAGAGCCTCAGGTTCGACTCGTCGAGCACGTTGACGATCAGCTCCGGCGGGGGCTCGCCAGCCAGCCGGCCGGTCACGATGTCGCGCGTGATCGCCTCGTCGAGCGTCGTCGCGCCGAGGCTGTAGGCGCCAGGCAAGTCGAGCACGCGATAGGACTGTCCGCGCGCGATGTCGCGGCAGAGGCCTTCCTTGCGTTCGACGGTGACGCCGGCGTAGTTCGCCACCTTCTGGCGACTGCCGGTCAGCCGGTTGAACAGGGCGGTCTTGCCGCAGTTCGGAACCCCGACCAGTGCGATGCGCAGCGACTCCGTTCGCGCGCTGAGGCCGTTCATGGCCGTGCGGCGGCGAGAGGCGCCACCTGCACGACCGCAGCCTCGCGCCGACGCAGCGCGAAACACGTCCCCCCGACCCGGATCGCGAGCGGATCGCCGCCCGGCCGCGCCTCGCCAATGACCTCGATGCGCTCGCCCGGGACGAAGCCGATCTCGATCAGCCGCATCACGAGCGTCGAACCGAGCTCGTCCCCGAGCATCGATTCGTCATCGGCAACACTGACCACCACGGCGTGGTCGCCGCGGTGCAGGCTGGCGAGCGAAACGGTGGCGGAATCCGGATCCAAGGAGGTCTCTTAAATGAGAATCGCTTGCATCAAGATACCCCAACCCGGGCCCCGCCGCTACCGGTCGCGCGGACTGACCTGCCCTTACAGGCGGTTGATTCTCAAGCCGACTTGCCGTCCACCTGCGCGAGCACGTGGTCGACCTCGTCGGTGCTGCCGAGGATGACCGGCGTGCGCTGGTGGATGTCCGTCGGGCTGCACGCTCGAGGATGCGCTCGCCCGGGCCGCGACACCGCCTTGCCGCCGGCCTGCTCGACGAGCATGGCCATCGGGTTCGCCTCGTACATCAGCCGCAGCTTGCCGTTCGGCGCCTTCTTCGTCGGCGGATACATGAACACGCCGCCCTTGCAGCAGGATGCGGTGCACGTCGCCGACCATCGCGCCGACGTAGCGGCTCGAGTAGCCGTGCTGCTGCGCCCAGTCGAGATAGCGCTGGTAGCCCTCCGGGAAGCGTGAGCCGATTGCCCTCGTTGAGCGAATAGACTCTTGTTCGTCGTCGGGATCCGCACGCCGCTGCGTCGACGCGCATGAACGCGCCGATCGACGGGTCGAGCACGAACATGTCGACGCCGCGGCCGATCGTCAGCGACGAACACCGTCGACGGACCCGTACAGCACGTAACCCGCCGCGACCTGCCGCGTGCCCGGCTGCAGCAGCGAATCCTCTGCGCGTTCGACGAGCGGCGGTCCTGCCGCAGGATGCTGAAGATCGTGCCGACGCCGCCGCAGACGTCGAGGTTCGACGAGCCGTCGAGCGGATCGAACAGCACGCAGTAGCGCGTCTCGCCGTCGTTGCGCTCGCGCAGGATCACCGGCTCCTCGTTCTCCTCGGAGGCGACGATCGCGACGCCCTCGCGGCCACCGAGGGTGCGCAGCAGGATGTCGTTCGCGATGACGTCGAGCTTCTGCTGCTGTCTCGCCCTGCACGTTCTCGCTGCCGACGCTGCCGAGCACGTCGTCGAGCCGAGCGCGCCGCACCTGCGCGGCGATCATCTTCGCCGAAATCGACAGAGCCGAAAGGATCCAGGACAGCGTGCCGGTTGCTTCCGGGAAGCGCGCCTGCTGCTGCAGGATGTGCGCCTGGAGGGTGACGATGGTCCGCGGCGCGGGCCGGCTGCGTTCAGTGAGAGCGGTGGTCATAAGCCTGCCATTATCCGCCCCTCACCGCGGTTGCACCCAGTCTTCCGTCACATCAGGCATGCGGATGGCGCTCGAGCGGAACCGGGTCGCCGACGTCGTCGATCTTCGGACCGTCCGGGCGGCGGCGCGCGACCACGTGGCCCTCTTCCGGGATCTGCTCTTCTTCCACCGGCAGGACCCCGCCACCGACCGGCGGCAGCTCGGGATCAGGCGCCATGGCCGGCCGGCAGATGCGTCGAGGCGGCCGTTGCAGCCGTCACCACCACCGTCGTGACTGCGACCGCGGCCGGCACGATGCCCGGCAGCCGCGCATGCACCCAGGAACGAGGCTCCGGAAGGAGCTGGACGTGCCAGCGCGGTTCGCGCCACGTCTGCGCGCAGCGGGTCGACGGGGTGATCCAGCGGGGCTTCGCAAACATGTCGTCTCCCGAAAAAGCGTTCTTGGGGCCGGCTCAGGGCGTCATCATGGCGCGATGGAAGACGTGCAGCATTCGGACGCTTCCTACCTCGCCTGCGAGACAACGCCGCGTCGCCGTTTTCCGTCGCGACGTAGAGAATCCCCCTTCATGAAGAAACCCGTATTACGGTTCCTGCGGACTGCCAGCCGGATCGCCGTCGCCGTCGCCACATTGACCTCGATGCCCCTTCTCGCTGCCGATGACGAGCGGACCGAGGCTTCCCGCATCGACCGCTGGCACGATGCGCTGTACCTGAAGGTCCAGGACTGGGCACTCGGCCTCGACCACGCCTTCCTCCGTGAAGGCGACCGGCCCATGCCGACCCCCTCCTCCCCGTTCCGGATCAGCACCGACGCCGAGGTGGTGCAGCATTCACAAGGCGGCACTCAGCTCCGGGGCCGGCTCGACATCGACCTGCTGCTGCAGGTGCCGAACCTCGAGCGGCGTCTGAAGATCTTCGTCACCAGCGACGACGTCGAGGAATCTCCGACGCTCGCGACGCGCGAAAATCGCAACCTGCGGGCCGGTGCGCGTCTCGCGCTGAAGGACTGGCTCAACTTCGACGTCGGCGCCCGACTCGACCTCCCACCGTACGTGTTCACCGCGCTCCGCTGGCAGAAGCAGCTGGAACTCGGCAGCTGGGACGTGCAGCCGTACGCGAAGATCTATCTCGAGACCCGCGACGGGTTCGGCGCCGCCACCGGCGTCACGTTCGACCACTGGCACAACCGCTTCCTGGTGCGCTCGTCCACCTACGCGAACTGGCGCAAGGACGAGGCCGCGGCCGAGTGGACGCAGACCATCCTGTTCGCGCATGCACGGGAAATCCTGCGCTTCGGCCGCTACGGCACCATCGTCCGCGGTACCGACCTCGTGCGGGCCTATGGCATCCAGGCGCTGGCGTCTGGCGAGCGAGCATCGGGCTCCGCCAGCACGTACGAGATCAGCGTGTTCGCCAAGCGCCCCACCGGCCGCAACTGGCTCTATTGGCACGTGACCCCGCTGGTGCGCTGGGAGCGCGAGCGCGGCTGGCATGCCGACCCCGGCATCCGGGCGGGCGTCGACATCCTGTTCTGGGACGTCAGCGACCGCTAGGCACGGGCAAGCCTCAGCCCTCGTCGTCCCCGTACGGCACAGGCTGCTCGCCCGCGTGCAGACCCTGCTGCGCACGGCGGGTGATCAGCAGCTTGTCGATCACGAGGCCGTCCATGTCGATGACCTCGATGCTGAGGTCGCGCCACGCCATCTTCTCGCCCTGCACCGGCAGGCGGCCGAGGTGCCACAGAACGAACCCGGCCATCGTGTGGTAGTTGTCGCCGCGCGCGAGATCCTTGCGCGACAGCGCCCGCTCGGCTTCGTAGATCGGCAGGTGGCCGTCGACCAGGAAGCTGCCGTCCTCGCGGGTCTGGAACATCGCGCTCTCGCGGCTGCCCATCTCGGGCAGGTCGCCGGCGATCGCCTTCAATATGTCGGCCGGCGTCACCAGGCCCTCGATGCCGCCGTACTCGTTCGTCACGACGCCGAGATGCACGCTCGACCGGCGGAACGTCTCGAGCAGTTTGAAGATCGAGATGCCCTGCGGAACGTGCAGCGGCGGCTGGATGTCGGTGTCGAGATCGATGGAACCGCGACGCAGCGCCTCGCCGAGGCTCGCCAGCGTGACGACGCCGATCAGCTGCTCCAGTTCGCCCCGGCAGAGCAGGAAGCGCGCATGGCCGCTCTTGCGCGCCTCGTCCCACAAGGTGCTCGCCGGCTCGTCCGCGTCGAGCCACAGGATGTCGCCGCGCGGCACCATGATCGAATCGATCGAACGGTCCGCAAGGCGCAGCACCGAGTCGATCATCTCCATCTCGTGTCGCTGGATCGCGCCGCCCATCATGCCTTCGGCCACCAGCGCGCGAACGTCATCGTCGGTCACCGAGTTCTGCGACGCCTTCTCGCCCGGCAGCAGGAGCAGGATGGCGTTGGTCGATTTCTGCAGCAGCCAGACCAGCGGCGCGCCGAACCGCGACAGCGCCTGCATCGGCACTGCGACCAGTGTCGACCAGCGATCGGCGTGCGCCATCGCGAGCCGCTTCGGCGCGAGTTCGCCGAGCACCAGCGAGATGTACGTCATCACGACGACGATGCCGCCGAACGCCAGCTCGCGCGCATACGGCGCGAGCAGCTCGTGGCGCATGAGCAGCGCCTCGAAATACGGCGTGTAAGCCGCGCCGCTGTAGACGCCGGTGAAGATGCCGACGACCGTGATGCCGACCTGGACCGTCGACAGCAGCCGCGTGGGCTCATCGATCAGCGCGATGGCCGCCCGCGCGCCGCGGTGGCCCTCGGCCGCCAGGGCGCGCAGCCGCGCCCGACGAGCCGAGACGAGAGCGAGCTCCGCCGAGGCGAACAGGCCGTTCAGGATGATCAGGCCGATGATGACGGCGGCTTCGCGCACTAGTGCTGCACTGGGCCCCGCCGGGCCGTACTTTCGGGCATGGAGGGGCAGTGTAACCGCCATGGCGTCGGGTTCTACAGCGTTCAACCGTGACGGGGTGCAGACCGCGAGCCTGCTGACTCGGGAGCGCGGGACGCCCGGAACACGTCCCTGTGGGCTCGGCGCCGGGCATCCATGCCCGGCGACGCCCGCGCACCCGAGCCAGCAGCCTCGCTGACACACGCCCCGCCGCGTTCGACCCTGCGAGCCCCCAGGCTGAGGCTGGCGGGACGGGCGCCTGCCGCCGCCGCTCCGAGGGCGCCTGCGTCAAGCCGTGCGCCGCCGGTACTCCGACCACCAGGCTCGCAGGTGGGTGGGTGAACCCAGCGGGAGGCGCACGGCAAGGGTGGCTTCGGGCGCGCGGGCCTCACGGGCCATGGATGGCCCGTGCGGAGGACACAGGGACGTGGTCTTCACCGTCCCGCGCGTCCGAAGACGCCCGTGCAGCGGGGCACCCTCTGGGTTCGCACACCCCGCTCTGCTTGTAACGTCAACACCCCCACCCCCACAATCCGCGCCCATGCCACCACCTTCAGCTGCCGCGCCCGCGCCGGGCACCCCCCTGCCGCCGGTCTGGAAGGTCTTCCTGATGTTCCTCGCACCGATGATGGTGTCGAACATCCTCCAGTCGCTGTCGGGCACCATCAACAGCGTCTTCCTCGGTCACATGATCGGCGTCAGCGCACTCGCCGCTGCCAGCGCGTTCTTCCCGGTCATGCTGTTCCTCATCTCCTTCATGATGGGCCTCGGCTCCGGGGCATCGGTGCTGATCGGGCAGGCGTGGGGGGCGAAACAGCCCGAGCGGGTGCAGGCGGTTGCCGGCACCACGCTCACGTGCAGCATCGTCGCCGGCTTCCTCGTCGCGATCTTCGGTGCGGTGTTCGCGCCCGAGCTGCTCGGTGCGCTGGCAACACCTGCGGACATCCTGCAGCCGGCCACGTCGTACGCGCGCGTGATGCTCATCGCGATGCCCGGCCTGTTCGTCTTCCTGATCTTCACGTCGATCATGCGCGGCGTCGGCGACATGGTGACGCCGCTGAAGGCGCTGGTCGTCTCGACGATCGTCGGCCTCGTGCTGACGCCGGGCTTCATCCGCGGCTGGTTCGGGCTGCCGCCGCTCGGTGTCGCGAGCGCTGCGTGGGCCGGGCTCGGCTCGTTCCTCATCACGCTCGTCTGGCTCGGCGTGCATCTGCATCGCAAGGGTCACGCGCTCGCGCCGTCCGGCGACCTGCTGCGGCACATGAAGATCGAACCGGCGATCCTGAAGGCGGTGCTGCGCATCGGCCTGCCGACGGCGGTGCAGATGGTGATCATGTCGCTCGCCGAAGTCGCGCTGCTGTCGCTGGTGAACGGCTTCGGTTCACCGGCCACGGCCGCCTACGGCATCGGCAACCAGGTGCTCGGCTACGTGCAGTTCCCGGCGATGTCGATCGCGATCGCGGCTTCGATCCTCGGTGCGCAGGCGATCGGCGCGGGCCACACCGAGCGGCTCGGCCTCATCACGCGCACCGGCATCTGGCTGAACTTTGCGATCACCGGATCGCTGCTGCTCGTCTGTTACCTGTTCTCGCGCAACCTCATCGGGTTCTTCACCGACGACGCGGTCGTGATCGAGATCGCGCAGCGCATGCTGCACATCACGCTGTGGAGCGCGCTGCTGTTCGGCGCATCGGCGGTGGTGTCGGGCGTGATGCGCGCGAGCGGTACGGTGATGGCGCCGACGTTGCTGTCGATCAGCGCGATCGTCGCGGTGGAAGTGCCGGTCGCCTGGTACCTGAGCCATCGCATCGGCATCGAGGGGGTCTGGTGGGCGTACCCGCTGACGTTCGCGACGATGCTCGTGCTGCAGTCGACTTTCTATCGCCTGGTGTGGCGAAAGAGAAAGATCGAGCGACTCATCTGAGCAGCTGCTGCACCATCAGCCAGACGCCGCGCAGTGAATCGACGGCCGACTGCAGCACCGGCGGCCACTCGGTGTTCGCGTAGTGCGCGACGCCGAACGCGAGCGCACCGAGCACCAGCATCAGCAGACCGGAAACGCGCGCGGGGCGCGGCGCCGGTGCGGGGTGGAAGACGAGCGGCAGCCGCGTGCGCGCAGCCGCAGCGGGCACTAGCTCTCCGAGCAGCGACTTCAGCTCGGGCCAGCGATCCTCACGGCGGAACGCGAGGCCGCGCGCCAGTGCACGCCACTGGCCGCGTGACAGGCCCACGGGGCGCTTTGCGCGAAGACCGTTGCGTTCGGCTTCATGGGCCGGTTGACGATCGTACGGATGTGCGCCGGTGAGCAGTTCGTAGGCGAGACAGCTGAAGCTGAACACGTCGTCGCGCACCGTCGGGGCGCCCCCGCCGAGCCGCTCCGCACTCGCGTACGTCGGCGTCGCGCCCTGCAGCGAGCGCTCGTTCGCCTCGTAGATCCAGGGCTCGCGCTGCGCCGGCCACGCCGCACCGAAATCGAAGAGCCGCAGATCGCCCGAGCGCGTCAGCATCACGTTGCCCGGCTTGATGTCGGCGTGGACGATGCCCGCCTCGTGGGCATAGACGATGGCATCGCCGAGCCGCGCGAGAATGGCGAAGCACTGCTCGTGCGGCAGATGCGCCGGCCGCAGCCGCTTGATGACTTCGCTGAGCAGATCGCCTTCGAGCCGCTCCATCGTGATGAAGTGCAGATCGCCGTCGGCATCGAGGTCGAGCACGTTGACGATAGACGGGTGCGACAACAGGTGCGCGCGCTCGAACTCGAGATGCAGCGCCTGCACCGCGTCGCCGCGCGCCGCGACGCTCGGACGCAGCAGCTTCAACGCCACGCGCGCTTCCTGGCCGTTCGCGCCGTTGCGCAGATGATCGATCGCTTCCCACACGCAGCTCATGCCGCCCTCGCCGAGCAGGCGACGCAGCTCGTACCGGTTACGCAGCCGCTGGCCCGCGGCGAGCGGCGGACGCGCGCTCGGAGCGACGGGTGCGGCGGCGACGGCCGGCGCCGGCTCCGCGCGATCAGCAACCGGAGCAGGTGCACTCGGCTTCACTTCGAGAACGCGCGTGCGAGCCGTCTCGGCGCGTGGCACGGCGCGCAATGCCGGCACAGGACGCGGCGCCGATGGCGGCACGGGACGCGACCCGGTGCTGACGATCAACGGCGCAACGCGACCCTGCAGCTGCCGGAACTCCGCGGCGTCCAGTCGCCCGCGACGATGCTGCTGATCGAGCACCGCGAGCAGTTCACACAGCGAATCGATATCGACGCGCTGCGGATGATCGGCGAGCTGCATCAGCTGCGCGTCGAGGATCTCGACCGGCGTGTCAGCCTCGATGCGGTGCTCGAGCTGAGCAGCAGTGATGAGGGGACGCGGAGAAATAGCGGCAGCGGACATGTCGCATCATTATCCGACCATCGCCTGCGAATCTGTAGGAGTTGTTCCGCCGGCATTGCGTGCACTTCGCCAGCGTCTGCATCTGCCGACATTTCACGAGGTGCGTCGTCGAACGGCGACATTGTCAAATCGCTCAGCGGAAGAGCACCAGCGCTTTCGACAATGTCGTCCACACCCCCCACGCGAGCGGCACGCCAACGGCAATCCAGGCGAGCGCCACCTGCGCCGCAGGTGTTGCCCGGCGTGCAGCTGAAACACCCGCCTCGGCAGTCATCGATCGCTCGCGCGCGAGTGCGCGCTCGGCGTCGAGCGTTTGCGCGTCCATGAAATGCCGCGGCGCCACGGGACGCACGGCGAGATTGCAGAGGAACCCTACGCCAAGAAACACCGCGAGCAGCATCAGTGTCGCGTTGTATGCCTGCGCCGCAGGGAGCCCGCGTGCGAGTTGGAACTCGCGGATGTAATTGACGACCACGGGCCCGAGGATTCCCGCCACCGACCACGCGGTGAGCAGGCGGCCATGGATCGCGCCGACGTGCTGCGTGCCGAAGAGATCGGCGAGATAGGCCGGGATGGTCGCGAAACCGCCGCCGTACATCGTCAGGATCACGCAGAACATCGCGACGAACAGGCCGACGTGACCGGCCATGCCGACCGAAGGCGCCGCAGCGTACAGCGCAAGGCCGAGCAGGAAGAAGATCGCATAGGTGGTGCGACGACCAATGAGGTCCGACGTCGACGCCCAGAAAATGCGGCCGAGTATGTTGAACAACGACAGCAGACCCGCGAACCCGGCGGCCAGGGTCGCAATCTGTGCGCGAGCCTGCGGCGACAGCGCGCCGAGCGGTTGGTCGCCGCCGAGCAGCCGCCCCCCGAAGACCTCCTGCAGCATTGGCGATGCCATGCCCACGACGCCGATGCCGGCGCTGGTGTTCAGGCATAGCACTGCCCACAGCAGCCAGAACTGCGGCGTGCGCACCGCGCGATCGACGTGGACGTGGCCCACGGCGCGCAATGCCGGCGTTTTCATCCCGGTGGTGACCGTCGCGGGCTGCCAGCCCTCGGGTGGCACGCGATAGCCGAATGCACCGAACATCATCGACACGAAATACAGCCCTGCCAGCACGAAGAATGTCTGCCACACGCCAGGACCGGCCGCTCCGGCGCTGAAGTGCGTCATCAACCGGTCGGCCAGCGGGGACCCGATCATGGCGCCACCGCCAAACCCCATGATCGCCAGCCCGGTCGCGAGTCCGCGGCGATCGGGGAACCAGCGGATCAGCGTCGACACCGGCGAGATGTAGCCGAGACCGAGGCCGATACCGCCGATGACGCCGGCTCCGAGCCACATCAGCCACAGCTGGTGCTGGTGCACGCCTACTGCGGCGAGAGCGAGCCCGCCCGCCCAGCACAGCGCCGCAACGACACCGGCCTTGCGAGGCCCGGCCGATTCGAGCCAGTGGCCGAATAAAGCCGCCGACGAGCCGAGCAGCACGAAGAACAGCGTGTAGGTCCACCCGAGCATCGACACGGGCCAGTTGCAGTCCCGGCGCACCAGCAGGCTCGCCCAGCCGGCGTCGCCGCAGCTCGCCGCGACGGCGTCGGCCGGCAAGGCCTGCGACAGCGGCAGCCAGAAGACGCTGAAGCCGTACGCCATACCGATGCACAGGTGGATTGCGAGCGCTGCGGGCGGAATCAGCCAGCGGTTGAAGCCGGGCGCGGCGATGGTGCGGCGCTTGTCGAGCAGGCCCCAGGGTGTCGGCATTATTCTTCTCTCCCTTGGCGCAGAGTCTAGGCGAGGGAGCCGGTGGCGAAGAAGGCGAAGACGACGTTTCGCGGCGTGGTGCTGTCCGATTACCGGCCAGCCCCGCTGGTGAGACCTGCCCCGAAACCTGGCTCACGGGCGCTCTCGCCCGCTGAGCAGAAGGTACGGGTGGGGCGTGAGGTGTCGGGCCGTGGCGGCAAGGCGGTTACCGTCGTCACCGGCCTCGTGCTGGGCGACGCAGAGCTCGAGACGCTGGCCGGCGAGCTGAAACGGAATTGCGGGGCCGGCGGCGGCGTGCGCGACGGCAAGATCGAGATCCAGGGCGAACAGCGCGATCGTGTCGTCGCCGAGCTGGTCAAGCGGGGCTATCCGGCCAAGCGCGCCGGGGGCTGAGCGATCAGATGAACAGCTGGTGGTGGTCGTCGGTGCGGTGCCGGCGCGAGTTGCGCGAGGCCGCGATCAGGCCGGTGGCACGCCGGGCGAGTGATGCGAAGAACATGGCGCGCGACACCCAGCCGAGCGCGCGACGCGGCCCGAGGGCAAACAGCACCGCGGCGCCGACAGCGAGCACGATGGGCTTGGCCCGCAGCGAGCGCGCCATGCGGATGCCGCGGTCGATGCGCCCCATCGAGTGCTCGAGATCGGTGCCGTGCGCGACGAGCTGCCGTCGCAGACCCGTGCTGCGGGCAAGCAAGGCCTCGCGGCGCGCACGGAGTTCGGCCACCCGGCTCATCTATCGACGACCGGAGCCGAACGGCGCAACGCGTCGCGGTCGCGCTTCAACTCTTCCAGACTCGACGACAGCAGACGCAGCCGCTGCTGCATCTGCGCGCGCAGCATCAGCACCGCCACGACCAGGATGACGAGAAACACGCCCGTCATCGCGATGGCAGCGGTCAGATAGTTCTCCGGACCGGCGGCGATGATGATGCTGATCGACACCATCAGCACGAACAGGCCGCCGAAGAACACCGCCACGGCGCCCCACAGCAGCAGCGCCGCAACGCGGTGCATCTCCTCCTCGAGCTCGGTCGTCAGGAGCTCGACCCGCGTGTGCAGGATCTGGAGGAAGGTCGCGACCGTCGACCGAACCGAATCGACGATGCCCGGCGCGCGAGCCTCGTCGCCGTCGCTCGCGCCCGGCTGCATGCTCAACGCCGGCTGACGAGCACCCCGAGCAGGAACGCTACGCCGGCAGCGATGCCGACCGCCTGCCAGGGATTGTCGCGCACGTAACGGTCGGCCTCGCCGGCCGCCGCGCCAGCGCGTTCACGCGCCTGCTCTTCGAGGTCGACCAGACGCTCGCGCGCAGCACGCAACGTGTCTTCTGCTCGCGCTCGCGCCTCACCGACCTTCTCGCCCACTTGTCCTGCCGTGACTTTCAAGAGCCCCTCCACATCGACGACAACGCGCCGAAGGTCATCCATCAACTGCTCGACGCTCGCTTCATCCGCTGTGGCCATGGTCGACTCCAATCCGTTCCGGGTAATTAGTCTAGCGCGCCGCCAGGATCTCGGCCCGGCGGTTCAGCATGGCTGTGTAAACGCCCGACGCGCGCGCGCCATGGCGGCGCAGCCGGGGCAACACGTCGACCCGCTGCTGATCGACGTAGTCCGCAAGATAACCGTGCAGCACCTCGACCGTCGCGGCAAGTCGACGCGTGTCCAGGCGGGGAGCGGTCGCCAGCGTGCGGATCTGATTGACAACTTTGCGAACAAACAGGCCTTCGAGCTGAGCGGCGCGGACGCGGTTGTCGGGCCGGGCCGACGCGCGCGCCGCCTCGGGATAGAGGAACTCTTCCTCGACGTCGCATTGCGCGGCCACGTGCTCGCAGAGTCGCAGTGCGATGCGGCCGCGAGCCGCGTCGTCGCCGGCAGCGCGAAACTCGTCGAACAGGGGCGCCAGCGTCTGCTGGAAGCTGGTCAGCAACCCTTCCGGCTCGCGTGCTTTGGGCGCGCTAACATGTCGCCGTTTTGCCATCACTGGATTGCTCCCTTCAGACCCGTCATCAGCTTCGGAAGTCAGCATCAGCCATGGACGGACTCGCACCAACTCGTCGGGATCGCGACCCCCTGTCAGTCGCTTCCCACACCACCCTGCCGTTCGTCATGGCGATCGCCGTTCCGTTCGCTGCGTTGTGGACGCTGCTCGCTTTCCACCCGAACGATCGCCCCGACTGGCTGCTCGAGAACGCACTCACTGCGTGCGCGATCGTGCTGCTTGCGGCCACCTGGCGCGGCTTCCGTCTGCAGCGGAGCAGTTATGTCGTAATCGGCCTCTTTCTCGCACTGCACACCATCGGGGCCCACTACACCTATGCTGAGGTGCCTTACGACGCGGCCTTCCGGCGACTGTCCGGAACGGGTCTCGACGAGTTGCTCGGCTGGGAGCGCAACAACTTCGACCGGCTGGTGCATTTCGCGTACGGCTTGCTGCTGTCGATTCCCATACGCGAGGTGTTCGTGCGCCTCGCGCGGGTCGAGGGTTTCTGGGGGTACTTCCTGCCGCTCGACCTCACGATGTCGAGCTCGATGCTGTACGAGCTGCTGGAATGGGCCGCCGCGCTGCTGTTCGGTGGCGATCTGGGCATGGCGTATCTCGGCACGCAGGGCGATGTGTGGGATGCGCACAAGGACATGGCGCTCGCGAGTCTCGGCGCACTGATCACGATGAGCTTCACCGCGTTCGTGCACCACCGCGCGCAGCGCGCGTGATCCTCCGACAGCCGGCGGGGGCGCGGCGCGGCACACTCGCAAGTTCATGGTCCGCCCTTCATACACGTTCGGCATCGAGGAGGAATACTTCCTCTGCCATCCCGTCACCCGGCTGCTGGCCCGCGAAGTTCCGCCGCATCTGCTGGTGGGTGCGCGCGAGCGGCTCGGCGGCGCTGCAACCACCGAACTGCTGCAGTCGCAGATCGAGGTGGCATCGCCCATCTTCGGTCACGCGACCGAAGCGCTGACGGTGATGCGAAGGTTCCGGCGCGAACTCGGTGAGCTCGCTCGCGAACACGGGCTGAGACTGATCGCGGCCAGCACGCACCCGCTCGGCGACTGGGGCGCGCAGCACGTGACGGGCCGGCCACGCTACGAGAAGCTGCTGGCAGACTTCCGCATCCTCGGCCAGCGCAACGTCATCTGCGGCATGCACGTCCACGTCGAAGTGCCGGAGGGCGTGGACCGCGTTCAGCTGATGAACCGCGTCATGCCGTACCTGCCGCTGTTCCTCGCATTGAGCGGCTCGTCGCCGTTCTGGAATCGACGCATCACCGGTCTCGCGAGCTATCGGCAGTCGCTGTACGACGAATGGCCGCGCAGCGGCGTGCCCGACTTCTTCGACGACGAAGCCGACTACGCCGCGTTCTCGGCGCTGCTGCGCGAGGTCGATGCGGCGCCCGACGCGTCGTACCTGTGGTGGGCCATCCGCCCCTCGCTGCGCTTCCCGACGCTCGAGCTGCGCATCGCCGACATCTGCACGAAGCTCAGCGAAGGCGTCGCGCTCGCCTCGCTGTATCGCTGCCTCGTCGCCGCGCTCGCCGAGCGGCCCCAGCTCGCCGCGGCGCGCACCACGCACACACGGCGCGTGATCGACGAGAACCGATGGCGCGCGAAGCGCGACGGCGTCGAGGCACGGTTCATCGACGAGCATGCGCGCACGCAGACGCCGGTGATCGATGTGCTGACCCGTCTCCTCGAGCAGCTCGCGCCGGAAATCGACCGGTTCGACTGCCGCGAGCAGATCGAGCAACTGGTGGTGGTGGCGCGGTCAGGCAGCAGCGCCCGCGCGCAGCTGCTCGTCTACAACGAGTCGCGGGCGCGCGGCGCGGGGCGACGCGAGGCCTTGTACGCGGTGGTCGACTGGCTCGCCGAGACGACGCTCGCATGAATCCGATGATCGCGATGTCGCCACGCATCCTCCGGCAGGTGCCGAACGAGCTCGGCTTCCGCGGCAAGACGTTGCAGTACCTGGAACAGTCGATGGCGCACTGCCTCATGCGGTTCGGCGCGCGCGTAGCGATGATCCCGACGATCGAGAGCTCGAGCGACGTCGAGCCGTGGCAGGTCGATGTCGACGACTACTGCGCCAGTTTCGACGCGCTGCTGCTGCAGGGTGGCGCGGACCTTCACCCGCAGGTCTACGGCGAGACGATCACGTACGCGCGCGGGCCCATTGACGTCACACGCGACCGGTTCGAGCTCGAGCTGCTGCGCGCGTTCAGCGCGGCCAACAAGCCGGTGCTGGGAGTCTGTCGCGGAATGCAGCTGCTGAACGTCGCATTCGGCGGCAGCCTCCACCAGGATCTGGTCGCGTGCGGCGCGACCACGCTCGAACACTACGTGGCCGAACTGTACGACGAGCACTCGCATGATCTCGAGTTCGTACCCGACGGCTGGCTGGCGCGGCTGTACGGCGGGCGCCGCCGCGGGCGCGTCAATTCCATCCATCACCAGGGTGCGAACCGGGTCGGCGAAGCGCTACGCGTCGAAGCACGCGCGCCCGACGGTGTGGTGGAGTGCATCCGCCATGAAACGCTCGACTGGGTGGTCGGCGTGCAGTGGCATCCCGAATTCCACGACCCGCGGTTCCCGACTCTGATGCCCATGGAGCCGCTGCTGCAGGCATTCCTCGCCGCAGCCGCGAAACGCGCCGCCTGACCTTGAAGCTAGTGTCCCGCGTGTTCGCCCGGGTCAGTCGCCGTCAGCGCGCGCACTTCGAGGTCGAAGGTGACGCTCTCGCCGCTGTCGAACTTGACGGTCACCGATGCCTTCTGGCCGGCGACCAATGGCGCCTTGAGCCCCATCAGCATCAGATGCGGACCGTTCGGCTCGAAACCGAACGCGGCACCGGGCGGCACGACCACGCGCTCGAGCGGCCGCATCTGCGTCATGCCGTCGGGTGAGTGGCGCGTCTCGTGCAGTTCGACCCGTTCGGCGACCGGGCTGGTCACCGACACGATGACCTGCGGCCGCGGCCCGAGGTTGTGCAGCATCACGTAGCCGACGCCTACCGTCGTGCCCGGCGGCGTCGCGCGCGACCACGGCTGCATGGCGTGGATGTCGGCAGCGAGCGCGGCGCCGGCCACCAGCAGCGAGGCGGCGGCACCGAGCAACTGGCGCAGCAAGATGTTCATGCCGCGCAGTTTAACGCACGACGTCGGCATAGAAGCGCGCCGCGGTCTCGGGGTGCGATCTCAACCGGCCCTTCAGCGTATTGGCCGCAACGTCGCGGAACAGCGGATTCGACGCGTCGCAGCTGACCCCGCGTGCCGCGGCTTGCAACGCCGCCGGCAGCGTCAGGCAAGGCACCGCCGCATCGAGGCGCGCGGCGAAGAAAAACGCCAGCGACTGGCGCGAGCACCCCGCTGGCGGTGCAACGACGCGATGCAGCGTCGCGCAGTAATAGCCGTTCGAAGCCAGCTCGAGCAGCTCGCCGGTGTTGACGACGAACGCTCCGGGCAGGGGCGGTGCCGGAAGCCACTGGCCCTCGACCTGCACCTCGAGCCCGCCGACCGCGTCCTGGAGCAGCAGGGTCAGGAACTCGCTGTCCTTGTGCGCACCGCAGCCCTGCGGGTCCCCGCCACCCGGATAGTGGATGGTCTTGACGACCTGGTTCGGCAGGCCGCTCCAGCACGCATCGAACGCGGTGGCGGGCTGCGACAGCGACAATGCGAAGGCCTGCAGCAGCGTGACGGCCACCGGCTGGAGCGCTTCATGCCAGGCCTGAAGTGACGGCTTCAGCGCTGCGGGCTCCGTCGGCCACTGGTTGGGCCCCTGCAGGCGCTTCCACGCCGGTTCGCCGGCGGCCAGCGTGAGTGCTGGCGCGTCGAGCCCGATGTCGAGCTGCTCGCGCCAGTCGGTGCTGCCACCGGTGCGCTCGCTGCCAACGCGCGTGTAGCCGCGGAAGTGCGGTGATCGCGCGATGTCGATTTCGAGCTTCCGCTCGAGCGGCAGAGCGAAGAACGCCCGCGATGATGCCAGCACCTCGTCGGCCAGGGCCTGTGGCACGCCGTGACCCCGCAGATAGAAGAACCCGACCTCGTGCGCCGCGCGGCGCAGCGCCTCGACGAACGCCGGCCGCGTGGCGAGGTCGTGGAAATCACGCAGATCGAGCAGCGGCAGCGAGCGCATGCCGCGCATTGTAGGACCACGCATCGCTTGATGCGCCGGGGCGCAGGCCGGTAAGGTCGCGCCCCCATGCTGAAGTTCGATGCCGTCACCTTGCGCCGCGGCCCGCGCGTCCTCGTCGCCGAGGCCTCGTTCAGCCTGTTCCGTGGCGAGAAGGCCGGAATCACCGGCGAAAACGGCAGCGGCAAGTCGACGCTGATGGCGCTGGTGCGCGGCGAGCTCGCTCCCGATGCGGGCCACTTCGAGATGCCGTCGAACCTCACGGTCGCGCACGTGTCGCAGGAGCTCGAAGCCACCGACCAGGCGGCGGTCGAGTTCGTGCTCGACGGTGACACTGCACTGCGCGCGCTCGAGAGCCGCATCGCGAAACTCGAAACCGACGGCCGCGAATCCGACGGGGCGAAGCTCGCCGAGCTGTACTCGCAGTACGCGGCGATCGGCGCTTACGACGCCCGCGCTCGCGCCGGCCGGTTGATGAACGGGCTCGGGTTCCGGTCCACCGACGAGACGCGCGCGGTGCGCGAGTTCTCCGGCGGCTGGCGCGTGCGGCTGAACGTCGCCAGAGCGTTGATGTGCCCGTCCGACCTGCTGCTGCTCGACGAGCCGACCAACCATCTCGATCTCGATGCGATCCTGTGGCTCGAGAACTGGCTGCGCGACTATCCCGGCACGCTGCTGCTGATAGCGCACGATCGCGAGTTCCTCGACCGCATCATCGATCGCGTCGTGCATCTCGAGCAGGGCAAGGCAACCGCGTACCGCGGCAACTACTCCGCGTTCGAAGCACAACGCGCGGCCCAGCTCGCCGAGCAGTCGGCACTGCATGCACGCCAGCAGCGCGAGGTGCGCCACATGCAGTCGTTCATCGACCGCTTCCGCGCCAGCGCGACCAAGGCCCGCCAGGCGCAGAGCCGCATCAAGGCACTCGAGCGCATGCAGCTGATCGCGCCGGCGCACGTCGACTCGCCGTTCGCATTCAGTTTCGAGCGCGCCAGACCGGCTGCCTCGGCCGCTGCTCGCGCTGGAGAACAACCAGGCCGGCTATGGCGAACGCATCGTCATCGGCAAGCTCGACCTGACGCTGTATCCGGGCGACCGCATCGGTGTGCTCGGCCGCAACGGCGCCGGCAAGTCGACCTTCATGAAGCTGCTCGCTGGCGAGATCGTTGCGAGCGTCGGCACCCGGACCGACGCGCGGGATCTGCGGCTCGGCTATTTCGCGCAGCACCAGCTCGAGCAGCTCGATGCGCGCGACAGTCCGGTCGGCAACCTGCGCAGCGTCGCAGTGGCGTGCGGCCGCCCTGCGACCGAGCAGGAGCTGCGCGACTATCTCGCATCGTTCGGCTTTCGGGGCGATCGCGTGTTCGAGCCCGTCGCGCCGTTCTCCGGTGGCGAGAAGGCGCGGCTCGTACTTGCGCTCGTCGCCTGGCGAAGGCCGAACCTGATGCTGCTCGACGAACCGACCAACCATCTCGACCTCGAGATGCGCCAGGCGCTCGCCATGGCCTTGCAGGATTACGCCGGTGCCGTCGTGATGGTGTCGCACGACCGCCATCTGATGCGCACGGTCAGCGACCGCTTCCTGCTGGTGCACGACGGCCGCGCACGCGAGTTCGATGGCGACCTCGACGACTACGCTGCATGGCTGTCGGCGCCACCCGCGTCAGCGTCAACCCCGGTGGTCGCGCGTGCACCGAACTCGCGGCCGGCCTCGGCGCCACGGCTGAAGCCTCTGCAGACCGAGATCACCCGGTGCGAGCGACGGATGAACGAGGTCACCCGCGAGCTCGCCGCGCTCGACGAGCGCCTCGCCTCTCCGGAGGTGCACGGGCCCGGATCACACGACCTGTTGCGCTCGCTCGGCGAGCAGCGCACGCAGCTGGCCGCTGCACTCGAGGCGGCCGAGAACGCCTGGCTCGAGGCGAGCGAGTCGCTCGAACGCCTGCAGGCCGCGAGCCGGCGGTGATCGCGCCGCCTTGGCGCGTGATGCGATGATCCGCCCCATGCCCGCACGCCCCGACGACGCCGACTGGAACGAATTGCTCGCTGCCGCACGCGGTGTCGCCGTAGCGGGCGGGCAGTTGCACTGGACCGATGCTTCGGGCTGGCATCATTGCCTTCCACCCGACGATCGGCGCGCGGCGGCGCTCGACCTCTATCTGCCGATCTGCAATGGCGGTCGCCGTGAGCATTATGTGGTCGGTCATCTCGGGCAGAGCGTCGACGGTTTCATCGCCACCCGCACCGGCGATTCGAACTTCGTCACCGGCGGCGAGAACATCCGGCATCTGCACCGGCTGCGCGCGCTGTGCGATGCCGTCGTCGTCGGCGCCGGCACCGTCGAGCACGACGATCCGCGGCTGACCACGCGACTGGTCGACGGCCCGAGCCCGCTGCGCGTCGTGCTCGACCCGCGCCGGCGGCTCCCCGCGACGCATCGCCTGTTCTGCGACGGAGAAGCGCGCAGTCTTCGGGTCAGCTGCACACCGGTCGACGCATCGATCGAGCCGGCGCATGCGCCGCTCGGGCACGAAGAGCTGCTGTTGCCGGCGGCGAGCGACGGTCGCCTCGATCTGCGTCGCCTGCTCGACGCGCTGTCGGCGCGCGGCATCCGTCGGATCTTCATCGAAGGCGGCGGCGAGACGGTTTCGTCGTTCCTCGAAGCAGGGCTGCTCGACCGGCTGCACCTCGCCGTCGCGCCTCTGATCATCGGCAGCGGACGTCCCGCGATACGCCTCACCGAGCGCGATCGGCTCGGCGACTGCCTGCGTCCGCCTGCACATGTCTACCGGATGGGCGAGGACGTCCTGTACGACTTCGCGTTGCGCGAGACGAAGGCCGGCGGCGCCGATGCGACGCCGCTCGGCCGCATCTACTGAGTGGGCGGCAGGGCCAGCACGTCCTCGTGGCCGACGACGAGCCGCAGCGCGCCGGCCCGCAGCTGCCGCTCGCGATCGCCCCGCCAGCCCACCACTGCCGCGGCGCCGCCCTGCTCTGCGGCTGCCAGCGCGATGCCGTCGACCAGCGGCGCAAGCAGCGCCGCATCCCGCGCCGTGCGCGCGTCCAGACGCCAGTCGCTGCGACCTCGACGGATCCCCCAGCCGTGTGTCTCGAAACGCCGCACCAGCCGCGACACCGCTTCCGGGCCGAGCGCGGGACCGAACCCCTTGTCGCGATGCTGGTGCGAATCGAACAGCACGTTGACGGTCGTGTCGTCGCGATGCGCGGGCTCGGCGCGCATGAGCCCGTCGTAGGTCAGGACGAACAGCGCGGCCGCATCGGCAGCGACCACGTGCGCGACCAGGTCGTCGAGCCAGTGTTCTGACACAAGGTCGAGCAACGCCGAAGCGGTGACGACGTCGACGCGCCGCTCGAACAGGCCCGCGAGGCCAGTGGCGAGATCGGCGCGCACCGGCTGGACACCGATGCCGTCGATGCGCACGCGGCCGGCGAGGTCGAGCAGCGCGCGATCGTCATCCACCAGCGTCCAGGCCTGCGGCACGGGCAAGCGCGGACCGAGATGCCGCAGGTTGGAACCCGAGCCGCAGCCGAGGTCACAGACGCGCAGGACCCGCTGCTCCCGGGTCCGCGCGCGCGCCCAGTCGGCCAGCGCATCGACGAGCGTATCGTCGCGCGACGCGGAATCCGCGGATTCGCGCAACGCGAGCCATGCAGCATCGAAGCCGCTCACGCGACGTCTTGAAGCAGACAGGCGAGCCGTGCGGCGGCGTCGGACCACGTCGGCAGCGTGCTCGCACGAAGGCGCGCGCCTTCGGCGAGGTGCTCGCGCAGCGCCGGATCGCCGATCACCTCGCGCAGCGCATGCACCAGTCCGTCACGATCCCCCGGCTCGACCAGCCGGCCGCATCGCGCATCGACCAGTTCGCCGGCTGCACCCGTCCGGGTTGCAATGACCGGCACCCCCTGCGCGAGCGCTTCGGCCACTGCCATGCCATAGCCTTCGAAGGCCGAGGGCAGCACGAACACGTCGGAGTCGAGGTGCAACCGCTGCAGCTCTGCGGGAGTGCGTTCGCCCAGCAGCCGCACACGCTCATCGAAACCGAGAGCGGTCCGTCGTGCGAACAGCGCAGCGGTCGTCGGCCCGTGCAGTGTGGTGCTGCCGACGCAGTCGAGCGTCCACGGCAACGTCCGTACCTCCGCGAGTGCTTCGAGCAGCAGCAGGTGGCATTTGCGCGGCGTCAACGTCGCGACGCACAGGAGCCGCGTCGGCGTGCCGTCGCGAGCAGCGCGCACCGGCGCACGTTCGGTGCCCGGCTCGATGACCACCGGTTCGAGCAACGAGAGGCCCGAATCGCGCACGAGCTTTGCCGTCGCGCGGCTCGTGACGATCAAGGCGCGCGCGGCAGTCAGCGCGCGCCGCTCGCTGTCGAGCAACGATGCGATCTGCGCCGGCTCGAGTCCTGTCTCGGCATTCAGGGGATGGTGCACGAGCGCGACCAGCCGCAGCCGGTTACGGTGTGGCAGCACCTCGTCGGGCAGCACGCCAAGTGCCAGACCGTCGACAAGGACAGCGGAGCCGTCGGGAATGCCCGCAAGCACCGCGCGTGCCACTGCGCGGGTCGAAGGCGCCGGAAACGGAAATCCGGTGGGCAGTTCGTGCAGCCGCACCGCCCAGCCGAGCGCCGGCAGTCGCTGCACCAGGTGCCGATCGTACCGATAGCCGCCCGTCGCAGTGTCGATCGGGCCGGGCAGTACGACGTGGACTTCAGGCACCCGGCAACGCCGCGTCGTACGCGGCCCAGGCGATATGCGATTCGTGCAGCGACACGCGCAGGGACGCGAGCGCACGCGCGCCCTCACCAAGCCGGCCGGCGCGGATCGCATCGGCAAGCCGCTCGTGGATGTGCGCAGCGAGAAATTCGGTGGTGGTATTGCGGCCTGCGAACTCCGGCAGATCGTCGAGGTTGCGGTAGTTGAACGTGGCAAGCGTCTCGCGCAGCAGCGTTGCCGCAAGGCCGATGTCGACGACCAGCCCGTCCTCATCCAGCCGCGCGCGCCGAAATTCCGCGTCGACGACGTAAGTCGCCCCGTGCACCGCCTGCGCCGGACCGAACACCTCGCCACGGAAACTGTGGGCGATCATCACGTGGTCTCGAACGGTCAGGCTGAACATGGGCGCTCCGCTGCGGAATTCACTCGTATCGTACGCGGTGCACGAGGGCGTCGCCCGGATCGGACGCGAGCAGTTCGAGCGTACGCGGAAGCTCGTCCAGCGACCCTTCGCTCGTGATCAGGGCGTCGAGTTCGGGGGCGGCGAGCAGGCGCAGCGCGAACTGCAGCCGGCGCGTATGGCTCCACCGCGACCGCTGCGTCGTCGCGACGTGACCGACCTGCGAGCTGATCAGCTGCAATCGGCGTGAGTGGAACGCCGCGCCGAGCGCGATCGTCTGCTCACCGGCGCCATACCAGCTGAGTTCGACGACCCGCGCCTCGAAGCCGGCCAGCGCGAGCGCGAGGCGCAGGCCCGCCGCACTGGCGCTTGCGTGCAGTACGACGTCGGCCTCGGGTGTTGCGGCCTCCGGCAGCGCGAAGCCGAAGCCCAGCGCCTTCGCAATGCGCGCGCGGGCCGGCAGCAGATCGATCAACTGCACCTCGCAGCCGGCGATGCGGCTGGCGAGCCACGCGCAGAGCAAGCCGACGCTGCCGCCACCGATCACCGCGACACGGTCGCCGGCGCGAACTCCCGCGTCCCAGATCGCGTTCACCGCGGTCTCGAGGTTCGCGGCCAGCACCGCACGGCGCGCCGGCACTCCGTCGGGTACGACATGCACCGCATCGGCCGGCACGGCGTAGCGGCTCTGGTGCGGATAGAGGCAGAAGACCACGCGTTCGATGAGTCCCGCGGGCCCTTCGACGACGCGGCCCACGTTCGCATAGCCATATTTGACGGGTGCGGGAAACTCGCCGGCCTGGAAAGGCGCCCGCATGCGCACCCGCTCGCTGTCGGGCACGCCGCCACGGAACACCAGCGATTCGGTGCCGCGACTCACGGCGCTGAACAGCGCCTGTACAATCACCTGCCCGTCCGCCGCGCGCGGTGCGGGCTCCCTGCGGATTTCGCCGCGACCCGGCGCCGCTATCCAGAAAGCCCTGGCGAGGTCCGATCCGATGGCCGTCATGCCTGCTGCCGCTCCCGATGCTGGCGCCCTGCGAAGCAGCGCGCTCGCGAGCATCTTACCGGCGGTCGCACTCGGCGGGCTCGCTGCGGCGCTGTTCGCCGAGCTGGCCGCGCTGTCGCCGGGCTACCTGCTCCGCGCGGTGCTGTTGCTCGGCGCGGGCGCCGTGCTGCTGGTGACGGGGCTGCCCGCCCATCCACATGCCCGCTTCGGCATCGCGAACCAGCTGACGCTCACGCGCGCGGTCGGTGTCGTGCTGCTCGCGGCGCTGATCGGTGAGGGTCGCCCGCCGGCGCTCGATTCGCTGACACTCGGCGTCGGCGCTGCGGTGCTCGACGCTATCGATGGCCACCTGGCGCGGGGCCGGGGGCTCGCCAGCCGCTACGGCGCACGCTTCGACATGGAAACCGATGCACTGCTGATCGCAGTGCTCGCGGTACTGCTGTGGACCGGCGGAAGACTCGGCGTTTGGGTGCTGATCGGGGGCGCATTGCGCTACGTCTTCGTCGGCGCGCAGCAACTGGTGCCCCGGCTTCGTGTCGATCTCGCACCGAGCTGGCGCCGCCAGGCTTGCGCGGTGCTGCAGGTGGTTACCCTCCTGATCGCGTTCGCGCCGTTCGTGCCGCAGCGCCTGGCGATCGCCGCGGCCGCGGTCGGTGTGGTGGCGCTGTGCGCGTCGTTCGCGACCGACCTTGCCGCGATGTGGCGCCAGGGCGCGCGCGCATGAATCCCATCTATCGCATCGCCGACGCACTGTTCGCACTGCTGCTGCTGAACCTGCTGCTGGTGTTCGGCAACGTGTGGCCGACACCGTGGCCGCAGTTCCGACTCGCGTTCTCACCCGAAGCGGCCTTGATCGCGGGCGTGCTGGTTGCGTGGCGCTGGCGACATCCGCAGCTGCGCGCTCTGCCTCTGGCGCTGCTCGCTGGCGGCACGCTGCTGCTCGTCGTCGGTCGCTACGCCGACGTCACCGCGCCCGCGCTGTACGGCCGGCCCGTCAACCTCTACTGGGATCTGCCGCACGTCGCGAACGTCACCGGCATGCTGGTGCGCGCGGCGCCCATGTGGGTCACGCTCGCTGCGTTCGCGGTCATCGCCGCGGCGCTGCTCGGCCTCTTCCTGTTGCTGCGTGCCGCGTACGCAACCCTCGATCGCGGGCTCGACCTGCTGTGGGTTCGCATCGGCACCACCGCACTCGCACTCGTGATCTGCGGCGGGTGGCTGTGGCAACTGCGCACGCCGTCGGTCGAGCGCGAGGGCTTCATCGCGCGACCGGTCACGGCGACGTGGGTGACGCAGGTGATCCAGTTCCGCCGTGCGCTCGTTGCCGTCAACACCCGCGACCTGCCGCCCTCACCACCGCTCGAGGCGTCGCTTGCAAGGCTCGACCATCGCGACGTCATGGTCGTTTTCCTCGAAAGCTATGGTCGCGCCGTCGACGATCGCCCCGAACTCGCGGCCGACATCGGCGTGCCGCGCGAGCTGCTCGAATCGGCCGCGCGCGGCGCCGGGCTCGAGGCGCTGTCCGCGTACGTGACATCACCGACGTTCGGTGGCAACTCGTGGCTCGCGCACCTGAGCTTCCTGTCGGGCATCGAGGTTCGCGACCCGGAGCGCTATGCGCTGCTGATGACCCAGCCGCGCCCGAGTTTCGCCTCGCCTTTCGGCGATGCCGGCTATCGGCGCGTGGGGCTGATGCCCGGCATGAAGCTCGACTGGCCGGAAGGCGCGTTCTATCACTACGACACGATCCTCGACGAGCGCCGGCTCGACTATCGCGGGCCCGAGTTCGGCTGGTGGCGCATCCCCGACCAGTTCTCGCTGGCCCGGTTCGCCGAGACCGAGCTCGACCCTGCCGAACGCGCGCCGGTGTTCGCCGTGTTCGCCAACGTCAATACGCACCTGCCCTTCGCACCGGTGCCGCCCCTGCAGGCCGACTGGAGCCGCATGCTGACGCCGACGCCCTTCGACGCCGCTCCGCTCGCTAATGCAATGGCACGCGAACCCAACTGGACCGACATGACGCAGGACTATGCCGACGCGCTGCGCTACACGTTCAGCTCGCTGGCGGGTTTCGTGCGACTGCGCGGCAAACGTGCGCCGGTGCTGGTTGTTCTCGGCGACCACCAGGCCGCCGCCAGCGTCAGCGGCACGCGCGCCAGTTGGGACGTGCCGGTGCACGTGTTCGTGCCCGGTGGCCCGATCGCCCGGTCGCTCGAGCGCGCGGGCTTCACGGCCGGCATGAAGCCGGCCCCCGCGCCGATCGGTCCGATGAACGAGCTCGCGCCGAAGCTGCTCGACGCCTTCAGCGGCTCGTAGGGCCGCTTTTCAGTTCGCCGGTTCGAGGCGCAGCAGCGCGCCATCATCCTCGTCGGTCAACACGTACAGCAGCCCGTCGGCCCCCTGTCGCACATCGCGAATGCGCTGGTGCAGCTCCGTCAGCAGCGTCTCGCGGCGCAGCTCCTGCCCCTTCTCGTTCAATGCGACACGCTCGAGCCCACCCGTTCGCGGAATCTCGCCGCGACGAACGCTGCCGACGAACAGGTTGCCCCTCCACGAAGGAAAGCGATCGCCGCTGTAGAACTGCAGGCCCGACGGACCGATCGACGGCAGCCAGATCAGCTGCGGGGGTTCGAGTCCCTCGCCCACCGGCGTTTCGGCGAGCACCGCGCCGTCGTAGCCGCGACCGAACGTCACCTTCGGCCAGCCGTAGTTGCGACCCGGCAGGATGAGGTTCACCTCGTCGCCACCGTTCGGCCCGTGCTCGGCATTGAACACCTGGCCCCGATCGACCGTGAGCCCGAGCGGGTCGCGGTGGCCGAGAGAATAGATCTCGGGTTTCGCGCCGGCCTGCTTCGCGAACGGATTGTCGCCCGGCACCGTGCCGTCCTCGCGCAGCCGCAGCACCTTGCCATACGCCGAGTCGAGCTTCTGCGCGGCGTCGCCGAATGCGGCGCCGAGAGTCAGATAGATGAAACCGTTGCCGTCGAGCGCGATGCGCGAGCCAGTTGCACTCGCCTCACCAGCGGAATACAGCTCTTTCACATCGGACAGCGCACCGTTTGCATAACGCGCGCGAAACAGCGTCGTCAGGCTGCCGACGCGTGCCGGCGTGCCACCCGCTGCCGCCGTCACGGTGCCAGACTTGTTGAAGGTGAAGTACAGCAGGCCGTTGGTCGCGAATTGCGGATGCAGCGCGAGGTCGTGCAGACCGCCATTGCGGAACGGCGTGACCAGCTTCGGCACGCCAATGACTGGCTGCGCGTCCAGCACGGGACGTGCGCCGGCCCCACCGAGGTCGCGCACACGACGCAAATTGCCGCCTCGCTCGGACACGAGCGCTTCACCGTTCGGCAACAGCGCGACAGCGAACGGATGAGCGAGGCCGCGTGCGACGACCGTGACGCGCAGCTGGTGCTGCTCGGCGGTGTCGAAAACGTAGGGTTCAGTGCGCAGTGTCACCGGCGCGATGCCGGGCTGCGGGCCCTCAGCGGTAATCCCGGGCAAGGTGACGCAAGCTGCGAGGACGGCGGCGATGCACGGATGGGTGGAGCGGTGGCGGTGTTTCATGCCGTGTATCATCGCGCACATGATCGAGGGGAAGAAATACACGGAAACGATGGTGAGGCATGCGGCCGTCACCGAGGAAGGTCAGCGATGCGAGATCATCGAGCGGCTGACTTTCGAGACGGAGCAGCAACCGGACGGGACGTGGAGCGAGCCGCGGCAGGTCAACCAGCGGTTCGACCTGCGCACGGGCGAGCGGGTGAACCCGCTCGGCGAGGACCGCTTCGAAATCGACGTCGCCGGCACCCAGCTGACCCGCCTGCCGGCCTGAACCCTCAGCAGTCGAGGCAGGGCTCTTCCGACAGGACGTGCAGGCCGTCGTTGTCCTCGATCCAGATACGGCGCGACCCCACTTCGTATTCGAGGGCATCGTTGAACGCGACTGCGGCGCCCCGCTTCTCGATGCCGAGCAGCGTCGCCTGCAACTTCGCGATGGCGCGTTCGAGCGTGGTGAACGGAACCCGGTGAACGCTCTGCGTGCTTCGAAGGAAGTACATGGCGATGCTCCGCTCGACGCCGGTCCCGATCTGGGTCCGCCCGCGGTCATTTTTCGCACAATGTCAGGCTTGGCGCCAGCACCGGGCCCACCGGCCAATCAGGTGTCCAGGCGGCAGCGCCCCATCAGCCCGGGATTCCGCCGACGCACGAAACGCCCGTCCGCTGGCGGCGCCCCGTGACCGCCTGGCGCAATGTCGAGAGCATGAACGAGAAGACCCCCGCCGAACCGAAGAAGCCCGCCGAGGCCCCCCGCGCGCGGCCCACCGAGCCGTCGCCCTCCGAGCGCCACCCGGGTCAGAAACCCGAAGATGCGGAATCGAAGTTCGAGGATCTGACCGTCCGGGAGGACGGGAATCGCCGCTGAGCGGATTGCGTGAAGGGAATGAGGCCGCATCGGCGGCCTCATTCGTGTGGATCAAAAACGTGACGCTGGGCCATCGACTGCCAGGGAGGGAGCAGGCTCGTCGCTTGCGCGACTGCGTTCGACTCGCCGGAAAACAGGGGTTGGGCGCGCGTGTTTCCGACTATCCCAGCATCACGTGGATGGAATGCTGCCGGTGCGCGTTGCCGCAAAGAAGCAAGCTCACACCGCGACGAGCGGTCGGCGCCTTCCTACCCGTGTCTGCCTTGTAAAGCGGAATCTACCGGGTATCCCTGACACGCCGCCGCCGGCTTTTGCCGCTTTTTCCCACCTTGCCGTCACGCCTAGCATCGCGGCATGCCCACCATCCACTCGCTGCTTCGCGCCGTTGCGCAGGAGGACATCCACGAGGAATCGATGGCGTCGGCGGAGCTTGCGCTGGCCGACATCATCGCGAATCACCGCGCCGCCGGCCACGCGGTGCAGGAGGGCCTGCACGACGGGCGCCGCGCGTGGCACGTCACGAGCGCGACCGGCAAGCCGCTTGCGGTTTTCTGGATCACCGAAACGGGAGAGATCGCATGAGCCGCGCGTGCCTCGATGTCAGCGGCCGCCCGCCCGCGTTGCGTGCGGCGGATGACAGATCGCGAACGCGTCGCGAGCCAGTCTCGTCGGCGTCACACAGCCGAGGAACGGTCCATGAAGCGCATCGCGACGGTTTTGTTGAGCCTCTCGTTTGCTACGGTCGCGGGCAGCGCACTCGCCGCTGACGCAAACGTGCAGGTCAAGGATTTCAGGACGCTCGACGTCGATCACGACGGCAAGATCTCAGGCGGCGAAGCACAGGCCGAGAACAGTCTCAGCGAAGGTTTTCTCCAGGCCGACAGCAACAAGGACGGATGGCTGACGCAGCAGGAGTATTCGAACTGGCTGACTAGGCTGAAGGCGAGCCAGGCGGAGCATAAGTAAACCGCCGGCGTGACGTGCACGACGTGGCCGGATGGCCGCGGCGCGTCATGGCGACCGCCTCGCTAAGATGGGTGGAAGTCGCACCGAGGTGTCGTTCGCATGAGCTGGCTGGGAGAGATTCCTTCGCGGGGTCGCATCGTGTTCGTCAACTTCGAACTCGGGGGCTCTGTGCCGCTGCATGCGGAACTGTCGGGCGCCGCACAGCCCTGTCTCGTGCTCCGAGTGGACACCTACGAGAAGCCGCCTCTCGTCACGGTAGTGCCGCTGACCTCGCTGCAGCCGCAGGATGACGAGCCCTGTTTCCATCGGCTCGAGCTGCGTTCGTTCCGCGATTGGCCGGCCCCGCATCTGTTTGGCAGCCTGCCGCGGTGGGTGCGCTGCGTACACCCGACAACCGTGTCTCTCGATCGCTGTGCGGACCCGTCATACAAACCCTCGAAGGGCGATCGACTGACCTCCGTCGTGCGCACCACGGCCGCCGACATGGCGGGTGTCGAGATGGCGATGCTCCGCGCACTGGGAATCGCAGGCCGCCGCCGCGACGAATCGGCCGGAATGCACTAGGCCGGAATGCCTTCCAAAAAGGCGAAAGCCCCACAGAGCTAGATGTGGGGCCTTCTGTTCACCGGGACCGCTTACCTGCCGGAAGGCAGACCTGCTGAAGGAGGCGGGCGAGCACCGCACCGGTCGTGCTCGAGTCGAAACTATCCCGGCTGCTGCATGCACGCCACGACGGCGACGTGATTCTGTGAGAGCGCTCTCAGGTTCCCTGCGGCGGCGGCGCCTGATGGCTGATGTTCTGCAGGCCGCGCTTGGTCGCGTCCTTCAGTTCGTCGAGCTCTTTCTGCGTGAGGCAGGTCTGCTGCTGCTTCAGATGCGAGCCCGTCGCGAGACGCTTGCTGCAATAGAGCTTTTCACCGTTCTTCTCGATGACCTTGTACCCGCGCTCCGCCGCCGAGGCCGGCGCGAGAAGGACCAGTGCGAGTGCCATGCCGAGGAACAGGCGCAGGTTTGTCATCACCCGATCTTCCCCGATTCGCGCCGCGCCTGCCACGCCTCCGCGAGGCGCTTCGCCGAAACCGGGACGGGCGTCTTCAAGTGCTGGGCAAATATCGAGACGCGGAATTCCTCGATCAGCCAGCGGAACGGATCAGCTGCCGCGTCGACGGGCGGACGCGCGGCAAGGACCTCGCGCCAGAACGGCGCTTCGACCGCATCGACCTCGCGCGCGAGTTTCTGGTCGCGCGCCGGATCCTGTGCAGCCTTCTCGCGCCGGTGGGCCACAGCCTTCAGGTAGCGCGGCAGCTCGCGCAGGTAGGCGGCTGGCGTTGCGACGACGAAGCCGGCCGGCATCAACCGCGCCAGCTGCGCGCGCACGTCATTTCCGCTGGCAGCTGGCCACGCCGGCAGCCCCGCCCTGATGGCATGCAGGGCCGCAAGCGCCAGCTGCGCCGAGCGGGCGAGTTCCTGAGCGACGGTGACCACGCGGGTACGGTGCAAGGCGAGCCGCGCGTCGAACGCGGCGGCCGAGCGCACCGGCGGCTGCCCGTCGACGAACACCGCCGCCATCGTCGCGTCGAGCAGGTCCTCGCGCAGGTCACGTTCGGTGCCGCCCGTGCCGAGCCTGCGATAGGTGAGCTCGGCCGCGACGTCGACAGCCAGATCGCGGCGAGGCCCGCGCATGTCTCGGGCCAGCGCGAGACGGAAGAGTCGCGTCAAGCCGCGGCGCTGACTCGCGTCCGCCTGCCCGCGCGTTGCGTGAAGTTGCACGCCGACGGTTTCGCCCTCGTCGACGAGAGCCGGATGACCGAAGACGCGGTGTCCGTCCCTCGTTTCATCGACACTCTCGGGGAGTTCACCGAACGTCCACGAGCGACTGCCCGTCTGCGAGAACGCCGATTTCGCCATCTCGGTGAAGCTGCGCTCGGCCGCACCACCGTGCCGCAGACGCAGCGCCGGGAGATCGCGACTGCTGTCGACGACGCGTTCGTTCTCGTCGAGCACGGCGACGTTCATGCGCAGGTGTGCCGGCAGCGCGTCGTCACGGAACGCATCGGGCGAGACGGTCACTCCAGCCGCCCGCGTCAGTACGGTCGCGAGCTGCTGCTTCAACGTACCCCTGCCGGGTTGCAGCTGATCGAGCGCGCGCGCGGCGAATGCGGGCACGGGAACGAAGCTGACGCGCAGGTTCTTCGGCAGCGCGCGGATCATCGCCGTAACCCGTTCCTCGAACAGCCCCGGCACCAGCCAGTCGAACGATGCGCCCTCGACCTGCGCAAGCAGATGCAGCGGCACGAGCGCTGTCACCCCGTCGTCGGCATGACCGGGGTCGAAGCGGTACTCCAGCTTCACGCGGACGGGCCCGGCCTGCATCGAGTCGGGAAACGCCGCCGGATCGAGCGTCGACCGGTCGCCTGGCGCGACGTCCTGTTCACCGAGGAACAGCAGGCGCGGCTGGTCGCGCTCGGCCTTGCGCCGCCACGTTTCGAACGTCGTGGCCGAGTTGACATCTGGAGGCACGCGCGCATCGAAGAACGGGGTCAGCTGAGCCTCGTCTGCAAGCAGGTCGACCCGGCGGCCCTTCTGCTGCAGGTACTCGGTCTCCTGCAACAGCTTCAGATTGTGGACGAAGAACGGCGCCTTGCTGTCGTAGTCCATCTGGACGAGCGCGTGCCGGATGAACAGCTCACGCGCGGCTTTCGGATCGACGCGCTCGAACGGGACACTGCGGCCGGACTGCAGCGTCAGGCCGAACAGCGTGGTGCGCTCGTGTACGACGACCCGCCCGGCGCGCCGTTCCCAGTGCGGCTCGTAATGGTGCTGACGCACCAGGTGGGCGCCGGCCTTCTCGATCCACTGCGGCTCGACACGCGCAACGATGCGCGCATAGACGCGGGTCGTTTCGACCTGCTCCGCCGCGACGATCCAGGCCGGGCGCGCCTTGAATTGCCCCGAGCCCGGATGAATGTGCACCTTCTGTCCGCGCGTGCCGAGATACTCGCCCTGCTCCTTGCGCTGGCACACATTCGACAACAGGCCTGCAAGCAGCGCGGCGTGGATCGACTCGTAACTCGCAGGCTGGGTATTGATCGGGAGCTTCAGCTCGCCCTTCAGCACATCGAGGATCTGGCCGTGGATGTCGTGCCATTCGCTCAGACGCGTGTACGACAGGAAATTATCGCGACACCACCCGCGCAGGCGCGCGCGCGAGAGCTGGTGGCGCTGTTCGCTGTAGGCACGCCACAGGTTGAGCAGCGTGACGAAATCGGACTTCGGGTCACGGAACGGCGCGTGTTTCTGGTCGGCCTGCGTCTGCTTGTCCACCGGGCGGTCGCGCGGGTCTGGCACGCCCAGCGCGGCGACGATGACCGCCACTTCGCTGGTCGCGCGCTCGTCGGCGGCCGCGAGCAGGATCCTTGCAAGGCGTGGATCGAGCGGCAGCAGGGCAAGCCGCCGGCCCAGCTCGGTGATCTGCAGCTCGTCATCCAGCGCTCCAAGTTCCTGCAGCGAACGCTGGCCATCGCGAACGTAGCGACCGTCCGGCGGCTCGACGAACGGAAAGCGTTCGATGTCGCCGAGCTTCAGCGCATGCATCTGCAGGATCACCGATGCGAGGTTGGTGCGCAGGATCTCGGGCTCGGTGAACTCGTCGCGTCCGAGGAAGTCCTCCTCCGAATACAGGCGGACGGCGACACCGGGCCCGACTCGTCCGCAGCGGCCGGATCGCTGCTGCGCCGACGCGCGCGAGATCCTCTCTATCGGCAACCGCTGCAGCCGGCTGCGATGACTGTAGCGACTGATGCGCGCAAGGCCGGTGTCGATGACCGCCCGGATGCCGGGCACCGTGAGCGACGTCTCCGCGACGTTGGTCGCCAGCACGACGCGGCGGGCCCCCGAGGGCCGGAATACGCGCTCCTGTTCGGCCTGCGACAGACGTGAATACAGCGGCAGGATTTCGCAGCCATGCGGATGACGTTTCCGCAACGTCTCGGCAGTCTCGCGGATCTCGCGTTCGCCGCTGAGGAACACCAGGATGTCTCCGGGCTGCTCGGCCCACAGCTCCTCGACTGCACCGGCAATCGCGTCCTGCTCGCGATCCGCGGTCTCGTCGTCCTCCTCCACCTCGACCGGGCGGTAACGCACCTCGACCGGGTAGCTGCGGCCCGACACGTTGACGATCGGTGCCGCCCCGAAGTGGCGCGAGAAGCGCTCGGGGTCGATCGTCGCCGATGTGATGACGAGCTTCAGGTCACGGCGACGCGGCAGCAGCCAGGCGAGATAGCCGAGCAGGAAGTCGATGTTGAGGCTGCGCTCGTGGGCCTCGTCGAGGATCAGCGTGTCGTACTTGCGAAGCTGCCGGTCGTTCTGCGTCTCGGCAAGCAGGATGCCGTCGGTCATCAGCTTGATCAGGCTCTCGGGACGTGTGCGGTCCTGGAAGCGGATCTTGTAGCCGACGCCCTGGCCGAGCGGCTGCTTCAGCTCCTCGGCGATGCGAGCGGCAACGGTGCGCGCAGCAATTCGTCGTGGCTGCGTGTGGCCGATGAATCCATCGATGCCGCGCCCGGCCTCCAGACAGATCTTCGGCAGCTGGGTCGTCTTGCCCGAGCCGGTTTCGCCGCACACCACCACGACCTGGTTGCGCGAGGATGGCATCGCGGATCTCGGCACGGCGCGCGCTGACCGGAAGCTCTTCCGGATACACGAGCGGCGGAACGCTCGCGGCGCGCGCGAGGCGACGGGCCACGCGCGCCTCGGGGGATGCAGGGGACTGAGCCAAAGCCGACTTCAGCGGCGCGTCAGGCGCACGCGGTGGCTTCGATCTCGACCATCAGGTCCGGATGGAACAGTGCCGTCACGCCGAGCAGCGTGCCGGCAGGCGCCGGCGATGCGAGCGTCGCGAACCGCAGGCCGAGCACGGGGCCGGACTGCTCCAGGAATGCCTTCATGTCCGTCACGTAGTAGTTCAGCCGTACGACGTGCTCGAAACCGAGGCCGGCCTTCTCGAGCACCGCCTCGAGGTTGTCGAGCGCCTGTCCGAGCTGCGCGGCCAGGTCGCCCGCGTGCAGCGGGTTGCCGCTCGCGTCGATCGATGCCTGGCCCGAGCAGACGAGCCACCGGCGGGCATCGCCGACCTCGATGGCCTGCGAATAGCCGTGAGCGTCCTGCCACGTCCACGGATTGACGGCGCGGGTCTGGGTCATGCGGCCGATTATGGCATCGACGCGGCATGGTAGGTCGGTTCAGCGCCCGAGAGGCGGCACTGGCCTACAGCGGCCTCGCGAGCCGAGCCGGTTTACTTCGAGGCATGGACGAGATCGAACTCGACGAACGTCAGACCGGCTTCATCGCGGGGTGGCTCATCGGCAGAGGAATCGACGGTCGCCCGACCTTCGATGAGTTCGCCGCTGCGCTGCGCGCCCTGGTGGAGGCCGGCCTGCTCCCGGACGCGGTCGAAGGCGCCGAGTACAGCGCCATACGCCTGCATTGAGCGGCGCTCAATGTCGTTTCGGCGCGAGCGGCCCGGGCTCCTCAGCCTGAAGATCCGCGCCCAGATCGTGTAACGCGCACACCAGCAGGTCGCGGTCGAGGCGGAACGCGCGACCGCAGGCGTCGCATTGCACTTCAGGGTTGCGTCGCAACTGGCCGACCTCCCGGCTGCAACGGCCGCCGCAGTGGGGACAGGCGACGTCCAGCTCCTGGAATTCGAGCTCTTCGATCGAGTCGCTCAAGACGTTCCTCCCGGACGGGCCGTCGATGGCAGGGTCAATCGAACACGATGAAGTCGATCGGCTTGAACGTGCCGTTGTTCGAGCCCTCGGCCGAGCAGGCGGTGAGCGCGCACCAGAGATCCATTTCCGCGCGCAGCTCGAGATGATCACCGGCTCTCGATCGCGGCACGTCGACCGTCATCCGTCCGTCGCCATCGAACCACACGTTCATGAAGATATTGAAGCTCGTCGTGATCCGGTGCGGCTCGATGCCGAACGGCGCAAACCCGCGACACAGGTTCTCGAAGCAGCTCGGGTGGTATTCGGTGCAGCCGTACAGGATGCGGAACATTTCGGGACTGCACGGCGTCAGCGTGAAGTCGTGACGGCCTACCGTGTCCGCGACGATCGTCAGCATGACGCGGCTGTCGTTCGCGTACAGGCGGTCATCCCGAGTGAGGTAGAGCTTGCCGGCATAGTCGAGCGAGCGGCCCGACGACAGCTGGCAATCGGGATTGCCCGCCTCGAAGCAGAAGAGGTCTGCCACCTGCTCCCCCAGCGGGTCGATCACGCGCAGCCGTTGTCCGCGTTTGAGCAGGAAGCCGGTGCCGGACTGAGGCGGTATGCGCTGGATACCGGGCGACGATTCTTCCATGCGGACACGCTACCTTGTCGTGCCGTACAGGTGAGTAGGACGACGCGCACCCCGGTCGGAGCGCGTGTCCGCGATCCCGCATCGAGTCCGATGCAGCCGCGAAGGCTGCCGGCGCAGCATGCCCCGCATGTTGCAGACCGACCCGCAGATACAGGCCTTCGACCAGTTCGTCCGCGATGGCTCACATCCTTGCGTCATGGCCCGCGCGGTGCTGACGCACGATGCCGTGACGTTCGGCCATTATGCGACCCTGGGCGACCGGGACGCCGCGGCTGACCAGTGCCGCGATCTGTATGCAGCGCTCGAGCATCAGCGGGCGCCGGGTGCGAACTGGAGTTTCGTTGCGCTGTTCGCCGGTCGGCCGCCCGGCAGCGAGCTCGCGTTCGAACGCGCGTTGTGGCGGCATCTGCAGCTGATGCACGAGTACGATGTCGGCGAGCATCGCTGGGACCCGACCGTCGATGCAGACCCGCATAGCCCGCGCTTCTCGTTCAGCATCGGGGGCCGCGCGTGGTATGTGATCGGACTGCATCCCGCCGCATCGCGCCTCGCACGCCGCTTCGAATCGGTGGCGCTCGTTTTCAATCCGCACCAGCAGTTCGAGCGCCTGCGCGAGCAGGGGAAATACTCGGTCGTGCGCGACCGGATTCGCGAGCGCGACCGGGCGGTGCAGGGTTCCATCAACCCGATGCTGGCGGACCACGGTGAACGGTCGGAGGCGCGGCAATATTCCGGCCGCGCAGTCTCGACCGAGTGGCGCTGCCCGTTTCATCAGAAGCGGGACGCCCTGCGCCCGACCCTGAACGGGCAGACGGGGCGTGCAACGAACTGAGGCATTTCAGGGCGGATTACAGGCCCTCGGCGGTCGACGCAAGCTCGTTCTCCATTCGCCGGCGCCCGGCCCCCGTCAACACCCAGCCGGCGCCATGGACTTTCGCATACCCCGTATCGCGCAACCCTTCGAGTGCTTCGGCGTCGGCTTCATCGCCCCGACCCGCAGCAACCAGCTTGAGCGCAGACGTCCACCGCTCGGGCAATGGATTCGCGAATTTCCTCGGCACGGACCACCCCTTAATCAACGCAGCTCGATGGTAACACAGTACGTTATCAACGGTTGCGACGGGTGGACGATGCTGATGCGCCCCGTTACTATGCCGCGCGATGATCAGATCGTTCGCCAACGAGACCACCGAAAAAATCTTCCAGGGCGTTGCGCTCGAGAGCGTGCCGTTGAAAGTGCAGCAGGAGGCCCTGGTTCGACTGCAGGTGCTCAACGCCGCCACGGAACTGAAGGATCTGGAAGCGATCGCCGGTTATTCGCTCGAGCCGCAACAGGCGAGTCGCACTGGCTACCACTGTGTGCGAATAGGGCAAATGGCGCGTATCTGCTTCCGTTGGGACAAGGGGCACGCCCATGAAGTCGAGCTCTTCGAGTACCACTAGGCCACGTCCCCGCCGAGTGCCCCGATCGAGTCGCGAGCACCGACTCTCTGCCGTCCACCCGGGCGAGATACTGAGAACCGAATTCCTCGATGTCCTCGGCCTCACCGCTTACCGGGTCGCGAAGGACCTGGGCGTCACCCTGCCGCGACTGAATGACATCCTGCTCGGCAAGCGCGGCATCTCGGCGGAGATGGCCGTGCTGCTCGCGTGGTACTTCCAGACCTCCGAGACGTTCTTCATGAACTTGCAGTGCGATTTCGACCGGCGTCTTGCGAGCCACCGGTTGCGCGCCAAACTGCGGCGCATCCAGCCTGCGCCGCGACTGCAGGAGAACTGAGGCGCCTCAGCGCCGGGCCTTGCCACGCTTCGCCTTGGACTTGCGCCGCGGCGGGACTTTCTTGCCCTTCTTGCGTGCTTCCGACAGTCCGATCGCAATGGCCTGCTTGCGGCTCTTCACCTTCCCGCCGCGCCCGTCCTTGCCACTGCGCAAGGTGCCCTTCTTGCGCCGGTGCATGGCGCGCTCGACGCTGCCGCTCGCGGCACGGGAATATTTCCGTTTCGACTTCGCCTTCTTCTTTGCCTTTGCCATGTCATCGCTCCGGGGTTGGCCACGGCGACCGCATGTTGTACGGCACGGTCAGGAAGACCGCCTCGACCTGCTGGATGCGGCCACCGCGGATCTTGAATGCTTCCAGCAGCACGAATGTATGAGGACGGCGGAAGATGGAAGTGCGGCGTGACCCGTCGGTCAAAGTGAAGTCGCCGAGCCGTCCTTCGTGATCGATGAAGCCGCCTGCGAGCACGATGCCGCGCTCCTCGTCGACCGCGAGAAAGCGACGATCGCGGAGCCGGTCATCGTATCGGTACTGCCCCATCCGGAACTGCGCCTCACAGCCGAGCTTCCACAGCGGGTCGAGCGTCGCGGCAGGATTGTTGGTCGACTGCAGACCATCCTCCCGGCGGTTGCAATCCTCGGTGAACGCGGTGCGCAGCGTGCCGTCGTTGAGCTGCAGCGTCTCGAAGTAGCCGTTGGCGACGTCGATCATGCGCTGACGTGGAGACCTTGCGGCCGCGGAAAGCATCTCCTGCCATACGGGCAGCGGTTTGATGTCCGCCGTCACGAACGGAATGCCTGAATCGGACGGGCGCACCACCAGCATCTCGGCTTCCGCGATCGTCCGGTCCACGACCTTCAGTCGCACCGCATAGGGTGATCGTTCAGTGGTTTCCTCGACGACACCAAACAGCGCAACAACTCCCGCGTCGGCGTCGGCGAAGCGCATCTCGTAGTCGTCGAGCTTCGTCACCGTACCCCACAGACCGTCGCCGACGCGCAGTTCGACGTTGTTCTCGGTCACCTTCACAGCTGCAGCCCACTTCACGCGGGACGGATCGCGCGCCCTGAGTGCCTCGAGGTACTGGTCGAGCACTGCGTACAGACAGCTTCGGTCACAGGTCGGCGAGGGCCGCGGCTCTGCAGCGAGCGCGAGACCCATGAGCGTGAACCCGAGCACTGCGATCATGGTCGTGCGGATCATCGTCTGCTGCGCCCCCTGTTCGGCGCATCCTGCTACAGATGGGTCGCACGGCAAAGCGCGGAGCGAACGTCAGCGGCTCAGCGCGGTGTCGTACAACCCGTTCACGAACTGGGAGAAGTGGGGCCACCCGTGATGTTCGCGCGCGTACGTACGCGCTTCCTCGGCCATCTGGGTCGACGCGGCCCGATCGGTGAACACACCGGCGATACCGTTGCCGAGCGCCTCCGCGTCGGTGTCGCACAGAATCGCGCGGCCACCTCCGAGCACCGACTCGTGGGCGCCGACCCGCGTCGCGACGATGGGCCGGCCCGACGCGAGGTAGTCGAAGATCTTCAACGGGAGGTTGTCGCCGCTGGACCGCGGACTTGCGAGGCAGTCCGCCATCGACAGGTACAACGGCATCTCCCGGCGCTGGATACGGGGCAGGATGCGCATGCGGTCACGCACCCATCGAGGTACGCGCGCCATCAGCGAGCCCGCCTGGGCTTCGCTGTCCGCGCCGACGCAGACGAGCACCAGCCGCGGAATCGACTGCAGCGCGCGCGCGAACGCGTCGACGAGCAGGTCGACGCCCTGGTAGCCGGCGAAATTTCCCGTGTACATGACCACCGGATCATCCGACCCGATATTCAGGCTGCTCCGCAGGGCGGCGCAGGCGACCGGGCTCGACGGCACCTCGAAGCTCGGGAATTCCCATTCCTGGACGGGCGTGCGAGTACCCAGCCCTTCCACGCGCTCGCGCAGCCCCTGGCTGCAGATCACCTGTCGGGCCTGCGACACCACGCGACGCTCGGTCGCACGCAGGAGCGCCTGCACAGGCCTCGTACCGAGGACCGGGTGCCGCTCGAGCTCGACCGGGATGGCGCTCGCCATGTCGTAGATGTACGGCACGCGATGCGAGGGGCACAGCGCTGCGGCGAACCAGGCAGCTTCTTCGACCGCATGAACGAGATCGAAACGACCCTCGGACAGCAGCCGCCGGAACGAATTGATCAGCGACGCATCGAGCGCAAGCTTGCCGGCCGAGAAACCGATCGGTACTCGCTCGATGCCGAACGGGTTGGCCGTGCGTTCGATCGTGACGCCTGGCAGCTTCATGTCGCGACCGAGCGGGAAGGCCAGAACGGTTACGCGGTTGCCCGCCTCGGCCAGTGCGCGCGCAGTGCAAGCGACGGCAATCGGCGTACCGCGGTCCTCGAAGAAAGGCTGCGGAGTGACGATGAGGATTCGCGCATGTGGCATCGGGAAACTGTGTCATAAGCACATCTGCCCGCTAATCGGCCAAACCCAGTGATCGACATTCAGCACGTCCTACAGCGTGAGGGTGCGGTCGCCCCCATCATCGCGGCCGGTGACCATCCCACCTTCCCTTGCTGCCATGCTGCGGGCCCTCCCGATCGTAATCGGCCTCGGGGCCCTCGCATGGTTCGTCGATCTAAGCGCGGTCTCGGGCGCACTGCGTGACGCGACGCCGGGGTTCGTCGGCTTGGCGATCGCGTGCAATCTGCTCACACGGCTCTGCGCTGCCGAGCGCAACCGGACCGTCGCCTGTGCAGGTGGGGCTTATCTGCGACATCGCGATGCGGTCGAGGCCCTGTTCGTCGCCAATTTCTGGAGTCTCGCACTGCCGAGCGTATCGGCAGGTGCTGTCGCCACGGTGCTGCGTTACCGCAGTTACGGCGTCCCGGCAGCTGAGGCGCTCGCGATCCTCGCGGCATCACGCATCGTCGAGCTGGTCGCGTTCATCGCGCTGGCCGTAGTCGGGTTGTGGATGTCGGGCGTGCTGCCTGCGGCGATGGAGGGGCTGTTCCAACAGGCCTTCCTGCTTCCGGCGCTGGTGGCAGCCACCGCGTTCCTGCGCCGCCTCACACCGGGCTCGCTGCTCATCGCTTCGGGCTGGGCCTCGTTGCAGGCCTTGCTCGATGCGCTGACGGTGCTACTGCTCGCGCGGTCGCTGGAGCTGCCGCTCGATCTCGCTCATTGCCTGTGGATCAATGCGCTTGCTTACCTCGCCATCCTGCTGCCGCTGTCGATCGCCGGTCTTGGCCTGCGCGAAGCGGCGGTGGTATTTGCGGTGGCGCCGCTCGGCATCGGCACACCCGACGCGGTGGCACTCGCCCTGCTGATGCTGGCGATGACGCTGGTCAACGCACTGGTGGGCGGCGCCTGGCACGCCGCCATCTCGCTGCGGCGGCGGCGTCACGCCGAAGCGTGACGGGTTACTTCTCGAGCGCGATACGGCGCAGCCCGGCGCTGGTCAGTTCGCGGCGATCACCCCGCTCGCGCAAGTAACCGGTCTCGACCAGCCGGGCAACGGCATCGGGGCTCGCATCGGCCAGTCGGCCCTGCGCAATCAGCCGCAGCGCGTCGGCCAGCGAGGTGGGAAGCGGTCTTGAGAATCCACTCACGGCAACGTCTCCTGAAGCTGTCGCAATCTTACCGATTGCGGCTCTACACGTTCTGCCGGATGCCTGTAGGTTGCGCGGATGAGCGAGGCGCGGGAATTCCTACGGCCAGATGTCAGGTCAGGCCGTGCTGCAGGCAGTACCGCGTGAGATCGGCATTGTTCGAGAGGTTCATCTTCTCGAGTATGCGGCTGCGGTAGGTGCTGACGGTCTTGACGCTGAGCTCGAGCGCGGCGGAGATTTCCGTCACCGTCTCGCCCGCGGCGAGCCGGCGCATCACGTTGAACTCGCGCTCGGAAAGCACCGTGTGCAGCGACTGAGCCGTTCCGTCGAGACCATCGACCAGCAGGCCGGCGAGTGCCGGGCTGACGTAGCGCTGCTTGCGGGCGACCGAGCGGATGGCGCGCAGCAACTCTTCCGCCGTCGCGCTCTTGCTGACGTAACCCGCAGCACCGGACTTCAGCGCGTTCAGGCCGAACTGCGACTCGGGAAACGACGAGTGGATCAGCACCTGGACGTTCGGGAACTCGCGCCGCACGTCCGACAGCAGCTCGATTCCCGAGCCATCAGGCAGCGAGATGTCGCACAGGAGGACGTCGCACGGCGTGTCGCGAAGCTTTTCCATCGCCTGCTTGATGGTGCCGCAGATGCCCGCCACCGCGAGATCGGGCGTGGCCTCGAGCGTGGCCCGAAGACCCACCTGCACCAGCGCGTGGTCCTCCACGATGAGAATCAGAGTCCTGCTCGACGGCATGCGCACAGCTCCCTGTAGAGGTGGCGAGTGTACCGGACCGACCGCGGTTTTAGGCGGTCGGCTCAGCCGCTGCCGTGTACGCCACCCATGATGGGCAGCTCGATGCCGGTGATGTAGCTCGAGCAGCTCGGTGCCGCGAGGAACACATAGGCCGGCGCAATCTCTTCCGGCTGGGCGGGCCGTTTCATGCCGGTCGACGCGCCGAACTCCGGCACCTTGGCCGCGGGGCGGTCGCTCGGATTGAGCGGAGTCCACACCGGGCCGGGCGCGACGACATTGACGCGGATGCCCTGCGGCAACAGCTGCGTCGCGAGCGACCGCGAGAAGGCATGGATGGCCCCTTTCGTTGCCGAATAATCCACCAGGCCGGCCGAACCGAACAAGCCGGTCTCGGACCCGGTGTTGATGATGCAGCCGCCGTACGGCAGGTGTCTCAGGGCCGCCCGGGCCATCTGGAAATAGCCATACAGGTTGGTGCGGATGGTCATGTCGAAGTGTTCGTCGCTCAGGTCGCGCAGCGAGTTGGCATGCAGCTGGAACGCGGCGTTGTTGACCAGGATATCGAGCTGGCCGAAGTGCTCCACGACCGCAGCCACCGCGTCATCGCAGAACGCGCTCAAGCGCACGTCGCCAGACAATGCGATGCACCGCCGACCTTCGCGCTCGACCGCGCGCTGCGTGGCTTCGGCATCCACATGCTCGTCGAGGTAGAGGATCGCGACATCCGCACCTTCACGTGCGAACAGCACCGCGACGGCACGGCCGATGCCCGAGTCGCCGCCGGTGATCAGCGCTACCTTGCCTTCCAGCTTGCCGCTGCCCCGGTAATCGGGGGCGGCGAACTGCGGAGGCGGATCGAGCTTCGCCTCCAGCCCGGGCTTCCGGAGGTGCTGGCGAGGCAAGGGGTTGTCGGGAGCGCGCGGTCGGCCGACTTTGACGGGTTTGCCGACCTTTTCCTTCGGCTTGCGAGCGTCGCGGCGACTTACCGCCGACTGCAACGCACGCTGCTGGACCGCCGCCTTTTCAGCGGCGGTACCATGGCGCCGGAGGCCTGGGGGACGCGCGCGCACCCTTCAGCGAGGCGAGGCGCCGCCCGACTTGCCCCGACCCATGCGCGAGCCGCCCTGCGGCATGCCGGCGGCCTCCATCAGCTCCGCCTTTCGCGCCGCAAGCTGTTCGCCCAGCGCGGTGAGATCCATATCGGAGCTCTTGGCCTCGGAGAACATGCCACCCGACTGCTCTTCTTCCTTCACGTGGTGCTTGATCATCTCGGACAGCACCTTCACCTTCGCGTCGAAGTACTCGTCTTCCGGGCCGCTCGCTTCGATGTCGGCGATCAGCTTCTTGGCGCCGTCGTGCTCGATGATGGCCTCGTGGTGGAGATCCTCTTCCTCGGTCGCTTCGATGAACGCCGGATAGAAGATTTCTTCCTCGATCTGCGCGTGCACCGTCAAGGCGGTGCAGATCTTCGTCGCGAGATCCTGCTTCTTCGTGTCGCTGCGCGACTTCTCGAATTCCTCGAACCACGCCTCGACTTCGCGATGATCCGCCTTCAGCAGCTTGATCGCATCCATCGGCGCCGCGCGATCCGAACGCGCCGACTTCTTCTTTGCCTTCGCCATGTCGTGAACCCCCAGACTGAAGTTGTGCCTCATGGCAAAGGTCGCACGTTACGTTGCTGTCCGCACTCGAACGACGTGACCAACCAGTGTAGGAATTGACCTCAAGACGTCGTTCGACGGGCCGGAAACCGCACCGCCCTCGCTGTTTGCGGCACCTTCGCATTCAACACCTGGCGCAGGCCGGTGAGCGTTGCGCGGACCGCAGCAGGCGAAAGGCCAGCCATCGTGTCCTGCGGCGTGATGAGTTCGTAGCCGCGGACGTGCGCATCGGCGGCGCTGATCCACAGGCAATTCTCGGTGGAAACACCGGTCAGCACCAGCGTGCGGACGCGCAGATGTTCGAGCAGGGGTTCGAGGGCCGTCGCATAGAAAGCCGAGTGCCGCGGCTTCACGATCAGGAAATCCGACGGCACCGGGCTCAGCGACCTCATGAGCGGTTCGGCGTCGGGGTTGGCACGACAGGCATCCTCGACGATGCGAAAGAAATTGCTGTCCCAGTGGCCGAGACCATCGTTGACGTAGATGACCGGGACGGACGCGCGACGCGTGCGCTCCAGCAGATGTTGCAACGCCCTCTCGCGCCTGCGCAGGCTGCGCAGGACGGCGTCGCCGCCATCGAAGCAGTAGTCGGTCATGACGTCGAGCACGATGACCGCCATGCGCCGCGACTGTCGCTTTGCTGCGGGAATGCCCTTCATGCCCGGGAGCGTAACGTCGCCCCGGCAGCACGCCACCGGGTCTGGCAGCAACGCGCCGGCCGGACGGGACGCACTCCGGGTTAACGTGTCGCAAGCCCACGCCGACGATCACGCACGCAGCGCGTGCGTCCTCCTACGTACGCACTTGTGCCCGCCCTACTTCCACCCTGCGCTGTTCAGTCCACCGTGGCCCTCGTTCGGGAACACGCCCCTGGAGGCACCATGTCCGCCACGTCGAACCAACCACCGCTCGCAGTGATCACCGGCTCCTCGAGCGGCATCGGCCTCGAGATCGCCAAACGCGCCGCCGCCGACGGCTACGAGCTGCTGCTCGCTGCCGACACCCCGTTCGATACCGCGCTCAGCCAGCTGCAGTCGGCCCAGGTGAAGGTAACGACGATCGAGGCCGACCTCGCGACGCTCGATGGCGTCGACGAGCTGGTGGCCGCGCTCGACGGCCGCATACCGGACGTGCTGGTCGCAAACGCAGGTCATGGTCTCGGCCAGGGCTTTCTCGACGAGGACATCGATGAAGCGCTGCACGTGATCGACACCAACATCACCGGCACCATCTACCTGATCCATCAGCTGGGCAATGCCATGCGGACCGCTGGCCGGGGTCGCATCCTGATCACGGGTTCGATCGCAGGCTTCATGCCCGGCTCGTTCCAGGCGGTATACAACGGCACCAAGGCGTTCATCGACTCGTTCTCGTGGGCATTGCGCAATGAACTGAAGGACACCGACATCTCCGTCACGTGTCTCATGCCCGGCCCGACCGATACGGAGTTCTTCGAGCGGGCCGACCTGATGGATACCAAGGTCGGTACCGACAAGAAGATGGGCGCGGACGAGGTTGCGAAGATCGGCTGGGAAGCGATGCTCGATGGCGAGGGCGATGTCGTTGCCGGCGCAAAGAACAAGCTGCAGGCCGCCCTCGCGAACGTGACGCCTTCATCGGTACTTGCCGAGCAGCACCGCAAGATGGCCGAGCCCGGCACGGCACGCAATTGAAGGGGTAAGCCATGTCCGAACGACTGACGCAGACAGCGCACGGCGATGCACCGCTGCAGTCGGCCTACAAGCCCGACGCACGCGCATCGGAACTGTGGGTCACCGATGCCGATGACGAGCTCATCGGCGAGACGGTGACGATCAACCGCCCGGTGCGTGAGGTGGCCGCGCTGCTCGGCAACCCCGCCGCGCTGCAACCCGTATTCGGCGCGGATCCGCCGTTCCGGTTCGAAGCCTTCGGCGAGGATGCGCTCGTCTGGCGCACCGATGTCGATGGCCTCGTGCTCAGTGGTCGCGTGGTGCTTCGCGACGCGCCGGCCGGGCGCGGAACCGAGCTGTCGCTGCAAGTCGCCACCGAAGCCCGTTCAGCGCTCGGCAAGCTGGTCGATCGGGTGAAAGGAAACGACCCGCGTCTTCGCTATCACCGCACGCTGCGTCGACTGAAGCAGCTGGCAGAAACCGGCGAGATCACCACCACCGAACCCGGGCGCGCCGCGCCCAGAGCATGAAGAGCACCTATGAGAGCATTGACCTGGCACGGCAAGCACGATGTCCGCGTCGAGACGGTTCCCGATCCTGGCATCGTCAACCCGCGTGACGCGATCATACGCATCACCTCGACGGCGATCTGCGGGTCGGACCTGCATCTGTACGACCACTACATCCCTTCATTGAAAGCCGGGGATATCCTCGGGCACGAATTCATGGGCGAAGTGGTCGAGGTAGGGCGGGGCAACACGAACCTCAAGGTCGGCGATCGTGTCGTCGTTCCGTTCGTCATTGCCTGCGGCCAGTGCTTCTTCTGCCAGAAGCAGCAGTTCGCGGCCTGCGACAACTCCAACCCGGCCGAGACCAGCACGCTGTCCGAGGTCGCATACGGCTATGCGATGCCGGGCGCGTTTGGCTACGCGCACATGACCGGCGGCTATGCCGGCGGGCAGGCCGAGTACGTGCGCGTGCCTTACTCGGATGTCGGGCCGATCGTCGTGCCGGACGGCGTGGACGATGACCAGGTACTGTTCCTGTCCGACATCCTGCCCACCGGCTGGATGGCAGCGGACAACTGCGACATCGAGCCTGGCGACTGCATCGCGGTCTGGGGTTGCGGTCCGGTCGGGCTGTTCGCGATCCAGAGTGCGCTGTTCCTCGGCGCGCGGCGCGTGATCGCGATCGACCACCATCCGCGGCGGCTCGATCTCGCGCGCTCGCTCGGCGCCGACGTCATCAACTTCGAAGAGGTGAAGGTTCGCGATGCGCTCATCGAGATGACCGGCGGCATCGGACCGGACGCCTGCATCGACGCGGTCGGGCTCGAAAGCCACGGCTTCACTTTCGATGCGCGCCTGGACCACGCCAAGGCGGCGGTGATGCTGGCCACGGATCGCGTGCACGCACTGCGTCAGGTGCTGCTCGCGTGCCGCAAGGGCGGGCGCGTGTCCATTCCGGGCGTATATGGCGGGATGGCGGACAAGTTTCCGCTCGGCGCCCTGATGGAAAAGGGGCTGACCATCAAGAGCGGCCAGACTCATGTGCAGCGCTATTCGAAGCAACTGCTCGAGCTCGTCCTCGACGGCAAGCTCGATACGACATTTCTGATCAGTCATCGGCTGCCTCTCGAGGAGGCGCCACGTGGCTACGAAATCTTCCTCAAGGAGCAGAACGAGGTGACCAAGGTGGTGCTCAAGCCGGACATGAAGCTCGCACCGGCACGGCACTGATCAGCGGAGCGACTCAGTCAGCCGGTCCACGAACGGTCGAGAGGGAACCGAACGCCATTTCGTGTTGAGTCCCGTGAAAGTCGTGAAACGTGAGCGTACTGCGCGGCTCACCCGCGGCCTCGCCGATCTCGCGCCAGATCTGGACGAACGTCTGTTCGTCGTCGATCGCCGCGTCCGTTCCTGGGTGACGTTCCGTCGAGGGCATCGCTTCGCTCCTTGTGCCAGCCGGTTTTCCCCGCCGGCCCGAACAATGCCCTGCGCTAGTTGATCCCGCCGCGGGTGGATTTCCCGCGCTCGTGTAGGAGGTGTCGGCCGACCAGCTGTCTTCGTGTCTAACGGGAGGGGGAGGACGGCGAGCAGTAGCGCGCGTGCTGTTCACGCAGAACGCGCAGGCTGAAATCGCGATCGAGACCGGCGAGCTTGCCCGACTGCCCGATTCGCGCGAAGTCGCGCTCGGCCTGGGCAAACGTCGGACACGCCGCCTTCACGTCCCCGCTGGCCGCAAGCGAGCCTCCGAGCGTCGCGCGCGCGATGGCGAGGTCGCGCATCAGGCTCAGGTTGTCCGGATCGTTCGCCAGTTCGCGCAGCCGGAAGTCGACCGAATGACGCAAAATCGGCTGCGCCTGCTCGTGACGGCCGAGCGCGGCGAGCGACTGCGCCCACGCGCTCGCCGCGATCTCCTGGCTTCGCGTCAGCTCGCGATCGTCCGGTTCGAACAGGTGTAACTGCGCATAGCGCGGCTGCATTGCCGCGAGCAGCCGCTCGGCCTCGACAGCGCGACCGAGCTCGAGCAGCGTCGTGCCCAGGGCCCATCCCGCACGCGCGGCCCGCCGCTCCAGGCTGACGTCACCCGGATTCGCGTGCACGAGTGCTTCGAGCATCTGGAAGTGCTCGCGGTACGGCATCTCGGCCGCGGCAACGTGGCCACCGTAGAACAGGCTCTCGGCCAGCACGTCGAGCAGGCGCGCACGCTGCAACGTGGCGGCACGATCAGTGACCGGCACCGGGCCGGTCCGGGCGAGCTCACCGCGCGCAACGTCTTGCGCCTGCCCGTACTCGCCACGCCACTGCAGTGCCCCGGCCAGCTCGACCGCGTAGTCGCGTTCGAGGATCCGAACCTGCGGGTCGCCCGGCTTCTCGCGCGCGGCGACGGCCAGCGCGAGCCGCGCGCGCTCCAGCGCCGCATCAGTGGCATCGAAGTCGTTCGACTGGTTCAGCGCGATGGTCGCCTCGAGCAGTGCGAGTCGCGCCGTCAGCAATGCACGCTCCCCGGCGGTACCCGGCCCGTCCGGCAGCGCCGCAGCCAGCCGTCCTGCTCGCAGCAGGTTCGCTCGCGCCTGAGCGAATTCGCCGAGACTCGCCTCACCCGGTGCGGCCTGGATGCGGGTCAACCGCCGCAGGCCTTCGATGGCCTCGAGCCGCACGTCGGTGGGTGCATCGTGATCCTCAGCGAGCGTGTCGAGATAGCGCTGAGCGCGTTGCGCGAGATCCCGCTGCAGCGACAGCGCGCGCGGCAGGCGCTCGAGACGGTCATACACGTCGAACAGCAGGAAGCTCGACAGCTCACGCAGGTCGGCAAACCGCGCTTCCGCCGCGCGCCGCGATTCATCGGCCCGCACGTACAACACCGCGAGCGAGACGGCCGCGGCGGTCAGCAGCACGATCGACCCTGCGGCAATGGCGCTCGCCAGCCGGTAACGCCTGAGCCACTTGCGCACGAGGTAACGCCAGTCGTTGCCCATGGCGCGCACCGGCCGATCGTCGAGCCACGCAAGCAGGTCCTCACGCATCGCCTCGACGGTCGCATACCGGTGAGCGGGATCTTCTTCACGCGCGCGCACGGCGATCGCGACGAGATCCGGCGCCGGCTCCGGCAGACGTCGCAGCAGATCCTCGAGCAGGACGCCGAGGGAATAGATGTCATCGGCAATGCCTGCGGCGCCGCCCTGCCGCCGTGACGGGCTCGCATACGCGGCGGTCAGCCCGATCGGCCCGGCACCCGCGCGAATGCCGCTGTCCGCGGCATCCTGGGCCGCGGCGAGCACGCGGGCGACGCCGAAGTCGAGCAGGCGAATCTGCCGGTCGTCGGTGACCACGACGTTGTTGGGCTTGATGTCCGCGTGGACGACGAGATGCGCGTGCGCATGCGCCACCGCTTCGCAGACCGGCACGAACAGGCGGACGGTTCCGCGGGCATCGATCCGGTGGTCCTCGGCGAAGCGAAGGATCGAACGCGCGTGCAGCAGCTCCATCACGATGTACGACTGGCCGTCGTCGGTCACCCCGCCATCGAGCAGCCGCGCGATGTTCGGATGCTGCAGGTTCGCGAGGATCTGGCGCTCACGCTCGAACTGGGTACGCATTGCGTCCGTCGCGAGACCCTCGCGCAGCAGCTTGATCGCGACCTCCTGTTCGAACACGCCATCGTCTCGGCTTGCCCGATAGACGCGCCCCATCCCACCGCGGCCCAGCATCTCGCCGAGCCGCCAGCGGCCGAGACGTTCCGGCGGTGGCGGCTCGATGCCCACCGCCGCATTGACCGGGAGTGCCGTGGGGAGGCTGCGTCCCGCATCGGTCGCGAGCTGGATCAGGTGCTCGACCTCGGCGATGAAAGCCGCATCGGCGTCCGGCACCTGGTCGAGTCGCCGGCTGCGTTCGGCGCGCGGCCATTCGAGCGCAGCCTCGACGAGGTCGAGGATCCGTCGCTGGCGCTCGACGTCTGCCGCAGTCGGATTCACGCGGTCTGCAGCCGACGCACCAGCCAGGCACGCGACGCGTCCCACCGTCGTTTCACCGTGGCCGTCGAGAGCTCGAGCACCTCGGCCGTCTCCTCGACCGTCAGACCGGCGAAGAACCGCAGCTCGACCAGGCGCGCTCGCCCTGGATCGACCTCGGCCAGCTCGCGCAACGCCTGGTCGAGCCGCTCGATGTCGAAGTCGAGCGTGATGACCCCCGGATCGAACAGCGTCGTGAACACCGGCGGTGCCTGGCGCTTGGCGGCCCGATGGTGGCGCACTTCGTCGATCAGGGCCTGACGCATGATCGTCGCGGCGGTGGCGAGGAAATGCGCCCGATCGCGCCATTCCATCCGCTCGAGGTTCAGCACGCGGAGCGCAGCCTCGTGCACGAGCTCGGTCGGTTGAAGCCGCTGCTGGGCAGAGTCGCCTTGCAGCAGGCGATGCGCATAGCGACGCAGCTCGGTGTAGCAAAGGTTCAGCAAGGCATGCCGGGCCGCACCGTCGCCGGCGCGGGCGCTCTTCAGCAGCTGCAGCCGCTCGTCGTCGTCGGTGGCGGTCATGTCGGGATATGTAACACGACACGAACTGCCCGATGGTGAGCCAGTCCTCGAACCGTTTACGCCTTTCCTCGATAGCGGGACATCCCGCATCGATCAGGGGAAACGCATGTCAGGCAGTCCATATCCGCATCCGGTGCTGAGCGGGGAACTCAACGCGCTCATCCAGGACCTCTATGCCGGTGCGCTGCACGTGCCGACGGCCGACTACCAATGCTGGGCCGTGCGCCAGGTGCAGGGGCTGCTGCCCGGCACCCGATGGACCTGGGGCGTCGCGGAGATCGGGCAGGCACACCTGCATGCGGGCGTCGTCCTGACCGGAGCGAGCGCTTCTGCCAACGATGTGTGCTCCGCTGCCGGCTCGTGCGTCCCGAGCCCGCTCGATCCGGCGCAGCTCACGTTCCGCGAGCAGCGGTCGGGACTCGACCACGTGGTGTCGATCGCACGCCGCGCGCCCGACCGGATGTTCTCCGGACGCGAGCGCTCGCTGCTCGCAGCGATTGGCCCTCACCTTTTCGCTGCGTGGCTGCATGCCCGCCTGGCCGGCCTCACAGCGCACGCGCTAGCGTCCGCCAGTCAGGCGGCCGCCCTAGTCGATCGCCGCGGCCTTGTGCATGGGACGCAAGGCCGGTTCTTCGCGCTCGTCCGGCAGACCTGGCCGCAATGGAGCTCCGGCGCGCTGCCCGGGCCCTTGATCGCGTGCCTGGAACGTAATGGCGAGCACATCGTCGCCGGCGTGCGCTGGACCGTGGCGCTGGCCGAAACCGATGACGCGATCCGGATCGCTGCTACGCCCCTCAGCCAGGCCGCCCAGCGGCTGAGCTCGCGCGAACGCAGCGTCGCCAACTGGATCCTGGCTGGCGCGACATATTCCGTTGCCGCCGAGCGCCTCGGCATCTCGGTCAACACGCTGCGCAACACGCTCGTGCGCGTCTACCGGAAGCTCGGCGTTCGCAACAAGCTCGAACTCGCGCGCCGGCTCGAGTTCGCCTGAGCCGTGCAGTCTGGCGTGGGGCCGGCAGGGACGCTGGCTCCGTGCTCCGCGTATGCCGCAAGCGAGAGTCGCGTCGTTGCAAAAACCGGCCACGCAGTCCACAGTCCCGATCGATGCGTGTCCTGATCAGCCTTCATCGCCACGTCCGCATGCGTCAACGCAGACGCCTCCGCGCCGCGCCTGGCCCGCTGGTCCGTTCGCTCGACTCGGGTCTCGCGCTGTTTCAGCAGTTCCTCGCCAGCGTCCGCTCCGGACGCGTCGCTCGACCGACCTAGCCCGCTCCACCCCGATATCCGCGGAGACGCGTTCGCCAAACCGGGCGACCGATGCGCTCCATTGCCGCGCGCGCAATCGCGGCGCGAAGACTGTCGTGCGAGATGTGGTGTTGCCAGAGCAAGAAGATTCCGAGGCCGTCGCGAGCCATTGCCCCGATTCGCGCATCGCTCCGCTCGATCTCGAGCGGCTGCGTGAGAAGGTATTCATCGCGAAACGTACCGCACTGCTCGAAGAGCGCTGGGCTACGCGGCATCCGCTGTTCGCCTGCATGCTCGACTGGCCGGTCTGCGGCGCGTCGCTGCGGCAACGTCGTCGCCGCTACGTCGAGCGCATGTTCGATGTGCCGCTGGCGTAACTGCCTTCAGCGTGCCTCGCCGGTGAGCGAGAGGTACGACGGGTCGAACTCGGCGATGGAGCGCAGCCGATCCCAGTCCAGGATCTGCGCGAACCCCTTCGCCCACTGGAACAATCCACGCGATTTCAGCTCTGCCAGCGTTCGGTTCATGTGGACCACCGACATGCCGAGCGCGTCCCCGAGCTGGCCTTGGGACAACGGCAGCCGGAACGGCTCGTCCCTCACCGCGAGATCGACCGTTTCGAGACGCGTGAACAGTTCGCAGATCAGATGGGCAGATCGCTCGAGCGCAGGCTGCTGTCCCGAACCGAGCAACAGCCGACGCAGCATCGCGGAATCGATCAGCGTCAGCAGCCACAACGAACGTGCGAGGTGAGGGTCGGTCTCGCTGATGCGACGCAAGGCATCGTGCGGTACCGCCGCGACGGTGCAGTCGGCGAGAGTCATGATGCTGTGATCCATCACCTTCAGCGCGAAGCTGTCGAGATCGACGAAGTCGCCGTCGAAGTGAAGGCCCACCGTCTGCTGGCGTCCGTTCTGCAGGGCGATGAAACGTCCAGCCCAACCCGTGACGATGACCGTCGCGGCGATCGGCCGCGTTCCCTGGCGAACGAGTGCCTCACCCGCGTGAACCTCACGGAGAGGGCCGATCGATTCCATGAGGATGCGCTGCGATGCGAGCGGAAGCGTTTCGTCGTGCGCAAGCAGATTTTTCAACAGGGGTTCGAACATGCGTGGCGGCCAGCTTCGCTCAGTTCGCGCAATAACGCGCGTTAAAGCGCATCGGGTGCGGTGTCATTAGGGTCCACGCGCCCTGCCAGACCCCAAGGACCCGATCGAGTGACGAATCCGAAAATTCCCGATGACGTGCTGAACGAGCTGGATGAAGAAGAAGGAACGCTCTACGGCGTGCTGCCGGTGGGGGCTCCGTTGCATCGTGCACAATGGACGTTGAATCCCGAGCTGGCAGCGGACATCTATCGGTGTGCGTCGCAGCCGATGGAGATCTGGAAAGCGACGCGCAAGCTTCCGGGCGACCCAGAGTGAATGAGGGCTTCGTCGGGCGTTCCGCTGCGCTGCGATACGGCACCGGCCGACGGCATGTGACGCGGCTCGCAATCGGCCCGCCTCGGTCGGGACGGCCTTGGTACCGCCGGCGTACTGTAAGAACGTGGATAGAGATGACCTTCCGCCGGAGCTGAACGCGGAACAACTTGCCTTCCTGCAGGGGTGGTTCCGCGCGCGCGACATCGACGACCCCCACGACGAAGCCATGCTCGAGGCGATCGAGGCCCTGCTCGACTGGCAACGGGATTCCGAGCGCGCGCTGCTCCGCAGCTGACCCGGTTCGCTCAAAACTCGCGTGACCGCCTACAGCACGCGTTGGCCCGAAGCGGCAATGCTTCGCGAGTCGCGGGCCTCACAACTCGATGAACGTCAGCACCCGGGTCTGGATCTTCTGCTGCCGAAAGACCGCTGCCAGTTGCCGGACGTAGCGACGCCACCAGCGTCGGTCGAGGCGCGCGGCGATTACTTCGAAGATCACCAGATCATCGCGCTGCGCGGCGCGACCGCGAGTTGGCTTCCACAGGCCTTCGACCGGCGCACGCGTGTGCGCGGTCAGGCCGCCGAACTTCGCGGTGAGTTCGGCGGCAGTGGCTTCGAACAGCCGGCCGGGTATGCGGCGCCCGTTGTTAAACGTGGTCGGCAGCAGGATCTGTACGAGCTTCATCATCGCCTCCTGAAGGCGCACAACGGTTTCAACCAAGGTTCAGATGATCAACACGCCCGAATGGTTTGATCTGGTGCAGTGGCCCGCGATGGTCGTGACGATCGTCGCGGCGTGGTTCGTGGCCTCCTCGCAGCGACGGAGACGAGATTACGGCTTCTGGCTGTTTCTGGTCAGCAACGTGCTGTGGATTGCGTGGGGAATCAGCGCGAACGCCACGGCGTTGATCGTGCTGCAGCTGGGGCTCGCCGCTATGAACATCCGTGGCGCCATGCGTAATGCCGCCGATGCGCGCCGCGAGAAGCCCGCCGCCTGAGCGGACTCGAGCTTGCGTCAGCCGGTCCCGGAGGACAGTCTGGGAATCTCCAGCCGAAAACTGGTTCCCCCGGCTTCGGACGAAGCGACGAGCACGCGTCCGCGATGAGCCGCCACGATCTCGTGAACGATGAAGAGGCCGAGACCTACACTTTTGTTGTTCGGTCGCTCGGGAGAACCCCGCTTCATCGGTTCGAACAGGGTCGGCAAGACTTCCTGCGGAATCGGGCGGCCGAAGTTGTGCACTTCGATCGCGAAGTCCGCGATTTCGATCGCCGCCATGACGCGGATGGGCTGATCGGAACTTCCGTAAGTCACGGCATTCGAAACCAGGTTCCCCAGCGCCTGCGCCAGTCGGTCGCCATCGCCGCAGCATTGGCCCGCTCCGGCCAGGTCAATCTCCAGCCGAACCGAGGGATACGTGGACCTGAGCTCGACAACCGCTCGGGCAACGCAGTCGTGCAGATCGAAGGGCCGCGGGTGGACGCTGATGCCGGAGCCCACCCGAGCCTGCGTGAAATCGAGGAGATCCCCGATGAGGGAGGTGGCTCGCCTGACGGAGCGGTCGATGCGCTCGACGGCCTGCATGTGCTTCTCGCCGCCTGATGGAAGCCGCAACAGCGCCGTCGTGCTCAGCTGGATCGCCCCGAGCGGATTGCGAAGGTCGTGGCTCACGATCCCGACGAGTTGCTCGGCGAACTTCGCGCGATCCTCTGCCGCAGCCAACGACACGGAGAGCTCTTCCTGCGCAATGCGCAGAGCGCGTTGCTGGTCCTGAATCTGCCGCACGAGCTCTTCGGCCCGCTTGCGCGCGTTGATCAGTTCCTGCTCGTAGCGATGGCGATCCTGCGCCACCGCCAGCGTCAGCTCGTGGAACGTCTCTTCACCATGCTGACGCCGGATGGCATTCATCACCATCGGGACCGAATCTCCCGACCCATGGAGCAGGTCCAGCTTGACCTCCGAGATCGACCCTTGCATCTGCAACAACGGCGCCCAGTGCGTCTGGTGAAAGATCCTGCCCCCCATGGTCAGCAGATCCTGGATTCTACGGACCCCGACGAGCGCAGACCTGTCGACTCCGAGCCACGTGCACAGTGTGTGGTTCGCTTTGAGGATGAGCCCCCTGGTGTCGGTCAGCGCAATACCGCACGCAGCGTGTTCGAGCAGATCGTGATCACTCGGCAACCGGGGACCCTTGTGGAGGAGGTCAGCCATCCAGCTTGCGGATGAAGTCCCGCATCATGGAAGTGCAGGCACTTGGCTCGCTCAGGTGTGGGCAATGCCCTGTGTTCTCGATCATCGCGAGCTGCGCTCGCGGCACCTGCGAGGCGATGTATTCACCGGCGGTGACGGGTGCTATGAGGTCATCCGTGCACTGAAGGATCAGTGCGGGTGAGCCGAGCCGGCAGAGGTCCGCCCTGTTGTCGGACAGGAACGTCACTCGCGCGAACTGCTTCGCGATCTCGGGATCGGTGCGACAAAAGCTGTTCACGAGTTCCGCGCTGAGTTCCGGCTGGGTCGGCGCCCCCATGATGGCCGGCGCCATGGTGCTGGACCAGCCGAGATAGTTGCTCTCCAGCGTCGTCAGCAGCCCATCGATATCGGCCCGCGTGAAGCCGCCGAAGTACGCGCCGTCGTTGACGTAACAGGCTGACGGCCCAACCATGACGTGTGCCGCAAACGCCTGAGGCGTCTTGATGTCGGCTAGCAGGCCGATCATCGCGCTGACCGAGTGCCCGACGAAGATCGTGCGGCCTGTGCCGAACTGCTCGACGACCTCGAGAAGGTCATCGGCGTAGCCCGACAGCGAGTCGTACTTGACGCTGTCATAAGCGGATACGTCGGACCCGCCCGCCCCGACGTGGTCATACATCACGACGCGGAAATCCTGCGCAAACGATGGTGCGAGCAATCGCCACATGTTCTGGTCGCAACCGAACCCATGCGCAAAGACGAGGGTAGTGTCGCCCGAACCTTCGACATGGACGTTGTTTCGGCTTCTTATGTCCACGGTAACCATCTCGGGAGTCGGGCAGGAGTCGATTCAGGATGCCGGAAGCCCGGGGAAAGCGCCAATCGGGGGGTCCCGGAACACGTCGGCGCACTATGTGGAGAAGGCAGACTGTGCCGTAACCGGTCACGCCTCGAGTGGATGGCCGAGCCGCGCCTTGAGGGGCAGCAGCACCGACCGCCAAGACGCCAGGTCGAAGATGAGATCGCCCTCATTCGACTGCCAGTTGGGCGATGGAAATCCGTCCGTCCCCTTGATCCAGCCCTGGCGGGACAAGATGTCGATCGCCTCGCGCGTCCACCCCGGCCGGCTTTCGCAAATGAGTCCGTCGACTTCAATGATTCCGGCATGGAGGCAAGCTTCGGCCAAGACAGCAGCGATCTCGGCGGCGCTGTATCGATGGTCTGGCATGAGGACCCCCCCAGGTTTTATTGAGCCAGAACGCTTTGTTCAGCCGTTATCGTAGCGCTCAAGCCGCAGCGCACACGAGTAGGGACACTATTCGCCCTGCTGTAAGAATGGCGGCGTCTGCTGGCGTGTAGGAATTCTGACAACCGTAAACCCACCAGCGGCACTGGTCCGACACACCAGGATTAGCCAAGCTCATCGCACACCCGGCATTGCAGGCGAGACGATAATGATCCAAAAGACCAGTACCGAAGCGGACGCAGCCGTGTCCGCCAGCAGCGGGCAGCGATTCGATGGCGAAGGATACGAGACGCTCGTGGCAACCGAAGCGCCCCTCGATGCCGAAGGGTACGAGATGAAGAGCGAACCTGCCCCGTAGGACCGATTTTCGGCCGAATGCAGCTCGAGGCTCTTGGACTTGGGCCGCGTCATGTACCGCCGGCCCCATCGAACCGGAGATCGGTATGAAATTTTTGATCCTCGTTAAATCGAACCCGCATCTCGAGAAGGCTATCGACGCCATGGACCCGTCGGCATTCAAGGCGTCCATGGCGCGGATGAACGTTTTCAACGAGGAGCTGAAGCGGGCCGGCGTGATGAAAGACTGCGACGGACTACGCCCGACACGCGAAGGTAAGAGAGTCCGATTCGACGCCGACGCTCGCACGGTTACGGATGGCCCGTTTCAAGGCGACCTGGTCGCTGGATACTGGATCTGGGAACTGCCCAACATCGAGGCCGCAGTCGAGTGGGTTAAACGATGCCCGAACCCCATGCCCGAGCCGTCGGAGATCGAAATCCGTCCGATCTGAGAATGCACGACAGCACAGCGGCTCGCAGGTGGACGCGCTGAGCCTGAGGCGCAGCCTGCGCGACGGGCGCTTTATTTGAAGTGGTGCCCGGGGTCGGAATCGAACCAACGACACGCGGATTTTCAATCCGCTGCTCTACCAACTGAGCTACCCGGGCCTCGGGAGGGCGGTATTAGACCGGCCGGGCCTCGGGGGCGTCAAGGCGAAACGCGCCGGCCCCGCGGAGCATGCGGAATCAGGCGGGCGGGGCCTGGAAATCCGCGGGTTTTTCCGAGCCGCCGCCGAAGAAGAACTTCTCCATCTCGCCCTCGAGCAGCTTTCGCGCCTTCGGATCGACGGGGGTCAGGCGGTATTCGTTGATGAGCATCGTCTGGTGCCGCACCCAGCGCGTCCACGCCTCTTTCGACACGTTTTCGAAGATGCGCTGACCAAGGGGGCCGGGATAGGTCGGGCGGTCGAGACCCTCGGCTTCGTGGCCGAGCAACACGCACTGGACGATTCGGGACATGAGCGCTCTCCTCGGGAATCAGGCATCGACCAGCGATGCGAGCAGTGCCGCGACCGGCGCGGGAAGACCGACCTTCTGCGGCGCGCGCGCGTTATACCACACGCCCTCCGCCGCCTCGGCGATGCGCGGCGTCGCTGGGACGCCCGCCGCCGCGACGTCGACGAGCAGCGGTTCGATGGTCAGGTCGAAGTGCGTGAACACGTGCTCGATGGCGGGCAGCGCGCGAATGCTCGTGGCGTCGTTCGTCGGGGCCGCCTCGCGCGCCGCGCCGGTGTCAGGGAATTCGGGTGGTGACCACAGCCCGCCCCAGATACCGGTCGAAGGCCGGCGTTGCAGCCACACGCTGCCGTCGCTCCGCCGCAGCAGGAGCATCACGGTACCGCGACGGCGGCGATGGCTCACAGACTTGCGCGGGGCAGGAAAGTCGTGCGGGCGGCCCTCGGCGGCGCGCTTCGCAGCAGGCGGCGAGCGGACAGCGCTCGCAGGCAGGGTTGCGACGCGTGCACAGCGTGGCACCGAGATCCATGATCGCCTGGGCGTAAGTGCCGGCGCTGCTCGTCGGGCGTTTCGCGCTCCGCGTGTTGCCACAGCGCGTCGTCGAATGCGCGCTCGCCGGTCCGCCCTTCGATTGCGAACACGCGCGCCAGCACGCGACGCACGTTGCCGTCGAGGATCGCGTACCGCTGACCGGTACTGATGGCGAGGATGGCGCCGGCCGTGGACCGGCCGATGCCAGGCAACGCGATCGCAGCGTCGAAACGCTCGGGAAATCTCCCGTCGTGAAGGGCGACGATCTGCTGCGCGGCCCGCTGCAGATTGCGCGCGCGCGCGTAGTAGCCGAGCCCCGACCACAGGTGCAGCAGCTCGTCCTCGGGTGCGGTGGCGAGGCTCGCGATGCTCGGAAACCGGGAGAGGAAGCGCTCGTAATACGGGATGACGGTCGAGACCTGCGTCTGCTGCAGCATCACTTCGGACACCCAGACACGGTACGGCGTGCGTTCGCGTTGCCACGGCAGATCGTGGCGACCTTCGAGCCGGTGCCATTCGAGCAAGGCCGGTGCGACGAACCCTGCCACCACGGCGCTCACTGCACGTTGATCCGCATGCCCTTGATGACGGCGCCGGCAACGCGCGCTTCGGTGAGAGCGAGCTCGCCCTCGGCCTTCAGCGACTTCAGCCAGCCGAGCTGCAGCACGAGCGGTTTCTTGCCCTTCGCATCGAGCGGTTCGAGATATCGATCGACGTCGATCGTGTCGCCGATGATGGCGAAGCGCACGAGGCCGTCGGCGATGGGCTGCCGTTCGGCCCGGCCCCGGAACCGCGTCTCGTCGAGGCGAACCTGCAGCGAATCGGTGACGATGCGTCCCTCGTCCAGCGAGAACTCGCTGCTGAGCTCGCACGTGCCGAACACTTCCGGATCGCGTGTCGCGGGCAGCTCGACGCCGACGGCGCGCAGAACCTCGCGCAGCGACTCGACACGCGCCGCGATGCGCCCGTCCACACGACGGTCTTCACCCCCGAGCTGAAGATCGAGCCCACCCTCGAGTGCGGCGCCGGCGAATGCCGCCTTCCAGCCGGGGAGACGGATGCGCAGATCCTGCGCCTCGTAGTCGAGGCGCGGCGCTTCGAATGCGACGTCGACGATGCGCGGCAGCGGCGTACCGCCAAGGCGCCCTTTGATCGCAACGTCGCGCAGGCTGACGCGCTCGGGTGTGGCGCGGCCCGGGACCCGGAATTGCAACGCGAGCGACTCGGTGCGCCACGCCTGCTTTGCCTGCTCATCGCGCCAGCCGAGCTGCGCGTCGCCGAGCTGGACCGAATCGACCGCGAACTGCAAGCGGGCCAGTGACGACGGCGAATCACCGTCCTCCACCACGGCAGCGTCGATCGGCCCTTCCGGCAGCTTCCAGTTCACCGAGCCATCGGCAGCGCGATGCAGATCGAGCTTCAGCCCATCGATCTCGATGCGATCGACGATGACCTGCCGGTCGAAGAGCGGCAGCAGCTGCACTCCGAGCCGCAGTGTGCGCCAGCTCGCGAACTGCCCGGCCTCGAAACCCTGCGGATTGCCGATGCTGCCGCCACCGCTGCGGATGACGATCCACGGAAAGAAGCGCCACGCGAGGTCGCCCTGCAGCTCGAGGGCGCGTCCGGTGCGCTCGGTGAATGCCTGCTGCAGCCTCGGCTTCAGGCGATTGGGATCGATCGCGAGTGCGGCGATCAGCAGGGCGGCGACGGCGAGAACCGCGACCCCGACGAGCGACGCCAGCGAGATCCAGATCAGGCGACGGGAGATCCGTACCATTTGATTGCGTACTGCACGAGTTGTGCGTTGGTCGAAAGGTTGAGCTTGCGCTTGATCGGCGAGGCGGTGCGACTCGATCGTCTTCACGGACAGCGACAGCGCGTGCGCGATGTCGCGCGAGCTTACGCCGCGACCGATCATGCCGAGCACCTGCAGTTCGCGCGCCGAGAGCTTGGTCGTCTCCCCGGACGAGGCGGGCGCGTGCCCGTCGAGGGCGCGACGCATGGCTTCGCTCAGGTACGTGCCGCCGTCGAGCACGCAGCGCAGGGCGGTCGATGAGCTGGTCGGCCGCGGCCTGTTTCATGATGTAGCCCGTGGCGCCCACCGCGAGCAGCCGTTCCGCGTAGATCGATTCGTCGTGCATCGACAGCACCAGCAGCGCAACGCCGGGGTGATGCGAATGGACGTCGCGGACGAGATTGATGCCGTCGCCCTGCTCGAGCGAGAGATCGACGACGACCACGTCCGGATTCAGCTCGCGGATCGCGACGCGCGCCTCGCGTTCGGTCTCGGCCTCGCCACAGATGCGCAGGTCGGGCTCCGCGTCGATCATCGAGCGCAAGCCCTGCCGCACGATCGGATGGTCGTCGACGATCAGCACCTTGCGGCGCCGGGACGGTGGAGCGGGTGGCGGCATCAGGCCACGCGGCGCGCGGCGCAATGGCAGCGGATGACGGTGCCCGCACCGGGCGTCGATTCGACGGCGAGGTCGCCGCCCATCGTCTGCGCGCGGAAGCGCATGATCTTCAGGCCGAGACCGCCGGCCGACTGCAGCGCGCGCCGGTCGAAGCCGGCTCCGTCGTCACGGATGACGAGCTCGAGCTGACCGTCGACGGCGCGCAGCGCGACGCGGATCTGCGCGGGTGGCCGTGGCGCAGGGCATTGCCGAGCGCTTCCTGCGCGATGCGATAGAGATGCGTCGCGGTGTTGATCGTCGATCACGCGGTGCTGTGGCAGGCCGTTCTCGACGACGACGTCCACCCCGTGCAGCTGTCGCGTCTGCCGCGCCAGCGCTTCGAGCGCGAGCGGCAGACCGTCACCGGTGGCGGGAACCGGCGACAGCCCGCGGGCCAGCGAACGGGTTGAATCGATCGCCTCGTTGACCAGCGCGACGATGCGCTCGATGTCGTCGCGCGACACGGCCGGACGGGCCTCGTTGAGGCGCGGCACCAGCCCCTTCAGCAGCAGCGCGATGCCGGTGAGCTGCTGGCCGAGTCCGTCGTGCAGGTCGGAACCGATGCGCTGCTGCTCACGCGTCGCAACCTGCAGCATCTCGCGCTCGAGCCGCTTGCGCTCGCTGATGTCGCTGAGCACCGCGACGATGCGCTGCTCGCCGCGCAGCTCGATCGACGCGAAGATGCAGGCCGCGACGAGTCGTTCGCCATCCGCGCGCACGCCTTCGAACTCGGTCTGCGACGACTCCGCCACCGCGAGCTCGTCCCGCACGCCATCGAGCAGGCGATCGAACGCGCTCGGCGACAGCGTCGACAGCGAGCGCAGGTTCTGGTCGGTCAACGCGGCAGGCCGGTGACCGAACAGCGCGTGCAGCGCCGGATTGGCCAGCAGGATGCGGCCGTCCTGGTCGAGCAGCGCGACGCCGTCGCGGATCGTCTCGATGATGCGCACCTGGATGCGCAGATCTTCACGCTGCCGGTGCAGGTCGGTCACGTTCAGGATGTTGGTCACGATGCCGACCACCTTGCCGTCGGACAGCACCGGGCGCAGCCGCAACTCGATGATCATCGGCTCGCCGCCGTCGAGCACCATCTCGTTCTCGCTGTCGATGCCCTGCGCGGTGCTCAGCACGCGGTCGAAATTCGCGCGGATCTCGGCGTGGTACTGCTCGGGCACGAAATCGTAGATGCGCCGGCCGAGCACGTCGCTCACCGGCCCCCCGTGCAGCGTGTAGTTCGCGAACACGCAGCGGTGATCGGGATCGAACAGCGCAAGGTGTGTCGCCGAGGATTCGATGATGGTCTGCATGACGAGCCGCGATTCGTGCAGCGCGAGCTCGGCGCGTTTCGAATCGGTGATGTCGTGCACCACCCCGATTGCGCCGGTGCCGGCCGGAGACCGCGGCATCGGTACCGCCTGCAGCCGCAACCAGGTGTCGCGTCCTGCGGGCGTCACGCCGTGCAGATCGACATCGACAGGATTGCCGGCTCGCAGCTGCGCCAGCGCCTCCCGCCAGCGGCCTCTGTAGGGCTCGGAGCAGAACCCGTCCCAGCCACCGCGTGCGATGAACTCTGCATAGCTCGAGCCCATCACCGCATCGAACGTCTCGGTGGTGAACATCAGGCTGTCGGCACTCTCGCCGGAGCGCACGCCTTCGAACACGAAACCGGGCGCCAGGTTGGCGACCGCCCGGAGGCGGAACTCGCTGCTGCGCAGGGCCTCTTCGGCACGAACCCGCGCCGTCACGTCCTCGATGAGGCCGATGCCACGCAGCGCGCGGCCACTGGCATCGCGAACGAAGCTGCCCCGGGCCCACACGTGCATCGTCTCGCCATCGGGCCGGACGATGCGGTAGTAGAGATCGTCATAGCGCATGCCGTTCGCATGCAACGCCTCGATCGAGCGCCGCACGCGCTGGCGGTCGTCGGGGTGGACCATCTCGAGCCAGGCCGCCATCGAGCGCGGCGTCACGCTCTCGTCCCGAATGCCGATGATCCGGTCGAGGCCGTGCAGCGTTGTCACACCGCTGTCGAGATCGGTCTCGTAGATGACACCGTTGACTGCTTCGGTCGCCAGCCTGAAGCGCTCCTCGCTCTCACGCAACGCCTGCTCGGCCGCGCGGCGGTCGGTGATGTCGAACAGGAAACCGATGACGCGCACCGGCAGCCCGTCCGCATCGCGCTCGACCGTGCGGCTGCGGTCGAGCAGCCACAGCCAGCGACCATCGTCATGCCGAAGGCGATATTCGGTCTCGAACGTCTGCGAGCGGCCACGTGCATAGTCGTCGAACGCTGCGAGCACCGACTCGAGGTCGTCCGGATGCACTCGGGTGCGCCAGAAATCGGGCGTGGCTCTCGCGGTCTGGATGTCGGCGCCACACAGCCGGTAGTAGCTGTCGCTGTACCAGACCTGGCTGGTCGGAACGTGCACTTCCCACGCGCCGCTGCGCGCGATCTCGAGCGCGGTCTCGAGTCGCTCCTCCGCTGCGTGGCGCGCGCTCAGCAGGCAGGCGACGATGTGCAGGCCGTCCTCCTCGGGCAACGGCACGAACCGCAGGCTCCACGCTCGCAGGCTGCCGCCGGCGTCCGGCCGCTCGATCACCACCGTGCCGACCGGCGCCCGACCGTTGCGCGCCTGCGCCCAGGCCGACAGGGCGGCCGCGGAGTCGCCGAACGTCTCGATGATCGAACCCATGCCATGGCGAACCGCTGCACCATTCCGCCACGTCGGCTGACCGTCGAGGTCGAACAGCCCGACGATTCCGGGCCAATGTTCGACCAGCAACCGGAACGGGTCGGCCGGAGGCGCACCGCCGTCTCGCAGCAGGTCGGGAAGGGCGTTCATCAGCGGTGAATCTTGCCTGAAAGCAGCGTCTGCCCGCATTCGGCGGTGCGGCCGCAGGCCGCCCCGGCATCAGGGCGGCGGCGCGATCTCCCAGCCGCCCCCGAGCGCCTTGTAGATGGTCACGAGGGCGGTGGCGGTGCGGGTCTGGCTGATGGCCAGCTGGTCCTCGGCTTCGAGCGACGTGCGGTAGGCGTCCAGCGCGGTCAGGAAGTCGGACACTCCGCCTTCGAACCGCTGCCCCGCGAGGTCGGCTGCGGACCGGCTCGCCTCGGCGGCACGCGTCAGGTGCTCGAGCCGCTGGCGTTCGCGGCTGAAGTCGGAGAGCGCGTTCTCGGTCTCCTCGAGCGCAAGCAGCACCGTCTGCTCGTAGTTCGCGAGCAGCTCGGCGTTGCGCGCGCCGGCGGCGCGGATGCGGTGATAGACGTGCCCGAAATCGAGCAGGCCCCAGCTCAGCGCGGGGCCGAAACTGCGCCGGTCGTTGCCCGCATCGTCGAGCTGGCTCACCCGGGGAGCGGTGAGTCCGATGCCGGCGTTCACGGTGACACGCGGAAAGAGATCTGCGACCTGGACGCCGATGTTGGCCGTGGCAGCGGCGAGCTGGCGCTCGGCACTGCGGATGTCGGGTCGGCGACGCAGCAGTGCTTCGGGGCTGCCGAGGACGAGCGCCTGCGGCAACGAAGGCAACGCCTGCGCACTCGACAGCCGGTCAGCGAGCATGCCGGGTTGCGCCCCCGTCAGCACCGCGATGCGCCGCATGGCGCGATCGACCGCCGCTTCGAGCGGCGGGACGCTCGCAAGCGTCGACTCCACCTGTGCGGTCGCGCGGGCCGAGTCGAGCGCGGTGCCGCTGCCGGCTTCGAGCCGCGAGTTGACGAGCTCGAGCGCGCTGGACTGGTTGCGGGCGTTGTTGCGCGCCACGGCGAGCTGCGTCTGCGCGCCGCGCAGCTCGAAGTAGTTGCGCGCCACTTCAGCGATCACCGACAGCGCGACCTGGTTGCGCGCGGCGTTTGCCGCCTGCGCGGCCGCCCGCACCGATTCGTTCAGGCGCCGGACACGCCCGAAGAGGTCGAACTCCCAGCTCGCATCGAAGCCGACGTCGAAGAGTTCGTAGTCGCGAGTGATCGGGAAGCCGGCCGGAACACCTGGCGTGCCGAGCGCACTCTGGCGCACGTTGTCGTAAGCCGCATTGCCGGTGATTGTCGGCAGGAAGTCGAACAGCCTCTCACGACGCTGCGAACGGGCCTGACGCAGGCGGGCGGTTGCTGCGGCGACGTCGCGGTTGTTCTTCACCGCAGTATCGACCAGCTCATCGAGCAGCGGATCACCGAACAGCTTCCACCACTCGCGCTCCACCTCGCCCTCGGCAGCGCCGGCAAGCAGGGGCTGCGCATCGAAGCGCTCGCCCACTGTCGTCTTCGGCTGCTTGTAGTTGGGGCCGACCGCACAGGCCGACAGCACTGCCGCGACGGCGATGACAACCGCGATGCGCGCGTGCCGCGGATCAGACATGACGCACCTCGAGACGCTTCTTCACGAGGCCACGCAGCAGCACGTAGAAGACCGGAGTGAGGAACAGGCCGAAGAACGTCACGCCGAGCATGCCGGAGAACACGGCAACGCCCATCGCGTGCCGCATCTCGAAGCCGGCGCCGCTCGAGAAGATCAGCGGCACGACACCCATGATGAACGCGAGCGACGTCATGATGATGGGGCGCAGTCGCAGCCGGCAAGACTCGATCGCCGCTTCCATCGGGCTGCGGCCGTTCTCTTCCAGGTGCACGGCGAACTCGACGATCAGGATCGCGTTCTTGCACGCGAGCCCGACCAGCACGATGAAGCCGACCTTGGTGAAGATGTTGTTGTCGGCCCCGGTGAGCCACAGGCCGGCGATCGCGCTGACGACGCACATCGGCACGATCAGGATCACCGCCAGCGGCAGCGTCCAGCTCTCGTACTGCGCTGCAAGTACGAGAAACGCGAGCAGCACGCACAGCGGGAAGATCAGCGTCGAGCTGCCGCGGGACAGCACCTCCTGATAGCTGAGATCGGTCCATTCGAACGCGACGCCAGCGGGTAGCGTCTCGCGCGCGAGCTTCTCGAGGACATCGAGCGCGCCGGTCGAGCTGGTGCCCGGGGCGGCCTGTCCGCTCACGTCTGCACTCAGGAAACCGTTGTAGTGCGAGACGCTGTCCGGGCCGGTGCTGTCGCGCACGCTCATGACCGACCCGAGCGGCACCATCTCGCCCTTCGCATTGCGGGTCTTCAGGTCGAGGATCTGCTCCTTGCGCGCGCGGAACGGCGCATCGGCCTGCGCGACCACCTGGTAGCTGCGCCCGAAGAGGTTCAGGTCGTTGACGTACATCGAGCCGAGATACGTCTGCAGCGCATCGAAGACGTTTGCGAGCGGCACGTCGTCGCGCTTCGCCTTCACGCGGTCGATGTCGGCGTAGATCTGCGGAACGTTCACGAGGTAGGTGGAGTAGACGCCCGCCACGCCCGGGGTCTGGTTCGCCTTGGCGAGGAAATCCTGCAGCACCTGATTGAGGCCCTGGTAGCCAAGCGAGGAGCGATCCTCGATGCGCATCGCGAAACCGCCGAGCGTCCCCATGCCCATGACCGGAGGCGGCATCACGACGCCGATGAACGCATCTTCGATGCCAAACATCTTGCCCTGCAGGCTCTGCTGGATCTCCTGCGCGGAAAGGCCCTTGCCGCGCTTCGAGGCAGGGTCGAGTACGGCGAAGATGACGCCCGCGTTGGATGCGACGCCGAACCCCGACTGCACGTTCATGCCGGAGAACGCGATCACCGACTCGACGCCTTCTTCGGCCACGAAGATGTCGCTCATGCGGCGGATCACTTCCTCGGTGCGATTCAGCGACGAGGCGTCGGGAAGCTGCGCGAACGCGATCACGTAGTCCTTGTCCTGGACCGGCACGAAACCCTGCGGCACGCGCATGAAGCCGAGCGCCCCGAGCGCGAGCAGGCCGGCATAGACCAGCAGCGCGAGGCCCGCGACGCGGATCACGCGGCCGACGCCCCGGCTGTATGCATCGGATGCGCGATGGAAGAAGCGGTTGAACGGCCGGAAGATCCAGCCGGCCCCGCGATCCAGGATGCGTGTCGCGAGGTCGGGCTTCGCGCCATGCGGTTTCAGCAGCACCGCGGCGAGCGCCGGCGACAGTGTCAGCGAGTTGAACGCCGAGATCAGCGTCGAGATCGCGATCGTCACCGCGAACTGGCGGTAGAACTCGCCGGTCAGGCCGCCGATGAAGGCGATCGGGATGAACACCGCGGTGAGCACCAGCGCGATCGCGATGATCGGTCCGCTGACCTCGTCCATCGCCTTGAACGTCGCGTCGCGCGGCGACAACCCCGCCTCGATGTTGCGCTCGACATTCTCGACGACGACGATCGCGTCATCGACCACGATGCCGATTGCGAGCACGAGGCCGAACAGCGACAGCGTGTTGATCGAGAAGCCGGCCATCAGCAGCACCGCGAACGTGCCGATGATCGACACCGGCACCGCCGCCAGCGGAATGATCGACGCACGCCAGCTCTGCAGGAACAGCACCACCACGAGCACGACCAGGATCAGTGCCTCGATCAGCGTCTCGATGACGGCGGTGATCGAATGGCGGACGAAGTTCGTCGGGTCGTAGATGACCCGGTATTCGAGCCCTTCGGGGAAGTTGCGCGCCATGTCGTCCATGGCAGCCTTCACATCGGTCGACAACTGCAGCGCGTTCGACCCCGGTGCCTGGAAGATCGCGATCGCGACGGCTGGATTCTTGTCGAGATAGCCGACGATGCCGTAGTCCTGCGTGCCGAGCTCGATGCGCGCGACGTCCGCGAGGCGCGTGACCTCGCCGTTCGCGCCAGTCTTGACGATGATCTCGCCGAACTCCTCTTCCGAGGCGAGACGCCCGTAGGCATTGACCAGCAGCTGCTGGTCGACACCCGCAGGCATCGGCTGCGCGCCGACGACGCCCGCCGCCACCTGCACGTTCTGCTCGCGCACGGCCTGCACCACGTCGCCCGCCGTCATGTTTCGCGCGGCGATCTTCTGCGGATCGAGCCACAGGCGCATCGCGTAGCTGCCGCCGCCGAACACCTCGACCTGGCCCATGCCGGGGATGCGCGCGAGCGAGTCGCGCACCTGCAGCTCGGCGTAGTTGCGCAGGTACTTGAGGTCGTAACGGCCGTTCGGGCTGACGAGCTGCACGAACAGCGTGATGTCGGAGTTGCTCTTGACCGTCGTGACGCCGATGCGGCGCACGTCTTCGGGCAGCTTGGTCAGCGCCTGCGAAACGCGGTTCTGGACCTGGACCTGAGCCTGGTCGGGATCGGTGCCGGTCTTGAACGTCACCGTCAGCTGCATCGAGCCGGACGAGGACGAACCCGACGACATGTACAGCATGTTCTCGACGCCGTTGATCGCCTGCTCGAGCGGCGCGGCGACCGTCTCGGCGACGACGGCGGGGCTCGCGCCCGGGTAGGCCGCGGCGACGACCACCGAAGGCGGCGCGACTTCCGGATATTCGCTGATCGGCAGCCGCTGCATCGCGATGAGGCCGGCCAGCGTGACGACGATCGACAGCACGCCCGCGAAGATCGGGCGATCGATGAAGAAGTGCGAGAATTTCACGTGACGACCCGCCTCAGCCGGCCGCCGCAGCCGGGGCCGCCGGCGGTGGCGCTTCGCCTTCCATCGGCACCATGCGCGGCTTCACCGGCGTGCCGGGCCGCACGCGCTGCAGGCCGTTGACGATGATGCGTTCGCCCGCCTTGAGGCCGCTGCGCACCACCCGCAGCCCTTCGAACATCGGCCCGGTGGTGACGGCGCGGTACTCGACCTTGTCGCCCTCTCCCACCACCAGCACGAACCGGCGGTCCTGGTCGGTCGCGATCGCGCGGTCGTTGATCAGCGGACCCTTGTACTTGCTCGTGCCGAGCAGACGCACGCGCACGAACATGCCAGGCACGAGATAACGGTCGGGGTTCGGGAACACCGCGCGACCGAGCAGCGTGCCGGTGCCGGCGTCGACGCGATTGTCGACGAAGTCCATATAACCCTCGTGGCTGAACTCGGTCTCGTTGCCGACGGCCATGAAGACGGGATTGGGATTCTCGCGCGACAGCGGCCGCTCGCCGCTGCGGGCGAGATCCATGTACTTCAGGTAGTTCTGCTCGGCCGCTTCGAAGTACGCGTACATCGGCGTGAGCGACACGACCGTGGTGAGGCGCGCGGCCTGCGTGACGAGGTTGCCGACCGTGATCTCGGCGCGACCGATGCGGCCTGCGATCGGCGAGACGACGCGCGTGTAGCCGAGATTCAGCCGCGCCGTGGCCGCGGAGGCCTCTGCGACGCGGATGGATGCGGCGGAGCTGACGCTGCCCGCCTTCCGCGACTCGTACTCTTCCTGCGAGATTGCGCGCGTGGCGAGCAGCTTGTCGGCGCGCGCGAGGTCTGCCTTGGCGAGATCGGCCGCGGTCTTCGCACGATCGACCTCGGCAGTCGCCTTGTCGAGCTCGGCCTGGAACGGCCGCGGGTCGATGACGAACAGCACGTCGCCCTTCTTGACGTCACGCCCTTCCTCGAACTTGATCTCCTGCACGTAACCGGTGACCTGCGGGCGGATCTCGGCGGTCTGCACCGACTCGAGACGGCCGGTGTACTCGTCCCACTCGGTGATCTCGCGCTCTGGCACGGTGGCGACGCTGATCTCCATCGCCGGCGGCGGCCCGCTCTGCTCGGGCTGCTTGCCGCACGCGCTCAATGCGGCAAGAAACGCAATGGAAAGCGCGATGCGGAGGCTCGGAGACATGCGACGGGTTTCCTTGGAGAGACCGGAACAACCCGGTACACTTTTGGCATCTGGGCTACAAAGTATACCGTGCACGTAAAGACGCACAAGGCCGCTGGACGTACCGCATTCGCTCGTTTGAGCGCGCGGGTGTGTGCCGAAAGCAACTGCGAGCCGGTACGCGAGATCCTCGATCGCGTGGGCGACAAGTGGAGCCTCTACATCATTGCCACCCTCAACGAAGGCCCGCTGCGTTTCAGCGAGCTCAAGCGGCGGGTCGATGGAATATCGCAGCGAATGCTGACGCTGACGTTACGCAGTCTCGAGCGCGACGGGCTGCTGACGCGCACCGTGCATGCGACCGCGCCGTTGCGGGTCGACTACGCGTTGACGACGGTCGGGGGTTCTTTGTTGCAGCCCGTCAGCGAGCTGCTGGTGTGGGCGCTCGACAACCGGCGCCGGATCGAGAAGACCCGGGCGGCCTTCGACAAGGCCGCCCGGGCAGAGGCCCGGTCTAGACGTTGACCTTGAAGTCTTCGCCATCCTTCGACAGCGTGATGTTGCCGCGCTGCATGGCGGAGACGTACTTGCTGGTCTTGAGGAAGCCGCCGAAGGCGAAGAAGTGCAGACCGGCGAAGTCGGTCTCGCCCTTCGCCTGAGCACGCGCCAGTGTGCGGATCGACCCTTCCGGGCCGCTGTCGCCGAGCAGCGCGGCGACGAGGCTCGCCTTGCCCGAGGTCAGCGCCTTGATCGAGGCACCGGCGCCGCAGATCTTGGCGTAGCGCAGCAGGGTCTTGATGCTCGCCGGGCCGGGCAGCCCGGGACGAGCCGGGTTCGTGACGCCCGTGCGGCGCAGGGTCTTGTTCCACTCGATCATCGGCTCGGGCTCGAACACGACCTGCGTGACGAAGTTCAGCTTCACGCCCTGCGCGTTGGTCAGCTGCACCTTCTTCTGCTCGTACTCGCGCAGCTGCTGCTCGGTCATGTGCGCGTGGCCTTCCGGATGGCCGGCCATGTACATCTCCTTGATGCCGGCCTTCGCGAACTCGCCACTCTCGAGCACCCCGATGGTCGAATCGAACGCACCGGCAGGCGCGGTCATGTCGCCCGCGATCAGCAGGAACTTGGTGACGCCGGCGGCGGCGAAGTTCTGCGCGATGCGCTTCACTTCGGCAAGGTCGGGAATGCGGCGCGCGGGAACGTGCGGCACCGGCGTGAGGCCCGCGGCCTTCACCGCTCTCGCCGCTTCGGTGAGCTCGTCGAAGGACTGGTTCGGGAACAGCGCGATGAAGATGTCGCTGCCCTTCGGCAGGAGCGTCGCGACCTCAGCCAGGACCTCGGTGTCCTTGCAGGTCATCTCGATCGAGGCATTGGCCAGCAGCGCGGTGATCTGCGCGATTTCGTTGTTCGTGTCGGTCATGGTCAGACTGGATCCTTGGAGAAGTGCCTGCGCAACAGTGAGACGGCCAGCGCGCCGGCGAGCAACGCGAGGCTGGCGAGAGACATCGAGCCGCCGCCGCTGCCGCCCGCGTCGATCGGCGCCGCGGCCTGCGTCGTCACGACGAGCGGCACCGACGCCGTGTGCGCGATGCCGGCGCCGTCGGTGCAGGTCAGGATGAAGGTGCTGATGCTGGCCGCGACCGGCGTCACCGTGCGGCTGCCGGTGATCGCGACGTCCTCGTTGGTCCACGCGTTGCCGCTGGTCGTGCACTTGGTGGCAGCCGGCGCGGTCCACGAGATCGTTGCGCTCGCGCCGAGGCTGATCGAGTCGGGCGTGGACGTCATCGTGAGCGGAAGCCCGGCCGTGCCGGGCAGGTCGATGCGATAGAACACACCGCCGCCCAGCGCGGCGTCGCTGTACGTCACGCCGTACAGCGAACCGTTCAACGGCACGAGACCGGTGTACGGCTGCAGCCCGTCGTTCGCGAACGAGCTGAACGAGTAGAGGTTCTGGAAGTTGCCGGCACTGTCGATGCGCCAGGCCGAGCCCGACCCGGTGGAGCCACCGCTCTCGGTGGTACCGACCAGCGACCCGTCGGCGAGCGCCGTCACCGGCGCGAGCGGACGCGCGCCCTCGGTCGGCGTGCCGAGGAACGAATGCAGCGCGGTCACCGCACCGGCGGGCGTCATGCGGAACACCGTACCGAAGCCGCTCGTGCCGCCCTGGTAGGCGGTGCCGTAGAAGTTGCCGTCGACGCCGAGCACGAGGCCCGCGCGGGGGTTGGCGCCGGTGTCGTTCGTCGCGACGCCGGCGGAGTTGAAGGCACCGAGCGACGGGAACGAATACACCACCGACAGCGTGCCGCTGGTCGTGATCTTGTAGACGGTGCCGCGATCGGCCGCCCCGCCGATGAGGGTCGTGCCGTACAGGGCGCCATCGGCGCCGAGCACGAGCTTGCCTTCAGGGTTGCGTCCGTTCGACCCATCGAACGATGCGAGCACCGTGAGCGAGCCGCCCGGCGTCATGCGGAACACCGTGCCCGCATCGTTGACGCCACCGCGCAGCGTGGTCCCGTAGAAGTCGGTGCCGACCTGCGTCAGGCCCGCATAGGGCAGAAAGCCGCCCTGCGACGCGTTCGTGAACGAGAAGAGGTTGGTGTACGTGCCGTCGATCCCGACCTTGTAGACCACCCCGAGGTTCGAGGCGCCGCCGAAGTACGTGGTGCCGTAAAAAGCGCCGTCGCTGCCCTGGACCACACCGGCCTGCGGCAGAGCCCCCTCGGAGGACGCGCCAGCGAACGAATGCAGCACGGTCGCGGTGCCGGTGGGGGTGACCCGCATCAGCGTGCCAGCGCCCGACCCGCCCGCGTAGGTCGTGAAATAGAAATTGCCGTCACTCGCGAGGATGGGCTCGCCGCGCGTCTGGATGCCGTTGGTGCCGGCATTGGCCAGCGGCAGCAGCGTCGTCAGGTTGCTCAGCGACGTGGCAGCCACGGCGCTTGCACCGAAGCCGGCCGACAGGGCAAGACACAGGGCAGCCCGCGCGAGCGGGGAACGGCGGTTCGATCGCATTGGATTCCGGACGGATCTGCGGGCGGCGATTAGACCATGATTCGTCGATTCAGCGCGAGGCGCCGCGGGGCGCCGGCGGCGACCCCGTGACGACATGGCGACCCGCTACAGCGCGTAGGACACCTGCAGGCTCAGGATGTTCACCGAACTTTTGTAAGCGCCGCGCACGACGCTCGTGAACGACGCGGGCGCGCCCACCTGCGCGCGCGTAAAGGCGATCGGAGCGTCCTGCACGAAAAGATGGGCATAGCCCGCGTCGAAACGGAAGTGCTCGTCGAAGCGCCACTGAGCGCCGACCGTCACCCACGTGCGGTCTTCGTCCGGCAGCCGCACGCTGCGATTGCCAGCCGATACGGGGGACTCGTCCCGCGCGAGCCCGGCGCGCAGCGTCCAGCGATCGTTCAGCCCGTACTCGCCGCCGAACGCGAAGCGCCACGTATCGCGGAAGCCGAACGACAGGACATCACGCGCCGCGCCGGTCGCAGGATTCAACGCGCGCAGTTCGGAGATGCCCCCCCAGCTCGTGAAGCTCGCATCGGCGAGCAGGACGAAGCGGGTGCCGATCTGCTGTGCGACGCTGAAATAGCCTTGCTCGGGCAGGTCTACGCCCACGGTGACCGGCCCGCTCGCTGCCGCAACCGGAGCGCCGGCGCCGGTCGTCACCGCCACCATTCCCTGCAGGTCGTAGTTGATGCGCGACCGGTAGCCGACGCCGACGCGCATTGTTTCGTGCGGCGTGATGAGCACGCCCGCGTTCCAGCCCCACGAGGTGTCATCGGCGGTGAGCCGCGCGCGCCCTTCGGTCGCAGCGCCCAGCATCACCGCGTTGGTCAGCGTCGCATCGGCCTTCTGCCAGCTCGCGCCGACGCCGATGGATACCTGATCAGAAACCCGCCACGCGATTGCCGGATTGACGTTCAGGGTCTTGAGCTCGCTGAGGAGGCCCTGGAACCGCCCGACCCATGGGTCGGAGTAGTCGGTCTTGAGGCCGTACGGCACGCTGATCGAAAGGCCCGCGACGAGGCGCGACGTGAATGGATAGGCGACGTGCAGGTTCGGCACGAAGAGGACGTCGCCCGCTTCATCCTGGGTGGCGCCGCGTGGCAGTGCGCCGAGCCCTGCGGGAGGCAGCGTCGAACCCGCATCGCTGAACGCAAGGTTGACGTCGAGTGCATGCACGGCCGCGGTGACTTCGGGCCCGTCGATCAGCGTCAGACCGGCGGGGTTGAAATACTGGATGCTCGCGTCGTTCGCCTGCGCGGCAGAGCCGGCAAAGGCGGCACCGAGCCCGCTGGCACTCTGTTCGATGACGCCGAAGCCCGCAGCGTGCGCGGCGGATGACAGCGAAGCGATCGCGACTGCGGCCGCGATGGATGTCCTGCTGACCATGTGCATTCCCCGGAATCGTCTGGATGGGGGCTACTCGTAACGCAGTGCATCGATCGGCGCAAGACGCGCAGCTTTGCTCGCCGGCAATGAACCGAACAGCACCCCGACCAGTGCCGAGAACGCGAATGCGCCGACGACCGCCCACCACGGCACGTTCGGCGCCGGGAAATTCGGTATCAGGCTCGCGACGCCGTGCGCGAGCCCGAAACCGAGCACGATGCCGATTGCGCCGCCCAGGGTCGCGAGCAGCACGGCCTCGATCAGGAACTGCAGCAGGATGAAGTGGCGGGGCGCACCGAGCGCCTTGGCGATTCCGATCTCGCGCGTCCTTTCGGTCACCGACACCAGCATGATGTTCATGATTCCGATACCACCGACCAGCAGCGAGATGCTCACGATGCCGGCGACCACCGCCGTCACGGTGCTCGAGATCTGCTTGAACGTGTTGGCGAGCGAGTCGGAACCTTCGACCAGGAAATCGTCCGGTTGCTTCTCGCCGAGACCGTGAATGCGCCGGATCAGCGCGAGCACCTGCTGCTTCACGTTCGCGACGTTGTCGAGATCGGTCACCGAGAAGCTGATCCAGAGATCTGGCTGCGCGATGACGCCGGTGACGGCGAGCGCCGTCTGGTAGGGCATCAGCAGGAAGCTGTCCTGCGACTGGCCGAACACCTCGCCGCGCGCCTCCATGCTGCCGACGACCTTGAACCACTCGCGGCCGATCTGCACGAACTGACCGGTCGGGTCGCCGGGGAGCTTCAGGTCCTTGCGCATCTGCTCGCCCAGCACCACCACGCGACGCCGCGTGACGTCGTCGCTGTCAGTGAGGAAGCGGCCGACGCGCGGATAGAGCGCAGCCACTTCCTGGTACCGATGGGTGGTACCGAGCAGCTGACCGTTCGCTGTGTTCGAGCCGAACCGCACCTCCGCGCCGAAACGGGCGCCCGCGTACACCAGCGGCGTGATGTTGCTGATGCCCTCCACGCGATAACGCAGCTCGTCGAGATCGGACGGACGCAGCCGGTTGAACTTGCCGCGCAGCTGGTCCTCGAGCGGCGTATACGAGCGCAATGTCAGCGTGCTCGAACCGAGGCCTTCGAACTGGCTCGTGATCGAGTACGACAGTCCCTGCACCAGCCCGATGACGCAGATGACCGACGCCACGCCGATGATGACGCCGAGCATCGTCAGCACGCTGCGCAGGCCATGCGCCCGAATGGAGGCGATGGCGGAGCGCAGGCACTCCTGCACCGCGTACCACAACCGGGCAGTCGCGCCCGGATCGTCAATGAGTCGCGTCATGCGAGTCCTCGGCGATGCGCCCGTCATGCAGCCGGATGATGCGGCGGCACCGGGCCGCAACGCCCGGGTCGTGCGTGACGATGACGACCGTCTGACCGTCCGCATGCAGCGCCGCGAACAGATCGAGTATCTCCGCTGCCGTGCGGCTGTCGAGATTGCCGGTCGGTTCGTCGGCGAGCAGCAGCTCCGGATCGCCCACCAGCGCGCGCGCCACCGCGACGCGCTGACGCTGGCCGCCGGACATCTGGTTCGGCCGATGCAGCAGCCGGTCGCCGAGGCCCACGCGCGACAGCGCGTCGGCCGCATGCGCGCGCCTGACGGCCGGGGCGATGCCACGGTAGATGAGGGGTTGCGCAACGTTGTCGAGCGCCGTCATGCGCGGCATCAGGTAGAAGTTCTGGAAGACGAAGCCGATCTTGCGATTGCGGACCGTCGCGAGTGCCGCCTCGTCGAGACCCGAGACCACGGCGCCGTCGAGCCGGTACTCGCCCGCGCTCGGCGTGTCGAGACAGCCGAGCACGTTCATCAACGTCGACTTGCCCGAACCCGACGGGCCGGTGAGCGCGACGAACTCGTTGCGCTCCAGCGTCAGCGTGACGTCGGCGAGCGCCACGAACTCGTCGTCACCGAAGCGATAGCGCTTCTCGATGCCGCTCGAGCTGGATCACGGCGGCCCGGCCGCTACCTTCGACGCAACGCGATCGCCCGCCTTCAGGAACCGCAACGTCCGCGACGGGCCGGTCACGAGCGTATCGCCGGCCTTCGCGCCCTTGAGGATCTCGATGAAGTCGTCGTCGGCGATGCCGGTTTCGACCTCACGCTGCACGACGCGGCCGTTCTCGACCAGCAACAGGCTCGACTTCGCACGCTCGTTGCGGTTGGCAACCTCTTCGTACCGCACTGCCGCCACCGGGACCGCAAGCGTCGGTCGCGCGCCGGTGTCGCGCGTCGACACTTCGGCGCGGCAGCTCATCCCCGTGTGGAACTTCAGGTCGCCGACGTCGCCGATACGGATCTTGACCGGATAACTCTTGCTTTGCCCCGCGACCGTTCGCGGCGACACCGCCACCGTCTCGACGACGCCGGTCCACGACTGGTCGGGAAACGCAGCCGGAACGATGTGCGCCGTCTGCCCGACGCCGACGCGCGCGACGTCGGTTTCGTTGACGTTGACCTCGGCGAAGAGATTGGACGTATCGGCGATGACCATCAGGTCGGAGCCCGCGATGCTGGTGACGCTCGGCACCGCGGTCTCGCCGACCTTGATGAACAGCGCGGTGACGCGGCCCGTCAGCGGCGCGCGGATCTCGGTCTTCGCGAGGCGTTCCCGCGCCTGCCGCAGCTGCGCCTCGGTCTGGCGCAGCACCTGGTCGGAGTTGCGCAGCTCGACCTGCGCGAGCTGATGGTTCGATGCGACGTCATCGAACGTGTTCGCGTCGATGACGCCCTGCTCGCGCAGCGACTGGTAACGCTTGAAGCGCGTTGCCTGCGTCGAAGCCGTGACCTTCTGCCGCTCGATCGCGAGGCGAGACTGCGCGAGCGCGGCGTCGAGCTGCGCAACTTCGGCGAGCGCCGTCGCCGGATCGAGACGCAGCAGCAGATCGCCCTTCCCGACGCGATCGCCCTCCTTCACCAGCAGCTCCTTCACGCGTCCGATCACTTCGGAGACGAGCTTGATCTCCGTCTGGTACGTCAAGGTGCCCGAAGCGAGGATGGTCGGCGACAGCACGCGCTCGCCGATCAGCTGCGTCTCGACATCGCGGACTTCACCGCCACCGCGCAGCCGCGCGACGACCGGTACCGCCACCAGAACGATGACCAGCAGCGCGATTCCATAGCGCAGCGCGGACTTCATGAACGCCCCAGCGCGTACCAGAGTGCGCCGCCGCCGAAGAGCACGAGCGGCGTGGCGCTGACCAGCACCGCATAGAGCCACGACCGGCCCGACCAGCACTTCTGGCCGTACGCGACGAGCGCGACGGAAAGAAACATCAGCACCGACAGGCTGGACAGCACCTGGTAGCCCGGCTCGCCGATCTCGCGGTGGAAGTACAGCGAGTTGAACGACAGCGGCTGCAGCAGCCCGAGATCGGTCGGGCTGCCCGCCGCGGTGGCGAGCAGCAGCATCGACGAGACGACGCCGATGAGCCCGGGCACGCTGGTCCACCAGGCGAAGGCGAACCACTGCCGGTAGGTGCGCCGATGGCCGGTCGCGTTGCCCACCAGCTTGTAGTACAGCGACTCGAGCAGGCGGACGAGCAGGACGAAGAACAGCGTCGTGCAGATGCCGATCGACAACTGGACGCCGCGAGTCATGAAGCGCACCGTCTGTGCCCGCTGCGCTTCGGTCATCGCCGCCGCCTGCGGGTTCGCGGTCAACTGCTGCTCCATCAGCAGCTCGACATTCGCGATCGAATAGAACCACGCGATGATGGCGCAGGCGCCGAGCAGGATGAGCCACATCGGCAACGCGTAGCGGGGCCACTCGAGAAGTGCCGCAAAGAAACGGCGCGGGCTGCCTGCGAGGTGCCGCGCGAGCTGGATGTTGGTCATCTGTTCCCCCTCTCCCGTCTCTGCGATAGTCCGGCTTCCGGGGTAATCCTTACAACAGATCCGTGCAAGGAGGGAACCTCCCGCGGGACCACCTCTGCATGGACACAGACGCGGTGCAACCCGAAGCCACCCTGACCGACTCGCTCGCCCCCGCCCGTAGCCGGGGCACCTGGCGCCCGCGCGACGAGACGACCCACGCGTTCCTCGAAGTCTCGATCCGCCGATGCCGCGCCGGGTTGCTGAGCGTGCCCATCGCGATATTTCTCTATGCGGCCGAGCTCGCGTACATCGTCGTATCGACGCAGCGGCTCGAATCCGCCGACTGGTCAGAGCTCATCACCTCGCGCGGCTTCGTTCTCGCCGGATGGATCGGCGCGCCGCTGTATGTCGGCGGCCAGTGGTGGCACGCCACTGTGCAACGAGGCCGGCTCGCACGTCTGCAGAAACTGCAGGCCGATCTCGCCGCCGCCCCCTGAAGCACATCGTCCTATGGAACTGCCGCAGTCACCTGCGCTAGGGTCGCGCCATGGCCGTTCCCTGGAAATCGATCATCCGCTGGGCGCCGCAGCTCATGTTGCTGTCGCGCGAACTGATGCAACGTGCGGGGCACGAGGGCGACTCTGGCACCGACGGCGACCGCCGCGTCGTGCCCGGTGACGATCGCAAGGAACTGCTCATCCGCATCGCCGCGCTCGAGGAGAACGAGCGCGGCCAGGCCGCGCTGGTGGAACGTCTGGCGCAGCACCAGGCCGAGATGGCGAAGGCTCTGCTTGCAATGCATCGCCGCGAGCGCGTGGTCGCCGCAGCCTTCGTCGTGCTGCTCGGTCTCGTCATCTGGGCGCTGCTCCGCTGACCAGCGGGCGTTTCAGCCGCCGCGGCGGCGCTCGGCTTCCTGCCGGTAGAGATCGGGCGTGAACGTCGCCACCGCAGCAGCCCGTCCGGGCGGCGGGGCATCCTTCGACCACGACGCCTCCATCGCCTCGAAGCGCTGGCGCACGTACGGCGCGAACTCGGCGTGGCTCAGGATGTAGAGGTCGTTGTTGCGCACGCCCGCGAGCACGCCTTCGCCCGCGGTCAGCGGATCCATCGCATCTGCCATCAGGTCGACCGGCGGCGCATCGACGAGGCCCGGCGGCGGCCCGCCTGCCGTCTGCACCGCACCGTGCGCGGCCGGCCGGTTGCGGTTCGAATCCATGATCTGCGTGCGGACCAGCCCCGGACAGAACAGCGAGATGCCGATGTTGCGACCCTGCATCTCGACGCGCAGCGACTCCATCAGCCCCACCACCGCAAACTTCGTCGTGCAGTAGACACCGAGCATTCCCGCGACCAGACCGCCACTCGACGAGGTGGTCACGATGTGGCCCTCGTCCTGTTCGAGCATTCGCGGCAGGAACGTGCGGATGCCGTTGAACACGCCGTTGATGTTGACGTCGATCGCCCAGTCCCAGTCCTGGTAGCTGCACTGGCTCGCGAGCGCCGGGATGCCGACGCCCGCATTGTTCGCCAGCAGGTGCACCGCGCCGAAGACCTCGCGCGCCTCGTCCGCCGCGCGTTCGAAACCGTCGCGATCGGTGGTGTCGAGACGGATCGCATGCACGCCCGCATTCCCTTTCGGGAACAGTGCGAGCGCCGCGTCGCGATGCTCCGCACGCATGTAGGTGAAGACGACCTTCATGCCCGCCGCCGAGAAGGCGCGCGCCATGCCGAGCCCGATGCCGCTCGATCCGCCGGTGATGAACGCTGTCCGGCCACGGACCTCGGCCAGCGGCTTGCGATGCTCGTGATTGCCCATCGCGCTCTCCCCCGTGATCGATGCGGCATTGTGCCACCGGCGCCGCGGATCGGCGGTAAGGTGTGCGCCCCATGCTGCTGCCGTTTCTCACCGTCATCGTCACCATGGTGTCGGTCACCCTGGGCGCGGCAATCGCGAAGTCGCTGTTTCCCGTCCTCGGCCCGGAAGGCGTCACTGCCCTGCGCCTGCTGTTCGCGACGGTGCTGCTGCTCGTCGTGCTGCGGCCCTGGCGACGGCTGGAGTGGTTGCGCCGGCCCGGCGCACTGCGCTGGCTGCTGCTCTATGGCGTCGCCCTTGGCACGATGAACCTGCTGTTCTATCGCTCGCTGCGCGGCATACCGCTCGGCGTCGCCGTCGCCATCGAGTTCCTCGGGCCCCTGAGCGTCGCGCTGATCGCCTCGCGCTCGGTGCGCGATTTCGTCTGGATCGGTTTCGCCGTCGCCGGCCTTGCCGCCCTGCTGCCGTGGCCTGGCTCGGACGTGAGGCTCGAAACTGGTTCGCTGATCGCCGCGTTCGGCGCCGCGGCCTGCTGGGCGCTCTATATCGTGTTCGGCCAGCGACTCGGGCGGCACGCGGGCACCAGCGGCGCGAGCAGCGTCGCCATCGCCATGATCATCGCCACCGCGGTCGCGTTCCCGGCTGGAGCGATCGCGGCCGGGCCCGCCTTGCTCGATCCGAAGTGGTGGCCGACGGCCTGCCTTGTCGCGATCTTCTCGAGCGCCATCCCCTATCCCCTCGAGATGTATGCCCTGCAGCGCATGCCTTCGCGCACCTTTGGCACGCTGCTGAGCCTCGAGCCCGCGTTCGCGACGCTGTCTGGCCTGGTCGTGCTCGGGGAGCGGCTGACGCTGCCGCAGGGCCTCGGGATCGGCAGCATCATCGTCGCCATGGCCGGCGCGGTGACCACCGCGCGGACGCGGGCGGTGCCCAACGGGCCCTGATCGGATTAAACTGGCACCACACCGATGCGGGTGTAGTTCAATGGTAGAACTGTAGCTTCCCAAGCTACTAACGTGGGTTCGATTCCCATCACCCGCTCCAGTTTCCCATGCTGACCTACGACGCTCCCGAACGGAACAAGGGCCCCCTCCTCGAGGTCCTCCAGCGCGTGCTGCCGACGACCGGCCATGTGCTGGAGATCGCGAGTGGCACGGGCCAGCACGTGATCCACTTCGCCGCGGCATTGCCCGATCTCGAGTGGCAGCCAAGCGACTACGAGGCGCAGCACCGCGAGGCGATCGCCGAACGCATTGCGGCGTCCGCACTTCCCAACGTTGCCCCACCCCTGGAACTGGACGTGACGCGCCGGCCCTGGCCGTCGCTCGGGCACCTCGATGCGATCCTCTGCATCAACATGATCCACATCTCGCCGTGGGCCGCGGGCATCGCGCTGATCGAAGAGGCCGGCCGGCTGCTGCAACGAAACGGCCTGTTGATCCTGTACGGGCCCTATCGGCGACACGGCGCGCACACGGCGCCGAGCAACGAGGCCTTCGACGCGAGCCTGCGGGCGCGCCATGCAGACTGGGGCGTTCGCGATCTCGAAGCGGTGCAGGCGTTGGCCGAGGCCAACGGGTTCGTGCAGAGCGAGATCGTCGCGATGCCGGCGAACAACCTGAGCGTGGTGTTCAGGAAGATTGCGCCAGTACTGTAGCCGTCATTCGGCTGCCCGGAGAACGGTGGTGGCTGTCGCGCGTGGCGACGATCTCATGCGTGCCGTGCGCCAGGGTTGACCAGAGGCAATGGAGCTGTGCAGGTGGTGCTTCGCTGCACCTCGATGCACGCATGAAATCGCCGCCACACACGCCAGAGCCGCCACACCGCACTCAGGGCAGCCGAGCTCGACGCTGGGGTCGAGAGCAACCGCATCGCCAGACTGATGCGCGCTACTCGTTCAGGGCGGAGCCAACGGTGACCGGCTCGCTCTTTGAGACGAACGCGCCACAGCGATGACAATCGCCGAGCAGTCTCGGCCCGACGAGGGCCCCTGCGTCGGCACCGCGTCCAGCTGCGGCCTCAGCGCCAAGGTCGGCTGCCCTGAGTGCGGATCGTCGTCTCTGACGCGTACGGCGGCGATTTCATGCGTGCCTCAACGCGCAGCGAAGCACCACCTGCACAGCTCCGACACCCCTGGTCATCCCTGGCGAACGGCACGCATGAGATCGTCGTCGTGCGCGACAGCCACTGCTCGCACTCCGGGAAGCCGAACCCTAATGTCGCGACACAGCCTCCATCGGCTCCGGTGCGTCCAGCTCCCCCTCCCATCGCGCCACGACGGTGGTGGCGACCGCATTGCCGATGACGTTGGTGGCCGAGCGGCCCATGTCGAGGAAATGGTCGACGCGCGAGGATCAGCAGCAGGCCCGCCTCGGGAATGTCGAACTGGCCCAGCGTCGCGGCGATCACCACCAGCGAGGCGCGCGGCACGCCGGCGATGCCCTTGGACGTGATCATCAGCATCAGCAGCATCAGTGATCTGCTGGCCGAGCGGAGATCTCGATGCCGTAGGCCTGCGCGATGAACAGCGTCGCGAAGGTGCAGTACATCATCGAGCCGTCGAGATTGAACGAATAGCCGAGCGGCAGCACGAAGCTCGCGATGCGGCGCGGCACGCCGAACGCGTCGAGCTCTTCGAGCGTGCGCGGATAGGCCGCCTCGGACGACGCGGTGGAGAACGCGAGCATCACGGGCTCGCGCAGCATCGAGCAACAGGCGCGGTGCGCGCGGCCCGATGACGAGACACGCCGACCACGATCAGCAGGCACCACAGCAGCACGAGCGCCGAGGTAGAAGCGCCGACGAACTTCGCATAGGTGGCGAGGACGCCGATGCCCGTTGACGGCGATCGGCGTGCGCGAGGGCGGCGAACACCGCGAACGGCGCGAACCGCATCACGTAGCCGGTGACCTTCAGCATCACGCTGCGCGAGCGCCTCGATGACGGCGACGATCGGCCGGCCGCGCTCGCCGACCGCCGCCAGCGCGATGCCGACGAACACCGAGAACACCACGATCTGCAGGATCTCGTTGTGCGCCATCGCGTCGACGATCGAGGTCGGGACCAGGTGGCGTGAGGAACGTCGTGCAGCGTGAAGCCCGCGCTGCTCAGACCCGCGTCGGCGTCGGCCGGCCGGCAGCGGCAGGTCGAGCCCGTGCGCCGGGCTGCAGCAGGTTGACCAGGAGCAGGCCCGAGCGTCAGCGACACGAACGAGGCGCCGATGAACCAGCCGAGCGTGCGCGCGCCGATGCGGCCGAGCGCCGGCGGTGTCGCCCATGTGCGCGATGCCGGCGACCAGGGTCGCGAACACCAGCGGCGCGATGATCATCTTGATCAGGCGCAGGAAGATGTCGGTGAGGATGGTGAACCAGTCGGCCGCGGCCTTCAGCCGTTCCGGATCGGTGATCGACTGGTTCATCACGTAGCCCGGCGATCAGGCCGAGCACGAGGCCGGCCAGGATGAACTGCGTCAGGCGCGAGCCGGACCGGCCCTTCGAAGGGGATGACGCTGTCATCGTCCGACTGTGATAGAAAACCGATCACCGCACAACCACACTACAGAGCGGCACGGGGAACATCATGACGGCCATCATTCGTCGGCTCTGGGTCGCCTGTCTCGTACTCTCGCTCGCGGCATGCAGCAGCACGCCACGCTCCGTCGCTGTCGACGCCAGCCAGTCGAAACGCGAACTCGACACCTTCCTCGCCGGACAGATTGCCCCGCAGCGTATTCCGGGGCTCGTCGCGATGGTCGTCGATGCGAAGCAGACGTTGTACATCGGCGCGTTCGGTCAGGCGGACGTCGCGGCAGGCAAGCCGATGCGCAACGATGCGATCTTCCGGATCGCGTCGATGACCAAGCCGGTGACCGCGGTGGCCGCTGTGATGCTGATCGAGGAAGGTCGCCTGAAGCTCGACGATCCGGTGGCGAAGTACCTGCCGGAGTTCGCCGACCGGCCGGTCATCGCAAGCTTCAACGCGGCCGACCGCACCTTCACCACGCGCCCGGCGAGGACCGTCATGACGGTGCGCCACCTCTTCACGCACGCGTCCGGTCTCGGCTATGCGTTCTCCAACACGACGCTCGCCGCGCTCGCCTCCGGCAGCAACAATCCGCCGGCCGACTATCCGCTGCTGCACGATCCGGGAACGCGCTGGACCTACGGCGAGAGCACGCGCGTGCTGGGCCAGGTGGTGGAAAAAGTGTCGGGCCAGAAACTCGACGTCTTTCTCAAGACGCGGCTGTTCGATCCGCTCGGCATGAACGACACGTCGTTCGTGACGACGGCCGAGCGCGTGCCGCGCGTCGTGACGGTCCATCGCAAGGTCGACGGCCGACTGGTCGAGTCACCGAACACGCCGAATGCACAGGGCGCGATCGCATCGCCGGTGCAGGGCGATGGCGGCCTGAACAGCACGGCGGCCGACTATTCGAAATTCATCCAGCTCTTCCTGAACAAGGGCCTGGCGCCGAATGGCCAGCGCCTGCTCAGCGAACGATCGGTTGCGCTGATCGGCCAGAACCATACCGGCCGTGTGCGGGTCGAGACGCAGCCGGCAGCGCTGCCGGCGTTGAGTGAAGCCTTCCCGCTCGGTGCGGGCCGCGACCACTTCGGCCTCGCGGTGCAGGTGACGGGCTCGCCGCGCGACGCAGGCATGCGCCTGCCCGGCTCGATGAGCTGGGCAGGCATCTTCAACACCGAGTTCTGGATCGATCCGAAGGCCGGGCTCGGCGGCGTGCTGATGATGCAGTACCTGCCGTTCTACGACGCGAACGCCATCAGCGCACTGCAGGGGTTCGAGCAGCGCGTCTACACGAACTTCGCGCGCTGAAGGACAAGCCCGGGCAGTTCAGGTCTTCGAGGCCTGGTAGATGCCTTCGATCGCCGTGTCGAGCGCGGCGTTGAACTCCGCATCGGACTGCTGCGCGGTCAGCCCTTCGGTGAGCGCGCGCGAGAAGCTCGCGATCATGCCCTTCTGCTTCGCAAGGCGCGTGTTCGCCTCGATGCGCGGATAGCCACCCGACAGCGCGACGACCTTCAGCACACGCGGGTGTGCGACCAGATCCTTGTAGAAGTCGTCAACCCCGGCAGCGTCAGCTTCAGCATGACCTGCTGGTTCGACGGCACCTGGTCGAGCGCGGCGAGGAGCTCGGCCTTCAGCAGCTTCTCGGCCTTCGCCTTGTCCGGGCAGTGGATGTCCACTTCCGGCTCGATGATCGGTACGAGCCCGTGACCCAGAACCTGCTTCGCCACCTCGAACTGCTGCGCGACGACGGCCTTGATGCCCTCGGCGTTCGCCTGCTTGATGACCGAACGCTCCTTCGTGCCGAAGATGCCCTTGCGCCTTCGCCTTGGCGAGCAGCTGATCGAGCGTCGGCATCGCCTTCATCAGCTGCACGCCGTTCTTCTCGTCCTCGAGGCCCTTGTCGATCTTCAGGAACGGCACGACCTGCTTCTTCGTCCACAGGAACTCGGCGGTCGGCGTGCCGTCGATGTCGCGGTCCATCGTCGCCTCGAACAGGATCGCACCGGCAACGCGCTCGCCGGTGAACGACGGGCTCGTGATGATGCGCGAGCGCATGGCGTGGATCAGATCCATCATCTGCGTCTCGCCCGAATACGTGCTCTCGGCGACGCCGTACAGCTTCAACGCCTTGGGCGTGCTGCCGCCACTCTGGTCGAGTGCGGCGATGAAGCCGGGCTGCTTGCGGATCTTGTCGGCCTGCTGCTCGAAATTGCTCATTCGAAATCCTCGCGGCGTCCCTGAATTGCTGGCCGGGCATGTTAGGGGGCGGCGTGTGCCGGGCGCAATCAGGGCCTGCCTCGGCACACGGTTATGTCAGAACTGCAGGCGCGCCAGCAGCCGGATGTCGCGTCCGGGCATCAGCAGCGTGTCCTTGTTGAAGGAAGCCGCGTTGCGCTGCTCCGCATCGGTCAGGTTCCGGCCGATCAGCGAGAGGGACAGCGGCGTCGACGTACGTGCCTGCCAGGTCGCGGCGAGGTCGAGGGAGGAGTAGCCGGGAGTCGGTGTGTCGAGCACGCCCGGCCGGTCCTGGTCGCCCACGCGGCGAAGGTCGGCGCTGAGCCGCCACGACGCCGCCTCGAAATCGAGCCCGACTCCGAGGCGCCAGGGCGGGATGCGGGGCACGTCGTTGCCGCCGGTGAAGTGCGCGCGCACGGCATCGCCGCTGACGCGCAGGCCGAACTCGCCGCCGCCGACGCGTGCCAGGCGCTGCTCCCATTCGAACTCGAGGCCACGAAACCGCGCATCGCTCGCGTCGTAGCGAAGCTCGCGCAGTTCCCCTCCCGAACCGGCAGCGCAGTTGCCGGTGTCGACGCAGTCGCGACCGGTGAAATCGCCGTGGATGAAATGCTGATGCCAGGAATGCCACACCGCGGCTTCGACGTGCGTCCCGTCCCGCCGCCAGTGCAAAGTTCCCTCCAGCGAGTCAGAGCGCTCGATGCCGAGCCCGGCGTCACCGCGTTCATAGGTGCTCGGGCCATCGTGCGGGCCGCGTGCGAACAGCTCGGTCTGCGCGGGCGCCCGGCCACTGCTCGATGCGGTGAGGCCGAGCTGCATCCCCTGTGCCGCGTCGAACACGGCTCCGATCGAGCCACTGACGGGCGTGAAGCGCAGGGTCCGCGCCGCGTCGGTTGCATCGGTGCCGGCGATGTCGGTACGTTCGACGCGCACGCCGAACTGCAGGCGCGTCCGGGCATTCAGCTCGCTCTCGCCGAACGCGAACGCCGCGGCGCTGCGCGTGCGGGTCGGCAGCAGGTAGTCGGCCGCATCGCCGAGCGCGGAATAGTCGCGATGCTGCGCCTGCGCGCCGAGCGCCGCAGCGGAGAGAAAGCCGAGCGCGGCGAAGCTCGCCTCGAATCGCGCCTCCCATTCCGAATCCTCGAACACGGCTTGCTCGATGCCGTCGGGATCGCGCTCGGCGTGCCGGTAGTCGCCCGCTCCGGCATCGACCGTCAGCCGCGAAACGACGCTGTCGACGGGCTGGAACGCGGCGCGTGTGAGCACCTTGTCCTGCCGCATGTCGATGAACGTCGCCTCGCCGGGCAGGCCGTAGTTCGCGTCGTAGTGCACCAGCGCGACGCCGGCATAGCCCTGCGGGAACAGGCGACTGGCGCCGAGCGAGCCGCCCTTTCCGTCCCAGAAGGTGCCCACCTCGGTGCCGGGTGGCGAGCGGTAATCCTGGAGCCGGCGCCGGAAGCCGTCGGCGTGCAGTGCATAGTCGCCAAGGGCAGCGTTGAGCTGGCCCGACCCCTCGCGGCCGTCGGCGGCAGTCGATGCGCCGAGGGCGACCTCGCCACCGAGTCCTTCTGCCGGCAGCCTCGTCGGCACGCGCTGGTTCAGCGTGTTGACGACACCGCCGATCGCCTGGCTGCCGAACCGCAGCGTGCCCGGCCCGCGCAGGATCTCGATGCGGTCGGCACCGAGCGGATCGATCGGCACACCGTGGTCGGGTCCGACGTCGGCGACGTCGAAGCTGCCGAGGCCGTTCTCGAGCACGCGAACCCGGCTCGAGTCGTAGCCGCGGATGATCGGGCGGCTGGCGCCGGGAGCGAACCCGCTGGAGGTGACGCCGGGTACGCGCGCCAGGGCGTCGCCGAGACTCGCGCCGCCGGATTGCAGCAGGGCGTCCCGGTCGACCGTTTCGACCAGCGTCGCGAGCGAATCGCCATCACCGATGGGCGAGGCAGTGATCGTGACGGTGTCGAGCGGGTCGGCGGCAAAGGCAAGAGTACTGATAGCGCCGCAGAAACCGAGAACGGTCCGCGACAGCACGGAAGCAGCCTGATGAAACATTGGAGCACCTGGTCGGATCGGCCAACGAAGCGCGCCCCACGGGCGGGGCGCGAAGGTTCCGGCGATCAGGCGGTCGGGGGACCTCGGCCGAGCCAGTGATGGCTCGCTGTCGAGGTGAAGGCGGTCGGTTCGCCCGGCTCGGAGGCGTGCGATGGGGCAGTGAGGGGCAGGAACTCGCCCATCGCCGCCGGCGGGGCGGTGGCCGGCGAATGCGACGCGGCGTCGCACAACACGCAGCCCGAGTCGGGCGTAACCGGGCTACCGGCATCAGCGACGTGAGCGCTGGCACCGTAACCGGACGCGGCATGCACGTGCGTCTGCTGGACGAACCCCTGCCATGCGCTCGCCAGCAGGCAGAGCGTCAGCAGCAGACGGGGCAAGGACCAGAGGGAGCGCACGAGTGTTATAGTATTACATTCACTGCCAGTTGGCTATCTGTCCCGCGGCGCGCGAGTAGGCCGACGGGTCCAGCAGTGCCACGAAGACGAGCCCCCACACCGCCCCGGCGAAGTGCGCGTCGTGGTTGATGCGGTCGCCGCGGTGCTGCCGTGCCGACCACCAGCTGTAGCCGAGGTACCCCACCGCATACAGCGGTGCGGGTATCGGGATGGGAATGGGGAACACCAGCAGCGACGAGGTGGGCATGTACACGATGGCGGCGAACAGGGCTGCGCTGATTGCCCCGGACGCACCCAGCGTCGCGTACTGCGGGTCGTTGCGGTGCTTGAGCCAGGAGCCGACGAGGCTGAACAGCAGCCCGAGCCCGTACAGCAACACGAACGGCACGGTGCCGATCAGTCGCTCGAGCGGTACGGCAAAGAACGCGAACGTCACGCCGTTGAAGATGAGGTGTGGCAGGTCCGCGTGCACGAGGCCGCTGGTCACGACCGTGTGCAGCTCGCGCCCGCGCGCGACGTAGTACGGCCGGAATACACAGCGCTCGATGAGCCCGGGCGCGAAGAACAGCCCGGCGACACTGAAGCCGAGTGTCACGAGCGCAATGACCGTCGCGCCGAGTCCGATGCCGCCCATCATGCTGTCATGAGATCTGTCTGTTGATGCACCCGGGCACTATTCCATGCCGGGCACGATCGGCCAAGACCGAAGGATCAGTTGGCCGGCTGCACCGACGCGAGCGGTGGCGGAGTCTGCGACTCGTGTGTCGCGGCACCTTCGACAGTCTCGATCACCGGCTTCTGCTCCGACTCGGTCGAGGCCAGCGGCGCATCGGTCTTCAGCGCCGCGGCTTCCGCGCGCCGGGTCATGACGATGATGCTGATGCGTCGATTGATCGGGTTGTACGGGTCGGCCTTGTCGAAGAGCACCGAGGAGGCGAGGCCGATGACCCGCGCCGACTTGGCCGCCTCGAGCCCGCCGGCCTGCATCGCGCGACGCGCCGCGTTGGCGCGATCGGCCGACAGCTCCCAGTTGGTGTAGTTGGCGCCACGCGAGCTGTAGGGCTTCGCATCGGTATGACCGCTGATGCTGATTCGGTTCGGCACGGTGTTCAGGTACGACGGCAGTTCGCGCAGGATCTGCGTCGTGTACGTCTTGAGGTCGGAGCTGCCCGAATCGAACATCGGCCGGTTCTGCTTGTCGACGATCTGGATGCGCAGCCCTTCGGGCGTGATGTCGAGCAGCAGCTGGTCCTTGAACGGCTCGAGCGCCTGGCTCTTGTCGATGGCGGCGCGCAGATCCTGCTCGAGCGACTCGAGCTGGCGGCGCTCGGACTCCTCGGCAATGCGCAGCGCCTCCTCTTCCGACGGCGCGGCTTCCTTCGCGGCGCCCTGGCCGAGGCCTTCGTTCTGATCCTTCATGGCCGAGCGCGGCGCGTCGAGCCCGCCGCCGAGATTGATCACGCTGGTGCTCGCGCCACCCGGGCCCATCTGGCCGGGCGCTGCCTTGACGCTCTTGCCCTGCTCCATGCTCGGGTTCTTGAAATATTCGAACAGCGCCGCGCGCTGTTCCTTCGACACCGCGGTGACCAGCCACATCACCATGAAGAACGCCATCATCGCGGTCACGAAGTCGGCGTACGCGACCTTCCACGCACCGCCGTGATGTCCGGCCGCGGGCGCCTTCTTCTTGACGATGATGATCGGGCGTTTTTCGTCGGACGCGATGGCCATGTCAGGCAGGCTTCTTGCCGCGCAGGTTCGCTTCCAGGTCCTGGAACGTCGGGCGCACGCTGCTGAACAGGAGCTTGCGCGCGAACTCGACCGCGACCGGCGGCGGATAGCCGCGGACGCTCGCGACCAGCGCCATCTTCACCACTTCGAAGGCTTTGCCCTCCTCGTGGATCTTGTGCTCCATCGCGGTCGAGATCGGGCCGACGAAGCCGTACGCCACGAGAATGCCGAGGAAGGTGCCGACCAGGGCCGCGCCGACCTTGTGACCGATCTCCGAGGTGCTGGCACCGTCGATCGCGGCCATCGTGCTGACGATGCCGAGCACCGCGGCGACGATGCCGAAGCCCGGCAGCGCGTCCGACACCTTCTGCACGGCGTGCGCCGGCTCGGCCGCTTCCTTGTGATGCGTCTCGAGCTCGTACTCGAGCAGGCTCTCGAGCTCGTGCGGGTCGAGGTTGCCGCCCGAGATGAGACGCAGGCAGTCGGTGATGAACTCCATCATGTGATGGTCGGCGAGGATCGCCGGGTATTTCTTGAAGACTTCGCTCTTGTTGACGTCCTCGATATGGCGCTCGAGGGCGAGCACGCCATCCTTGCGCATCATCACGAGCACGTCGTAGATCAGCTTCAGCAGCTGGATGTAGCGGTCCTTGTTGTACTTGGGTCCCTTGACGAGGCCGATCGCACCGGTAAAGGAATCCTTGACGACCTTCAGCGGGTTGCTGATGAGGAACGCGCCGAGCGCCGCGCCGATGATGACCACGACTTCGAGCGGGTGCCACAGCAGCAGCAGGCTGCTTCCGCCCATGACGAATCCACCGAGGACCGAACCGAGCACGACGATGGAGCCGACGATGGCGAGCACAGAGGACCTCGACGATCAGAGTTAACGGATTATCGGCCGCGCAGGGAATGCTGGCGGGAACTGCCTCACAGTGGGGGCCGGTTGCACGTCACAATAGGGGATGCCTGCTGCCACAGATCCCCTGCTCCGCCTCGATGACGCAAGTCTCGCTTTCGGGTCCCTTCCGCTGCTCGATCACGCCTCGCTGCAGGTCGAGGCGGGCGAGCGCGTCTGTATCGTCGGCCGCAACGGGGCCGGCAAGTCCTCCCTGATGCGTCTGGTGCGCGGCCTGGCCCTGCCGGACAGTGGCAAGGTGTGGGTCCGGCCCGGCGCGCGCATCGCGGCGCTCGATCAGGACATCGACGACATCCAGGACCAGGACGTCGCGCAGGTGGTCGCCGGCGGGCTGCCCGACATCGCGCGGATGCTGCATGAGTGGCACGAGGTCATCGACGCCTTCGCGACCGATGCGTCCGACCCGCAGCTCGGTGACCGCATGAGCCGCCTGCAGCACGCGCTCGATTCCGCCGACGGCTGGCAGGTGGAGCAGCGCGTGTCGACGGTGCTCTCGCATCTGCAGCTCGACGGCGCCGCGCGTTACGCTTCGCTGTCGGGTGGCTGGCGACGACGCGTGCTGCTCGGGCGTGCGCTCGTCACTCGACCCGACCTGCTGCTGCTCGACGAGCCGACCAACCACCTCGACATCGCCGCGATCGAATGGCTCGAGCAGTTCCTGCTCGAATACAACGGCGCGCTGCTGTTCGTCAGTCACGATCGGCGCTTCGTCGATGCGCTCGCGACCCGCATCGTCGATCTCGACCGCGGCCAGCTCACCTCCTGGCCCGGCAACTTCTCGGTCTATGCCGAGCGGAAGGCCGATGTGCTGCGCAATCAGGCGAAAGAGAACGCCGAGTTCGACAAGCGACTCGCGCAGGAAGAGGTGTGGATCCGCAAGGGCGTCGAGGCGCGCCGCACGCGCAACGAAGGCCGCGTGCGCGCGCTGATGGCCATGCGCAACGAGCGGCGCGCACGCATCGATACCGTCGGCCGCGCGAGTTTTCGCGTGCAGGAAGCGAACGAGTCGGCGCAGCTCGTATTCGAGGCGGAAGACGCTGCCGTGCAGCTCGGCGGGCGCACGATCTTCGGCGGCCTCACCACTCGCATCCTGCGCGGCGACCGCATCGGCATCGTCGGACCGAACGGCGCGGGCAAGAGCACATTGCTGAAACTGATACTCGGCGAGCTCGAACCGTCGGCCGGCACGGTGCGGCGCGGCGCGCGGCTGGAAGTCGCGTACTACGATCAGCAGCGAGCACAGCTCGACCTCGAAGCCTCGGTGATGCACAACATCAACGATCGCAGCGACCACGTGCTCATCGGCGGCGAGAGCCGGCACCTCTCGGGCTACCTGCGCGAGTTCCTGTTCCGGCCGGATCAGCTTCACACGCCAGCCGGCGCGCTGTCGGGCGGCGAGCGCAATCGCCTGCTGTTGGCGCGGCTGTTCGCGCAGCCGGCGAACCTGCTGGTGATGGACGAGCCCACCAACGATCTCGACATGGACACGCTCGACCTGCTGCAGGAGCGCATTGCCGAATTCGCCGGCACGCTGCTGCTAGTCAGCCACGATCGCCACTTCCTCGACAGCGTCGTGACCAACCTCCTGGTGCTCGACGGCAACGGCGCGATCCAGGATTTCGTCGGCGGGTACAGCGACTATGTGGCCTGGCGTGCGCAGCGTGAGGAGCGCGCGGCCGCGGCGGCCCGGCCCGTCCGCGTCGCGGCCGCACCGGCTGCATCGATCCCTGCCAAATCGGCCAAACGCCGCTCGAACCAGGAGCAGCGCGAGCTTGCCGAGCTGCCGGCGCGCCTCGAGTCACTCGAACGCGACAAGGCCGCGCTGACCGCCGAGATGGCGGCTGACGGCTTCTACTCGCGTCCCGGCACCGAGATCGCGAACGCGGTGGAGCGGCTCGCGCAGATCGACGCGCGCATCGAGGCCGCGTTCTCGCGCTGGGCCGAGCTCGAGTCATGACCGACGCGCCCCGGCGCGCGATCCGGAGCTTCGTCATGCGCGGCGGGCGTGCCACGGACGCGCAGCAGCGCGCGTTGCACGAGCTGTGGCCGCGCTACGGTTTCGACTTCAGCCCGGTGATGGCCGATCTCGACGCGCTGTTCGGCCGCTCTGCACCGCGCACCGTCGAGATCGGCTTCGGCAACGGTGACTTCCTCGTGGCCCAGGCCGACCGCAACGTTTCGCGCGACTACCTCGGCATCGAGGTGCATCCGCCCGGCGTCGGTCACGCGCTGCTGCAGGCCGAAGCAGCTGAGCTGTCGAACCTGCGGGTGTCGCGACACGACGCGATCGAGGTGCTGACGGCGCAGATTGCGCCCGCGGCGCTGGACGAGATCGTGGTGCTGTTCCCCGACCCGTGGCACAAGAAGCGGCATCACAAACGCCGGCTGGTCAATGCCGCGTTTGCCGCACTCGCTGCCAGCCGTCTCGCCCCCGGCGGCCGGTTGCGCCTCGCGACCGACTGGGAGCCGTACGCGCAGCAGATGATCGAGGTGCTCGACGCCGAAGCCGCGCTGGCCAACGCGCACGGAGCCGGGCAGTTCGCCCCGCGCGATGCCGAGCGCGATCCGACCCGGTTCGAGCGCCGCGGCCACCGGCTCGGCCACGGCACGTGGGACCTGCTCTACCTCAAGGCGTAAGGAACGCCGCGCGCACGCCGTCGATCACGAACTGGACCGACAGCGCGCCGAGCACGACGCCGAACAGCCGGTTGACGACGTTCGCGCCGGTCACACCCATGACGCGCATCAGCGGCGATGCCGCATACAGCGTCAGCAGGCACAGCCCCAGCACGACCAGCACGCAGCCGATCAGTCCGAGGAAGAGCGCAGGGTCGCCGGTCGCGGGGCCGAAGGCGAGCAGGATGGTCGCCAGCGCGCCCGGACCGGCGATGAACGGGAACGCGAGCGGAAAGACGGAGATATCTGCCTTCTGCCGTCCTTCGGCTTCCTCGGGATCGGATGTACGCGTGCCCGATGGCCGAGCGAAGGTCATCTCGAGCGCTATGAGGAACAGCAGCAGCCCGCCGAAGATGCGGAACGCGTCGATGCTGATGTTCATCAGCCGCAGGAATGGGCCGCCGCCGAGCGAGAACACCAGCAGGATCGCGCCGGCTATGAGGATGCCCTTGCGCGCCATGCGACGCCGGTCCTGCTCGCTCGCGCCTTCGGTCAGGGCGATGAAGATCGGGATGACGGACACGGGCTCGACGACGACCAGGAACGTCACGAAGAACTTGAGCAGGGTGTCGAACATGATGCTGTGCGCAAAAAGCGGCGCTTGTGAGCGGTCCCGTGCGGGAGCAGGATAACAGCGAACATCGAGGCAACGACGCAATCGACCGGGAGGGCATACCATGGCCAGAGCCCTGAGCATCGAGCCGATCGTCGGCGACTGGTACGCGAGTTACGGCGACCGCTTCGAGGTGGTGGCCATCGACGACAGCGATCGCACGATCGAAGTCCAGCATGCCGACGGCACGCTCGCCGAGATCGACCTCGAAGAGTGGTCGCTGCGTTCACAGGCCGGTGCGCTGCGCGCCTCCGACCCGCCCGAGAGCGATTCGGCCGATTTCGACGCAGACGAGGCTCCGCCCCATTACGGCCCGGGTGGCGGCGATGACGAAGCGTCGCTTCGCGCTGGCGGGCTCGATGCCCTCGACCTGTTCGAGTAACCCGCGCTACCAGTAGCGCGTCGCGAGCCGGTCGATATCGACGTCGGCCGACAGCCGCACTGTCCCGGCAACCACCTCGACCGGCACCGGCGTCAGGGCCTCGCCGACGCACGGGCCGCCCACGCAGACGCCGCTCGCCTTGTCGAACAGTGCGCCGTGCGACTGGCAAAGAATCAAACGGCGGTCGGGCGTCAGGAACCGGTCGGGGCGAAAGCTCAGCTGATGACCGGCATGCGGGCAACGGTTGACGTACGCGTGCACCGCGTCGCCGTCGCGCACCATCAGCCCGCGCAGCGGCCAGTCGCCCTCACCGAGGCGGAAGCCCTTGGTGTCGCCGTCGACGATCTCTCTCAGCGCACACAACGCCGTGCCGGCGGACGCGATCTCACCCACCTTCGCGCCCGCTTTTTGCCGCCGACCCGACCGATGCTTCGATCAGCCCCTTGCGCATCATGATCCAGAACAGCAGCACGCCCGGCAGCGCGACGAAGAACGTGAACAGGTAGAAGCTGACAAAGCCGAGCTGCTCGATCATCCGCCCCGCGGTGGTGCCGCTGATCAGGCGGCCGATGACGCTGCTCGCCGCCGACAGCAGCGCGTACTGCGTCGCCGTGAAGCGCAGGTCGCACAGCGCCGACAGGTAGGCAACCACCGTCACGCCACCGATGCCGCTCGCGATGTTCTCGAACAGCATCGCCCCGCCGAGCCCCCAGTTGGTATGCCCGACTGCCGCGAGCCCGGCAAAGCTCAGATTCGAGACGGCCATCAGCACGAGACTGACCAGCACCGAGCGCTGCAGACCCAGTCGCGTATACAGCGCGCCGCCGATGAAGATGCCGATGAGATAGGCCCAGAAGCCGAAACCGACGTCGAAGATCGCGATCTCGTCGTTGGTATAGCCCTGATCGTTGAGCAGCAGTCGGAGCGTCAGCTGGCTGAGCGTGTCGCCGATCTTGTGCAGCAGGATGAACAGCAGCACGAGGATGGCACCGTGCCGACGGAAGAATTCCATCAGGGGCGCCACGATCGAATCGCCGACTGCGGCCCAGCCCTTGCGCTGGACCGGTGCGCGATGCCGGACGGGTTCGCCGAGGATCAGCGCCACGCCCACCGCCGGCAGCACCAGCACCGCGCAGGTGACGTAGGCCACGTGCCAGTCGGCCCGGGCGGCGAGGAACAGCGCGATGGTGGCTGCAAGCACCGATCCGATGCGCCAGCCGTACTGGTGCATGCCCGCGCCCGCGCCGAGCTGGTGCGGTTCGAGCAGCTCGATGCGATAGGCGTCGATGACGACGTCGTACGTGGCGCCCGCGATCGCGACGAGCACTGCCGCGTACGCCGCGGCCGTCAGGTCGGCTTTCGGATCGATGAGGCCCAGGTTGATGATGGCGGCGACGCACAGCGCGCCGGTCAGCAGGATCCACGACACGCGCTGCCCCAGCCGACCGAGCAACGGCAGGCGAATGGCGTCCGGCATCCAGGCCCACAGGAACTTGAGGTTGTAGAACAGGAACGCGAGCGTGAACGTCGTGACGGTGCTCTTGCGGATGCCGTCCTGCGCGAGACGGGTCGTGAGCGTCGCCGCGATCATCGCGTAAGGCGCGCCCGAGGACACGCCGATGAAGAACGCGGCGAGCGGCGCGCGCTCGGTGAACGGCCGGACCGAGCGGGGAACACGCCTGCGCCATCCGGCGGCGGTGTCGGCGGTCGCGTTGGCAGAGTCGGGGAGCACTGCGGCATCATAGCTGCATGCATGATCACCAGCGCCGCTTCCTCGAGCTCGCGCTCGCCCGCAACGCGTTGCGCTTCGGCGAGTTCACGCTGAAGTCCGGGCCGCGTCAGCCCCTACTTCTTCAACGCCGGCGCGCTCGACGACGGCGCCGCGCTCGACGTGCTCGGCCGCTGCTACGCCGCCGCCATCCGCGCCTCGGGCATCGCGTTCGACATGCTGTTCGGCCCGGCCTACAAGGGCATCCCGCTGGTCGCGGTCACCGCGGCGGCGATGCACAGCGAGCACGGCATCAACCTGCCGTTTGCCTTCAACCGCAAGGAAGCGAAGGATCACGGCGAAGGCGGTTCGATCGTCGGCCGCGCGCTCGCCGGCCGCGTGCTGATCGTCGACGACGTGATCACCGCCGGCACGGCGATCCGCGAGTCGATCGAACTGATACGCCGCAGCGGCGCCACCCCGGCCGGCGTGGCACTCGCGCTCGATCGCGAGGAACGCGGCCGCGCTGCGGCGAGCGGCGAGGCGGCGGCGGAATCGGCCGTGCAGGAAGTCGCACGCCTGTATGGCATCCCTTGCGTGCAGCATCGTCACACTTTCCGGCGTCATCGATGCGATGCGCGCCGGTGCCGCCGGGTTGCCGGCCGCAGCAACTCGGAGCGATGGAGGCCTATCGCGCGCGCTACGGCGCGCGCGGTATGTGAGGGAGCCCGCAGTCCCTCGGGGTCCGGGTTGCCCGCGACGCGCGGCCGAACGACACTGCGGCGTTATGAAAACGATCGCGTCGACCGTTGCCAGCCTGCTGCTGTGCGCCACCGCCCTTCCTGCCCTGGCGCAGGAAAAGCCCGCGCAGCGTGCCTTTCGCTGGGTCGACGACAAGGGTGTCGTGCACTACGGCGACAGCGTCCCGGCCGAGTTCTCGCGCCAGCAGACTTCGCAGCTGAACCCGCAGGGGGTCGAAGTGCATCAGTCGCCGGCGCAGCTCTCGCAGAACGATGCGCGTTCGGCGGAAGAGAAGGCGGCGGCGGTCGCCCGCCAGAAGCAGCACGACTCGTTCCTGCTCGCGACCTACACGTCGGCGCGCGACATCGAGCAGCTGCGCGACGAGCGCGTCGGACTGGTGGAGGCGCAGATTGTCGCTGCGAACGGCTTCCTCGCCTCGGCCGAGTCACGCATGAAGGCGCTGCTCGACCGGGCGAAGAATTTCAAGCCCTACTCCGACAACCCGACCGCGCGGCGCATGCCCGACACGCTGGCCGAGGAAATCGTCCGCACGGTGAACGAAGAGCGGTTCCAGCGCGGGACGGTCGAGAAGAAGAAGACGGAGAAGGACCAGCTTCGCGCGACGTTCCAGTCGGACATCGACCGGTATCACGCGCTGCTCGCGAGCCGTAGCGGCGGCGGCCGCTGACGAACCCGCGAGCATCGGCGGTCTACTTCACGCTGTAGCCGCGACCTGTCAGGCACGCGCTGAGGGCGCGGTCGTACTCCGAGCGATCCTTGCGGTCATAGCTCGAATCGGTCGGGTCGTACCGCGTTTCCTTGACGGCCCAGCGATGGCACTCGTACCGGTCATCGGCCTGCTGCTGCTCGTTCTGGCCGCGCATCGGATAGATGAACAGGTCCTGGTCGCGGTCATCGCTGTCGCCACGCTCGTCGTCGTAACCCTCGTCCCGATCGTCGCCGTACGGTGATCGCGCGACGACATATCCGCGGCGCGTCGGCTCGTACGTGTAGTAGACGTCGTCCGCGTAGTAGTAGCGGCTACCGCCGATCCAGACCGTCGAGTAGTAGCTCGGCAGATACGAGACGAACAGCCCGGCCGGCGGCCCGGTGACGATGAAGCGGTTCTGGTACGGCCGGTACCAGTGGCCACCGCCGTAGTAGTACGGCGAGCCGCGCCAGTCATAGCGCTGGTGGGCCGGCGGCAGCGACGGTACGTAGCGCGGCTGGCGCTGGACATAGGCACGTGACGGCGGAACGATGCGCACATCGCGGCCCTGCGGTCCGCGCGGCGGACCGACGATGACCGGACGCCCGCCCGAGTCGTAGGTACGGGTGCTGTTGTTGCCCCCGCCGCGATAGGGTCGCAGCTGCGGCGACCCGCCGCCCTGCTGCTGCACCTGAGGCGCCTGCTGCTGCGGGGGCGGCGCGAAGCGTGGCTGGCGCTGCTGCTGCTGCTGTTGCTGTTGCTCCTGGCGCTGCTGCTGCTGTTCCTGGCGGCGTTCCTGCCGCTCCTCGCGGACCTGCTCGACGCCGCGAGCATCGGCTGCGAACGATGGTCCAGCGATGGTGAGCAGACTCGCCCCCGCTGCAAGCGCGAGCAGCGACTGGCGGACAGCGGACTTCGGGGTCGGACGGTTCATGATTTCCTCACTTGACCGAATAGCCACGGCCTTCGAGGCAGGCACCCATGGCACGACGGTAGTCGCTCATCTCGCGACCGTAGCGGCGCTCGACGCGACGCGCACTGGTGGCGTTGTAACGTTGGGCCTCGGCTTGCGCCGACTGCTCGGACGCGGCGCCGACCATGCCGCCGGCAACGCCGCCGACGATGGCGCCCGTGCCCGCATTACCGGGCCCCGAGACGGCTGCACCGAGCACGGCGCCCAGAACGGCGCCACCGAAGGTCGCGGCGCCGGACGCAGGCACCACGGCCTGGCGCTGCTCACGCACCAGCGGCCGGCGGCTTGGATCGAAACCGGTCTCGCGGACGGCCCAGTTGTAGCACTCGTACCGGTCGCGATCCTGCTGCTCGGGCGACTGGTTGCGCTCGGGATAGAAGAACACGCGCTGCGGCGGCACCGGCGGGGGTTCGGGCTCGCGGGAGGCGTACGACGTGGTCTCACAAGCGGCCAGCAGGCCGCCCAGCGCGACCAGCACGCCCGCACGAGCGGCCGTGACCCAGGTCGGACGGAGGGAGTTGATGTTCATGGGTGCTTTTATAGGGGTGGCGCGCTGAATCCCGACTGAACGCGCCGCCGGTCGCGTCAGCTGCGGCCGGAATGCCCGAAGCCGCCGCTGCCGCGGTCCGAAGTGGCGAAATCGTCGACCACGTCCAGCTGCACCTGGACCACCGGCACTACGACGAGCTGCGCGATGCGCTCCCCCGGCTGCACGGTGAAGGCAGTCTGGCTCCGGTTCCAGCACGACACCATGAGCTGGCCCTGATAATCGGAGTCGATCAGTCCTACGAGGTTGCCGAGCACGATGCCGTGCTTGTGGCCGAGCCCCGAGCGGGGAAGGATGACCGCAGCGAGGCCGGGATCGTCGAGGTGGATGGCGAGGCCAGTGGGCAGCAGCGTCGTCGCGCCCGGCTCGAGCGCGAGCGGCGCATCGAGGATGGCACGCAGGTCGAGGCCGGCGGACCCGTGGGTGGCATAGGCGGGCAGCGGCCAGGTCGTGCCGACGCGCGCGTCGAGCACCCGGACCTTCAGCCGGTGGCGGGATTCGGCCACGATGCTGGCGTCAGCCCTTCACCGCGGCGAGCGTCACCGGGCGTTCGCGCAACGGCCTCTGCTCGGCATAGCGCTTCGCGATGAACTGCGCGAGATCGCGCGCGAGCCGGGTCTTCGCACCGGCGCCGAGCTCGTGCCGGCCACCGTTCTGCCACAGCAGCACCAGCGCGTTGTCGTCCTTCTCGAAGCACTTGCCGTCGCCCACCTCGTTGGCGGCGATGAGGTCGAGGTTCTTGCGCTCGAGCTTCTGCCGCGCGTGGTTCTCGACGTCGTTGGTCTCGGCGGCGAAACCGACGACGAACGGGCGGTTGGGCAGCTGGGCGACCGACAGCAGGATGTCGATGGTGCGCTCCATGCACACCTCGAGCGTGTCGGTCTTCTTCTTGATCTTGCAGTCGGCCGGGTTGGCCGGCCGGTAATCGGCGACCGCAGCGGTGCCGATGAAGATGCTCGCGTCGCGGATTTCGCCCATCACCGCCTGGTACATCTGCTCCGCGGTCTCGACATCGATGCGCCGCACGCCCGGGGGCGCCGCCAGGTTGACCGGGCCGCTGACCAGCGTCACGTCGGCGCCCAGCTCGCGCATGGCGGCGGCGACCGCGTAACCCATCTTGCCGCTGCTGCGATTACTGATGAACCGCACCGGGTCGATGCGCTCGCGGGTGGGCCCGGCGGTGATGACGACGCGTTTGCCGGCAAGCGGACCGTTGACCGGGAAGATGCCCCAGATGCCATCGGCGATCTGCGTCGGCTCGAGCATGCGGCCTTCGCCGTTCTCGCCGCAGGCCTGGCTGCCTTCGCCGGGGCCGAGCACGTGGATGCCCCGTTCGCGCAACCGCGCGACGTTCGCGGTGGTGGCGGGGTTCGACCACATCAGGCGGTTCATCGCCGGCGCGACGGCGATGGGCGCGGCGGTCGCGAGACAGAGCGTCGTCAGCAGGTCGGATGCGGCGCCCTGGGCGAGCTGCGAGAGAAAATTGGCGCTGGCCGGCGCGATGAGCACGAGATCGGCCCAGCGTGCGAGCTCGATGTGGCCCATGGCCTGCTCGGCATCGACGTCGAACGTCTCGGTGCGCACGGGTCGGCCCGAGACGGCCTGGAAGGTCAGCGGCGTGACGAACTCGCGCGAACCGGGCGTCATCACGACCTGCACTTCCGCGCCCCGCTCCACCAGCCGGCGAACGAGATCCGGGCTCTTGTACGCGGCGATGCCGCCGGTGATGCCGAGGAGGATGCGGGGAGCAGCCATTTGAGGCGATTATCCGTGCAAGCAGGAAATGAATCCAACGACGCTTGAGAATGTCGTGATGCCCAACGGATGGAGTGAACCTCGTCACAGTCTGCGCCGCACGGCGGGGGCGCGGCTACGCGTAGTCGCCGCGCTGGCGATCCTGACGGGGTCCGGTGCCGGGGCAGCAACTGCGCCCCTGACGCTGCCTCTCACGCAGGCCCCTCAGCAGGCGGCCTGGCGCGGCGACCTCGACGGCATGGTGCAGCGACGCGCCATCCGCGTGCTGGTGCCCTACAGCAAGACGCTGTACTTCGTCGATCTGGGCGGCGCGCAACGCGGCGTCATTTTCGATGCGATGACCGCCTTCGAGACCGAACTCAATCGCACGCTCGGCCGCGGCGAGCTGCGCGTGCACGCGGTGATCGTGCCGACGTCGCGGGCGCGGCTGATTCCCGACCTGCTCGCCGGCAAGGGCGATGTCGTCGCGGCCGATCTCACCGTCACGCCCGAGCGCGCGAAGCAGGTCGCGTTCACGATGCCGGCGGCGCGAGGCGTGCGCGAGGTGATCGTCACCGGCCCGCGTTCGCCGACGCTGCGCACGCTCGAGGATCTCGCCGGCAAGGAGGTGTTCGTCAATCGCGCGAGCAGCTATCACGAACATCTGCTCGCGCTGAATGGCCGGCTGCGTGCACGAGGGCTCGCTCCGATCCGGCTGCGGGAAGCGCCTGGTCACTTCGAGTCCGAAGACCTGCTCGAGATGGTCAACGCCGGGCTCGTCGGCATCGTCGTCGCGGACGAATACCTCGCGCGGTTGTGGAAGCCCGCCTTCGCGGCGATCTCGGTGCATCCGGAGCTGGTCGTGAACGATGGCGGTGACATTGCATTCGCGGTGCGCCCCGGCAGTCCGAAGCTGCGGGCCGCACTCGACGCGTTCCTGCAGACGCATCGCCAGGGCACCCTGTTCGGCAACGTGACGCTGAATCGCTATCTGCGCGACTCGCGCTGGGTGGGAACGGCGACCAGCGCTGCCGAGATCGCGAAGTTCAATCGCCTGGTGTCACTGTTCCGCAAGTACGGCAAGCAGTACGACGTCGACTGGCTGCTGATGGCCGCGCAGGGTTACCAGGAAAGCCAGCTCGACCAGAGTCGCCGCAGCCACGTCGGTGCGATCGGCGTGATGCAGGTGATGCCCGCTACCGCGAAGGAGCTGAACGTCGGCGACGTCACGCAGCTCGAGCCGAACATCCATGCCGGGGTGAAATACATCCGCAGCCTCGTCGACACGTATCTGCGCGACGAGCCGATGGACCCGATCGACCGCGTGCTGTTCGCATTCGCGAGCTACAACGCGGGTCCGGCGCGGGTGCGCGCGATGCGGCGCGAGGCGCGCGTGCTGGGGCTCGATCCGAACCGGTGGTTCGACAACGTGGAACGCGTTGCCGCCGCGCGAGTAGGCCGGGAGACGGTCCAGTACGTCGCCAACATCTACAAGTACTTCATCGCCTACTCGCTCGTGCAGGAGGACGTCGCCCAGGGGCTGGGCGGCGCGCGCTGAAGAAACTCGCCGGCTTGCACAGTTAGTCGACTCGCGCACCGGGCACCCAGGGCCGCACTCTCCTGCCATGCCCATCAACCACTGGCCGCTCACCGAACGCCCTCGCGAAAAGCTACTGGCGCAGGGCGCCGGCGCGCTGTCCGAGGGCGAGCTGCTCGCGGTGCTGCTCGGCAGCGGGTTCCGCGGCGCGAGCGCGGTCGATCTCGGGCGTCAGCTGCTCAGCGAATTCGGCGGGCTGCGCGCGCTGTTGCAGGCCGCTCCGGCGGAATGGGGCGTGCCGCGCCGGGGTCAACGTCGCTATGCATTGCTGCAGGCCGCGCTCGAGCTGGCGCGGCGTCATTACGCCGAAGCGCTGCGCACCGGCCCCGCGCTCGAGGCGCCGCAGGCCACGCGCTCGTTTCTCGTCGCGCAGCTGCGCGATCGGCCGCACGAAGTGTTCTGCTGCCTCCACCTCGACAACCGCCATCGTCTCATCGCGTTCGACGAGCTGTTCCGCGGCACCATCGACGGCGCCAGCGTGCACCCGCGCGAGGTTGTGAAGCAGGCGCTGGCGCGCAACGCGGCGGCGGTCATCTTCGCGCACAACCATCCATCCGGCATCGCCGAGCCGAGCCAGGCCGACGAGCTGATCACCGCGCGTCTGCGCGAAGCACTCGGCCTGGTCGACATCCGCGTGCTCGATCACCTCGTCGTCGGCGACAACCGCTGCGTGTCGTTCGCGGAGCGGGGGTTGCTGTGAGGGCGCTAAGATGGCGGCGTGAATCGACTCATGATCCTCGTCGGCGCGGTGCTGGTCGGCATCGGCATGGCCTGGCCGCTCGTGAAGAAGCTGCCGCTGTTCCGTCTGCCCGGCGACATCCTCATCGATCGGCCTGGTCTAAAAGTGTTCGTACCGATCACGAGCATGCTGATCGCAAGCCTCGCGATCTCGCTCGTGCTGTGGTTGATGCGCCGATGAGGGCGTTCAATGCAGGGGCGCGAACCGGAAATACTGCTCCCGCTGTCCGCCACGACGGACGTCGACCAGTCCGAGCGCCCGCTGACGGAACGCACGCTCCACGATCAACGTGCCGTCCTCGTCGCCATACGCCACGAGCCTGATCTGCTGGCGCGTCACGTGCGACCCGTCGGCACTGCGGTAACTCGCCTTTGTCTCGAAGCGCAGCTCGCCGCCGTCGCAGCGCGCGAGAATTTCCCACACCGCGGTATCGGTCGGCGGGGCATCCCGCCGCTCGATTCCGAGCCCGTAGCCCGTCCCCACGTGACGGACGACGAGCACCCGGTCTTCGGCCGGAATGCCGAGCTCGGCGAGGTCCGCATCCACCAGCTCGACGAGCGACTCCGAGCGGGGTCCCCGCCCGGTGGGGTCCGCAAGGTCGCGGACCTGCGGTTCGCCGGCGTCCGCATACCGGCCGACGAGTCCCTGGCACGAAGCGGCCGAGTCGGCGGCCCCTCCGGATGAGGCACAGCCGGCCACGGCAAGCGGGAGGAAAGACAGGAATATGAGGGGGCGCATCCGGCTATCGTGGCTGATCCCTTGCCCCGGGGCATCCCCGACTGGTATAAAACCGCCCCTTTTCGCGGTCTGTCCGGGCCGTGGCCGGCTGCTTGCCGAACGCTTTCCGGGCCGAGCCTCAAGTCACTGATTTTTAGAGGATTGCAGTCATGTCTCGTGTCTGCCAGGTAACCAAGAAGCGCCCCGTCGTGGGCAATCGCGTCTCGCACGCGAACAACAAGAAGCGTCGCCGCTTCCTGCCGAACCTGCACGTGCAGCGCTTCTGGCTCGAAACCGAGAAGCGCTGGATCAAGCTGCGCCTCAGCACCAGCGCGCTGCGCACCATCGAGAAGAACGGCGTCGAAGCCGTGATCGCCGAGCTGCGTGCAGCCGGCGAGAAGATCTGAGGAGCAAGCCATGCGTGAAAAAGTGAAACTGCTGTCGACGGCGGGCACCGGCCACTTCTACGTCGCCATGAAGAACAAGCGGCTGCATCCCGAGAAGATGGAGCTGAGCAAGTACGATCCGGTCGTGCGCAAGCACGTCTCGTACAAGGAAACGAAGATCAAGTGATCTTTCGCGCTGCACAGCGCGTTCCGCTGATCGACGAAGAAGCCCGCCTCGCGCGGGCTTTTTCTTGTTCGGTGACGAGCGCTGCGTGGGGTTGAAGCGACCGTGCCCGAGCTTCCCGAAGTCGAGACCACCCGCCGCGGCATCGAGCCCCACGTACGCGGGCACCGCATCGTCGCGGTCGATGTGCATCAGCACCGGTTGCGCTGGCCGGTCGCCCGGACACTGGCGGCAGCGGTGACGGGGCAGCACGTCACCGCGGTCGAGCGCCGCGCGAAATATCTGCTGCTGCGACTGGAGCACGGCACGCTGATGCTGCATCTCGGCATGAGCGGCAGCCTGCGGGTCCTGCCGAAGGCGACGCCGCGCATCACGCACGACCATGTCGACATCGTGCTCGACTCGGGCAACGTGCTGCGGTTCAACGATCCGCGTCGCTTCGGCAGTCTGAAGCTGATCACTGGTGCGGACGACGACGAGCCGCTGCTGAAACACCTGGCGCCCGAACCGCTCGAGCCCGGGTTCGATGGCGACTACCTCCATCGCATCACGCGGCGACGTCGGGTCGCTATCAAGCTCCTGATCATGAACGGGCAGCTGGTCACCGGCGTCGGCAACATCTACGCAAGCGAGGCGTTGTTCCGCGCCGGCATTCGCCCGAAGCGCGGCGCCAAGGGACTGACGCGCGCCGAGTGCGGACGGCTGGCCGTGGCGATCCGCGAAGTGCTGCAGGCGGCGATCGGCTTCGGTGGCACGACGCTGCGCGACTACGTCAGTGCCGATGGAGCGCCGGGCTACTTCCGTCGCGAACTGTTCGTCTACGAGCGTGCGGACGAGCCGTGCCGTCGCTGCGGCACGCCGATCCGGCACCTCACGCAGGGCCAGCGCTCCACCTACTATTGCCCGGCGTGCCAGAAGTGAAACCCGCCCAGGCGAAGCTGCTGCGACATTTCGATGGGGTCGACCCGGTCATCGCGAACATCGCGCGTGTCGCCGGGCGGTGCACGATCGAGGAGTCGACTGCCGGTTCCTGCTTCCAGCATCTGGCGAGTGCGATTGCGAACCAGCAGATCTCGGGGCACGTGGCGCGCAAGATCCTCGACCGGCTGACTCACGCGCACGAGGGGGTGTTCCCGACGCCTTCGCACATCCATGCGGCGAGCATCGACCTGCTCCGTGGCGTGGGCTTCTCGTTCGCGAAGGTCGCGGCACTGAAAGACCTCGCAGCTCGTACGCTTGATGGCACGGTGCCCGACGACGAGGCTGCCGCGGCGCTCGGCGACGACGAGCTGATCGAACGGCTGGTCGCAGTGCGCGGCATTGGCACGTGGACCGCACAGATGCTGCTGATGTTCCGCCTGCGACGGGCCGACGTGCTGCCGATCGACGACTTCGGCGTGCGCAAGGGTTTTCAGCTGGCGTACGGCTTGAAGTCGATGCCGCTGCCGAAGGCGCTGCTGGCGTACGGGGAGCGCTGGCGCCCGTTCCGCTCGGCCGCGGCGTGGTACCTGTGGCGCGCGGTCGAACTCCACGCGGCTGGCACGCTGCCCGCGCGCGCGGGCCGGGCGCCGCGCCTCGCGCAGTCGAAGCCGGCGCCGAAGAAGAAGAAAAAGACCCGCGCGAAACGTCAGTAGCGATCGGGCAGCGACTTCTGCGCCTTGTTGTCCCAGCTCGGGCTGCCGGGCGGATAAGGCAGCATCGTTGCGTTCCAGTCGGCCCACGACCGCTTCATTGCGGCGAAACGCGCGGTCTCGTGTGACTTGAGATTGCCGCGCTCCTGCGGGTCGGCAACGATGTCGAACAGGAACTCGCTGCCGGCAATACGCAGATATTTCCATTTGCCACTGCGCAGCGCCGCCTGGTCGTGCGCCTTGAAACGCCAGTACAGGTCGCGCTCGGACGTACGGCCTTCGAGCAGCGCGGGCATGAGGTCGAGGCCATCGGTGGGTGCGCGCGTTTGCAGCGGGACGCCGGCGGTGCCGAGTAACGTCGGCACGAAATCCATGCTGATCGCGACCTGGTCGCTGGTCGAGCCGGCCTTGATGCGGCCCGGCCACCGCACCAGCAGCGGCACGCGAATGCCGCCCTCGAGTACCTCGCATTTCATGCCGTTGAACGGCCACGTCTTCGAGAACCGCTCGCCGCCGTTGTCGGACGTGAACACGACGATCGTGTCGTCGGCGCGTCCGCTGGCCGTCAATGCGGCGAGCACCTTGCCGACGTTGGCATCGAGCGACTCCACCATGCGGCGGTAGGTCGCGATGGTGCCGCCGTCGAAATGCAACGCGTTGCCGACGTCCGCGGCGAGCTCGCTGTCTTCCGGGCCTTCCCAGGGCCAGTGCGGCGCGGTGAAGTGCAGACTCAGGAAGAACGGGCGCGGCGTGCGACTCATGCGCGCGATCTCGCGCGAGGCGTGATCGCCCATGAGGTCGGTCAGGTAGCCCGTTTCCTCGACTTTCGTGTCGCCATCCCACAGGTCGGGCGTCGCGACGGACGGCGCGGTGCCGACGCCCGCACGGCGCACGTCATGCGTGAAGTAGTCGATGCCACCGCCACGCAGACCCCAGAAGTGGTCGTAACCATTCTTCAGCGGGCTGTAGCGATCGACCGAGCCGAGGTGCCACTTGCCGATGAGCGACGTCTGGTAGCCAGCGGCGCGAAGCTGCGCCGGCAATGTCGGGGTGCCGGGTTCGAGGCCGACGTCGACGCCGCCGGTGGGTTCATCGAGACCGACGCGTAGCCGGTACTGGTAGCGCCCGGTGATCAGACCGACGCGCGTAGCCGAGCAGACGCAGCTGTTCGCGTAGCCGTGATCGAGCTTGATACCGGCCCGCGCCAGCGCATCGAGATTCGGAGTGGCGACGTCGGTGCGGCCGTAACAGCCGAGGTCGCCCCAGCCGAGGTCGTCCGCCATGATGAAGAGGACGTTGGGCGGCTTCGGCGCCGCCGCCCTCACCCATCCCGGCACTGCAGTCGCGGCCGCCGCGGCGGCCATCCCCGTCAACACGCCGCGTCTTTTCATGTCCGGATGATAGGCCCCACCGGCAATCGCGCAACGGGTTCGGCTGCGATAAGGTGCGCCGCGATGTCCGCAGCGTCCTCCCCCGTCACCCGCCGCCGCGTGCTGCTCGCGCTGCTGACGACGGGGTTCCTGCTGAACTCGCTCGACCGCAGCATCGTCGCGGTGCTGGTCGAGCCGATCGCCCGCGAGTTCGGCGCGAGCGATACCCAGCTCGGGCTGCTGACCGGATTCGCTTTCGGGCTCGTCTATTCGATCTGCGGATTGCCGCTCGCGTCGTGGGCAGACCGGGGGCGGCATCGCATCGTGCTCGGCCTCGGCATGCTGTTCTGGAGCGTGATGACGGCCGCGTGCGGCCTCGCCCCCGCATTCCTGTGGCTGCTCTTCGCGCGTATGGGTGTCGCGGCCGGCGAGTCGGCCGGCACCCCGGCTTCACACGCGCTGATCGCGCAGGCCTTTCCGGCGGACCGGCGGTCGACGGCACTGTCGGTCTATGGCATCGGTGCGCCGGCGGGCGCTGCCATCGCCGGCCTGCTCGGTGGTTACGGGGCCGAGGCGTTCGGCTGGCGGGCGACGTTGCTGGTGGCCGCCGTACCCGGCGTGGTGCTCGCGTTCGTACTGCTGTTCGTGCTGCGCGACGCGCCGGTCGATTCGCGCGCCGAACCCGCGGAGCGCATCAGCTGGCGGGCGACCGTCGCCGCGCTATGGCCGAACCCGGCCTATCGTCATCTGTGGATCGGCAGCGCGGTGCACTGCATGTCGCTGTTCGGCACGCTCGGGTTCAACGCTGCGTTCCTGATGCGCTCGCTCGGCTGGACCACGTCCGCGGCCGGCGCGCTGATCGCAGCGCTCGGCGTCGCTGGAGCGGTCGGCACGCTGGCCGGCGGCTTCAGCGCGGATGCCCTGTCGCGCCGCTTCGGCGACCCGCGCTGGAGCCTGCGTGTTGCCGGCATCGCCGCGCTCTCCACGGCCCCGCTGCACGTGATCGGCTACCTCACCGCGAGCCCGTCCTGGGTCCTGGTGCTGCTGCCGCTCGCCGGGTTGACCGGCAACGCCTTCATCGGTCCGGCCTATTCAGCCGCGCAGGGTTTTGCACCGCCCGCTGCCCGATCGCGTGCGGCTGCGGTACTGATGCTCGCGCTGACGTTCGTGGGCCTGGGACTCGGGCCGCTCGCGATCGGCATGGCGAGCGATGCGCTGGCTGGCATGGCAGGTACCGACGCGCTGCGCTACGCGTTGCTGATCGCGCCGCTGATGAACCTGTGGGCCGCCGCGCATTTCTTCGCGGCAGCCCGCATACCGCTGGCTACTTCTTCGTAGCGGCGCGCGGATCCTTCTCGCCGAGCCCCGGATAGAACGCGGCCCGGTTGTCGCGCGACTCGTTGTAGACGTGGCGCTGCTTGAACAGCCACTTGCCATTGATCTTCTCGAGCTCGTCCTCGTAGTGCCCGAAGTACAGCAGCTGCACGTCGCCCTGCGGCGTGCTGTTGGTCAGCGCGAACCAGTAGGCGATCGTCTTGGCCTTGTTGCCGTCCACATCGATCACGTGGTTGATGATCTGGTGGCGCGTGCGGGGCCGCGACTTCGCGCCCTCGGGAATGTTGACCGGCCGCGCGCCGCCGAAGCCCGACATCGCCTTGCGCACCGCCGCCTTGCCCTTCTCGTCGCCGAACACCCAGATGAGCCGGCCGTCCTCGGCCCACGTGCTCATCACCGTCTCGATGTCACCTGCGTCGACCGCCACCATGTAGCGGTTCGAGAGGTTCATGATCTCGGCGCGATCGTCGGCATAGCCCGCGAACGCGGTTGCCGAGAAAGCGCACAGCATCGCGGCGATTGCCGCGCCCAATGTCTTCTTCATGTTCGATCCCCCGCCTGGTTTTTGTTTCGATCAGTAGATGCCGGCGGTGCCGACCCCGCGCGGATCGGACGCCGCCTGCACGACGCCACTCTTCGTCTCACGGATCACGACCTGCAGGTTGCCCCACCCGTCCGACTCGCGCAGTTTGTGGCCACGCTTCTGCAGCTCGGCCTGCTCGTCCGGCGTCAGCGCGCTCTTCTCGTAGGCGAGCACGTCGGGCTGATACTGGTGATGGATGCGCGGCGCCGCGACGATCTCGCGCGCGCTCTTGCCATCGAGATAGTCGAGCGTCGCGAGCAGCACCATGCCGGTGATGTAGCTGCCGCCCGGGCTGCCGACGATCATGACGCCGCGTTCGTTCTCGACGAACGTCGGCGTGATCGACGACAGCATGCGCTTGCCGGGGGCGATGGCATTCGCAGCCGCACCAATGAGGCCGTAGATGTTCGGCACGCCCGGCTTCACCGAGAAGTCGTCCATCTGGTTGTTCAGCAGCAGCCCGGTACCCGGGATGACGAGCCCGGTGCCGAAGCCGGCATTCAACGTGATGGTGCCGGCCACGCGGTTGCCTTCCTCGTCTAGCACCGAGAAGTGAGTCGTGTCGGTGCCGGTCGAGAGCACGTCCGGCGCGCTCGCAAGCGTTGCGCTCGGCGTCGCGCGGTCGAGGCGGATCGACGTGCGCAGCCCCGCGGCATAGTCGGCAGCGGTGAGCAGCGCGACCGGCACGTCGGTGAACGCCGGATCGCCGAGGTAGATCGCGCGGTCGCGGTGCATGCGGCGCATCGCCTCGATGATGAGGTGCTTGCGCGTCACCGCATCGACATGCGTGAGATCGAAGCCTGCGAGGATGTTCAGCGCTTCGGTCAGCGCGATGCCGCCCGACGACGGCGGCGGCGCCGAGATCAGGGTCGCGCCGCGATAGTGGCTGACGATGGGCTCGCGCTCGATGGCCCGGTAGCCAGCGAGATCGGCGGCGGTCCAGATGCCGCCGAGCTGCTGCACGCCGCTTACCAGCTGCTGCGACAGCTTGCCCGTATAGAAGCTGCCGAGACCGTCGCGCGCGAGCATCTGCAGCGTGCGCGCGAGCTCGGGCTGCTTCAGGCGCGTGCCGACCGCGGGTGCCTCGCCGTTGCGCAGGAACACCTTCGCGCCGTCCGCCGTCTTCGCGATCTGGTTGCGCTTGAACCGCAGCCCCGCCTGCAGCCGCGGGTAGAGCTCGAAACCGTCGCGCGCGAGGCGGATGGCAGGCTCCAGACTCGTGGCGGCCGGCAACTTGCCGAAACGGGACTGCAGTAGCGCGAGACCGGCCGGCTCACCGGGAATGCCGCCGGCGAGCGCGGTGTTGGTCGAGCGGCCCGGCACGGGATTGCCCGACGCGTCGAGATACATGTCGCGGGTCGCCGCAGCGGGGGCGACCTCGCGCGCGTCGACGACGATGTTCTTGCCATCACTCGCCCGGTGCAGCAGGAACATGCCGCCGCCGGCGATGCCCGAGCCCGACGGCTCCACGACGGCGAGCGCGGCACTGACGGCCACCGCCGCATCGAAAGCATTGCCGCCCTTCTTCAGCACCTCGAGACCCGCCGCGGTGGCGAGCGGATGAGCGCTTGCGATCGCCGCCTGGTTCTGCGCCGCTTCGACCTGCGGACCGAGCGCCAGCACGCCGACCAGCGCAATCGTTGCCAGAAATGAACGTCGCTGCATCAGATCCGCTTCTTGCCGCGAAGCGCCGCCGCGACGATGGGGTCGACGAACTCTCCCGCATCACCGCCATAGACGGCGATCTCGCGGATGAGGGTCGAGGAGATGAATGTGAACTGTTCCTTCGGCGTCAGGAACACCGTCTCGAGCTCGGGGCACAGATGCCGCGACATGTTCGCGAGCTGGAACTCGAACTCGAAATCGCTGACGGCGCGAAGCCCGCGCACGACGATCGAAAGATGGTTCTGGCGCGCGAAGTCGACCGTGAGACCGGTGTAGCCCTCGACCGAGACGTTCGGAAGATCGGCCAGCACGCGCCGCGCGAACCCGACGCGCTCCTCGAGCGTGAACATGGGGGCCTTGCCGGGGTTCGACGCGACGGCCACGACGACGCGGCTGAACATGCCGGCAGCACGTCGCACCAGGTCCTGATGGCCGTTGGTGATCGGGTCGAACGTACCGGGATAGCAGGCGTCGCGCGTCATCTAGTCTTCCTGGAGCCTGAAGAGATGATACCCGACCTCTCCGGCCTTCCCCTCCCGGTGCGCCACCCAGCGCTTCGGCAGCGCGGGAAGTGCCTCGCGCGCCGCGGCCTCCACGTAGATCCGCGCCTCCGGCGCCAGGAGCCCCGGGCGTTCGAGCAGCTCCGCTGCCGGGCCCAGGAGCCCGGCGCCGAACGGCGGATCGAGGAACACGACGTCGAACGGGCCTGGGAGCGAGGCGAGCGCGGCGGCCGCGGACGTCGCCATGATCGTCGCTTCGGCGGCGACTCCGAACCGCGTGAGAGTTTCGCGCAGCGCCGTCACGGCCGGCGCATGCGTCTCGCAGAAGGTCACCGACGCGGCGCCGCGCGACAGCGCCTCGATGCCGAGCGCGCCGCTGCCCGCGAACAGGTCGAGACAGCGGGCGCCCGGCAGCCGCGTCTGCAGCCAGTTGAAGAGCGTCTCGCGAACGCGGTCGGGCGTCGGCCGCAGCCCCGGACCTTCCGGAAAGCGCCACTTCCTGCCGCGCAGCCGACCGCCGATGACGCGCAGCTCGCGCTCGCCCCGATTCATCGCGCAAGCCTATTACAATGGCGCGCATGTTCGGAAAATCGGATTCGCCATCCTTCTTCGGGCGCCTGAAGGAAAAACTCAGCCGCAGCGCTGCCCGCTTCACCGACGAGCTCGTGGGCCTCTTCGTTGGCCGCAAGATCGACGCGGAGCTGCTCGATGAGCTCGAGACGCGGCTGATCGGTGCCGACGTCGGCATGGAGGCGACGCAGTCCATCCTCGAGGACATCCGCCAGAAGGTCGCGCGCAGCGAGCTGGCCGACGTCGATGCGCTGCTGATTGCGCTGCGCGACTCGCTGGTGCGCATCCTCGAGCCGTGCGCGAAGCCGCTGCAGATCGACCGCACGCGGAAACCGTTCGTCGTGATGGTCGTCGGCGTCAACGGCTCGGGCAAGACGACGTCGATCGGCAAGCTGTCGGGCCGGCTGACGCAGCAGGGCCACAAGGTGCTGCTCGCCGCGGGCGACACCTTCCGCGCGGCTGCCGCCGAGCAGCTCGACATCTGGGCCGAACGCAGCGGCGCCGAGATCCTGCAGCAGCAGTCGGGTGCCGATCCGGGCGCTGTCGTGTTCGACGCGTTGAAGGCCGCCCAGACCCGCGGCGTCGACGTCCTGATCGCCGACACCGCCGGCCGGCTGCATAGCCAGTCGCACCTGATGGAAGAGCTGAAGAAGGTTCGGCGCGTCATCCAGCGCGTCGACCCGTCCGCGCCCCACGAGGTGCTGCTGGTGCTCGACGCCAACCAGGGGCAGAACGCGCTCGCGCAGGCGGTGGAGTTCCACGCGGCGGTGGGCGTCACCGGGCTCGTACTGACGAAGCTCGACGGCACGGCCCGCGGCGGCATCGTCGTCGCGATCGCGCGCAGGCTCGGCCTGCCGATCCGCTTCATCGGCATCGGCGAGCAGATCGCCGACTTCGGCGAGTTCGATGCACGCGCCTTCGCGAACGCGCTGATCGGTGCGGACACCGCGAAGTCATGAAAGTGGCCGGCACGCCGATGGTGCGATTCGACCGGGTCGGCAAGCGCTATCGGCAGGGCGCCAGCTCGCGCGACGCGCTCGCGAACGTGAGCTTCGACATCGCCCCGGGCGAGATGGTGTTCCTCACCGGCCGCTCGGGCGCCGGCAAGAGCAGCGTGCTCAAGCTCATCGGCCTCATCGAGCGGCCGACGCGCGGCCAGGTGCTGGTCAATGGCCGCAACACCGGCACGCTGAAGCTCCGTCACGTCCCCGCCTTCCGCCGCCAGGTCGGCATGGTTTTCCAGGATCATCGGCTGCTGACCGAGCGCAGCGTCTACGACAACGTCGCGCTGCCGCTGATCGTCGCTCACACGCCGCTGCGCGAGATCGACAGGCGCGTGCGGGCTTCGCTCGACCAGGTGGGTCTGCTCGAGCGCATCCGCGCGCTGCCGCTCGAGCTGTCGGTGGGCGAGCAGCAGCGCGTCGGCATTGCCCGCGCGGTGGTGTCGAAGCCGCCGCTGCTGATCGCCGACGAGCCCACCGGCAACCTCGACCCGCAGCTGTCGCGCGAAGTCATGGCGCTGTTCCGCCGGTTCAGCGACGTCGGCACGACGGTCGTCATCGCCTCGCACGACATGGGGCTCGTGCGCGAATCGGGGCTCCGACAGATCGTGCTGCAGGACGGGCACCTCGCCTCCGTCGAGCCGACCGACGACCTGCCGCCGCTCGTGGCGACGCGCTGATGAACTGGTTCATGCGCCATATCCAGGCCCTGCTGTTCGCGCTCGGGCGCCTGGCGCGTGCACCGTTCGCGACCGGCTTCACCGTGCTGGTCATCGCGATCGCGATCACGCTGCCGGCGCTGTTCGCGCTGCTGATCGGCAGCCTGCGCAGCACGACCGGCCAGGTCGCCGAGTCGGTGAGCATCAGCGTCTATTTCAAGCGCGAGGTGGGCATCGAGAAGGTGCGCCAGCTCGCCGAGAGCATCGAAGCGAGGGCCGGCGTCGGCGCGGTCGTCGTGATCCCGGCTGACGAGGCGCTCGAGTCGTTCCGCAAGGACGGCGGCTTCGGCACTGCACTCGATGCGCTGACCGATAACCCCCTGCCTCACGCGCTCGACGTCCGCCCGGCCGACGGCGCGACATCGCCCGCCGCACTGGAGGACCTCAAACGGCATCTCGCGGCCTGGCCCGAGGTCGACCTCGTGCAGGTCGACAGCGAGTGGGTGCAGCGGCTCGACGCCATCCTCGACCTGCTGCGGCGGCTCGTGCTCGGCACGGCGGCCCTGCTCGCGGCCGGCGTCGTCGCCGTCATCGGCAACACGGTACGGCTCGAGATCCTAAACCGCCGGTCCGAGATCGAGATCACCAAGCTCGTCGGCGGCAGCAATGCATTCGTCCGCCGCCCGTTCCTGTACGCCGGCCTGCTCTACGGCGGCCTGGGCGCCCTGCTGGCCGTCGGACTGACCCTCACCGCGAGAGCGTTGCTCGAGCAGCCCATCCGCCGGCTCGCGGCCAGCTACGGCAGCGATTTCGCGCTGTTGCTGCCCACGCTGTCGCAATGCGGCATGCTGCTCGGCGCCGGGGCTTTCCTGGGCCTCGCCGGGGCGTGGATTTCCGCCGCCCGCCACTTGAGCGACGTACGCCCCCGTTCCTAACCCGCTGAATTTACAATTTTAAATTCGGCATAAGGGGAACACCAGGCGTTCTTAGCACTCCAAGATTGCGAGTGCTAACATCCCCCGAGTTCAAGATTTTCGCTACGCCGCTGGAGGTAGTTCGTGACCACTAGCCAATGCCTGACTGCCCGTCATTGCGATCTGGCCCTGATGAGCGGCCCGATCGGCAGCTTCGACGCCTATGCCGACCGGGTCAGCCGCATTCCCGTGCTCAGCCGCGAGGAAGAGGCGCGGCTCGCCACCCGTTTCCGTCGTGACAACGATCTGGAAGCTGCGCGCGTGCTCGTGCTGTCGCACCTGCGTTTCGTGCTGCACATCGCCCGCGGTTACGGCGGCTACGGCCTGCCGCTCGGCGACCTCGTCCAGGAAGGCAACGTCGGCCTGATGAAGGCCGTGAAGCGCTTCGACCCCGACCAGGGCGTGCGCATGGTGTCGTTCGCGGTGCACTGGATCCGCGCCGAGATCCACGACTACGTGCTGCGCAACTGGCGGCTGGTCAAGGTCGCGACGACCAAGGCCCAGCGCAAGCTGTTCTTCAACCTGCGCCGCATGAAGAAGAACCTGTCGTGGCTCAGCCAGGAAGAGACCGCCGCGATGGCGCGCGACCTGGGTGTGTCGCCCGCAGAGGTGACCGAGATGGAGCAGCGCCTGTCGGCGCGCGATCTCTCGTTCGACCCGACGCCAGACACCGACGAGGACGACAGCTACGGCCCGTCGCTGTACCTGCCCGCGCCGAATGCCGACCCGGCTGACGTGGTCGAGTCGAGCGAGTGGGACGCAGACGTGAGTTCGCGGCTGGCAACGGCAGTGGCGCGCCTCGACGCTCGCAGTCAAGACATCCTGAAGCGTCGCTGGATGGCGGAAGACAAGGCGACGCTGCACGAGCTGGCGGCGGAGCACGGCGTTTCGGCCGAGCGCATTCGCCAGATCGAGTCGACCGCGCTGAACAAGCTGAAAGGATTCATGGTCGCTGCCTGACCTATGTCGCATTGTGCAGACAGTCGCGCTGGAACTGGACTAGAGTAGACTCCAGTCAAGGTTTCGCGGCTCGGGCGATACTTGCGAAAACGGGAGGTTACGACTTCCCGCCACAGTTTCCTGCCCAAGCCGTGAACTTTGCAGTGTTGTTGTTCAAGAAGAACTTCGGACTGTCTGCGTGGACACGGAGCAAGGGTGCCGGGTAGTGGCATCCGAGCGGGGGCGGCAAGCGAACGAAGCGACGTTCGAGCCTGCTAGTTTTAGGCGGACCTTCGGGCCCGACCGCCCCGACCGGACACATAGAGCCCACGTTCGACGCCCCGTGCGTCGAGAGCCGGGCAGTACCGGAGCACGACGAGGCAATGAACCCCGCGTTTATCGCGGGGTTTTTTTTGCCCGTAACATCGAGCGATGACGCGCACGGTACTGCTCGCGACTTTCGGCTCGCTCGGCGACCTGCATCCGTTCATCGCCGTCGGGCAGGCACTGCGCACGCGCGGCGTCGAAGTCCGCATCGCCACCAGTGCCGAGTACCGGCCAGCCGTAGAAGGGGCCGGGCTGCAGTTCGCAGTGATGCGGCCCGGGCTGTCGGAGCTCGGTGATCCGGAAGCCCTCGCCGGTCGACTCTTCGATCCGCTGCGGGGAGCGGAGCGGCTGTTGCGCGAGATCGTCCTGCCAAGGCTCGTCGAACAGTACGTCGACCTGTCGCGCGCGATCACCGGCACCGACCTCGCCGTGTCGCACACGCTGACGTACACGCTGCCGGTCATCGCTCACGAACGCGGCTCGCGGTGGCTGTCGGCCGTGCTCGCGCCGATGGGGCTGCCCTCCCGTGCCGACCCGCCCACGCTGCCCGGCATCGACCTGTTGCGGCTGACGCAGCAATGGGCACCGTGGGCGCATGACTTCGCGCTGTCGCTGATGCGCTCGACGATGAGGCGATGGGAGGCCCCACTCCGTGCATTTCGCGCGCAGCACGGCCTCCACGATGATGGACACGCCGTCTTCACGCTCGAAGGTCAGCATTCACCGCACGGAACGCTTGCGCTGTTCGATGCGCCACTCGCGACGCCCCAGCCCGATTGGCCGGAGCGCACGCTGATCTGCGGCGCCGCCCTTCATGACGGCCCGACGCCCGATGCGATGGTGCTCGGCGAGCTGCAGCGGTTCCTCGATCGCGGACCGCCGCCGATCGTGTTCGCGCTCGGGTCCGCCGCCGTGCACATGGCGCGCGGCTTCTGGCGCGAGGCGATCGCGGCCGCGGTGACCTTGAAGCGCCGTGCGATCCTGCTGACCGGCAAGCCCATCGACGACGTCCTGCCCGAAGGCATCCGCGCGTTCGACTACCTGCCTTACTCGCGGGTGTTCCCACAGGCGGCGGCCATCGTGCACCAGGTCGGCATCGGCACGCTGTCGATGGCGATGCGTGCCGGCAAGCCGCAGCTGCTGTTGCCGGTCGGGATGGACCAGCCTGACAATGCTCGCCGCGCGGCCCAGCTCGGCATCGGGCGGGTGTTGCCGTTCCGCCGTGCGAACCGCTCGAATCTCTCGCGCGCGTTGGCCGCGCTGCTCGACGATCCGGCCGTGGCATCGGCCGCGCAGTCGCTCGGTCCGAAGCTCCAGCGCACCGATGGCGCCGCGAGCGCCGCCGACGCGATCATTGCGCAACTTCGCTGAGCAGCTCGTCGACGGTGTGGCCCGGCGAGCCGAGCAACGGCAGTTGCGCGGCAGCCCTCAGATACGCGATCTCGTTGCGCAGTGCGCTCTTCCAGTGCTGACCGTCGGCGCAGTGTCGGCCGCAGGCGGTGAAGGGCGAATACCCCGGGTAGTCGCCTGTGCGATAGGGATCCTCGGCCGGCGAGGCGACCGGTGCCTCGGGTCTGCCGTCGTCGTCCTGCAGCGGATGCAGCCAGCAGATCGCGGGCTTGAACGTCCACGGATGCTGGCCCCGCGCACGCGCGAACGATTCCAGCCGGCAGAAACCGATCTCGTCCGAGAACACGCAGCGCGTGCGCGTGAAGTGCGCCGGGAATTGCGGGTTCGCGTAGCTCTGCGCGCGGGTCGCGGTCTTGCGGCCGAGCGGCTTGCCGTTCCAGCGGCCATCGACGACGAAGTCCGCCGGCACCGCCTCGCGCAACTCGGGCACCTTCGAGAGCAGTTCGACCAGGAACGCCTCTTCGCCCTCGAGCAGGTACGCGCCGTCGTAGCAGCACATAGCCTCGCACTGGCGGATGTCGCAGGTTTTCAGGCGCGGAGGTGGCACGGTCACAGTGTAGCGGCGAGCGGCTCACCCGACTGACGATCGAACAGCCGCCGGTAGTGGCCCTCGTCGACGCGCAGCAGATCGTCGTGCGTGCCCTCCTCGACGATGCGGCCGTGGTCGAACACGAGGATGCGGTCCATCGCGCGCACGGTCGAGAGCCGATGCGCGATGACGATGCGCCGTGCGGCCCGTCATGCAGCCGCTCCATCGCCTCCTGGATCAGATGCTCCGATTCGGAATCGAGGCTCGACGTCGCCTCGTCGAGGATCAGGATCGGCGCATCCGCGAGGAAGGCGCGCGCCAGCGCGACGCGCTGGCGCTCGCCGCCCGACAGCTTCACGCCGCGCTCGCCGACCAGCGTCTGGTAGCCGCGCGGCAGCCGCGGCGATGAAGTCGTGCGCGTTGGCGAGCCGCGCCGCGCGCTCGATCTGCGCCTGCGTCGCGTCGGGCCTCGCATAGGCGATGTTCTCGGCGAGGCTGCGGTGGAACAGGATCGGCTCCTGCTGCACGATCGCGATCTGCGAGCGCAGCGATGCCTGGGTCGCCGTGCGGCACGTCCTGCGCCGTCGATCAGCACGCGGCCCGCGGTGACGTCGTACAGCCGCTGGATCAGCTTCACGAACGTGGTCTTGCCCGAGCCCGACCGGCCGACGAGCCCGACGCGCTCGCCCGGCGCGATGCGCACGTCGAGGTCGCGATAGAGCGCGCGTCGTCTGGCCGCCATAGCGGAACGTCACGTGGTCGAAGCGGACCTCGCCGGCGCGGATCGCAGATGGCGTCGCGTCGGCCGCAGTCGGCGATGCCGCAGGGGCTCGTCGTACAGGCGCACCAGTTCCTCCATCTCGTTGACCGAGCGCTGCAGGTGGTGCACGTGCTGGCCGATGTCGCGCAGGTAGCCGTGCACGACGAAATAGGTCGTCAGCACATAGGTGACCTCGCCGGGCGTCGCGCGGCCCTGCCACCACAGCCACAGCGCGGTGCCGGTGACGCTGGTGCGCACGACCCACAGCAGCGCGAGCTGCGCGCGTGCCGCTCCAGGTGTGCCGCATCCAGGTGCGCGCGCGTGCGGCGCTGCCATTTGTCGACGACGCGACCGAGCCGCGCGTCCTCGCGGTGCCTCGGCGCCGAACGACTTCACCACGGCGTTGGAGCCGAGCGCATCGGACAGCGTGCCGCCGATCCGCGTGTCCTGCGCGTTCGACAGCCGCGAGGCCGGCGCAATGACGCGCGTCGCGAGCATGACCGTGAGCGCCACGTAGGCGATCGCGCCGACCGCCATCACCACGCCCATCACGGGCCAGCGAGCTGCCGAGCAGCACGCACCGTGCCGACGAGCACCACCAGCCGACGGGCAGCAGCGCGAGCAGCAGCACGTCGTTCAGCGTGTCGAGTGCCCACATGCCGCGCGTGATCTTGCGCACGGTCGAGCCGGCGAAAGCTGTTGGCATGCCAGTCGGTCGAAAGGCGCTGCACGCGATGGAACGCCTCGCTGCGCGACGTCGCGCATCATGCGCAGCGTGAGCGGCACGACGCCCCACCAGGCGAGGTGGCGCAGCACCACCAGCGCGAGGCCGAGCGCCGCCATCGACGACGAACGCGCGCAGCGCGTCGGGCGCTGCATCGCGACCCTGCGACACCGCGTCGACCAGCCGCCCGGCGAACACCGGCAGCACCACCTCGGTCAGCGTGGCGAACGTCATGGCGAGCGAGATGGCGAGCGCGAGCGGCTTCTGGCGCCGCCAGTGCGAAAACGTGAAGCCGAGGACTTTCCGGAGGGCAGCGGAGCCCGAACCGCGTGGCACGATCATCCACGATTCTGTCCGATGCCTGGCGTCGACGGCAACCGCCCACGATATGCTTCGTCCCATGAAGAAGTGGCTGCCGGTGCTCGTCGTCTTCGCGCTCGGCTATGCAGTGATGCGGTTCACTGGCGGGCCCGATCCGGTGCCGACCGTCGGGCCGCGTCCCGTCACGAGCGCGCAGCAACTGACCGCCGCCGACGCCGGTCGCGTCGTCGAAAGCAGCGGCACCGTCACGCGGCTGCTGGCCGACGACAACGACGGCAGCCGGCATCAGCGTTTCATCCTGCGGCTCGCGTCCGGGCAGACCGTGCTCGTGGCGCACAACATCGATCTCGCGCCGCGCATCCCCGCGCTCGCCGTCGGCGATGCGGTCGATTTCCGCGGCGAGTACGTCGCGAATCCGCAGGGCGGCGTGATCCACTGGACGCATCGCGACCCGCAAGGCCGGCATTCCGGCGGCTGGTTGCGACACGCCGGCCGCGAGTACCGCTGACCGGATGCCGGTGACGCGCCCTACGCTGCATCGCGCCGTTCGCCGACGCGAGCGCGCCGACTGGCCGGGGCAGACTTCGACCATGCGCGCAGTCCAGGCCGACATCACGACTCTCGAAGTCGACGTCATCGTCAACGCGGCGAACGAATCGCTGCTCGGCGGAGGCGGCGTCGACGGCGCCATCCACCGCGCCGCAGGCCCTGCGCTGATGGCCGAGTGCCGGCGTCTCGGCGGGTGCCGGACTGGCGACGTGAGACTCACCGGCGCTTACCGCCTACGCGCACGCTTCGTGGCGCACGCCGTCGGACCGGTATGGCGCGGTGGCAGCGACGGCGAGCCGAAGCTGCTCGCGTCCTGCTACGAGCGGGCGCTCGACCTCGCCGACACGCAAGGTGCGACGTCGATCGCCTTCCCGTGCATCAGCACCGGCATCTATGGCTATCCCGTGGAAGCCGCGGCCGTCGTGGCCATCTCGGCGGTGAGTCGATGGGCCGAGGCGCATCCGCACGGGCCGCTGCAGGACATCGTCTTCTGCTGCTTCTGCGCGGACGATCTCGCGGTGTATCGCCGACGCCTGCTGTCGCCGTGAAGCGTCTCAGTCCGCTCGTCACGGTCGGTCCGGCGCCCACCGCCCTGTCGCGACGGGGGCCCCTGCACCTGATGCAGACGCCTCGCTATGACGGCGTGTTCGTCTTCGGCGACGGCGCGCATCCGACCACACGGCTGTGCGCGACCGCAGTCGATCTCTTCTGCCGCGAGCGCGAGCTCGCTGCCGTGCTCGACGTCGGTACCGGAACCGGTGTGCTGGCGCGCATCGCGAGAGCGCGTGGCGCGCGTTTCGTCGCCGGCACCGACATCGATGCTGCGGCCCTTCAACTCGCACGCGACCTGTCGGCGATCGATGGCTGTGCGATGCCAATCCACTTCGGCACCGAAGCGCCCGACCATTGGGGCAAACGGTTCGATCTCGTCGTGGCGAACATCCTGGCCGAGCCGTTGATCGAGCTCGCGCCACGGCTCGCACTGTCTCTTGCCGTCGATGGTGTGCTGCTGATCAGCGGTTTCACGCCCGTGCAGTCACCGACACTGCGCGTCGCGTTCGAACGGCACGGACTCTCGAGCACGCGCGAAGCCACGCTCGAGAACTGGTCGATCGTAGAACTCCGGCATCTCCCTCCAAAGAGGTAGCCCGCTCCCTCCACGCCGGTGTTCGCGACCCCCTCCTCCTGGTGAATGGGCGGGACGCCGCTCGAAGCCGAGACTTCTCTCCCTCGCGCCGGGTTCCGGCCAACCGTCCAGGGAGAAGAACATGAACCCCATCCGCACTTCCGCCGCGCTGCTGGCGCTCGGCTTCGTCGCGAGCGCACCGCTGCTTCTGACCGGCTGTGGCAACGAAGCGGCGCATGCCGCGGCCGGGACCGCCGCCGCACCACCGGCGCCGCAGGTCACGGTCGCCGAGGTCGTGCAGCGCTCGATCACCGACTACTCAGGAGTTCACCGGCCGCGTCGAGGCGGTCGAGCGCGTGGAGCTGCGGCCGCGCGTCTCCGGCTACATCGAATCGGTCGCGCTTCCGCGAAGGCGCCGAAGTCAGGAAGGGCGACGTGCTGTTCGTCATCGACCCGCGCCCCTACGCCGGCGACGCTGAACGGCGCGCGCAGGCCGAGCTGGCGCGCGCGCAGAGCGCGCAGCGCCAGGCGCAGTCCGAGCGCGACCGCGCGGAGAAGCTGCTGGCGCTGCGCGCGCTGTCGCAGGAAGAATTCGACGCCCGCACAGCCGGCAGCGAGAAGGCCGACGCCGACGTGCAGGCGGCGCAGGCGGCCGTCGATGCCGCGGCGCTCGACCTCGCCTTCACGCAGGTGCGCGCGCCGATCAGCGGGCGTGGTCGGCAAGGCCGAGATCACCGCCGGCAACTTCGTCACGACCGTGGCGAAACGCTGCTGACACGGCTGGTGTCGATCGATCCGGTCTACGTGCGCTTCGAGGGTGACGAGGCGGCCTACCTGCGCGACCTCAGGAGCAGCGCGACGCGCGCGCAGGACGCGCGCGCATCGCAGCCCGTGGTCTGGATCGGCCTCGCCAACGAAGACGGGCCATCCGCACGCAGGGCGTCATCGTGTTCACCGACAACGAACTCGACGCGGCCACCGGCACGATCGCGCGCGCGCGCGAGGCTCGACAACCGCGACCGGCTCTTCACGCCGGGCCTGTTCGCGCGCGTGAAGCTCGGCGAAGGTGCGAGCCACGACGCGGTGCTGATCGACGACAGCGCGGTCGGCACCGACCAGACGCCGTCGCTTCGTCTACGTCGTCAACGGCCGACAACACGGTCGAGTACCGCGCGATCGAACTCGGCGCGCTGCATGAAGGGCTGCGCGTGGTGCGCAGCGGGCTCATCGCCGGCGAGACGCATCGTCGTCAACGGCCTGCAGCGCGTGCGTCCCGGTGCGCTGATCGCCCCGCAGAACGGTCGCCATGCGGCTGCCCGATGACGAGCAGGCCGCGCGTCACTGGTCGGAGAACCTGTCATGAACATCTCGAAATTCTTCATCGAACGGCCGGTGTTCGCGGCCGTGCTCTCCGGGTTCATCCTGATCGCCGGCGCTGCTCTCGCTGTTCAAGCTGCCGATCAGCGAGTACCCGGAAGTCGTGCCGCCGTCGATCGTCGTGCGCGCTTCCTACCCCGGCGCGAACCCGCAGGTGATCTCCGAAACGGTGGCCGCGCCGCTGGAGCAGGAGATCGTCGGCGTCGAGGACATGCTCTACATGTCCTCGCAGGCGACGCTCGACGGCAACCTGTCGCTGACCATCACCTTCCGCATCGGCACCGACATCGACCGCGCGCAGGTGCAGGTGCAGAACCGCGTCTCCTCGGCGCTGCCGCGTCTGCCGGACGAAGTGCGCGCGCTCGGCGTCTCGACCACCAAGACGTCGCCCGACCTGATGATGGCGGTGAACCTCGTCTCGAACGACCAGCGCTACGACGCGCTGTACCTGCGCAACTACGCGGTGCTGCACGTCAAGGACGAGCTCGCGCGCCTGCCCGGGCATGGGCAGCGTGCAGGTGTTCGGCGCCGGCGACTACGCGATGCGCGTGTGGCTCGATCCGGAGAAGCTCGCCGTGCGCAAGCTCACCACGCGGCGACGTCGTCGCGCGCGATCCGCGAGCAGAACCTGCAGGTGGCCGCCGGCCAGATCGGCGCGCCGCCCGCGCCGGGCAGCGAATTCCAGATCGCGCTCGACACGATGGGCCGGCTCTCCGAGCGAACAGGAGTTCCGCGACATCGTCATCAAGACCGGCGCCGAACGGTGAAGTGCTGCGCCTCGGCGACGTCGCGCGCGTCGAGATGGGCGCGAACACCTATGCGCTGCGCGGTCGCGTCGATCACGACGAGACCGTGACGCATTCCGATCTACCAGGCGCCCGGGCTCCAACGCACTCGAGCTCGCGCGGCCAGGTGCGCGCGCACGATGGACCGGCTGAAGGCCAGCTTCCCGGCCGGCATGGACTACCGGATCATCTACGACCCGACCGTGTTCGTGCGGCAGTCGATCGACAGCGTCATCGTGACGCTGCTCGAGGCCATCGCGCTGGTCGTGCTGGTGGTCATCCTGTTCCTGCAGACCTGGCGCGCGTCGATCATTCCGCTGGTCGCCGTGCCGGTGTCGGTGATCGGCAGCTTCGCGGTGCTGCATGCGCTCGGCTTCTCGATCAACACGCTGTCGCTGTTCGGCCTGGTGCTCGCCATCGGCATCGTCGTCGACGACGCCATCGTCGTGGTCGAGAACGTCGAGCGACACATCGCCAATGGGCTCGTCGCCGATGGAGGCCACGGTCAAGGCGATGAGCGAAGTCAGCCGGCCCGATCATCGCGATCACGCTGGTGCTGTGCGCGGTGTTCATTCCGGTCGCCTTCGTCGACGGCCTCACCGGCCAGTTCTACAAGCAGTTCGCGCTGACCATCGCCATCTCGACGGTGATCTCGGCGTTCAACTCGCTGACGCTGTCGCCGGCGCTCGCCGCGCTGCTGCTGAAGCCGCACGGCGCCAGGAAGGACTGGCCTGTCGAGCGCTGATCGACCGCGGGCTCGGCCGGTTCTTCCGCCGGTTCAACCGCGGCTTCGAGAAGCGCGAGCCACGGCTACCAGCGCGCGCTGTCGGCGGACCCTGCGCCGCACCGGCATCGCGCTGGTGCTGTACGTCGGCCTGCTCGGGCTCACCGCGCTGGGGCTGAACAGCGTGCCCACCGGCTTCATTCCCGGGCAGGACAAGCTGTACCTCGTGTCGGTGATCCAGCTGCCCGCGGGCGCGACCATCGATCGCACCGAGGCCGATCGTCAAGCAGGTCGCGGAGATCGGCCTTGAACGGATCCCGGCGTCGAAGGCGCGCTGCAGTTCGCGGGCATGTCGCCCAACAACTACAACACGCAGACGAACTCGGGCCTCGTGTTCTTCGCACTGAAGCCGTTCAAGGATCGCGAGGATCCGGCCAACGCGGCCAACGCGATGGCGGTGCGCCTCAACGCGCAGATGGCCGGCATCCAGGAGGCCTTCATCGGCGTGTTTCCGCCGCCGCCCATCCAGGGTCTCGGCAGCATGGGCGGCTTCAAGCTGAACGTGCAGGATCGCGGCAGCCGGGCTCGCAGGCGCTGTACGAAGCCGTGCAGGAGGTCGCTCGCGAAGGCGGCGCACGAACCCGGCGCTCGCCGGCGTCTACTCGACCTACCAGGTCAACGTGCCGCAGATCCGCGTCGACGTAGACCGCGTCAAGGTGAAGCAGCAGGACGTGCAGACTCACCGACGTGTTCCAGACGCTGCAGGCCTACGTGGGTTCGGCGTATGTGAACGACTTCAACCGCTTCGGTCGCACGTATCGCGTGATGATCCAGGCGGATGCGCAGTTCCGCAACGATCCGGACGACATCCTCGCGCTGAAGGTGCGCAACGACGTCGGGCGACGATGGTGCCGCTCGGCTCGCATGGTCACGCTGCACGCAGAGCTACGGTCCGGATTTCGTCGAACGCTTCAACGCATACCGCTCGGCCGACATCACCGGCGGCGCGGCGCCCGGCCACAGCTCGGGTGAGGCGCAGGCCGCGATCACGCAGATCCTGAACGAGACGCTGCCGCAGGGCATGAGCTTCGAGTGGACCGAGCTCGCGTATCAGCAGCAGTCCGCCAGCGGCACTGCGCTGCTGATCTTCCCGCTGTGCGTGCTGTTCGTGTTCCTGGTGCTCGCCGCGCAGTACGAGAGCTTCCGGCTGCCGCTCGCGATCGTGCTGATCGTGCCGCTGGCCCTGCTCGCAGGCCTCGTCGGCGTGATGCTCCAGGGCGGCGACAGCAACGTGTTCACGCAGGTCGGTTTCCTCGTGCTGGTGGCGCTCGCCTGCAAGAACGCGATCCTGATCGTCGAGTTCGCGAAGCATCTGCAGGAAGACCAGCGGTCTCGCGCCGATGCAGGCCGTGCTCGAGGCCGCGCGCCTGCGGCTGCGTCCGATCCTGATGACGTCGATCGCGTTCATCATGGGCGTGGTGCCGCTGGTGCTCGCGCACGGCGCGGGTGCCGAGGTGCGCCAGTCGATGGGCGCCACGGTGTTCGCCGGCATGATCGGCGTCACGATCTTCGGCCTGTTCCTGACGCCGGTGTTCTACGTGCTCGTGCAGCGTCGCGACGCGATGCGCACGGCGTCCGCGAACGACGAAGCTGCATTGTCGCCGGCGACGCCGGCCCTGGAGAACTCTCATGGTCTGATCGAATACTGAAGGCGCTGGTGGCGATCGCGGTCGCGCGGCATCCTGGCGGGGTGCGCGGTCGGGCCCGGACTACCGCGAACCCGACCTGCCGCTGCCGAAGGCGTTCGTCGCCGCATCGGGCCACGCTGACTACGACACCCGAGCCGCGCGACTCGCCGAGTTCTGGACCGTGTTCGGCGATGCCACGCTCGACGACCTGATGAAGGATGCGCTGCTGTCGAACCATGACCTGCGCATCGCGCTGTCGCGACTCGACGAGGCGCGCGCCCTGCGTGGCGCCGCGCGCCTCGACCTCGGGCCGACCGTGACGACGAGCGCGGGTTACACCGATCAGATGCTCTCGGCGCAGCAGGCGCTCGGCACCGGCGGGGTCCGCAACATCAAGGGCTACGACGCCGGCCTCGACGCGTTCTGGGAGCTCGACTTCTTCGGGCGCGCGCGCCGCGCGCTGCAGGCGAGCAACGCCGATCTCGACGCGACGCGACGCGGCGCTGGCCGATGCGCAGGTGGTCGTGACCGCCGAGCTCTCGCGAAGCTACTTCGAGCTGCGCGGCGAGCAGCAGCGGCTCGAAGTCGCGCGCCGCAACGTCGCGAACCAGCAGGAGTCGCTGACGCTCACGCAGGCGCTGCTCGAAGCCGGTCGCGGCACCGAGCTCGATACCTCGCGCGCGCAATGCACAGCTCGCTGCAACGCGGGCCTCGATAGCGCCGCTCGAGGCGTCGGTGTCCCGCGCCATCCATCGCCTCGGCGTGCTCACGGGTCGTGAACCCGAACGCGCTGCAGCCGCAGCTCGAGTTGCCCGTCGAGCTGCCGCAGGTGCCGGAGATCGATCGTGTCGGCGAGCCCGTGGAGCTGCTGCGTCGCCGGCCGGACATCCGCGTCTCCGAGCGCGCGCTGGCCGCGTCGACGGCGCGCATCGGCGTCGCGGTCGCGGACCTGTTCCCGCGCGTGAGCTTTCACGGGCGGGCTCGGGCTCGCCGCGTCGCGATTCGACGAGCTCGGCGAAGCCGGCAGCGGCACTCGGCTGATCGCCCCGGGCATCTCGTGGGCGGCGCTCGACCTCGGGCCGCGTCCGGGCGCGCATCAACGCCGCCAGCGCACGCAGCGACGGCGCGCTGGCCGCATACGAGCAGACAGTGCTGCGGGCCCTGCAGGAGACCGAGGACGCACTCGTCACGCACGCTCGCTCGCGCGAGCAGCTGGTGCAGCTGACCGAGTGCGGCGCGGTTCCAGCCGGACCGCCGCGCGCCTGGCCCGGCTGCGTTATGAAAATGGTGCGGTCGACTTCCTGCAGGTGCTCGACGCGGAGCGCAACCTGCTCGCGGCCGAGGACGGCCTGGCCCGGGCCCGCGCGGAGGCCGCGACGAGCCTCGTGGCCGTCTACAAGGCCCTCGGGGGCGGCTGGACGGCGCCCGCGACGCACGGATGACCTAGACTATGGCGACCACCGAACGATGGAGGCGATCGATGAACGCCGCGGTCGAACTCGCGCTGACGTCCGGAACCACGCACTCGCGTGAAGAGCTGCTGATGGCCGCTGCCCAGGCGAGCCGCCTGCTGCTCGAAGCATCCGATGCGATGTCGCGCATGCCGGAGGTGCTGCAGGTGTTCGGTGAAGCGGCGGGCGTCGATCGCACGACGCTCGCGCTCGCCGACATCGGCGTCGACGGCCAGCGCTGGCTCGAGATCAAATCGCAGTGGAACGCGCCCGGCGTCGCCGCGCTCGAAGGCTGCAGTATCGACAACACCTGGACGTCGCGCCGCACCGACTGCTTCTGCACCGAGCTCGCCGCCGGCCGCAGCGTCGTGCTGTGCGGCGCAGAGATGCCGCGCTCCGACAGCAGCATCGCGAGCCGCGACGCGAAGAGCTCGATCATCGTGCCCTTCCTCGTCGATGGCGAGTACGCCGGCGCGGTCAGCTTCGACGTGCTGCACATCGAGCGGCATTTCGATCCCGCCGTCGTCGCCGCGCTCGAGATCGCGGCGAGCATCGTCGGGGCGGCCCTGCAACGCGAGCGGCTGGTCGAGATCATGCGTCGTGAACGCGAGACCTCGGCCGAGCTGCGCGTGGCGGAGCTCGCCCGCGCGAATGCCGCGTTGCGCGCCAACCTCGAACGCCTCGCGAGCCAGCCGGCCGAATTCTTCGACCACGCGCTGCTCGAGACGTGCCGGCACGCCCAGGCCGACAACGCGACCGCCGTCGTCGCCGACTATGCCTCCGAAGGCTGGGTCGTCGGCAGCCATGCGTGCGAGGGCCGCAACTCGACGGCGCCCTTCTCGAACCATCTGCCTTCCCCCGACTCGCTATTTCTGAGGACGGCCGCGGCGCTGCGCGAGCCGCTGCACATCCTGCTGCGCCAGGACGAGCCGCTCGGCGCGTGCTGGCCCGAGCTCCTCACCTACCAGCGCAGTCGCGGCAACACGAGTCTCTATCTGCTGCCGCTCGTCTTCGGCGATCGCAACATCGGCATCGTGTGCCTCGGTTTCCGCGCCCACGAGCCGTTGCGATCGGAAGTCGCGGAGCTCCTCGTGGCGCTGACACAGCAGGTCACGCTCGCACTCGGCATGAAACGGCTGATGTATTCGTCGAAGCAGGCCGCCGTTCTCGCCGAGCGCAATCGCATGGGACGCGAGATCCATGACGGACTCGCGCAGGCGTTCACCGGCATCCTGATGCAGCTCGGCGCCGCCGAAGAGCTGGCGGACGATTCGCCGCTCGTGCCGGTGATGAACCGCATTCGCGACATCGCCAAGGATGGCCTCTCCGAGGCCCGTCGCTCCGTGCTCGCGCTTCGGCCCGACGAACAGCCCCGACCTGGCGGTCTCGAGCTCGCCCTGCGGCAGCTCGCCGAGCGCTCGATCGTGTCCGGGCGCATCGCGACACGCTTCGAAGGCGGCGGGCCCGGCCCAAGCGGCCTGCCACCCGAGCACGAGCATGCGTTGCTGCGCATCGCGCAGGAAGCCGTGATCAACGCGGTGCGGCACGCGCAGCCAAGCAACATCGACATCCGCCTCGAAAGAGAGAGCGACGGCAACCTGCGACTGACGATCCGTGACGACGGTTGCGGCATGAATCAGCAGCCGGAAATCGTCGCGGAGCACGGCTTCGGGCTGAACAACATGCGCGACCGCGCCAAGGGGCTCGGCGGCTGCCTGATGATCGAGAGCCAGCCGGGCGCGGGCACGGCGATCGTCGTGCGGATCCCCAAAGTAGGCCGCGCAGGCACGCCGATGATTCGCGTCGTTCTCGCCGACGACCATCCCGATCGTGCGCGATGGCCTCGCCGCCATCGTCAACCAGCAGAAGGACATGAGCGTCGTCGCCGAGGCCGAGGACGGCGTCGCCGCCATCGAGCTGTACGAGACGCATCGTCCCGACGTGATGGTGCTCGACCTGCGCATGCCCCGTCGCGACGGCGTGACCGTGGTCGAAGAAGTGCTCGAGCGGCATCCGAAAGCCCGCCTGCTCATCATCACGACCTATGACGGCGACGAGGACATCTTTCGCTCGCTGAGCAAAGGCGCGAAGGGTTACCTGCTGAAGGACGCTCCTCGCACCGAGATCCTCTCCGCCATCCGCGCGGTCGCGGCCGATCAGCCGTACACGTCCGGTGCCATCGCGGCCAAGGCGCTGCAGCGCCTCAGTCGGCCGAGCCTGACCCAGCGCGAGCTCGACGTGCTTCAGCAGCTCGGCGAAGGCCGCAGCAACAAGGACATCGGTCGGCGGCTGCAGATCACCGAAGGCACCGCGAAGACGCACGTGAAGGCAATCCTGACGAAGCTCGATGCGATGAGTCGCACCGAGGCCGTCGCCGTCGCGCACAAGCGCGGATTGATCCGGCTGTGACGGTCCTCCGCATCGTCTCGAACGTCGCTTCGGACGATGTGGGCGCGGGCGATCGCTTCTATCTCAAGGTGCTCGATCTCGAAGTGCTGATGGATCTCGGCTTCATCCGCACCTATGGCTCACGAAAGACCACGACGGTGCAGATGAGCGTGCTGACCGAAGGCGGGTCGGGCACCGAAGTGCCGGCCCTGTCGGTCGAGGTGGACGATCTCGATGCGGTGCTCGAAAAGATGCGAGCGGCGAAGGTCGCGATCGAGTACGGACCCGTCACCGAGCCCTGGGGTGTGCGGCGGTTCTACGTGCGCGATCCGTTCGGGCGGCTGGTGAATATCCTGCAGCACGCGTCGAGATGATGGAATCCCCGATGAAAGGCTCGTGTCTCTGCGGTGCCCTGCAGTACGAACTGACGGGGCCGATCTCCTCGCTGACCCACTGCCACTGCTCCCGCTGCCGCAAGCAGCACGGCGCGCCATTCACGACCTACGCGGCCGTTGCGCTGGCCGACCTGCACTGGATCGCCGGCGAATCGCACGCGCACGCGCATGCCGTGCCGCCCGGCGGCCCTCGACCGTTCTGCCCGACCTGTGGCGCTCCGGCACCGATCGCATTCACCGAAGCCGGCATCGCGCTCGTGCCGATGGGCGCGCTCGAGGGCGACCCGGGCGACGTGCCGCAGGCCCACGTATTCGCCGGCTCGAAAGCAGCGTGGCACGAGATCACCGACGAGTTGCCGCAACATCCGGCGTACGCGCCCGGCGTGCCGACCGAACCGTTGCCCGACATCGTTCGCGACAGCGCCGCGGCGGGCGCCGTCGCCGGCAGCTGCCTGTGTGGCGAGGTCGGCTTCGAGTTCCAGAATCCGATCGCGATGTTCCAGTGCCATTGCAGCCGCTGCCGCAAGTCGCGCGGCTCGGCGCACGGCGCCAACCTGTTCTGCAAGTTCTCCGATTTCCGCTGGACTCGCGGCCAATCGCTCGTGGTCGATTACAAGGTGCCGGAGGCCCGTTTCTACGGGGTCGCGTTCTGCTCCCGATGCGGAGCGTCGGTGCCTCGGGGCTCCGCCGAGCGCGGCATCGTCGTGGTTCCGGTGAGCGGCCTCGATACCGACGCCGGCATCCGCCCCATGGCGCACATCTACGTGGGTTCGAAGGCGCCCTGGTTCCGGATCACCGACGCACTGCCCCAGCACGACGAGGGTCCGCCTTCGTTCGCGCCGCCGCGTTGAGGTCGAAGCGCTAGAACAGCCCTGCCACCCAGCGCAGCGTGGTCATCAGCAGCCACACGCCGCCGGCGCAGATCGCGATCAGCATCACCGCCGCAAGCAGCAGCACGCCGATGCTCGATCGCTGGGTCCGGTGCGGCGTCGCGAGCCACTGGGTGAGCAGTGCCTCGTTGCGGCTGTGGGCCTTGAAGGCGAAATCGAAGATGTCACCGGCGAGCGGGATGATGCCGATGAGGCCATCGACGGCGAGGTTCATCGCCATGCGCATCTGGATCGAGGCCGGTGCGCCGAGCTGACGCGCGATGAAGATGCTGTAGCCCCCGATCATCGAGCCGATGATGTCGCCGAGTCCCGGAACGAGTCCGATCAGCGAATCGAGCCCGAAACGCCAGTTGGTGCCAGGCACCTTGAAGGCGCGATCGAGCAGGAACGCGAGCAGCGAGATGTGCGCGAGCCGCGGATCCTTCGGCTCATCGCGGGGAATGTATTCGGGTTCGGTCATCCGCCGTCCTTCATTGACGACGAAACTAGCGGCACACGGCGCCTGCGGCGATCGGCAGCAGGACCCGCCGTCACGAGGAATGCTCCGACAGGCGAGCCGTCAGCTTCCGTGCGGCTGGATCCAGCCGAGCTTCCACGCAAGCATCAGCGCGACGAACAGGACCACCGACATCGTGATGCGCCGGGTGAGTGCACGAACTACCTTGCCCGATTCGTCCGGCCCGCTCGACATGGCGAACAGCGCCTGCCCGAGGCTGAAGACGACGAACCCGATGACGGCGATGATGACGATCGTCACGACTGCTTCTCCCTGAGCCTTGCCGCCTGTTCGGCCGATTCGCGCCGCACGACACGGACCAGCCCGGCGACGATGAGCCCGAGCACGATCATCTGCGCGGCCATCAGCACGACCAGGCCGCCCGCGAGCTGCCATGCCTCGTACAGCCCGATGGCGACGCCGAGCGGCGTGGTCACGAGCAGCACGCGGCGCAGGATCCTCATTTCGTTCCAGCGGTTCATGGACGCAATCATAGCGCCGATCTGCTATGTTTTTGATAGGCACATGTCACGATCAAAAACCATATCAGTTTGAAACGGTACGAGAGCTATGCGCAGGACCTGCAGGGCTTGATCGAGCGGGGAACGCTCGCCGCCGGCGCGCGGCTGCCCTCGGTAAGGGAGGCCAGCGCATCGCGCCGCATCAGCCCCGCAACCGTATTCGAGGCGTATTACCTGCTGCAGGCGCGGGGCCTCATCGAGTCCCGGCCGCGCTCCGGCTTCTATGTCCGCTCCCTGGCGCGGTCGGCCGCTCCAGGTGCACGTCCGCCGCCGCCCCGGTCACGCAACGTCGCGGTCAGCGAGCTCGTGTTCGAGGTCCTCTCCGCCACGCGGCGCACGGACCTCGCGCCGCTGGGGTCCGCGTTCCCGAGCGCCGACCTGTTTCCGCTGCCACAGCTCGCGCGTGCGATGTCCGCAGGGCTGCGCAGCTTGTCGCCGGCGCAGATCGTGGCCGACCTGCCGCCCGGCAACGAGCGCCTCCGGCAACAGATCGCGCTGCGATACGCGAAGCTCGGCGTGGACGTCGACGCAGACGAGATCCTGATCACCAACGGCGCGCTCGAAGGCCTGACGCTCGCTCTCCAGACCGTCACACGACCGGGCGACGCAGTTGTGGTGGAAACACCGACGTTCTACGCCGCGCTGCAGGCACTCGAACGCCTCGGCCTCAAGGCGATCGAGCTGCCGGCCGACCGGCAGACGGGGGTCGATCTCCCCGCGCTGTCGCGCACGCTGAAGCGCCAGCGCGTCGCCGCCGCGTGGTTGATGCCGAGCTTCCAGAATCCGCTCGGCAGCGACATGCCGACCGATCATCGCCGCGCGCTCGTGGCTCTGCTCGCGGCGCACGACGTGCCGCTCATCGAGGACGACGTCTACGGCGAGCTCTATCACGGCCCGCACGCGCCGCTGCCAGCGAAGGCGTTCGATCGCAAGGGTCTCGTGATGACCTGCGGGTCGTTTTCGAAATGCCTCGCGCCGGGCTATCGCGTCGGCTGGGTGATCGGCGGCCGGTTCGCGAAGGCGCTCGAGCGCGCGAAGATCATGACGACGCTGTCGACAGCCGTTCCGTCCCAGCAGGCACTGAGCGAATATCTCTCGCACGGCGGCTACGAACGACACCTGCGTGGGCTGCGCCGCACGCTCGCCCGCCAGGCCGATCTCGCCGCGCGCCTCGCCGCGCGCTACTTTCCCGCCGGCACGCGCCTCGGTTCACCACGTGGCGGCTACTTTCTGTGGGTCGAGTTTCCCGACACGGTCGACACGCTGAAGCTGCATGGCGAAGCTCTCGCGCAAGGCATCAGCACTGCTCCGGGCCGACTGTTCTCAGCCACTCCGCGGTTCGGCCACTGCCTGCGACTGAACTTCGGGCACCCACGCGATGCCCGCTTCGAGCCCGCGATGCGAGCCGTCGGCGCGCTGGCCAGCGCGCTGAGGTAGTCATGGCGTCGCTGCAGGGTCTCAAACGCAAGCTCGTGTACGTCTCGCTGTACGAGCTGATCGCCGTGACCGTCACCGGCGTCGCGCTGCTGCTGTTCTCCGACAGCCCCGCGACGCATGCGGGCCTCGCCGCAGTGCTCTCCTCCGCGACCGCGGCCGCATGGAACTTCATCTACAACGCCGCGTTCGAACGCTGGGAAGCACGCCGTGCGGTGGGTGGACGCTCGATCGGCCTGCGTATCGTGCACGCACTCGGGTTCGAAACCGGCCTCACGTTCCTGCTGGTGCCATTGTTCGCACTGATCCTCGGCATCTCGCTGTGGGCGGCTCTGCTGTTCGATCTCGGTGCGATCGTCTTCTTCCTGGTCTACACGTACGTGTTCAACCTCGCTTTCGACCACGTGTTCGGGCTGCCAGCCTCCGCGCAGCGCCGCGGTACCCATCGCGCATGAGCATCGCGCGGTTCGAAACCGACGTCCTCGCGAATGCGAACGTCGCGGCACTCCTCGGCTGCCTGCGCAGCTCGGTCCCGTGGGGCCTCGCCTGAAAGTCGAGCCTTGGGCCGGTAGCCGGTGATCAAGCCTCAGGGGTCGGTCCCGGCAATGCGCACGCGTGGCACGCGCCGTCCCGCGCCAGCGAGCTTCCGGCACAGCACGTAGAACGCCGGCGTGAACACGAGGCCGAACACGGTGACGCCGATCATGCCGTAGAACACCGCGACGCCGAGCGCCTGGCGCAGCTCCGCGCCGGGCCCGCTGCCGAACGCGAGCGGAATCACGCCGAAGATGAACGCGGCGGAAGTCATGAGGATCGGCCGCAGTCGCGTGCGCGCGGCTTCGACCGCCGCCTGCATCGGCGTCAGGCCCTGTTCCTCGCCTTGCCGCGCGAACTCGACGATCAGGATGGCGTTCTTCGCTGCGAGACCGATGAGCACCACCATGCCGATCTGCGTGAGGATGTTGTTGTCCATGCCGCGCAGGTTCACGCCGAGAATGGCCGCGAGCAGGCACATCGGCACGATCAGGATCACCGCGAGGGGCAGCGTCAGGCTCTCGTACAGCGCGGCGAGGAAGACGAACACGAACACCACGCCCAGCACGAATGCCAGCCCGCCCGCGCCACCGGAGATCTGCTGCTGGTACGCCATGTCGGTCCACTCGAACGACATGCCCGACGGCAGCACCTCGCGCGCGTGCCGCTCCATCGCGGCCATCGCCTGGCCCGACGAGAAGCCCGGCGGCGGTGTCGCCCTGGAGGTCCGCGGCGGGATAGAGGTTGTAGCGCATCACGCGGTACGGCGCCGTCGCCGGCTGCAGCTTGGCCACCGCGTCGAGCGGCACCATCATGCCCGATACCGAGCGGGTCTTGAGCGAGCCGATCCACGCGGCGTCCTGCCGGTAAGCGGCATCGCCCTGCGCGATCACCTGGAAGGTATGGCCGAGCAGGTTGATGTTGTTGACGTACGTGCCGGCCGAGATACGTCTGCAGCGTCGCGAACACGCTGCGCACCGGTACGCCGAGCATCTCGGCCTTGTCGCGGTCGACGACGGCATCGAGCGTCGGGTTGCGCGTGTTGAAGTTGGTGAATGCCTGCGATATCGCCGGATCCGCGGTGGCCGCTTCGGCCAGCTGCTGGACGGCGGTTTCGAGCGCGCGATAGCCGAGACCGCCGCGGTCCTCGATCATCATCCTGAAGCCGCCGGTGCTGCCGAGGCCGCGCACCGAAGCCGGATTGGTGATGCGGATGTCGGCCGCGGTGATCGGGGCGAGCCGCTTGCGAAGGTCCGCCGCGATGACGTTCGCGGTGAGACCCTTCGGCAGCCGCGTTTCGAACGAATCGAAGATCGGCCACATCTGGCCCGAGTTGGTCGCCGGGCTGAACGAGATGCCGTCCATGCCGGAATAAACGGAGACCGATGACACGCCCGGCGTGTCCAGGACGATCGGCAGGATCTGCTGGACCACCGCATCCGAGCGCGCGAGGCTCGCGCCCGGCGGCAGCGTGACCGACAGCGACACGTTGTTCTGGTCCTGCTGGGGGACGAACCCGCGCGGCGTGTCCATCACGCGCCAGGCCGTGAGGCCGAGCAGGCCGCCATACAGCACCAGCAGCAGCGCCCAGCGCGGGAGCAGCAGCGCCGTCACGCGTGCATAACCATCGCCCAGCCGCTCGAGCCAGGCGTTCGCGCGTTCGCCGAGATGCACGAGGCGCGCGCGCGGGCCCGAGCCCGTCGGCGCTCTCGTGCGGCTTGAGGATGACGGCCGCGAGCGCAGGCGAGAGCGTCAGCGAGACGATCAGCGAGATCGCGGTCGCTGATGCGATGGTGAGCGCGAACTGCTTGTAGAACTGGCCGGTGATGCCGCCCATGAACGCCGTGGGCACGAACACTGCGACCAGCACGAGCGCGATGCCGATCAGCGCACCCCCCACCTCGTCCATCGTGCGATGAGCGGCTTCCAGCGGACTCATGCCGGCGCGCAGATGGCGTTCGGCGTTCTCCACGACGACGATCGCATCGTCGACGACGATGCCGATGGAGAGCACCAGCGCGAACATCGACAGGTTGTTCAGCGAGAAACCGAAGGCCGCCATCACCGCCAGCGTGCCGACGAGCGAGATCGGAATGGCGAGCAGCGGGATGATCGCCGTGCGCCAGCGCTGCAGGAACAGCACCACGACGATGATGGCGAGGATCATCGCCTCGAGCAGCGTGTGCTGCACGGCCTTGACGGCCTCGCGCGTGAAGGCGACCGGATTGAAGATGATCTCGTACGCGACGCCGGGCGGAAACTGCGTCTTCAGCTCCTCCATCGTGCTGCGGATGTTGTCCCAGGTCTCGAGGGCGTTGGTGTTCGGCGCCTGGTTCACGCTCAGCGAGACGGCCGGCTCCAGGCTCTTGTAGGCATTGATGCCGTAGTTCTGCGCGCCGAGCTCCACGCGCGCGATGTCGCCGATGCGCGTCAGGCGCCCCTGCGCGTCGCGCTTGACGATGGCCTGCGCGAACTCGCCGGCGGACTGGAGCCGCCCCTGCGCGCGCACGTTGAGCTGGTAAGCAGCGGGATCGTCGTCGAATGGCGGCCCGCCGATGGCGCCGCCGGCGACCTGCAGGTTGTTGTTGCGCAGGGCATCGACGATCTCCTGCACAGTGAGGTCGCGTGACGCCGCCTTCTCGGGGTCTATCCAGACGCGCATCGCGTAATCGCGCGCCGCGTTCGTCGAGACGTCGCCGACGCCCGGCGTGCGCAGCAGTCGCTCCCGCACCTGCAGGCTCGCGTAGTTCGCAATGTACTTGCGGTCGACGCTGTCGTCGCTCGCGAACATGTGCACGATCAGCAAGGTCTCGGTCGACGCCTTGCGCACCGTGATGCCCAGATCGCGCACTGTCTGCGGCAACTGCGGCAGCACCGACTGGATGCGGTTCTGTACCTCCACCTGCGCGATGTCGACGTTGGTGCCGTTCTTGAACGTCACCGTGATCGACATGCGGCCTTCGCCGGTCGAGGACGACGACATGTACAGCATCCCGGTGATGCCGTTGATCTGCTGCTCGAGCGGCGCGGCGACGGTGTCCGCGATCTCCTCGGCCGTCGCGCCCGGGTACGAGGCGTTCACCGAGACGGTGGGCGGCGCGATGTTCGGGTACTGGTCGACCGGCAGCGTGAGATACGCGATCAGGCCGGCGAGCGTGATGACCACCGACACCGCGGCGGCGAAAATCGGCCGGTCGATGAAGAAATGCGAGAAGCGCATGGCTTCAGCGCGCCGGAGCCGCGGGTAGCGAAAGCCGGCCGTTCTCTCCGAGCGACACGCCGGTCGGGAACGCCGTGACGACGCCTTCGGTGACCGCGACCTTGCGGCCGGGTCGCGCGCGCTGCATGCCGCTGATGATCACGCGGTCTTCCGGCGCAAGGCCCGCACGGACCACGCGCAGCCCCTCGATCAGACGGCCGGGCTCGACCACCCTGAGGCCCACCTGCCCCTCGGCATCCACCACGTAGACGACCTGGCGCGTCTGGTCGGTGACGATCGACTGGTCGGGCACCAGCAGCGCCTCGAACGGCTTGCCCGCAAACAACCGCATCTGGCCGAACATGCCGGGCGAGATGAACCCGTCGGGGTTGTCGACCACCGCGCGCAGGCGGATGGTGCCCGAACTGCGATCGAGCGCGTTGTCGAGGAAGTCGACCTTGCCCTTCCAGCGGTAATCCGACTCGTCCTGCAACCGGATCTCGACCGTGCTGGTGCGCGCACCGGCCGACTCGCGCTTGTATTTCAGCAGCGCCGACTCGGGTACGTCGAACAGGAAGCGGATCGGGTTCTCGGTGACGACCGTCGTCAGCACGGTGGTATCGGCAGTGACGATGTTGCCGGGCGCAAAGCGACGGAACGACGCGCGCCCGGCCAGCGGCGCGGTGACGCGCGTGAACGACACGTTGAGCGCCTGCGTCTGCAGCGCTGCATCGGCCGCCGATACGTTGGCCGCCGCCTGCAGCTGTGACGCGGCCAGCAGCTCGGCCTGCGCCGCGCTGACCAGCTTTTCGCCGAGCAGCGCCTGGCCGCGCTTCAGCTCGGCCTCGGCGTTCGCGAGCTTTGCCCTCGCGCCGGCCACATCGGCGCGGGCTCGCGCAAGTTGCGCCTCGTACGGTCGCGGGTCGATGACGAACAGCAGCTGGCCCTTCTGTACGAGCTGCCCGTCCTCGAAGTGCACCGACTGGATCGCCCCCGACACGCGGGGGCGGATCTCGACCGAGTCGACCGGCTCGAAGCGACCGGTGTAGTCGTCCCAGTCGGCGACCTGCTGCGAGAGCGGGCGCGCGACCTCGACGGACGGCAGCGAATCGGGCGGCGGCGCGGGTTTGTCGCATGCCGCCAGGACGAGCACCAGCGCAAGGAAGGATGCCGTTGTTCTTGTTTTCATGAGCGGCGGAACAATAGCAGTCCGCAGGCCGGCGTCGTACCCTCGCGACATGTTCGCACGCGCTACGTGGCTGCTCGCGGCGGCCGCCCTGATTTCCGCCTGCAGCAGCCTGCCCAGACTCGGTGGTGGTGAGCCCTCGCGCGATCCCGCCGCCGAGCGCGCGCTCGCGTTGCAGCTGCTTCCTCCCAAGCTCGCCGATCGCGAGGGTTGGGCCACCGACCTCGTCGACGTGCTCGGTGCGCTGAAATTGCCCACCGATGCAATGAACCTCTGCGCGGTGATGTCGATCACCGAACAGGAGAGCACCTTCCGCGTCGACCCTTCCGTTCCCGACCTGCCGCGCATCGCGCTGAAGGAAATCGAGGCTCGCGCCGCCAAGCTGTTCGTGCCGCGCCCGCTGGTGCACGCCGCGCTCGCGCGTGAATCGAAAACAGGCGCGACGTATCGGCAACGTCTCGACGCTGCGCGTACCGAACGCCAGCTCAGCGAGATCTTCGAGGACTTCATCGACGGCGTGCCGCTCGGCCGCCGACTGCTCGCGGACTACAACCCGGTTCGCACCGGCGGTCCCATGCAGGTCAGCATCGCGTTCTCGGAAGCCTACGCGCGCGACCATCGCTATCCTTTCGGGGGCGACCTCGACGTCCGCCGCGAAGTGTTCACCCGGCGCGGCGGTCTGTATTTCGGCACGGCCCACCTGCTCGACTACCCGGCCGACTACGACGCGATGCTGTACCGCTTCGCCGATTTCAATGCCGGCCATTATGCGAGCCGCAATGCGGCGTTCCAGAGCGCCGTCGCCACACTGAGTCGCACGAAACTCTCCCTCGACGGGGACCTGCTGCTCGAGGGCGGGCGCAACGGCGCAGCGGGCGAAACCGAGAAGGCCGCGCGCTCGCTCGGCCAGCGCCTGCGGCTCGACGGCGAGCAGATCCGCCGCGATCTCGAGCGGGGCGAGCGCGCCGATTTCAGCGACACAGCGACCTGGCACCGCGTGTTCGAGCTGGCCGATGCAGCGGCGAAGCGGCCGCTGCCGCGCGCGGTGACGCCGCAGATCCGGCTGCAGAGCCCGAAGATCACGCGCCAGCTGACCACCGACTGGTTCGCGCGCCGCGTCGACGAGCGGTATCAACGGTGCCTGCAGCGCGCACCGTGAGCTCGCCGACGCCGACGTCACTGACGTTGACGCCGATCGGCATATTGCATTGCGCGCAGCAGACCCGCGTCGAGGCGCCACGTCAGCCCGCGGCGGCTGACGAGCTGTCCGGTGTGATCGAGCTGCTGCCCTCGCGCAACTTCGAGCACGCGCTCGAGGACCTGGCCGGCTGGGAACGCGTCTGGGTCATCTTCTGGTTCCATCACAACGCGGGCTGGCGGCCCAAGGTGCTGCCGCCGCGCAGCCAGAGCGGCCGCAAAGGCGTGTTCTCGACCCGCTCGCCGCATCGTCCCAACCCGCTCGGGCTCTCGGCGCTGCGGCTCGAGGAGGTCGACGGGCTGCGGCTGCACGTTCGCGGGGTCGACCTGCTCGACGGCACGCCGGTGCTCGATATCAAGCCTTACGTGCCCTACACCGACGCGTGGCCCGAGGCGCGCAGCGGCTGGCTCGGCGATCCGCCTTCCCGTGGCGGCGCCGCGCGCGATCCGCTCGAGCGCCACGCCATCGACTTCACCGACCTCGCGCTGCGTCAGCTCGAATGGATCGCGCAGCGCAGCCCGCTGCCGCTGCGTGAGCGCATCGTCGCGACGCTGAGCCTGGGTCCGCAGCCCCATCCTTACCGTCGCATCCGGCGGGAAGGCGACGAGCTGCGCCTCGCGGTCCAGGACTGGCGCATCCGCTTCGTCGTGAACGCGCAGCACGCGCACGTACTCGCGATCGAGACCGGCTATCGGGTATCGCAGCTCGAGAAGAAAGCGGCAGCGCCCGATGCGGCGCTCGCGCTGCATCGGGACTACGTGGCCGAGTGGGGAAGATCGACCTGAGGGCCGACTGCCGACCGGGTGGGTCAGTCCATTCCGGCATGAGATGCAAAGGAATTGTTAGTTACGGTGCGACCGGTCGGCCCGTAAGCTTCAATGCAAGTCGTTCGAAGCTGACGTGCACCTGACCCCCCAAGCACGAACAGCCCTTTGGGGCGACACCTCGCGGTGTCGCCCTTTTTATTGCCTCGTCTTCGCGTCAGAACTTCCGCTTGACGGTCAATGCCCACTCGCGCGGCCGGCCCGGCTGGCCGTCGGTGTGGCCCGCCCCCGAATACTGGTCGGTGCGTGTCAGGAAGTAGTACTCGTTGGTGAAGTTGGTCAGCTCCAGCGACGACTCCCACTTGTTCTCGCCATCGCGCCACGTCACTCGCGCGTTAGCGACCGTGTATGACTTGATGAAGTTCGAGTCCGGCTGCGCAACCGTGGGACGGTTGTTGCCGTTGGTGAAGATGCCGCCCTGGTAGCTCGCGTCCACGCGCGGCGTGATGGTGCCGTAGTCGCCGAGCGCGAACTCGTACTGCGCACCGACGCTCCACTTCCGCTCCGGCATGTACGGCGCGATGTAGTCGAGGCGGATCGACGTGCCGACGGCTGCGGTGAGACGGTCGTACTGGAAGTCGAGATACGTGAACGAACCGTCGAACGACAGCGCGCCGATCGGGCGCCACGTGCCCTCGACCTCGACGCCCTTGATCGTCGCATCACCCGCGTTCGCGATCTGTCCGCACGGCGCACCCGGGCACAGCTGCAAGGCCAGCTGGATGTCCTTGTACTTCGAGTAGAACACCGCGGTGTTCAGCCGCAGCGTGCGGTCGAAGAAGTCGGTCTTCGCGCCGAGCTCCCACGAGTCGAGCGTTTCCGGATCGAACGGCTGCGCCTGCGACGGCACGAACGGACGCGGGCTGACACCGCCGCCCTTGAAGCCGGTGGAGTACTGCAGGTACGTCATGATGTCGTCGTTCCAGCGGTACTGCGCGGCGGCGCGATAGTCGAGGTTGTCGCCGTCGTAGTCGCTGCGCAGGTTGTTCAGCGAGCCGAGGAACGGCTGCACCTGGCCCGTGCGGGTCAGGCGCACGAACGTGTAGTCCTTGTGCTCTTCGGTGTAGCGCACGCCCGCGGTCAGCGTCAGCGCATCGTTGACGTTGTAGCCGAGGTGACCGAAGACCGCCTTGGTGTCGGCGTTGACGATGTCGTTCTGCTGGAACTGCAGCGGGTAGTTGCCCGTGTAGCGCAAGTCCTGCCACGACTGGTACGTCGACCGCTGGTCCATGTAGAAGCCGCCGAGCGTGTAGTCGAAGCGGCTGCCGCCGAACTTGCCGTTGAGGCGCAGCTCCTGGCTGAAGGAGTGGAACGGCAATGTGCCGTCACCGATCGAGCTCGACAGCGGCGAGAGATCGTTGTCGTTGACGAAGCCGCTCTCGTATTCGCGGTAGGCGGAGATCGACTTGATCGCCATGCTGTCCGAGAGTTTCCAGTCGGCGGTCAGCGAGTAGCCGAAGCCGTCGAAGTACTGACTCGGCGTCTGGCGCGACTCGATCAGCGGGTAGTTGGTCAGCAGCCGTCCGTTGAAGCTCGGGTCGAACGCGCCCGCGACTGGCGTGAAGCCGTTGTAGACGGCCGGCGGGCTGTAGTAGCTCGCATAGTTGTAGTACGAGCCGTACGGCACGACGAACGCCGTGCCGGGTGCGTTCGCGCCGGTGTGCAGCGGCTGGATGTTCGCGAGGTTCGCCGCCGTGAGCGTGCGATAGGCCACCAGCACGGTGCCGGTCGGGTTGCGATGGTCGGTCGTGTAGTCGGCCGCGAAGTTGAACTCGAGGTCGTCGTTCGCGATCCAGCGAAGCGCGCCGCGCACCGCACTGTAGTTGACGTTGCTGTCGCGGTCGATCACGCAGCCGCGCGAGGTCGCCGCGAGCGGCGCGATGCCGTAGGGGTTGCCCGGGTTGGCGCAGCCGTAGTCGATGCGGTCGATGTAACCGTCCTGCTTCTTGCTGACGCCGGCGATGCGCGCGAACAGCGTGTCGGTGATCGCGAAATCGCCGCTCGCGCGGATGTCGGTGCGCTGCCGCGAGCCGTACGTCACGCTGATGTTGCCGGTGTCGCTGCCGTTCGGCTGCTTCGAATACAGCTTCACCGCGCCGCCGATCGAGTTGCGCCCGGCGAGCGTGCCTTGCGGGCCGCGCAGGATCTCGACGCGCTCGAGATCGAGCAGGTCGATCACCGAGCCCGTCAGTGACGCGTAGTACACGTCGTCGATGTAGATGCCGACGCCCGGCTCGAGCGCCGGGTTGAAGTCGCTCTGGCCGACACCGCGGATGGATGCGGCGATGGAGGGACCGAACGCTGCGCCCTGCTGCTTCAGCGTGACGCTCGGCGCCTGGTTCGTCAGCTCGGTGATGTTCGTCTGCGAACGGCTCTCGAGCATGCCGGCGGAGATCGCGGTGATCGCGAGCGGCGTGTCCTGCACGTTCTGCTCGCGGAACTGGGCCGTGACGACGACCTCTTCCAGGCCGTCACTGGCCTGGCTGTCGGCGGCGAGCGCCGGTGCTCCGATGGCCACCGCGGCAGCTGCCGCAAGGCCGGTTCTCACCGACATCCGCACGAACGATCGAACCGTGATCCGCTGGTTGCTGCTCGACATAATCTTCCCTTGTCGTAGTATTTTCGATACGACGCAGATGCTAACAGCGGTCCCGAGCCCGGAACAGCGCCGTTACATGGCAGCGCCCATGTGACGTTTTTTCACAACATCGACGCTCGGGCGCCTCAGCGCGCGCGGGCCTGGGCCGCTGCCAGCGCGCGCAGCACGTTGCCGCCCCAGATCTTGGCGAGGTCGTCGCGCGTGAGCCCGGCCGCCAGCAGCGCGGCCGTGATCTTCGGGTAGTCGCGCGCGTCCTCGAGCCCGGCGACACCTCCGCCCCCATCGAAGTCGATGCCGATGCCAACGTGATCGACTCCGGCAACCTCGATGGCGTGGCGCAGATGGCGGATGTAGCCGTCCAGATCGGCGCGCGGCACCGGCGAGCGACGCTCGAGCTCCGCCAGCCCGCGCTGGGCCACCTGGCGTTGCGCGAGCGTCGTACCGCGCGCGCCCATGAGCTGACGGCGCGCGGCATCGCGAGCCGGGTCGGGGGCATGCGCGATCATGTAATCGCCGTAGGCAGAGACCTGGATGACGCCACCCTTCGCCGCCAGGCGCCGCAACCGTTCATCATCGAGGTTGCGCGGATGGTCGAACACCGCACGCGCACCGGAATGGGTGAGCACGATGGGCGCATCGGACCACTCGAGCAGCTGGTCGAACACCTCGTCAGAGGAGTGCGATGCGTCGATCAGCACGCCGAGCCGGTTCGCTTCCTTCACCCACGCTTTGCCCAGCGGGCTCAACCCGTGCCACCGGGGCCCGGCCGGATCGGTACTGGAGTCGCCGAGATCGTTGTTGAGGAAATGCGCGATGCCCGCCACGCGCACGCCGAGACGGTGGAACGTCTGCAGCAGGGTCACGTCCTCGCCGAAGGGGTAGCCGTTCTCCATGCTGAGGAAGACGACCCGCCGGCCCGCAGCGGCGATGCGTCGTGCGTCCGCCGCCGTGAAGGCCAGCTCGAAGTCGCGGGGGTGAGCCGCGACGAGCTCGCGGATCTCCTGCAAGCGGAGCAGCGCTGCATCGCGCGCGGCGGCGCGTCCCGCCGGCGTCAGCGGCCCCTGCGGGATGTAAGTAGCCCAGAAGCCGCCGTCGAGCCCGCCCTGCTTCATCCGAGGCAGATCGAGCTGGGAGCCATCACGAGCGACGTCGTGCGCCTCGAGGATGTTCCAGCCCGAGACCGCGAACCACATCGGCGTGTCGAGATGCGAGTCGAGCGTCAGAAGCGATTCGTGGAGGCGGCGGGAATCGGACGCTGCCGCGGCATCGAGCGCCGGGCTGATGGCCGCCACTGCAAGTATTGCGATGACAGGCAAGCGGCGAATGGCCCGAGCTGCGAAATTTCCGTCGACGCTGACAGGGATTGTTACCGAGACGTTTCGTTCCATAATCCCTCGGGCATATGCATGTGCCGAATGATTTCTTCTCGTCGTCACGATTGCGCACTAGGATGCAGATCGGCCCTCAGTGATCCCGGCAGGCCCCTCGAAACGGAAACGTGACGTGCGGCCGGCTGACTCTGAGAGGCCACCAATAGCAGACGGCCCGCTTCATGCGGGCCGTCGTCGTTTCAGCGCGAGCCGGTCTCATCGGGCCAATAAAGTCTCATCGGGTTGTCGACCAGCAGCTTCCGCTGCAGTTCCGCCGTCGGCGCGATGTGGGGAATGAAGTCGACCAGCAGGCCGTCGTCCGGCATGTGGCCCTTCAGGTTCGGGTGCGGCCAGTCGGTGCCCCACAGCACGCGGTCGGGAAACTCCTCGACCACGCGACGAGCGAACGGCACCACGTCCCGATAGGCGTTCAGCTCGCCGTTCAGTGCGGGCGGACCACTCTTCGAGAGACGCTCGGGGCAACTCACCTTGCTCCACACGTTGCCGTGCTCGCGCATGAACTTGAGGAACAGCGAGAACTCGGGCCCGTCGATCGGCTGGTCGACGTTCGGACGACCCATGTGATCGACGACCACGGTGGTCGGAAGCGTCGTGAAGAAATCCCACAGCTCGGGCAGATCGACCGCTTCGAAATAGATCACGACATGCCAGCCCAGCTTGCCGATGCGGGCGGCAATCTCGAGCAGTTCGTCCTTCGGCGTGAAGTCGACCAGGCGCTTGACGAAGTTGAAGCGCACTCCACGCACGCCGGCGTCGTGCAAAGCCGAAAGCTCCGCATCGGTGATCGAACGCTTCACCGTCGCGACGCCGCGCGCCTTGCCGTTCGACGCGCGGCACGCGTCGACCATTGCGCGGTTGTCGGCACCGTGACAGGTCGCCTGCACGACGACGTTGCGCGCGAAGCCGAGGTGATCGCGCAACGCGAACAGCTGCGCCTTCGACGCGTCGCACGGCGTGTACTTGCGCTCGGGCGCGAACGGAAACTCCGCGCCGGGACCGAAGACGTGGCAGTGCGCATCGACTGCCCCCGGGGGCAACCTGAAGCGCGGCCTGGACGGATTCGCGTACCAGTCGAGCCAGCCGGGGGTCTTGGTGAACGTTTCGGCCATCGTCTCTCCCGCGACGTCAGATCAGGTTCAGATATCCGAGGATGCCCTTCGCTGCCTCGCGGCCTTCGAACACCGCGGTGACCACGAGGTCCGAGCCACGCACCATGTCGCCGCCTGCGAAGACCTTCGGCGTTCGTCGTCTGGAACGGCGTCACCTGGTCGGCACTGACGCGCACGCGACCGTTCGGATGCACGCGAGATGCGATGCTGGTCGAACCAGTTCGCCGGGCTCGGATTGAACCCGAACGCGATGATGATCGCATCGGCCTCGATGACCTCCTCGGTGCCCGGGACGATCTCGGCCACGCGACGGCCGCGGGGCCCCGGCGCGCCGAGCTGCGTCTGCGCCGACCTTCACGCCAGCAACCTTGCCTGAACTCGCGATGATCTCGACCGGCTGGCGGTTGAAGAGGAACTCGCAGCCCTCTTCCTTGCTGTTCTTGAAGTCGCGCTTGGAGCCCGGCATGTTCTTCTCGTCGCGCCGGTAGGTGCACGTCACCGACTCCGCGCCCTGGCGGATGGCCGTGCGGATGCAGTCCATGCCGGTGTCACCGCCGCCGAGCACGACGACCCGCTTGCCTTTCAGGTCGACGAAGTCGGAACCGTCGCCGATGCCGATCTCCTTGTTCGCATTCGCGACGAGGTACGGCAGCGCCTCGTACACGCCGGGCAGGTCTTCGCCAGGGAAGCCACCCTTCACGTAGCTGTACGTGCCCATGCCGAGGAACACCGCGTCGAACTCGGCGAGCAGCTCCTCGAACGGCATGTCCTTGCCGATCTCGATGCCGAGGCGGAACTCGACGCCCATGCCCTCCATCAGTTCGCGACGTGTCTCGACGACCTCCTTCTCGAGCTTGAACGGCGGGATGCCGAACGTCAGCAGTCCGCCGACGCGCTCGTACTTGTCGAACACGACCGGCTGCACGCCGTTGCGCACGAGGATGTCGGCGCAGCCGAGCCCGGCCGGGCCCGCGCCGATGATCGCGACCCGCTTGCCAGTCGGCAACGACGTTCGACAGTCCGGCCGCCAGCCCTGCTTCACGGCCTCGTCGGTGATGTACTTCTCGATCGCCCCGATCGTCACCGCGCCGAGCCCGTCGTTGAGCGTGCACGCGCCCTCGCACAGGCGATCCTGCGGGCAGATGCGACCGCAGACTTCCGGCAGCGAGTTCGTCTTGTGCGAGAGCTCCGCCGCCTCGAACAGGTTGCCTTCGTTGACGAGCTTCAGCCAGTTCGGGATGTAGTTGTGCACCGGGCACTTCCACTCGCAGAACGGGTTGCCGCACGAAAGGCAGCGGCCCGACTGCTGCCTTCGCCTGCGGCGTCGGCAACGGGGCGTAGATCTCCCTGAATTCGACGATGCGCTCTTCCACCGGGACCTTTGCCGGGTCCCGGCGAGGCACGTCGAGGAACTGGAGGTTCTTGTCAGCTGCGGTCGACATCTAAGGTGCCCTACGCGCTCCGTAGCGCCGTTCAGAATGGTTCGGGCGCATCACGCTGCCCGACTGAGGTTCTCGATCAGGTCTTCGATGCTCGCGGCCTTCGGCTTCACGACCCAGAAATGGCCGATGTAGCTGCGCATGTCGCGCAGGATCTCCGTGCCCCACTCGCTGCCGGTCTCGGCGACGTGCTTCGTGATCATCGAGTGCAGGTGCTGCAGATGGGTTTCCATCGCCTCGTTGTTGATGCGATGGATGTCGATGAGCTCGTGGTTGTAGCGGTCGACGAAGTCGCGGTCCATGTCGAGCACGTAGGCGAAGCCGCCGGTGAAGCCGGCGCCGAAGTTGACGCCGGTCGCGGCCGAGCACGCAGACGACACCGCCGGTCATGTACTCGCAGCAGTGATCGCCGGCGCCCTTCGACGACGGCGATCGCGCCCGAGTTGCGCACGGCGAAGCGTTCGCCGGCCTGGCCGGCCGCATACAGCTTCGCCGCCGGTCGCGCCGTACAGGCAGGTGTTGCCCATGATCGGCGTGTCCTTCGCCTCGAACACCGAGCCCGCCGGCGGGGCGCAGCACGAGCTTGCCGCCCGCCATGCCCTTGCCGACGTAGTCGTTGGCGTCGCCCTCGAGCGTCATGTGCAGCCCGGCCGACGTTCCAGACGCCGAAGCTCTGGCCGACCGAGCCCTTCAGCAGCACCTCGATCGGCGCGACGCCCATGCCGTAGTTGCCGTAGCGACGCGCGATCTCGCCCGACAGCGCGCGCGCCGATCGAGCGGTTGAAGTTCTTCACCGCGTACTCGAACGTGCCGCCGCGTGCGGCCTTCGATCGCAGGCAGCATGTCGCTGACCATCTTCTCGGCGAGCTCGCCCTTGTCGAACGGCGCGTTCGAGGGCTGGATGCAGAACTGCAGGCCATCCTGTCGCGAGTCCCGCATCGGAGATGATCGGCGACAGGTCGAGCCGACGCTGGCGCGTCGGCTGCCCCTCGGCGGTCTCGAGCAGCGTCGACCTGGCCGATCAGCTCCGCCATGCTGCGCACGCCGAGCTGCGCCAGGATCTCGCGCACTTCCTCGCGCGACGAAGCGGAAATAGTTCATCACCATCTCCGGCAGGCCGATGAAGTACTTCGAGCGCAGCACGCTTGTGCTGCGTGGCGACGCCGGTCGCGCAGTTGTTCAGATGGCAGATGCGCAGGTACTTGCAGCCGAGCGCCACCATCGGCGCGGTGCCGAAGCCGAAGCTCTCGGCGCCGATGATCGCGGCCTTGACGACGTCGAGGCCGGTCTTGAGGCCGCCGTCGGTCTGCACGCGAACGATGTGCCGCATGTTGTTACGACGCAGCGTCTGGTGCGTCTCGGCCAGACCGAGCTCCCACGGCGTGCCGGCGTACTTGATCGACGTGATCGGGCTCGCGCCCGTGCCGCCGTCGTAGCCGGAGATCGTGATGAGGTCCGCGTAGGCCTTGGCGACGCCCGCGGCGATGGTGCCGACGCCCGGCTCGGCCACGAGCTTCACCGACACCAGCGCCTTCGGGTTGACCTGCTTCAGGTCGAAGATCAGCTGCGCGAGGTCCTCGATCGAATAGATGTCGTGATGCGGCGGCGGCGAGATCAGGCCGACGCCCGGCTCGCGCGAAGCGCAGCTTCGCGATCATCTCGTTGACCTTGTCGCCCGGCAGCTGGCCGCCCTCGCCGGGCTTGGCGCCCTGCGCCACCTTGATCTGCAGCACTTCGGCGCTGACCAGGTACTCCGGCGTCACGCCGAAGCGCCCGGAGGCGACCTGCTTGATCTTCGAGTTCTTCTCGGTGCCGTAGCGCGCGCGGTCCTCGCCGCCTTCGCCGGAGTTGGAGCGTCCGCCGAGGCGGTTCATCGCGATGGCGAGCGCCTCGTGGGCTTCGGGCGACAGCGCGCCGAGCGACATGCCGGCGCGTGTCGAAGCGCTGCAGGATCGCTCTCGATCGACTCGACCTCGTCGAGCGGAATCGCCGCGCCCGCCGCCTTCAGCTTCAGCAGGTCGCGCAACGTCGACGCCGGCCGCTCGTTCACGAGCCGCGCGAACTGCTGGTAGATGCTCGTAGTCGCCCGACATGACCGCCGCCTGCAGCGTCGCGATCACGTCCGGGTTGTACATGTGGTACTCGCCGCCGTGCACGTACTTGAGCAGGCCGCCCTGCTCGACGCCGAGCAGCGGGTTCCACGCGCGCTCGCCGAGATACTCCTGGTCGGCCTCGCAGGTCGGCGAAGTTCGCGCCCTGGATGCGGCTGACCGTGCCGTGGAAGCACAGGTCGACGACGCTCGTCGGCCAGGCCGACGATCTCGAACAGCTGCCCGCGCGATAGCTCGCGATCGTCGAGATGCCCATCTTCGACATGATCTTGAAGAGCCCCTTGCGGATGCCCTTGCGATAGCTGCGACCGAGCTCGATGCGCGCGTCGCCGTGCTCGACGTGCCCCATGCGCATCAGGTCGTACAGCGTCTGGTACGCCATGTACGGGTACACCGCGGTCGCGCCATAGCCGATCAGGCAGGCGAAGTGGTGCGGATCGCGCGCGGTGCCGGTCTCGACGATGAGGTTGCACTTGCAGCGCAGCCCAGCCCGGACGAGATGGTGTGGATCGCGCCCGTCGCGAGCAGCGCGTGCATCGGGAGCTTGCCCGCTTCGAGGTACCGGTCGGAGAGCAGCAGCACGAGCTTGCCGCCGCGCACCGCGGCCTCGGCCTCGGCGCACAGCTCGATGCAGCGCCTGCTCGAGGCCCTCGGCTCCGGAGTCGTACTGCAGGTCGATGAACGCGTGCGTGATGCCGAATCGGTCATCGCCAGCGATCTGCGCGCAGCTTGCGCTGCGACAGCACCGGCGAATTCAGGACGATCTGCCGCGCGTGCTCGGGCGTCGGCACGAACACGTTGTTCTCGGGGCCGATCTCGCGTCTGCAGCGACATCACGATCGATTCGCGCAGCGGATCGATCGGCGGGTTGGTCACCTGCGCGAACTGCTGGCGGAAGTAGTCGTACAGCGAGCGCTGCTTGTGCGACAGCACCGCGGCACGGCGTGTCGTCGCCCATCGAGCCGACGGCTTCGCTCTCGTCCCGCGCCAGCGACGCGCATGCACTTCGTCGCGCTCCTCGGCCGTGATGTTGAACATCTTCTGGTAGACGGCGAGCGTCTCGCGGTCGAACGGCTCGGCGGCGAGCGCGCGGATCGACCAGATCCGACTCGAGATAGCGCACGCCCTTCTTCAGCCACTGCTTGTACGGGTGCCGCGACTTCAGCATGTCGTCGATGTCGGCGTTCGTCGAGCAGCGTGCCGGTCGAGAGATCGAGCGCGAGCATCTGGCCCGGGCCCAGCGGCCCTTGCGCGACCACATCTTCGGGCGCGTAGTCCCACACGCCGATTTCCGAGGCGATCGTCAGGTGCCGGTTCTTCGTGATGACGAAGCGCGCCGGACGCAGGCCGTTGCGGTCGAGCGCGCAGCCGGCGTAGCGGCCGTCGGTCAGCACGACGCCGGCCGGGCCGTCCCACGGCTCCATGTGCGTGGCGTAGTACTCGTAGAACGCGCGCAGGTCGGGGTCGATGTCGTCGACCGTCTGCCACGCCGGCGGCATCAGCAGCGCGCATCGCGTGCATCACGTCGAGGCCGCCCATCAGCAGCACCTCGAGCATGTTGTCGAGGCTCTGCGAATCCGAGCCCGTGCAGCGTGCACCAGCGGCAGGATGTCGTGCAGCTCGGGCAGCAGCGGCGACTTGAACATCGGGCCGCGCGCCTCGCGCCCAGCTGCGGTTCGCCTCGATCGTGTTGATCTCGCCGTTGTGCGCGAGGAAGCGGAACGGATGCGCGAGCCGCCACTGCGGCAGCGTGTTCGTCGAGAAGCGCTGGTGGAACACCGCGACCGACGACTCGAGCGCGCGGATCCTTCAGGTCGGTGAAGAACTCCGTCAGGTGCGACGGCATCACCATGCCCTTGTAGACGATCGTGTGCGCCGACAGGCTCGGCACGTAGAACACCGGGTCGTCGTGCTCGAGCACGCGTCTCGGCACGGCGGCGCGCCAGGAACAGCTTGCGGTTGAACGCGGCCTCGTCGAGTGTCGGCCGGCGCGTTGACGAACACCTGCTCGATGCGCGGCAGCGTCTTCAGCGCCTCGTCGCCGCAGGCGGCGGGATCGGTCGGCAGCTTGCGCCAGCCGGCGAGCTTCAGCTCCTTCGGCCCGAGCTGCTTCGCGAGCTCGGCGCGCGCACGGTCGGCCAGCGCCGGCATCGGTGTTGCAGGAACACGAGGCCCGCGGCGAACTGACCGCTGCCAGATCGGATGCCCGCTTCCTTCGCGAGCTGCGCGCAGGAACTTCTCGGGCTTCTTCAGCATCAGGCCGCAGCCGTCGCCGGTCTTGCCGTCGGTCGCGATGGCGCCGCGATGGGTGAGGCGGTTCAGCGACGCGATGGCGGTCTTCACCAGCCAGTGGCTCGGCTGGTCGTCGAGGCTCGCGATCAGCCCGAAGCCGCAGCTGTCCTTCTCGTAGGCTTCGCGATACAGGCCGGTTTTCGGTTCCGCGCTCATGGCTCACCTCATCGTGGCGGCACCCTGACACGGAGGCACACAGACCCTCCGCTACGGGCGCCCACCCATAACGACTTTTATATCAATCTGTTGCAGATGCTGGAGAGCAAGGGGCCGTCACCAGTCGCGGCCGACGGTCGTGCGCTTGAACCTGCCCTGGTCAGGAATCATACCGGCGCCATCGGGGCGGTCAATTCTTCGCCGCCCGGACCTCGCCGGCCGATTCCTTGTGGCGGCTCACGCTTTCCTCTACCACCTATTGCATCTGCGGCCCGCAGGTCTTAACGTGCGCGCGCGTTGCGGGGTGTGGTACCGCCCGTGACGCCCAGAAATGGTTCTTTGGACCCTTTGGAGGTGTGGCACTAGAGATGAACAAGCGCAAAGCGTCGGCTGAGTCTGAGCCTGGACCCGGTCTTCTCCGCGTCAATGAGTACCTGGAGAAGAATTTTCCCGATTTCTTTGCTGAAGCCCGCTTTCAGGTGGGCAACGACGACTATTTCCTCTATTCCCGCTTCGGCCAGTACCTGGCCCGTTCGATCGAGGGCAACCGCGCGCCGCGGAGCAAGATCAACCGCGGGTTCACCGTCCTGAACAAGATGGCCCGCGTGTCCGCGAAGAACCCGGCCATCCGCAGCATGCTGGTCTCCGGCCCGCTCGAGTACCTGGTCGATGCGCCGAAGGCACGTGCGCTCGCGCGCAAGCGGCTCTCGCCGGTCGCGCAGGGCTATCTCGAGAGTCTCTGCGAGTAGCCGGTCCTGCAGGCACGTCGCGCCCAGGACGTCCTCGACTTCTGGTTCGGCGCCGATCCGTTGGCGCCGGACCAGATCGGCAACCGGATGCGCCTGTGGTTCGGGGGTGACGATCCGCCCGAAATCCGCGAGCTGCGCGACGAGGACATGGCCCGGCGCTTCGGCGAGCTCGCGCGTCAGGCGGCCGCTGGCCAACTCGACGACTGGGCAGCGGGCCCGCACCGTCTGCTGGCGCTGATCCTGCTGCTCGACCAGATCCCGCGGAACATCCACCGCGGCACCGCGCAGGCCTTTGCGCAGGATGACAAGGCCCTCGCGCTGACCCTCGAGAGCGTCGGCACAGGCGCCGATGCGGGGCTGACGCCAGTCCAGCGCATCTTTCTCTACATGCCGCTGCAGCACAGCGAGTCGCCCGACGTGCAGGACGAGTCGGTCGCGGCATTCCGCGCGCTGGCCGAGGCCTCGCCGCCCGAGCATCGGGAATTCTTCGACGCCTGCCTGAATTTCGCGCTGCTGCATCACCGCCTGGTGAAGCGCTTCGGACGCTTTCCCCACCGCAACCGGGTGCTCGGTCGCCGCAGCAGCGAAGCCGAACGGAAATTCCTCGAGGAAGAGGGCCTGACCTTCGGGCAGTAAGGTCCACCCATAAAAAAGCGCCGCGGGCTTGCGCCGGCGGCGCTCAAGGAAGCGAACACCGGGGGGAGGTGGTTCGCAAACTGTCAGCAACGATGCCTGACAGGATGGAAAGCAAACCTCGTGCCACTCGGTAAGCCGCTGCTGGACGGCTTGCCGAGCCGAGCGGCCCTGCTCACGCACCGCTCGGGTGCAGCCTGCCTCAGGGATGAACGACGACGCAGGCCTGGCCGGTGGCGGCGAGCGTGCGGCAGAGCTCCCGGGCCTCGGGCTCGTCGCGAGTCGCCGTCTGGAGGCGGAACAGCCGACCCGATGCCGTCGTTGCGGCCTCGACATGGGGCTGGCGGCCCTTCAACGCCGGCTGGCGGCCGGCGATCAGCGACCACTGCGACTGCGCCGCGGCTTCCGAAGCGAACGCCCCGAGCTGCACGCCGTGGACGAGTCGCGTTGTTGCCGCCGGCGCCGCCACGGCCACGCGCGGCTTCTCGGCCGGAGCTGGCGCGGGGTTCGCTGGACGAGGGCCGGCGGTCGCGGCAGGTACCGATGGAGCAACCTCGGCTGGTGCGGCGGCGGCCACCGGCTCGCCATTCGCGTTGGTGCCGAGCGTGATCGTCTCGACCCGCGTGCGCGCCTCCTGCGCATAGCGGCTGTCGCCGTGCTGGCTGACGAACAACTGGTACGCCTGCAGCGTGTCCTGCTCCTGCGCGCGGCGCCAGTCTTCATCCTCGACGAGCTGCGCGGCGCGCGCATCGGCCTCGACCGCATGCGAGCTGGCGGGGTGTTCACGGATGAACTGCTGGTAGGCGGCGACGGTGTCGGCGGACTGGGCGGCGCGCCAGTCATCGTTCTCGCGGCTGCAGCCACCCAGCAGCACGAGGCACAGCATGGAAAGAACGGGAAGGAGCGCACGGGGCGGGTGATGTCGGGTCATGTACTGTTCCCGGGTCGTCGAATCGAGCCGCATCATAACCGGAGCCTCCCGCATGGCCGACCCGCAACGCAGACGCCTGCTCGACCGGCTGGGGGCCGCGCCCACGATGCTCGCCGAGGGCAGCCAGATCGTCGGCGACGTCATCGTCACCGGCGGGCTCGTCGTCAACGGCACGGTCAGGGGCGATGGGCAGATCGGCGGCGCGCTGCAGATCGCGCGCGAGGCCTCGTGGGAAGGCCGGATCATGGCGCAGAGCGGGGTCATCGCCGGCACCCTCATCGGTGAGGTGGTCATCGCCGACAAGCTCGAGGTGGGCGCCAAGGCCGTGATCCGCGGCCGCGTCACCGCGCGAGTGCTCGCGATCGCGCGAGGCGCGCAGATCGACGGCGAGATGAACGTGACCAGCGGCGAGCCGATCGTGACCTTCGAGGAACGGCGCGGCTAGCGCCTCTCGAGCGCTGCGGCCAGCTCGCCGCAGACGAAATCGTTCGCCCACGAGTCGCCGCTCCAGCTGCGCAGGAAGCCGGTGTGGCCGCCGTAGCGGGTCCGCACGACGCGCAGCAGCGGGCTCTGCGCGAGACGAGCGAGATCGTCGACCGGAATGATCGGGTCGTCCTCCGCGGTCAGCAGCACCGCGGGCACTTCGAGGCTGGCCAGCCGCCCACCGGTGATGGCGTAGCCCTCGAGGTACGCATCGATGCCGGCGTAGGTCGTGTGGTCGCGCACCAGCGCGGCGGTCATCCGCCGCAGATCCGCATGCGCGATCACGTCGCTGAAATCGTGCTCGTCGCCGCCACAGCGCCTGCTTGCGGCGCAACGAGCGCGACCACTTCCAGACGAAGTAGCGCCGGTACAGTGCGACGCCCCGCTCGAGCGCATGCAGCGTGCGCGCCGGATCGAGCACCGGCGAGATGGCGATCACCCGCCGCAGGCCGGCGGTGGCCGAGCCCGCCTCCGCGGCGACGCGCAGCAGGAAGTTGCCGCCGAGCGAGAAGCCGACGCCGAAGAACGGAGCGTCGTCGAAGCGGCGGGCCAGCGCCTGCACCGCGCCGGTCACTTCCGGCAGGCGGCACGAATGGAACAGCTCGCGGTTGAGCGCGTGCGTGTCGCCGTGGTCGCGCAGGTTCAGGCGCAGCACGCGATGACCGAGCGCGAACAGCTGCTGGCCCAGCGAGAGCAGGTAGCCGGCCGTGGCACTGCCTTCCCAGCCATGCAGCAGCAGCACGGTCGCAACCGGCGGCGCGGCGGGCGTCGACTCGAATGCCTGCAGCCGCGTGCCTTCGCCGCAGTCGACGACATGCTCGCGGCTGGCCGCGAGCAGCGGCGCGGCCCGGCGCAGCACGCGGCGCCGATGCAACGCGAGACTCGGGAACACCGACTGCACGTGCGCATTGCGCAGCAGTCCGCGCGGCAGGAACTCCTTCAGGAGCGTTCGCGCCAGCGCAGCTCGACGCGGTTGTTGACCGAGGCGCTGGCATTCCATGCGCCCGCGGTCAGCGTCGACGATGCTTCGGGGTAGGGTTGCAGCGGCCGGTCGGGCCCGTCGGTGACGCGGATCGTCAGCGCCTGGCCGGCCGCCTTGCGCTGCTCGGCCAGCATGTTGGCGAAGCCCTGCGATTCGCGGCTGGCGCCGCCGTCCTGGCTCGGGTTGCCGACGCGGTCGCACTTCGTCTGGACCATGTCGTCCGGAGGCAGCGCATAGCCGTCGCCCGCGTTGCCGACGAGGCAGAACCGGCCAGTGAAGGTCTGGATGTCGACATCGCCGCGGAAGCCGGCGCGCCGCAGCTCCTCCAGCGCTCCGCGGATCGCACCGACGCGATCGGCGGCGAGCGGGGTTTCGCCATAGGGCACGGTGAACGACAGCGGCGGCCCCGGCAGTCGCGGACGCTCGGCTGCGGCCGGCGCGCACCGTGGTCGAAACCGGCGCCTCGGCGGGCGGCGCGACTTCCGTGGAAGACTGTGCCGCCACGGTCTGTTCACGTTCGACCAGCGCGGCGAGGCTGCGCTCGACCGCGTCGCGCTGACCCAGCTCGCGCGACCACAGCACCGCGAACAGCAGGGCAAGCGCACCGAGGCCCGCCGCCGCGAGCCACCCGCGACGGTCGGGCGCGGGCAACGGCGGAGGCACCGGCGCCGGCGGAGGCGTGGTCGCGCGCACCGCCGCCTGCAGCTGAGACGGCAGGCCGTCCTGCAATTCGTCGAGGCGCGCGACCAGCGTTCGCCGCACCTCGGCGATCTGGTCGCGCAGCAGCTGATCGACCGGCGAGCCGAACGTGTAGCGGCCCGTCTGCCCCGCGGTCGCGGCCTCCGCCGGCGCTGTCGGGGCGGGCGGTTGCAGCTCGGGCGGCAGCACCGGTGTCGTCAGCGTCGTCACGCCCGACAATGCCGGCGCCACCAGCGTCGGATCGTTCGGGCCGGGCTCCGCGGGCTTGGGCGCGGGCGTTTCGCGGCGCTCGAACAGATGCAGCTGCGCGAGGACCTGGGTCACGTCGGCCGGCCGGATCTGCTTCGGCAGCACGCCCAGGGCGCCGAGCGCCCGCGCCTGTCCGAGGTAGAGCTCCCCTTCCTGCGACGTGTACATCAGGATCGGGATGGTCGCGGTGCGCGGATTGTTCTTGATCGCCTGGACGGCCTGGAAACCGTCCATGCCGGGCATCAGGTGATCCATGAAGATGACGTCGGGCCGATGCCGCGTCAGGTACTCGATCGCGTCCTCGGCCGACTCCACGCCATCGACGTCGAGACCGTGTTTTTCGAGGATGCGCGAGAGGAACGCCCGGGCGGACTTCGAGTCATCCACCACGAGTGCACACTTCGACGCCATGCGTTCACCGGACGCTTCCAGGAAGCGCGCAGTCTACCGCTCCCCGGGCGAGTCTGTTCACACCGTCGCAGGATCACCACGCTCCTGGGCGTCGCGCGCATTGGCGATCAGTTCCGCGTACAGCTCCGCCAGCCGGAACGCCATGCTGCGCGAGGACCATCGTCGTGCCCACCCGATCCCCAGGGTCGACAGCCGGGTCGCGAGTGGACGATCGCCCAGCAGCCTCACGCAGGCCTCGGCGAAAGCGGCTTCCTCCTCGGGCACCACCAGCGCACCGCAGCCTTCCGCGAGCACCGCACGCGTCCCGAGGCACGCGGTCGAAACCACCGGCACGCCTTGCGCCATCGCCTCGAGCAGGGTCAGACCCTGTGTCTCGGTGCGCGAGGCGAACACGAACGCATCGGCCGCGGCATAGCAGCCGGCAAGTGCCCGGCCGCGCGAAAGATTGCCGATGAACCGCACCGCTGAGCCGATGCCGAAACGCGTGGCCTCGCGCTGCAACGTCAGCGTGGCTGGCCCCTCGCCTGCAATCAGCAGCAAGGCCGCGGGGCGTTCCGCCAGCACTCGCGCGAAGGCACGCAGCAGGAAGGCGAGGTTCTTCTCGAACGCCACGCGACCGAGGATCAATAGCAGCGGCCGGTCCGCGGCGATCCCGTGTTCGCGGCGGAAGGCCGGGCCATCGCCTGCCTCGAAGGCCGTCGCAGGCAGCCCGGTCGGGATGACGTGTATTGGCGTCGTGATGCCGTAGCCCCGCAGCCGGTCGTACAAGGGCGGCGTCGGCGCGATGACGGCATGGAGCCCTGCGTACTGCGCGCGAGTCACGCGCCGCGCCAGCGCGCGGCCCGTGGCCGCTGGCAGTGCCGGCACATAGTGATGCAGGTAATCCTCGAACCAGGTGTGGCAGGTGGCGATGACCGGCACGCCCAGGCGACGCGCTGCCCTGACGCCGGCGTAGTGCGCGAGGAACGGCGTGTGGATGTGCACGATGTCGTAAGGCCGCGTCGGCACCGCCGCGAGCTGCTCGTTCAGCCCGCGCCAGCTCATCAGGCGGTCCTCGGGATCGAGCGGGACGGCCCGCGAAAGGACGCGCAGGACGCGCGGCGCACGCCCCTCGTCAGCCGGCTCGTGAGGGCCGTATTGCGGCGCGACCAGCGTCGTTTCCACGTCGGCCTCGCTGAGGTCGGCGCAGAACGTCTGCAGCGACGTCGAGACGCCATTGACGCGCGGGAAGTACACGTCCGAGACGAGCAGCGCGTGCCGGCTCATGGCAGCGGCAGGTTCATCGCTGCCTGTGCGACAGCTTCGCCGATGGCCGCACCCGCCACTACGTCGCTCGGGTAGTGGAGGCCGAGCACCACGCGCGACAGCGCGATCAGCCCCGCCAGCGGCACCAGCATCCACGCGAGCACCGGAAACGCGTCGAGCGCCAGCACGGTGAAGCACACCGCGTGCAGCGTGTGGCCGGATGGAAACGAGAAGCGGTCGAGCGGCACCCCTGCGCGCACGATCGACGCGTGGGTGATGAATGGCCGCTCGCGGACCAGCCGATGTTTCAGCGCCTTGTACAGCAGGAGTCCTGCAAGACCGGCGATGGCCATGCGCAGCGACAGCACCAGCCCTGCCCTTCCGCCGACCGCCGGCAGCACCGCGATCAGCGCGTACCAGACCATGCCGTCGCCCAGCCGGCTCGCCACCTCGAAGAGCCTGCGCAGCCCGGCGAGGCGCACACCGCGGTTGCAACCGACGCAGAGGCGCAGTTCGGCGCGGTCCAGCCGGGCCAGCAGCGCCGCGGAGCGCGAGGGACGGGTATCGATGAGGCCTGGCATCGTGAGGCGAAGTTTCAGGGCCGAAAACGTCGCCCCGATGAATCCGCGATGACGAGATTGTGAAACCCGCCACCGCAGGCAGAATGCGGCAGATGGATCCGAAGAACCCCGCCCCGGCCGACTGCGCGCATTCCTTCCTCGGAATGCACGCACGAGCGGCACGAGCGCCGCACCTGGTTCGTGGTCGGCCTCGCCCTCGTGATGATGGTCGGGGAGATCGTCGGTGGCTCCGTCTACGGTTCGATGGCGCTGGTTGCCGACGGCTGGCATATGGCGACGCATGCCGGCGCGCTCGGCGTCGCCGCACTCGCCTATCGCTACGCGCGACTGCATGCGCGCGACCCGGTGTTCGCGTTCGGCACCGGCAAGGTCGGCGAGCTGGCCGGCTTCTCCAGTGCGGTCGCGCTCGGGCTCGTGTCGCTCTTCATCGGCTACGAGTCGCTGCAGCGACTGGTCGAGCCGCAGCCCATCGATTTCCTGCAGGCGACCGCCATCGCCGTGCTGGGGCTGGTCGTCAATCTGGTCAGCGCCCTGCTGCTGCGCGAAGACCATCACCACGACCCTGCCGATGACGACGATCACGAGCATTCGCATCACGGCGAGCATCACCACGACACGAACCTGCGTGCCGCGTACCTCCACGTGCTCGCGGATGCGCTGACGTCGGTGCTGGCGATCGCCGCGCTGCTCGCCGGCCGCTACCTCGGCTGGAACTGGGCCGACGCGGTCGTCGGCCTGCTCGGCGCCGTCGTCATCGCGCACTGGGCGTTGGGCCTCGCACGGCGCGCGGCGCTGAGCCTGCTCGACGCGCAGGACAATCGCCCGCTGCGCGCGCAGATCCGCCGCCGCATCGAGGCGCGCGGCGTGCCCGGCGAACGCATCCGCGACCTGCATCTGTGGCGGCTCGCACCCGGGCACGACGCGCTGATCCTCTCGATCGAGTCGGCGCAGCCGGTGAGCCCCGACGAGTACAAGCGCCGGCTCGCCGACCTGCCGACGCTGAGCCACGTCACCGTGGAAGTGAATCCCCCCAGCGCCGTGTCCGCATGACGCCGCGCTGGACTGCCGTCCTCGCGCTCATCGGCCTCGTCGGCCGCGATGCCGGCGCTGGCGATCGACCGGCTGCGGATCGACGCCGAGGAATTCACGTTCGCGGGCATCACGTCGCAGGGCGTGCGCGCCGAACTCGCCATCGCATCCGCGCGGCGCAGCGTGCTCACCGTCAGCATCGGCGAGGTCGAACGTACCGACCGCGGTGCGCGCGCAGGACCGGGCGCCTGACGCGCGTGGCGCTCCGCTGCGACGACCCGGTGGTTCGGGAGCCGGCATTCGCCTGCCCGCGTTTCGTGCTCGACGCGACCGCCGCACGCCTGCCGCCGCTGCACGTCGAGGGCGAGGCTCACTTCGACAGCGCACGCACGTCGCTGGACCTCGCCGGCCACGGCCCGACCCTCGCGGGCGTCGACCTGCTGTTCACGTTTGCCGGCACGCCGCAGCACTGGGACGCTGGCGCCACGCTGCCGCCGCTTGTCGTTGCAGGCGCTCACCGGGCTGGTTGCGCCCTGGTACACGGTGCCCGCACGCCATCGTGCCGACCGGCCGCGCGGCGCTGACGTTCGAAGGCCAGGCACGCGACGGCGACCCCCATGCGACCGTGCGCGCCGACCTGACCGATCTGCAGTACTCGAATGCCGACGGCACGATCGTCGTCGACCGCGTGCGCGCGCAGCTTCGGGCACGAGTCGTCTCGCTCGATCCGCTGACCGCCGAACTGAAGGTCGAGGGCACGGCCGGCCAGTTGCTCGCCGGCCCGGCGTTCGTCGACCTCGCCGCGAATCCCGTCGAGGCGACGGTGCGTGCGTCGCGCGACGGGGACGCGATCGAGCATCGCCGCGCTCGACGTCGTGCAGCGCGAGCTCGTGCGCCTCACCGGCACCGCGCGGCTCCGGCCGGACGCCGTTCTCGGTCGAAGCGGCGCAGATCGACATCGCCGAGCTGCAGCTGCCGGCGGCCTACCGCGCCTTCCTGCAGATTCCGCTCACCACCACGCCCTTCGCGCAGCTCGAGACGCGCGGCTCGGCGCGTGGCTCGCTGCGCATCGAGAACGATGCGCCCGTGGCGCTCGACCTGCGCATCGACGGCGTCTCGCTCGGCGACGCGAAGCAGCAGCTCGAAGTGCAGGGCGTCAACGGCGAAGTGCACTGGACCGCGGGCGTGACCGGTCCGCCGCGACCGTCATTCCTCGCGTGGGACAGCTCGCGCGGCTGGGGAGTCACTGGCGGACGCACGCGCATCGACTTCGCGATGCAGGACCGCGACGTGCGGCTGCTGAAGCCCGCACGACTGCCGCTGTGGGACGGTGCGCTGCTGGTCCGCGAGCTCGAAGCGCTGAACCTCGGCACCGATCGGCTCGCGGGCAGCTTCGTCGCCGAGATCGAGCCGATCAGCCTCGAGCAGATGACGCGCGCATTCGGCTGGCCGCAGTTCTCCGGCCGCATCGCCGGGCGCATTCCCGGCCTTGCCTACCGCGACCAGCTGCTGACGCTGCAGGGCGATCTCGAAGCAGAGGTGTTCGACGGTCGCGTGACGGCGCGCAACCTGCGCGTGCGCGACCCGCTCGGCGCATTCCCGCGGCTGTACGCGGACGTCGCGGCGCGCAACCTCGACCTCGACCTCATCACGCGAACGTTCGAGTTCGGCAACATCACCGGTCGCATCGACGGCGACCTGACCGGCCTCGAGACCTTCAACTGGTCGCCGGTCGCGTTCGACCTGCGCCTCGCGACGCCGGAACGCGATCGCTCGCGCCATCGCATCAGCCAGAAGGCCGTGAAGAATCTCTCCAACATCGGTGGCGGTGGTGGCGGCGTCACCGCAGCGCTGCAGTCCGGCGCGCTGCGCTTCTTCGAGAACTTCCGCTATGACCGCATCGGCCTCGCGTGCCGGCTGAAGGACGACGTCTGCAGCATGGGTGGCGTCGAGCCCGCGCGTGACGGCTATTACATCGTCAAGGGGTCGGGCCTGCCGCGGATCGATATCATCGGCAACCAGACTCGCGTCGACTGGCCGCTGCTCATGGCGCAGCTGTCGGCGGCGGTAGCCAACAAGGACGACATCGTCGTCAACTGAAGGAGAACGATCATGATCCGGATGCCGGAAGTCTTCGCCCTGCGCAACACGCTGCGCGCCGCGCGCATCGCTGCCGCCTGCCTGCTCGTCGCTGCGTGCGTGACGATCAACGTCTACTTCCCCGCAGCCGCGGCCGAGAAGGCCGCCGACCAGATCATCGACGCCGTCACCGGCAGCATGGAGGGCGGAGGCGCGGCGCGTCCTCGGACCGCACCGTTCGCGACGCCCCCCGAAGTACGGGTACACGACACGTACACCGGCGACGCTGCTGGCCGCGACGGTGGGTCGCGTGCTGTATGCGCTGGTGCCCGCCGCGCACGCGCAGGAGGCGAACCTCGACATTTCCTCACCGGCGATCCGCGCGCTGACCGCCTCGATGAGCGCACGCTTCCCGCAGCTGCAGAAGTACTTCGATTCGGGCGCCATCGGCATGACGCAGAACGGTCTGGTCGAGGTGCGCGACGCGAGCGTGGCGCCGTTGCCCGAGCGCCCCGTCGTCACGCGACTGGTGGCCGAGGACAACCGCGACCGCGAATCGCTGTACAGCGAGCTTGCGAATGCCAATGGCCACCCGGAGTGGGCAGCGGACATCCGCAAGACCTTCGCGCGCCGCTGGGTCGAGCGCGGCGCGCGGGCGGGGTGGTACTACCAGAACGCGAGCGGTGGGTGGGTGCAGAAGTAGCTTGGCGGTCGCGAAGGTAATTCTAGAGTGGTGACAGGCGGTCACGGATCGAGCCGATTCCGCGCTTCAGACATTCGCCCGAAGTTGAAGGGCGCTCCGCGCCCCTGATCTTTTCCGGGGCGACAACTCGCGCGAAATCGGCTCGATCCGCGCCCGCACCGGGCGCCGCGTGCAATTCCCTTCACGATCGCTGTCGCGCAGGGGGTCGAGGCAAGACCCGGATCTACCCCCCGCACCTGGTTGGCTCCCGTACTCTCGAGCCGCGTCCGTGGGGGTAACCGGTAGCACTCTGCTACTGGTTACCCCCACGGAGATGGCACCGGGCCGAACCACCCGCTCCGGCGAGACGGCTCGCATCACCGCAGCAGTGACGACTGACGGAATCCGGCGCGAGCGCCAGGCGCGGTCGCGACCGCCTGCGGCGACGCCGATTTCGGTCAGCCCTTCACTCCGGCTAGCGCTGCCACCCACCCCCGAGCGCGAGGTACAGATCGAGCGCCGCGTTCAGCCGCGTCAATCGCACCTGGATCAGCGCGTCCTGGGCCGAGAACAGCGTCCGCTGCGCATCGAGCACGGTAAGCAGCTGGTCCGTGCCCTCGCGGTAGCGCAGCTCGGCGAGCCGCAATGTCCGCTGCGCCTGCGCCACCGTTTCCTGCTGCGCGATTTCCTGCCGCGAGCTGACGTCAGCATTGCCGAGTCCGTCATCGACTTCCTTCAGCGCCCCACGCACTGCGGCCGCATACGACTCGATCGCCACGCGTTGCTGCGAACGCACGACTTCGATCGTCGCGGCCCGACGGCCGGCATCGAACAGCGTGAGGCCGAGCGACAGCGCTGCCGAGAGACTCGTGACCGGGTTGCTCAGCGACGCGAGCTCGTTGCTCGAGAGGCCACCGCTTCCGGACAGCGCGATCGACGGGAACAGTGACGCGCGCGCCGCGGTGACATTGGCCGCTGACGAGACCAGGTCCGCGTCGGCCGCGGCAAGATCGGGGCGTCGCGTCAGCAACGATGACGGCAGGCCGGCGGCGACGGCGGGCACCTGCAGCACATTGAAGGTCTCGCCGCCCGCATCGAAGCCCTGCGGCGTCGCGCCGAGCAGCACGGCCAGCGCCGAACGCAGCTGACGCTGCTGCGTCTCGAGCGGCAGCAGCGCGGTCCGCTGGGACAGCACTGCGGTGGTCTGCTGACTGACGTCGAGCGGAGTCGCGACGCCGTTGCGCGCCCTCGCTTCGACCACGCGCAGGACGCGCTCGGCGATGTCGAGATTCTCGCGCGCGAGGCTCAATCGTTCCTGCGTGGCGAGGAACTGGAAATACGTCGACGCAACCGTCGTCGCGATCGACAGCCGGGCGGTCTCGGCGTCGTAGCGGGTCGCGTCGAGCACAGCGCGCGCGCCGGTGACGCCTGCGGCGATCCGGCCCCACAGATCGACTTCGTAGCTGACCGAAAGCCCCACCGAGGTGCCGCGACGGGTGGAGGCGGCAGTGTTCTCGCTGTCGGCCCGCGACTGCGACAGACCCGCGCTCGCGCCGAGCGAGGGCCATCGACCGCTGCCGGCCGATCGCAGCGCCATCTCGGCCTGGATGACCCGCTCCGCGGCGATGCGCAGGTCGGGGCTCGAGCCGAGATCCTCGTCCAGCCATTGGCGTCAGCTGCGACGAACCGAAGCCCGTCCCACCAGTCGGCGCGTATTTCCTGGGTCGCGCCTGCCGGGTCCGCGACCTCGAATGAAGCCGGCATCACGAGATCGGGCCGCTCGACCCGCGTCGCGCACGCGACCAGCGAAACCGACAGCACGGCGAGCACGGCAGAGCGGATGGACGTCGAGGTTTTCATGATCATTCCGAGGCCAGCGCGACGACGGGGTCGAGCCCGGCGGCCTTGTTGCGCCGGCAGATAGCCGAAGACGAGGCCGGTGCCGAAGGCGCAGCCGAAGGCGAGCACGACGGGCGTCACCGAATACAGGATCGGCGTGCCGAACGCGCCGATCACCGCAGCGGCGCTCAAGTCCGAGCACGACGCCGATCAGCCCGCCGGCCGACGAAACCACCAGCGCCTCGATGAGGAACTGATGGCGGATATTGCGCGTGCGTGCGCCGGTCGCCATGCGGATGCCGATCTCGCGCGTCCGTTCCGTGACGCTGACCAGCATGATGTTCATGACGCCGATGCCGCCGACCAGCAGCGAGATGGCGGCGATCGACCCGAGCAGGATCGTCATGCGTGTTCTGCGTCTCGGTCGCCGTCTCCATCAGCGACGCCATGTTGCGCACCTGGAAATCGACCTTGCCGTGGCGCTGCGTCAGCAGCGACTCCATCGCGGTCTGCGTCTCGTCGATGCGCCCGACATCCTTCACGGCGACCGTGACGTTGCGCAGGAAGCGCTGACCGGACAGGCGCAGCTGACTGGTCGTGGTAGGGCACGAACACGACGTCGTCCTGGTCCTGCCCGACCGGGCGACGCGCCGCGCGAGCTCATCACGCCGATCACCTGGAAGATCAGGTTGTTCACCAGCACGTACTGGCCGAGCGGATCCTGGCCGTCGGGGAAGAGCGCATCGGCGACGGTGCGCCCGAGCACGGCGACGGTCGCGTAGTCGGCGCTCGTCCTCGTCGGTGAAGAAGCTGCCACGCGCGAGCGGCCACTTGCGCGCGAGCGGAAACTTCGACGAAGTGCCGTTGACGCTGGTCGAATAGTCGCTGCCCTGGAAGCGCAGCGTGACGCTGCTGTCCTGTTCGGGCACGGCGGCGAGCACATTGGGCACTTCGGCGTCGATCGCGCGCACGTCGTCGAGCACCAGCGTTGCGGTGCCGTTGAAGCCGCGCTGGTTCGCCGCAGCCGGGGCGCACCAGCAGCAGGTTCGTGCCCATCGCCGCGATCCGGTCGACCACCGCCTGCTTCGCGCCGTCGCCGATCGCGAGCATCGCGATGACCGAGCCGCACGCCGATGACGATGCCGAGCAGCGTGAGGATCGGGCGGAACAGGTTCGCGCGCAGCGCGCGCACGCGGCCTGCGCGTGGCCTCGAGGATTCGGCCAGGTGCGACTCGGCGCCACGGCGCGGCGTCCAGCTGCAGCGCCGGCGAATCCGCGGCCGGGATGCGCGGCGCCCGGGTCGGCGACGATGTCGCCGTCGCGGATCTCGATGACGCGCTGCGCGTGCTCCGCGACCTCGCGCGCGTGCGTGATGAGGATGACCGTGTGGCCCTTGCGCCGAGAGATCGTTCAGCAGCGCCATCACCTCGGCGCCGCTGCTGGCTGTCGAGCGCGCCCGTCGGCTCGTCGGCGAGGATGACGCGACCGCCGTTCATCAGCGCGCGCGCGATCGACACGCGCTGCTGCTGGCCGCCGGAGAGCTGGTTCGGGCGGTGGTCGCGCGCGGTCGGCGAGCCCGAGCCGGCCGAGCAGCTCGTTCGCGCGCGCGTGGCGCTCGGCTGGCGGCACGCCGGCATAGACCGCGGGCACCTCGACGTTCTCGGTCGCGGTGCGCGTTGCCGAGCAGGTTGTAGCTCTGGAACACGAAGCCGAATGCCTCGCGGCGCAGCTCGGCGAGCTCGTCGCGATCGAACGACGAGACGTCGCGACCCATGAACTCGTAGGTGCCGGTCGGCGGCCGGTCGAGGCAGCCGAGCAGGTTCATCAGCGTCGACTTGCCCGAGCCCGACTGCGCCCATGATCGCGACGAACTCGCCGGGATAGATGTCGAGGTCGATGCCGTGCAGCACCTCGACCGCGAGCTCGCCGTTGCGATACGTCTTGGTGACGCCGCGCAGGCGGATCAACGGAACGATGTCGGGAGTGGTGCTCATGGCGATCAGCGCGGGCCGCCGCCGCCGCCACCGCCGGGAAAGCCACCACCCGGGAAGCCGCCGCCAAGGTTCGCGGGCCGGTTGCCACCGGGCTGGCCGGCCGGGGCCTTCTCGTCGACCTTCTGGCCGGCGACCACGCGATCGCCTTCGGAGAGGCCTTCGACGATCTCCGCATGCACGCGGTTGGTGACGCCGATGGTCACCTCCTTCGAGACGATCGCGCCGTCGGGCTGTACGAGATTGACAGTCGCCTTGCGCGGGCCGCGCTGCGCGCGAAAGCCGCCCTGGCCGGCGCCGCCCTCGCGCAGGCGCTGCCCGCCTTCACGCGTGGGCGCCGCTGCACCCCGCATCGACGTCGCGCCAGGCGCCGACGCACCGGCCGCGGCTGCACCCGGGGCGCGCGCACCTGCCGGCGGTGTCGGACGCTGCAGTGTCACGGCCGACATCGGCACGACCAGCACGTCGTGCGCTTCGGCGATGACGAAGAACACCTGTGCCGTCATCTGCGGCAACAGCGCGTTGTTCATGTTCGGCACGTCGAACAGCGCGTTGTAGAGCACGACGTTGTTGGTGACGGTCGGCGTGGGCTCGACCTTCGAGAGCTTGCCGTAGTACCGACGGCCGCTGCCGCCAAGGGTCGTGAAGTAGGCCGACATGCCGGTGCGCAGCTTGCTGACGTCGGCCTCGGACACCTGCGTCTGCACGGTCATGGTCGTGAGGTCACCGATGCGCAGGATGGTCGGCGCCTGCTGGTTGACGTTCAGCGTCTGGCCCTGCTTGGCCGCGATGCTGACGACCGTGCCCGACATCGGCGCGAGGATCTTGGTGAAGCGCAGGTTGGCCTGCTCGACCCGCATGCTCGCCTGCAGCTGCTGGATCTGCGCCTTCAGCGAATTGATCTGCGCGCGCGTCGTGTCGACCGTCGTCTGCGCGTTCTGCACCAGCTCCGCGGTGGTCGCCTCTTCCGCCATCAGGTTCTTCTGGCGCGCGAGGTCGCGCTCGGCCTTCTCGAAGTTGACCTGCTGCAGGCCGAGCTGCGCCTGCTGCGAGCGCAGCGACGCCTGGTTCGCCTCGACGCGCGCGCTCGACTGCTCGGCGTCGATCTCGGCCAGCAGCTCGCCTTCCTTCACGTCGCTGCCGACCTCGACGTGGATCTTCTTCAGCTGCCCGCTGACCTGGGCGCCGACGTCCACGTAATCGCGCGGCTGCAGCGAACCCGTCGCCGTGACCAGGTCCTCGATCTCGCCCTTCTGCACCGTGGCGTAGATGTTGGTATCGCCGGTGCGGCCGGCGACGAAATGCCGCACCAGCAGCACGCCGGCGACCAGCACCAGGGCGACGCCGGCCAGGGGCAGAAGGCGGGAACGGCGGACGGTACGGGGGGCAGCTTCGTTCATGCGATTCTCGGGCGGATGTCCAGGATGCCGAGCCTGTACGGGGACTGAGGAAGCATTGCGGACCGATTGTGGAGGCCGGATGCACATTGCTTGTGAGATTGGGGGTTAGCCTCCGTGGACCATGCCCCTGCGCCTCGACTCCCTTCGGGTCAAGCTGTTCCTCGCGATCGCGGGGGCGAACATCGTGCTCGTGATGGCCGCCTACCTCATCTACGGCTGGAGCTTCGACCAGGGCCTCGGCGACTACCTGAACAAGGCCGAGACCGCCCGCCTCGACCCACTGGTGGTGCGGCTCGCCGACGGCTACCGGCAGAACGGCGGGTGGGACGTGGCTCACCAGCGATCGCGGCACCTGGCCCGAACTCGTGCGCGAGGAGCTCGGCGGGGGCCGGCCGGGCCGCCGCGGCGAAGGGCGTCGAGACCTGGACGGGCCGCCGACGCTCCCGTTGACCATCGATCCGCGCCTGCTGGTGCTCGATGCGGACGGCTCGGTGCTGATCGGGTTCCGCGAGCGCGCGGCCGAAGCCGAGCGCAAGGCAGTGGTCGTCGAGGGGCGTACGGTGGGGTTCCTGGCCTACGTTCCCCGTCTGCAGATGGTCACCTCGCTCGAGCGTCTGTTCTCGGCCCAGCAGAGCCGTCGCTTCGCGGCGATCGCGGTCGGCATGCTCGCGGCGGTGCTGGTCAACGCCGCGCTGATCTCGCACTGGCTCGCGCGCCGCCTCTCGCGCCCTGTCGCAGGGAGCGACGTCGCTTGACGCGCGGTGATTACGGCACCCGGCTGACCGTGCACGGCGACGACGAACTCGCGCGGCTCGCCGGCGATTTCAATCGACTCGCGGCCGCGCTCGAGGCGGCGCAGAGCGCGCGACGGCAATGGATCGCCGACATCGCCCATGAACTGCGCACGCCGCTCGCGACCCTGCGCGCCGAGATCGAGGCGCTCGAGGACGGCGTCCGTCCGCTTGAGCACCGAGAGCGTCGGGTCTCTCGCGCAGGAAGTCGGCCAGCTCACGCGACTGGTCGAAGACCTGCGCGTGCTGTCGCTGTCGGACCTCGGCGCGCTGACCTACCGGAAGGAACGCGTCTCGCTGGCCGAGGTGATCGAGGACACGCTCGCCTCGCATCGCGCGGCGCTCGTCGACAAGCGGCTCGCTGTCGAGCTCGATCTCGATGCGGACGTGCGGCTGCAGGCCGATCCCGAGCGGCTCGCGCAGGTGTTCGCCAACCTGCTGCAGAACACGCTGCGCTACACCGACGCGCCGGCGACGCTGCAGATCCGCCTCGCGAGGGTCGACCGGCGCGCGCAGCTCGACGTGGAGCGATTCCTCGCCCGGCGTGGCCGACGCGGACCTGCCACGCCTGACCGAGCGCCTGCTACCGGGTCGACGCCTCGCGTGCCCGCATCAGCGGCGGCATCCGGGCTCGGCCTTGCGATCGTGAAGGCCATCGTCGAGGCGCACGACGGCACGCTGACCGCATCGCCGAGTCCGCTCGGCGGGCTGCGCTGGAGCATCGAGCTGGCCGGTCGCGACGGAGCTCGCGCATGGCTGAACGCATCCTCATCGTCGAGGACGAGGACAAGATCAGCGAGGTGCTGCGCGACTACCTGCGGCGCGAAGGCTACGAGACGCATCGCCTCGCGCGCGGCGACGAAGTCGGTCGACTGGGTGCGCGCGAACGGCTGCGATCTGGTGCTGCTCGACCTGATGCTGCCGGGCCGTAGCGGCCTCGACGTGTGCCAGGAGCTGCGCACGTTCTCGACGGCGGCCATCATCATGGTCACCGCGCGCGTCGACGAGATCGACCGCCTGCTCGGGCTCGCGCTGCAGGCCGACGACTACATCTGCAAGCCGTTCAGCCCGCGCGAGGTCGTCGCGCGCGTGAAGGCGGTGCTGCGACGAACGCGCAGCCGCCGCCGGCGCCGTGGCCACGAGCCCGCCGCGCGCTGAAGCTCGATGAGTCCGCGCTGGAACGCGAGCGTCGGCGGCCGCGACCTCGAACTGACCGCGGTCGAGTTCCAGCTGCTCGCGGTGCTGGCGCAGCAGCCCGGCCGCATCTTCTCGCGCGATCAGCTGATGGACGCGATGTACCGCGACGAACGCGATCGTCGCCGACCGCACGGTCGACAGCCACGTGAAGAAACTGCGGCGCAAGATCGCCGACGTGCTCGGCGAGCGCGAGCTCATCCACTCCGTCTACGGTGTCGGCTACAAGTTCGAGGACACGGCCGCCTAGAAACGGAACGCGTAGTGGCGATGGCTCGCGATCGCGAGCCCGGCGGCGACGCTCGTGAACGGGTCATGCGCCGCGACACGCCCGGGGAAGAGCGTCTCGAGCAGGTCGCGCACCGCGACGATCAGCGACGACCCGCCCGTGCCGATGACGACCCCGACCTCCTCGTGCGCAACCCCGCAGCGATCGAGCAGCCCGGCGATCAGGCCACGGATGTCCTCGAGCGGCCCGGCGAGCAGCGCATCGAACTGCGCGCGTGTGAACGGCAGCGCGAGGTTCAGCTCGGGAATGTCGATGACTGTTTCCGTCTGCTCGGACAGCGTCGCCTTGGCCGTGCGAATGGCCTGAAAGCAGTTGTAGCTGTAGTTGTAGCTGATGAGATCGAGCAGCCGCTGGAAGCGGTCGGCCTCGGCGCCGCCCTGCGCGATCGCATCGACGACCATCCAGCGGGTGCGGTTCTGGTTCAGCAGGTAGGTCGTCTGCCAGTTCAGCAGCCCGCCCTCGAACTCCTCGAACGGAAACGGCGTGTCGACGCGCCGGCCTTCGACCGGCCTCGCCCAGCGCGCGCCCTTGCCGAGCTCAGGGAACAGCAGGGTGCTGAAGATCAGCTGGTCGATGCGGTTGCCGCCGAGCCCGATGCCATCCGTGCCCAGTACCTCGAAGCGCGTGTCGGCATGCCGGACGAGACTGAGATCGAGCGTGCCGCCGCCGAAGTCGACGGTGAGCGCGAGGCCCGGCTGCACCGGCCGCGCGGCCCACAGATAACTCAGTGTCGCCGCAACCGGCTCGGGATAGAACGACGCGCCGGCGAGCCCCGCGTAGCCGGCCGCTTCGCCGAGCCGCGCGGTCGCGAGCGTGTTGCGGTCGGCATCGCGGCCCTCGAAGTTGACCGGCCGGCCGAGGTGCACCGCCGTCAGCGGCGCGCGGCGCTGCTGCTCGATGCCGAGGCGGATGCGCTCGAGTATCGGCGTGATCAGCGCGACCAGCCGGAACGACTGCTCGAACACCGACAGCCGGTCGATCGACGGGTCGCCGAGCAGCCGCTTCAGCCCATGGAACAGTCGCCCTTTCAGACCGCGATCGGTCAGCTGCCCGTAGATCAGGTTGCGCGACGTCGACAGATGCGGATTGTCGTCGGCGAGGTCGCCGCCGCCGAGACTGCCGCTCGCCTCGCCGAGGATCTCGACCGCCAGCTCGACCAGCCGGCCGCGATTGTCCTCGACGTAGCGCTCGATCGCCGCCCGGCCGGTGAGCGCGGTGTAGTGGCGGTCCAGATGGATCGCCGTGGGCAGGATCGGGCTGTCCGCCTCGAGCCGCACGTAGTGCAGCGCGCTGCCGTCGAACCAGGCCGCGGTGGAGTTCGAGGTGCCGAAATCGACGCCGACGCCGGTCAGGGCCTGGGTTCCCGGTGCCGGTTGATCTGGTCGCGCAGGCTGCGGGTCGCTGCGCGAGCCGCATCGGCGAAGTCGGCGCCCGGGCTCGCATACAGGATCGCGCGTGAGGAATTGACCAGCAGCCCGCGGCCGTCCGGGGTGCGTCCCGCCGTCACCGCCGCCTGCACGTCGCCACCCTGGGCGCCGATGCCCGGGACGAGGAAGGGAATGTCGTTACCGACCGCGGCGCGGACTTCCGCGAGTTCCGCCGGATAGGTTGCGCCGATGACGAGCAGGCAGTTGCGGTTCGCGTTCCATTGCGATGCGACGCGTCTCGGCGACATGTCGATACAGCCGCTTGCCGCCGAGCTTCGAGGTCCTGGAAATCGCGCGCTCCCGCGTTGGACGTGCGACACAACACGATGACGCCGCGATCACGCCAGCGCAGATACGGCTCGACCGAGTCGGAACCGAGGTAGGGGTTGACCGTGACCGCATCGGCGCCATAGCGGACGAACGACTCCTCGGCATAGCGCGCCGCGGTGCTGCCGATGTCGCCGCGCTTCGAGTCGAGGATGACGGGCAGAGCCGGATGCTGCTCGTGGATGTAGCGGATGGTGTCGAGCAGCTGGTCTTCCGCACCGAGCGCGGCGTAGTGCGCGAACTGCGGCTTGAAGCAGCAGGCGAACTCCGCGGTCGCATCGATGATGTCGGCGATTGAACTCGAAGACGGCGCGGGGCCCGCCGCGTACCGCCGCCGGCAGGCGCTCGGGTTCCGGATCGAGGCCGACGCAGACGAGCGAGTCGTGTGCATCGGCAGCCGCCCAGACGCGCTCGATGAACCGGGGCCGTTCTGCCGCCGGATCAGTCACGCGTGCCCGTTCCGCGATTCAGCAGCAGCACCGCCCACGTGAACAGCCCCGCGACGCAGACGCCCATGATCGCGAACGCCCCGACGACACTCACGTCGGAGGTGCCGAGGAAGCCGTAGCGGAACGCGTTGACCATGTGCAGGATCGGGTTCGCCATCGAGATCTTCTGGGCCCAGGACGGCAGCAGGTCGACCGAATAGAACACGCCGCCGAAGTACGTGAGCGGCGTCAGCACGAACGCGGGAATCCAGTTCACCTGGTCGAAGTTCTTCGCGAACACGGCGTTGATGAAGCCGCCGAGCGCGAACACCGCCGAGGTGAGCAGCACCGCCGCGACGATGATGCCGACGTGGTGCACGTGCAGTCGCGTGAACAGCAGGGCGACGATCGTGACCACGATGCCGACCATGATGCCGCGCATCAACCCGCCGCAGACATAGCCGAGCACGATGACCCAGTTGGGCAGGGGCGAGACCAGCAGCTCCTCGATGTGCTTGCCGAACTTCGCACCGAAGAACGACGACACGACGTTGCCGTAGGAGTTCGTGATCACCGACATCATGATGAGGCCGGGGGCGAGATACGACCGATAGTCGAAGCCGTCCATCGAGCCGACGCGCTGCCCGATCAGGCTGCCGAAGATGACGAAGTACAGCGTCGAGGTCACGGCGCTCGGGACCAGCGTCTGACCCCAGATGCGCATGATGCGTCCGTACTCACGGATGACGATCGTGCGGAAGCCGACGCTGCGGATGTGGGCGAGGGACAGTTCTGCGGTGCTCATGCGCCGCGATTCTCAACGAGGCGCATGAACATCTCCTCGAGCCGGTTGACCTTGTTCCGCATCGACAGCACCTCGATGCCGCGCGACGACAGCGCCGTGAACACGTCGTTCAGGCTCTGCTCCTTGTCGATCTCGACGTCGATCGTGTGATCGTCGACCAGCGTGGCCCGCAGGCCGGGCAGGTCGGGCAGCTGCGCGACCGAGGACCGCAACGTCAGCAGGAAGCTCTCGGTCTGCAGCTTGCGCAGCAGGTTGCTCATGCGGTCCCGGACGATGATGCGGCCACCGTCGATGATCGCGATGTTGCGGCAGAGGTTCTCCGCCTCCTCGAGATAGTGCGTCGTGAGGATGATGGTGGTGCCCTGCTGGTTGATCTGGCGCAGGAAGTCCCACATCGAACGACGGATCTCGATGTCGACCCCGGCGGTCGGCTCGTCGAGGATCAGCAGCCGCGGCTCGTGCATCAGCGCACGCGCGATCATCAGCCGGCGTTTCATGCCGCCCGACAGCGCGCGCGCCATGCTCTTGCGCTTGTCCCACAGCTGCAGCTGCTTCAGGTACTTCTCGGCGCGTTCGCGCGCGAGCTTGCGCTCGATGCCGTAGAACCCCGCCTGGTTGACGACGATCGTCTCGGGCGACTCGAACATGTTGAAGTTGATTTCCTGCGGCACGACGCCGATGCAGGATTTCGCCCGCTCGAGCTCGACGTCGATGTCGTGCCCGAACACCTTGATCGAGCCGGCGGACTTGGTGACGAGCGCCGTCACGATGCCGATCAGCGTGGTCTTGCCGGCGCCGTTCGGGCCGAGCATGGCGAAGAAGTCGCCTTCTTCGACGTCGAGGTCGATGCCCTTCAGGGCATTGACCCCGTTCTTGTAGGTCTTGGTCAGACCCGCGACGGAAAGCGCATTCATTATGGTCAGTAGTGTAAAAGAAAAGGCCCGCGCCTTGCGGGCCGCGGGCCTCTCTCGTACGGGGTAGAGCTTACTTGGCGAGCTGCAGCAGCCCCATCGCCACCCAGCCTTCGTTGCCGAGCTCGTCCTGGACCTTCCAGAACGGGCCCTGCTTCTCGCCGGTCGGGTAGAGCATCGAACCCGGCTCGAGCTCGCGCAGCACCGTGCCCTTGTTGTTGGCCGTGCCGAGCAGCGGGCCGCCCTTCAGCATGCTGACCGCCTGCTGGACGTTGTCGGCCTTCGCGTCCGGCTGGATCTGCTTCACGTCGTGGACCAGCTTGACGAACGCGTCGAGGTACGCCACCGCGACGACCTGGCCGATCTCGGTGTTCGCGTAACTGCTCGCGCCGCCCGCGGCGAAGCCGCCGAAGAACGCGCCGCCGCCGCCGCCCCAGCCGAGGTCGGTCTTCTTCGCGTGGCCTTCGGTCAGCGACACCTGCTCGGTCGATCGCACGTCCGTGAGCGTCAGCACGACGTCGGCGGTCTTGCTCTTGAGGCTGATGCCGCCCATCACCGCGCCGGCCACACCGCCGACCATGCCACCCAGCAGCCCGCCGATGTTGCGGCCGCCCGAGTTGCCGTTCTTGTTGGAGATGTCGGGCACCAGCACGTAGTCGGCCGCCTTCATCTGGCCCTTGCCGATGTTCGAGCCCTGACGCATCTCGCCGCCGCCGGCGAGGGCGCGCTCTGCCTGCGCGGCTTCGAGGCCCTTGCCGCGGTCGACCAGCGTGAAGCACTTCGACTTCGACACGTAGACCTTCAGCAGCGCTTCGGGGGACTCGAGATTGAGCGACGACCACCACTTGTTCTCGGGCTCCGCCACCGCGAGGGTGCCGATGCGCTTGTCGCAGGTCGGAATCTCGGGCGGAGCGTTCTTCGCGGCGGCCTGGGCCAGCGGGCCCGCCAGCACCGACCCGGCGATGGCAGCGGCAACGAGGATGCGATGCGATTTGAGGTCGACGGTCATGGGAATCCCTCCAGAACGTGCGCCATTGTTGTAGGCGGTCACCCCTGTCCCTGACGGTGGTGTACCGAGGCCGGTGAAACTATCACATGCAATAATGGCTGCGAACTGACGCCGGACACAGTTGATGAACACCCTGATGGCGCTTGCCGCCGACCCCGCCGCCTGGCTTGCCCTGGTCACCCTGATCGCCATGGAACTGGTGCTCGGGATCGACAACCTCGTCTTCATCTCGATCCTGACGAACAAGCTGCCCGAAGAGCAGCGCACCCGGGCGCGCCGCCTCGGCATCGCCATGGCGCTGGTGTTCCGGCTGGCGCTCCTCGGCACCGTCGCGGTCATCGTGCAGCTGACCACACCGGTCCTCACCGTGTTCGGCCGCGGCCTGTCGTGGCGCGACATAATCCTGCTCGCTGGCGGGCTCTTCCTCATCTGGAAGGCCACCAAGGAAATCCACCACAACGTCGACCCCGACCCCGGCCCCGACCTGTTCGAGCCCGCCAGGAAGATGGGCTACGCCGCCGCGGTCGGGCAGATCGTCGTTCTCGACATCGTCTTCTCGGTCGACAGCATCATCACCGCCGTGGGCATGACCGATCACGTGCCGATCATGGTCATCGCCGTGCTGGTCACTGTCGCGGTGATGCTGGTCGCGGCCGACCCGCTCGCGCGCTTCATCCACGGCAATCCCTCGCTCGTGATGCTGGCGCTCGGCTTCCTGCTGCTGATCGGCACGACGCTGGTCGCCGATGCGTTCGGCGCACACATCCCGAAGGGCTACATCTACAGCGCAATGGCGTTCTCGACGATCGTCGAGATACTGAACATGCGTTCCCGTCGAGCCAGGCAGCGCCTGGCCCCGACCCCGCCCGAAACCTGACGCCCCGTGAAGGCTCTGCGTGTGCCGTTCGACCCCTTCCTGGGGGTCCTGCTCGCGACCGTCGCGCTCGCCAGCCTGTTCCCGGCCAGTGGCGCCGCAGCCGGCTGGATCTCGACCCTCGCGAGCGCGGCGATCGTGTTCCTGTTCTTCCTGCACGGCGTGCGGCTGCCGCGCGAAAACCTGCTCGCCGCCATCGCGCACTGGCGTCTCCACGTCCTGATCCTCGGCAGCACCTACGTGCTGTTCCCGCTGCTCGGGCTCGGGCTCAATGCAGCCGCCCCGGGGCTGCTGCCCGAATCGATGTGGGTCGGAGTGCTGTTTCTGTGCGTGCTGCCGTCGACCGTGCAGTCCTCGATCGCGTTCACTTCGGTGGGGCGCGGCAACGTCGGTGCCGCGGTGGCGTCCGCGGCCGCGTCGAACCTCATCGGCATCGGTGTGACGCCGCTCCTGCTCGGCCTGCTGGTCCACGCCCAGGCGGGCGACAACACGGTCAATTTCGCCGCGGTGTGGAAGATCGTGCTGCAGTTGCTGCTGCCCTTCGCGCTCGGTCACGCGCTGCGCCCCTGGCTCGGGGCCTGGGCCGCCCGGCAGAAAGCAATCCTCACTTACACCGATCGCGCGACGATCGTGCTCGCGGTATACAGCGCATTCTCGGCCGCGGTGATCGCCGGCATCTGGGGCCAGATGCCCCTCTGGCGGCTGCTGGTGCTCGCGCTGCTCTGCGGCGTGCTGCTCGCGCTGGTCATCGGCGCGCTGCGCCTCGCCGCGCGGACGTTCGGATTTTCCAGGGAAGACGAGGTTGCCATCGTCTTCTGCGGCATGCAGAAGAGCCTCGTCAGCGGCGTGCCGATGGCACGGGTGCTGTTCGCCGGGCCGGCGATGGGTGCGGCGGTGCTGCCGCTGATGATCTATCACCAGATGCAGCTGATGGTCTGCGCCTGGCTCGCGCGCCGGTACGCGAATAGCGCCGGCGCACCGCTGGAGGAATGAGATGAGTGCGAATCAGCCGAAGATCGAAGGGCGTGCCACCGAGGCCATCAAGAGTCGCAAGCTGGCGCAGTTCGTCGCGCCCGAAGAGTGTCCGCAGGCCGGGCGCGAGCGGATGATCATGCCGCAGCCGATCTCGACGATGGACCCCGATCATCCGAGCCCCGAGCGCGGCATGCTCCAGCGCATGTACCGCGACGGCGCGGTGTTCATGATGGGCCAGAACCCCGATCTGCCGCTGATGCCCGAGAAGCCGACGCTGCTCGACTTCTTCCATTTCCGCTTCACCGACATCGCGTTCATGCACCTGCTGCAGAGCGCGAAGCTTGCGCTCGACGGCGGGCAGGAAGAGAAGGTCGTGCTCGCCTGCCTGCTGCACGACATCTCCAACGGCGCGATGCTGCGCACCGATCACGGCTACTGGGGCGCGCAGATGATCGCGCCGTACGTCAGCGAGGAGATCGCGTGGGCGGTGCAGATGCACCAGCCGCTGCGCTACTTCGCCGACGAGTCGGTCGGCTACAAGTACCCCGATTCGTACCGGCACTTCTTCGGCGACGACTACGACCCGCCGGAGTACATCCACGCAGCGCACCGCGAGGCGCGCAACCACCGCTGGTACATGACGTCCCGGCTGATCACGCTGTACGACATCTACAGCTTCCAGGACCAGTGGAACGTCGATCCCGCCCAGTTCACCGACCTCATCGGCCGGCACTTCCGTCAGCCGAAGGAAGGGCTCGGATTCGACGGCTCCCCGGTGGCCCACATGTGGCGAACGATGATCTGGCCCCACAACTTCCTCTAGCAGCCCACGCCGGGCGTACACTTTCCGGTCTGCCCTGAAACCATCCGCCAAAGCAGAGTCGCCATGAAAATCACGACCAGAATCGCAATCGGCCTTCTCACACTCGGAGGTGCCCCCATGGCACTCGCAGCACTCGGTGTCGGCGGCACGGCCCCCGACTTCTCCGCCCGCGCGTCGCTCGCCGGCAAACCGTTCGACTTCAAGCTGAAGGAAGCTCTGAAGAAGGGTCCCGTGGTCGTCTACTTCTATCCGTCGGCCTACACCGGCGGCTGCAACCTGCAGGCACATACCTTCGCGGTCAATCACGAGAAGTTCGCCGCCGCCAAGGCCACCGTCATCGGCGTGTCGCTCGACAGTATCGACCGGCTGAACAAGTTCTCGGCCGACCCCGAATACTGCGGCGGCAAGGTGCCGGTCGCGTCCGACCCCGATGGCAAGATCGCGAAGTCGTATGACCTCGCGGTCCGCGAGGGCAAGGCCGGCATGAAGGACACGCAGGGCAACGACATCGACCACGGCTTCGCCGAACGCACCACGTTCATCGTGAAGCAGGACGGCACGGTCGCGGCCACCATCAGCGGCGCGAAGCCGGACGAGAATGTCCAGCAGTCGCTGGTGGAAGTGCAGAAGCTCGCTCACGCGAATCACTGAGCGACAGACGAGGCCCCCGGACGTCGCGAGACGCCGGGGGCCTTTCGACTTCAGGTTCCGACGGCCGCCTTCAGTTCGGCCATCGTCGCTACGCCGGGCCCGTGCAGGGCCGCGATCGTCTTCACGTCGAGCTTCAGCCGCTCGATGTTCTTCGCGAGGTTCACGGTGTAGGGGCTCGGTGGCGACGAATTCGCCGCACCGGGCGCCGGCGGCGTCCAGGCGTCGCCTTCGCTCAGGATCTTCTCCTTCGGCAGCCAGACCATCGCGAAGGCGTCGTTGTGGCCATTGCCCGCGAGCAGGTGCACTTCGACCGGATGCGCCCGATCGGCCAGCACCAGCTTGTCGGTGAAGGTCAGGAAGGTCGGTGACGCACCGGCGTCGGACAGGCGGTCCGGGTTCAGCGTGCGCGGCGTCGACCACGCCTGCTCGTAGAATGGCTTGTTCGCCTCGTGCGTGACGATCGTTGCGCCCTCGGCAACGTAGGTGCGCAACCCGCCCGAGTGGTCGAAGTGGTGATGCGTATTCACCAGGTACTTGATCGGCTTGTTCGGGATCAGCTCCTTCACCTTCGCGATCACCGCGCGCGAACGTTCCTCGTGCTGCGGTGCCTCGACGACGACGATGCCTTCCTGCTGTTCGATCGCGAGGCTGTGGTGCGAGCCGCCTTTCAGGTAATGGACGCCGGGCGCGAGCGTTTCGGCCGAGACCTCGACTCGCGGACCCATGCCGTCACCGACCTCGCGAGGCACCGCTGGCACGCCGCTCGTCGCGGGCGCGACACTGCTGACGGCCAGCTCGAGCACCGGATGGCCGCCCTGCATGCGCGTGATCCGGGTCGGGAAAGCCAGCTTGCCGAACGGCTGATAGTCGCCGTACTGCACCTCTACCGGGGTGTCGCCGAGCACCGGGTTATCGATCATCGTGCGGACGCGGACCAGGTGGTAGTTCGCGTCGATGAGGCCTTCGTACTTCTGCGCGCCCAGCGTGAAGCTGACCTGCGTGCCGCCCTCCACCGGTTTCGCGGTCGCCTGGTTTGCCATGGCCGCGCGGACGAAGCCCTGGGGCGTCGTCCAGATCTCGGTGAGCCGCTCGGCAACCGCGGCAGGCTGGGCCGCGGGCGGGCCGCTCGCCGGCACGTTCCATGCAACGGCGCCAGACACGAGCTGGTCGACGGACTGTTCGGTGGGCGCCGGCCGCTCCCGACCGGGCTCGACCACCTGCGTGCGCGTAATGCGTACGCGTGCCGCGGGCCCCGCATAGTCGACCACTGCATCGTACCGGCCGACATCGAACGCCGGCCAGGGGAGCCCGGGCGCTGGCGACTGTCCGAACTGGAACCATTTGCCCGTGCCGGAGAACTGCAGCGCGGTGACCTCCGCGATGCCGAGCGAGGCGGCTGCCCCCTCCAGTGGAGTGCGCGGTTTGCCGGAACAGGCGACGAGGACGCCCGCCACCACTGCCAGTATGCCGCTCCGGACCAGCGCGATTCCTGTCGTCGTCATGGCTCGTCCTCCTGAAGGACGGCAATCATAGACGGGGCGTATCGAAATTGCAGCGCTGCAGGCGAGATCGGACGGAAGAGTCCGTGGCTCTTGCGACCGTGCATTCGCACCCGGAAAACGCCTAAGGGCAATTCAGGCGTTCGAAAGCCTACGCGCCGTGTTTCGACCCGCCGCTCTCACCGGCACGCATCTCGAACAGCTTGCCCGGATTCAGGATGCCCTTCGGGTCCATCGCGGTCTTGATCGCCCTCATCAGCGCGATCTCTTCCGGGCTGCGCGAGAAGTGCAGGAACGGCACCTTCAGCGAGCCGATGCCGTGCTCGGCGGAGATGGAACCGGTGCGCTTCGAGACGATGGCGTAGACCGCGTTCTCGAGCTCGATCTCGGGTACGTCGTGACCCGCCATCCGCACCGACACGTGCAGGTTGCCGTCGGCCACATGGCCGAAGAACACCACCTGCAGCTGCGGCCAGCGCGACTTCATCAGCGCACCGATCTCGTCCGCGAGAGGGCCGATCTCGCCGGTGGGCACGCTCACGTCGAAGCCGAGCTGCGGCCAATGCGCGCCCTTGCTCCACTCGCCGGGCGAATCGCGGACGTCCCATAGCGTCGTCGCCTCGCGCTGCGACTGCGCAATGATCGCGTCCTTGACGACGCCCGCCTCCATCGCCTCGCCGATCACCGCCTCGTAGCGCTGCTGGTCGGCTTCCGGATCGGTGCCCAGCGTCTCGATCAGGACGTAGGCCCCGTAACCTTCGTCGAGCGGCGGCTTGCGGCCGAGGCCGACGGTGCCCAGCCGGTAGAAGTCGGGCCACATCACCTCGAACGCCGAGAGCTGGGAGCCGAGCCCCGAGCGCGCGCGCTTCAGCAGCTCGAGCACGGCCGGGTAGTCGTCGACCGCGCAGATGCCGGTGCACGCGCTGCGGGGCTTCGGAAACAGCTTCAACACCACCTGCGTGATGATGCCGAGCGTCCCTTCGGCGCCGATGAACAACTGGCGCAGGTCGTAGCCGGTGTTGTTCTTGATGACCTTGCGCAAGGCGTTGATGACAGTGCCGTCGGCGAGCACCGCCTCGACGCCGAGTACGAGGTCCCGGGCCATGCCGTAGCGGAGGACGCGGTTGCCACCTGCGTTCGTCGACACGTTGCCGCCGATCTGGCACGAGCCGCGTCCGCCGAGATCGAGCGGGAAGAAGAGCTCTTTCGCATCGGCCGCCTTCTGCACGGCTTCCATGACGACGCCCGCCTCGACTGTGATCGTGTTCGCGGCGGTGTCGATCTCGCGGATCTCGCGCATGCGGTCGAGCGACAAGGCGACGCAGCGACCGATGGGCACCGCGCCGCCGGCGAGGCCGGTCATGCCGCCCTGCGGCTGCACCGCGATGCCGCGGTCGTTGCAGTAGCGCAGCGTCTGCGACACCTGCGCGGTGGTGCGCGGGAACACGAGGGCGATCAGGTCGACGTTCGGGTCGCCCTGCACGCAGTAGTCGGCCGTGTGACGCGCGCGACTGGTCGAGTCGGGCGCAACTGCAATGTCAGCGCCGAGCAGCGCCTGGAGTTCTACGAGAGTCTGCGCATTGTCGTTCATGAAGCCCCCAAGCGATGAGGGCGACATGATAGCCGCGCACAACGGAACCTCTACCGCTGCTGACCGCCGAGACGCCGGTAATATTCGGCGACGTTCTCGCGATAGCGCGCCGGCTCCTCACTGCGCGCGTTGCCGCGCGTGATGCGGGCCGCCGAGGCATCGCCGCCCGCACGCAGCGCGGCGAGTTCGACCTGGTCGACCAGCGCCAGCATCCGTCGGTACTCGGACGACATCGGGTCTGCGCCGGCTCGCCGCAACCGGTCCGAAAGCTCCTGCAGCGCCTTCAGATCCGCCTCGGACAGGGAACCACGTTGCAGGCGCCCGCGGAGGTCGGCCAGCCGTTCGCTGCTCGCGCGCGCCTCGAGCCCGAGGTTGGCCGCGGGCATCGGCACCTCGCCACGCACCGCGCCCCGGTCGGACCCGCCCCAGCCGCCGTTCCACGCACCACCGTTCCACGCGCTTCCGCCCCAGGCGCCGCCGCCGCCACCGCCGCCGCCGCCCTGCTGCTGGCCACCCGATTGCTGGCCGCCCTGCTGGCCGGAGCCAGGTTGCTGGCCCTGGCCTTGCTGGCCCTGCTGACCTTGCTGGCCCGGCTGCCCCTCGGCATCCGCCGCGTTGCCCGGCTGCTGGCCGTTGCCGTTGCTCGCCAGTCCTTCGCGCGCGGCGCCCTGACGGGCCTCTTCGACGGCCCGTCGCAGCGAAGCGAGTTCTGCGAGCAGCTCGTCAGGACTCGCCTGCTCGGGCCCGCCACCGCCACGGCGGACTTCCCCCGAGGCTACCGACGCCGACTCGGCCAGGCTCCGCTCCAGCGATTCGAGCGACTCGGTGATGATGCCGTCGCGTGAAGCCGCCTGCGTGGTGCGGCCGCGCTCGATCTCGAGGGCGCTGCGTGCGAGCCGCGCCGCCGTCTGCGCCTCGTCCAGCTCACCGGCCGCCTTGCTCAATTTGTCCGCGGCCTGCGGAGCGTCATCGCGATGGCCGCGCGAGGTCGACTGCATGCGCGACTGCAACGCTTCGAGTCGTGCCTGCAGGTCCCGCTTGCGCTCGGCCAGCTGTTCCGCCGAATTGATGTCGAGCCCGCCGAAGAGATCGGACGCGGTGCGCTCGCGAGGTGACGCGTTCGGCTGCTGCTGCCGCGCCCGGAAACCCCGGACCGCGTCGCTCAGCTGCTGCTCGGTGCGCCGCTGCTCGTCGAGGATCTCGCGGGCTTCGCGGGCCAGCCCCTCGAACCCTTCTCCGAGCGACTCCTGCTTGCCCCGCTGCATGCGCTCGATGGCGCGGTTCAGACTGCGGCTCGCCTCGTCGGGGCGCGGAGCCCCCGGCTGTTGCTGCCGGTTGTTGTTTGCCGTCGGTGGCCGCTCGCCGCCCATCTGCGCCAGCGCCTGCTCGAGCTGACGCGCCGCCTCGGCGGCGGCCGAGGCCGAGGCCGACCCGGACTGCGAGCCACCGCTCGAAGCGCTGCGCTGGCCGTTCTGCTGGCCATTCTGCTGGCCGCTTTGCTGACCGCCCTGCTGACCACTCTGCTGGCCACTCTGCTGCTGGCCGCCCTGTGAGTTCTGCTGCTGCGCGAGCTGCTCGAGCTGCTGGCGCAACTGCTCGGCCTCACGCCGGAGCTGCTCCTGCCGCCAGCGGCTCTGCTCGGCCTGCTGCGGGTTGCGGGCGTTCTCGCGCGCGAGCTGTTCCTGCCGCCGCGCGAGCTCCTTCAGCCGACGCAATGCCTCGTCCTGCGCCTTCTGCTGGGCACCGCCCGGGGCGCCATTGCGCGCGAGCTGGGACTCGGTCTCGTACTGGTTCTTCTCGAGATCGAGCTCGAGCTCGGTCATCTCGGCGACATCGCGCCCGGCCTGGCCACCGCCGCCACCACCACCGCCACTGCTGTCGCGCCGCGCCACCTGGATGTCGCGGAAAGCCGCCTCGGCCCGCAGCAGGTGCTGCAGAGCGCGCTGCTCGTTCGGAATGGCCTGCTCGAGCTCGACCTTCGAGAGCCGTTCGGCGGCGGGGTCCATCGCCTTGGCAGCCTCTTCCAGACTGGCCACGAACTGGCGGATCGCGGGCTCGGCGCCGGCGAGATCGCGCGCGCGCGTCCGCTCCACCAGCGTCGCGGCCTGCTCGCGCAGCGTCGTCTGCAGGTCGGCGAGCATGCGGGCGTTGTCGGCGCGCCGCTCGGCATCGCGGCCCTTCTTGTCGGGGTCGCGCGTCAGGTTGAACGTCGCGAGCAGGATCTCCTTCTGACGTTCGGCGATGCCGTTCTCGTCGTCGCCGCCACCGCCGCCGCCACCGCCGCCACCGCCCTGTCCTTGTGCGTAGCGCCGGTCGAACGGCTGCACCTGCACCATGAACAGGTCGGTCTGCGACTCCTGTCCGTGGTCACGCGCGACCGCGTAGTAGGTGATCAGATCGCCCGGCACGAGCCCCTGCGGCCCGCCATTTTTCGGGGCGGGTTGCGCCTGCCCGAGCGCCTCGAGGTTCAGCAGTGCAGCGGTGTCGATCTCCTTCACGCCGGCGGGAACGCGAACGTCCTGGAAAGCGCCCCCGTTGACCGAGTAGCGCAGCGCCAGCCGTTCGACGCGATAGTCGTCGGCGGCTCGCAACCGGACCGGCACTTCCTCGATCGCGTTAGCCTGGTAGTCGCGGCCGGGGCGCACCACCTCGACGGTCGGCTTCTGATCCGGGATCGCGGTGATCGGGAAGTCCTCGGTCAGCGCGACCAGCTCGTCGCCGAACCTCGCGGCGATGCGGTAGTGCCCGTCCTTGGCGACGGTCAGCGAACCGGCGTTCGACTCGAGCGGCTGCGCGTTCTCGTCGATGACGAGCAGCGGACCTTCGAGCGGCGCGTCGGCCTCGACCTCGATCTTCACGCGCGTGCCGGCTACCGCTGCAATGCTGCCGTCATCGTCCTGCTCGGCGCGGCGCAAGGCCGGTCCAGGCCGGGAAGTCGTAGCGCAGCGCGAGCCGCGTGATCTTCGGCACGTCGACCAGCGTCAGCCTGAACTGGGCACTCTTCACGCCGCCCGCCGAGACGTAATACTCGGCCGGATCGCGCAGCGCATACAGCGTGAGGTCGAAGCGGCCGTCGGTCGACGACTGCATGGGCGCTTCTTCCCATTCGCCGTCCGCGTAGCGGACGTGCAGCTTCGCCTCGCCCGCGCGCACGCCGCGCAGCGATGCGCTGACCTTCAGATCCTGGTTGCGACGAACGGTGGCGTTGCCGGGCCGCACTTCGAGCGAACGGGCTGCTTCGAGCGCAGGAGCAGGCAGGCTCTGCCCGAGCCACAGATGCCGCGCGCCGGCGCTCCAGCGCGAGGGACCGAACGTCGCGAGGCCGATCAACCCCGCGAATGCGACCGCGGCGATCGCGGCGGGAACGACCCGCAGCCGCTGCGGCAACGACTCGGCCAGCGGGCGTGCATTCGCCACCGATTCGGCGTCGGCGGCCAGGCATTCGACCAGCGGTGAGCCGGGCTCACCTTCGCGCTGACGGCGCAGCGAGTCGAGCAGCGTGTCGATGCGGCCACCCTGTTCGGGCAGGCGACGCTCCAGTTCGGCAGCGCCGGCGCCGCGTCGCAGCCGAAGGTACGGGGGCAGCCACAGCGCGACGGCCGTCGCGAGTACGGCGACCAGCAGCACGGTGCGCAGGGCGGCGACTTGCGCGGACGGGAACCCGCGGCTCAGGAGCCAGCCGACGGCGAGTACCGTAGCCAGCGCGGCGACGACGGCAACGCCGGCCGCCGTGCGCGCCAGGGCTTCCCGGCGCAGCAGCGTCCGGGCCTCGTCGAGGTAGTGCTCGAATCTCGCGAGTGCGCTCAAGCGCGTCTCTCCCGCTGAACTTTCAGGTGGTAGTTCGCCACCAGCGGCTCGGCAAAAGCAAGCAGCGCGGCAACGAGCAGCATCCAGAACCAGACCGGCAGCAGCGGCACGGGTTCCGCATCGGGCGTCGAAGCGGCGCCGGTCGCAGCGGAAGGCCCGTTAACCGGGGTTGCGAGCGATCGCCAGCGCGTGACGGCTGCCTCGTCGAGCCGACCGAGCAGCGACTCGCGCTCGTCGACGTTGACGGCGATGAAGTCGCTGCGACCGCCGCCGCGGATCTCGTAGAACCCGGCCTTCTCCGGCGAGAAGCGTAACGTGCCGGCAGATTCGTCCAGGGTCAGCGCGCGACGCCCGTCGGGATCGAACACCTGCGCGCCGCGGCGGTCGCCGAGACTCGCGGTCAGCAGACCGCCCACGGCCGCGCTCGCCGCGTCGATTCGCACACCGGCGAGCCATGTCGTCGCTTCGCCGAGGAAGCGGACGAACAGCGGATGCAGCGCGAGATCGTTCCAGTCCCGATCGAGCGGCGACGTCAGCACGAGCACGCGGCCCGCACCGGTGGTTCTTTCGAGCAGCAGCGGACCGCCGCCGGCGAGCCGCAGCAGCACCTTGTCGTCCGCCGCGGGGGTCACGCGCAGCTGGCGGAAGAAGCGGATGTCGCGCCAGCCAGCGGTGTCGCGCAGCACCGGGTGGCTCTGCAGCATCTCGCCGATGCGATCGCCCTCGCCGACCTTGCCGGTGACGACGCTGCCGCCGATGACCTGGCCCGTGATCGGCACTGCCTTCAGCGTCTGGCTGCGCGGGCCGAGCGTCAGGATCGCGGCGCCGCCCTGGCTGACGTAACGCTGCAGCGACGCGACCCCGGCGTCGTTCGAGCAGTCCTGCGTCGGAGACGAGCACGGCGGCGTAGTCGGCCAGCGGACGCGTCGCAAGGCTCGCGGCGGTGGCATGCGTCACGTCGAGCCGCGGTACGGCGAGCGCGCCGAGTGCGGCCGACAGGTACGCCGTGTCGTCGGCGGTCGCCGCGTTGCTGACCAGCAGCACTTTCGGCACGACCCGGCGCAGCAGCGCGAACAGTTGATCGTCTTCGGCGAGGGCGTCGGTGCCGGTCAGCCGCACGCTCGCGCGGAACTCGCCGCTGCCGAGATCGCCGACCGGCAGTCGCATGCGCGGCGGTCCTTCGGCAGTCAATGCGAGCGGGCGCCGCCCCTTCTCGATGCCATCGATGGTCAGCACCAGCTCGCGGCCGCTCGCGGCGGCGAAATCGCCGCGCAGCGTCACGTCGACGGCGGTCGGCATCATCGGTCGCGAACGCGACGCTCGCCACCGCGAGGTTCGTCTGCGCGTCGCCGACGTCGGTCACGTCGAACTCGACGCCGGGTGGCGGCGCGAGGTCGGCGAAGCGGAGCGGCGTGCCACTCGCGCGCAGATCGGTGATGAGTGACACATGGACGCGGCGCGTGCCGTTGCCGATGAGGCCCGGCAGCGACGTCATCAGCAACCCGTAGTCGAGCCGCGAAAGGCTGGCCGACTGCGCGTTGAGCTGGGTCATCCACTCGGCGCGCTGGCTCGCGAACGACGGGTCGGCCAGCACGCGGATACGATGGTCGGCGACGATCAGCATCGCCTGGTCGTTGCCGCCCACTGCCTCGAGCTCGGCGCGGGCCGCATCGCGCGCCCGTTCGAACGCACCGCCCGCACGCATCGACAGCGATGCATCGAGCACCACGACGCGCAGCTGCGCGCCGGCACCGCCTAGCCCGCCGCTTCTCCACGGCAGCAAGGGGCCGGCGAAGGCGATCACCAGCGCCGCGAGCAGCAGCAGCCGCAGCAGCAGCAGCAGCCAGTACTTCAGCTGACGCTTGCGGCTGCGCTGGACTTCAGCCGCCTCCATCAGCATCAGCGACGCATACCGCCGCTTGTCATCGGTGTCGCGCGCGAAGCGATGCAGCCACAGCGGCAACGCGAGGCCGGCGAGTCCGAGCAGGAACAGCGGTGCGAGCCACATCAGCCGCTTCTCCCCGTCATCGCCGCTTCTGCCGGAACGTGAGATAGCGGCGCAGCGCGCGGTCGAGGGGCTCGTCGGTGACGATCAGCGCCTGCTGGGCGCCGAGATCGCCGGCCGCCTTGCTCAGGCTCCCGAGATGTTCCTTCAGGCGCGCCGGATAGGCTTCCTTCAGGTAACTCGGCGACACCTCGCGCAGCTGTCCGGACTCCATGTCCTCGAGCAGCACCGAGTCGGCGAAGCTCGGCTCCACCTCGGCGCGATCGAGGATCTGGAAGATCATGATGTCGTGGCCGCGATAGGCGAGCGGCTGCACGGCGCGCGTCAGAGCGGCGGGGTCGCAGTACAGGTCGGAGATGACCGCGACCAGGCCCCGGCGCGTCTGGTGTTCGCGCAGCCCTTTCGAAACCGGCGTCGAGATCGGTCTTGCCGCCCGGCTCGCTCGCATCGAGCAGATGCAGCAGCGCCGGCAGCGTGCCGGCCCGGCTGCTCGGTGGCCGATAGGAACGCAGCGCCTCGTCGAAGATCAGCAGACCGACCGGATCGTGCTGCTGGATGCCGAGGTAGGCGAGCGCAGCGGCGAGATACTTCGCGTACTGCAGCTTGGTGACGTCGCCGCTGCCGTAACCCATCGACGCACTCGAATCGAGCGCGATCATCAGCCGCGTGTTGGTCTCGCCTTCGTACAGCCGGATGTAGGTACGCTCGGTGCGCGCGAACACGTTCCAGTCGACGAACCGCGGATCGTCGCCCTCGGCGTACTGCCGGTACTCGGCGAACTCCTGGCTGAAGCCGAATTTCGGCGACCGGTGCATGCCGATGAAGAAGCCCTCGACGGCTGCGCGCGCGATCAGCTCGAGGTTGCCGAGCGCGGCGAGCGTCGACGGAAGCAGCAGCTGGCGCGTGGCTTGCGGCATTCGGCGTCAGTGTCTCAGGCCGGAATCGTCGCGTCGATCGCGAAGCGCAGGATCGCATCGATGTTCATGCCGTCGGATTCGGCCTGGTAGTTGGTCAGCACGCGATGCCGCAGCACCGAGGGCGCAAGGGCGCGCAGGTCGTCATCGATGACGTGGAAGCGCCCCTGCATCAGCGCGCGTGCCTTGGCGGCGAGCGCGAGGAACTGGGTCGCGCGGACGCTGGCCCCGTGGCGCACGTACTGGCGGATCTGCGCGGGCGCGCCGGGCTCCGAAGGACGCGTCGCGCGAACGACGTCGACCGCCTTGCGCGCGATGGCCTGCGACATCGGCACCTGCCGCACGAGCCACTGGAACTGCAGGATCTCCTCGGCCGTGGTGCGCGCGAACACTTCCGGCGGCTCCATGCGCGATGTGTTGGCTTCCATGACCTTCAGTTCCTCCTCCGCGCTCAGGTAGTCGAGCAGCACGTTGAACAGGAAGCGGTCGAGCTGGGCCTCGGGAAGCGGGTAGGTGCCTTCGAGTTCGATGGGGTTCTGCGTTGCGAGCACGAAGAACGGGGCGTCGAGCAGGCGCGTGTTGCCGCGCACGGTGACCGAACGCTCCTGCATCGCCTCGAGCAGCGCCGCCTGCGTCTTGGGCGGAGTACGGTTGATCTCGTCGGCGAGCACGACGTTCGCGAACAGCGGGCCCGGCACGAAGGTCCACGAGCGGTGACCCGTGCTCGAGTCCTCCTCGATGATGTCGGTGCCGGTGATGTCGGTCGGCATCAGGTCGGGTGTGAACTGGATGCGCTTGAACGAGAGGCCGAGCGACTGTGCGAGCGTGCGGACCAGCAGCGTCTTCGCGGTGCCGGGCATGCCGGTGATGAGGCAGTGGCCGCCGACCAGCAGCGTCACCAGCAGCTGCTCGACCACCTCGTCCTGGCCCACGATGATCTTGCGCACCTCGCCGCGTATCTCGCCGAGGCTCACTTGGAAACGTTCGACCAGCTCAGGCGTGGCCATCGGTTCGGCTTGCGTCATGGCGCGGGATCCTTGGTGAGTTCGAGCAGCAGTTTCTGGGCGGGGCGATACGACGGCGCGACCTCGAGGGCCTGCAGCACGTGACGACGAGCCTCCGGCTCGCGCCCGCCCTGGCGCGCGGCGCGCGCGAGACCGAACTGCGCGGTGGCGAAGTCGGCCGGCGCAAGCGCGAGCAGCACCGAGAACTCGCGCGTTGCATCGGCGGCGCGATTGACGGCCAGCAGTCGTTCGCCGAGCTCGCGGTGGCCGCCGGCGCGCAGCGGGTCGCTGAGATTGACGCTCTCGAGCACGACCAGCGATTCGGCGCGACGGTCAGCTTCGTCGAGCAGCTCGGCGAGCCGCCGCGTTGCATCGGGCTGCCAGCCGCCTGCCGTCCGCCAGGCCGACAGCGTCGCGAGCGCGCCGGCCTTGTCGTTGCCGTCGATCTGCGCGCGCGCCTGCAGCAGCCACGCGCTGCCGCTCTCGGTGAACTCCGGCAGCAGCTTCACCGCCTCGCCCGCATTCTGCGCCGCCTGCTTGAAGTCGCGCGCCTCGAAGGCGCGCCCGGCCTGCTGCATCAGCTGGCCATAGCGTTCCGGCGCGGCGAGGAACGGGGCGAACCGCTGCTTCAGCCACGCCTGGAACTGCTTGTCGAAGTCGGCCGGCGCGAGACTGGTCGCTGCCTGCACGGCGGCTGCCGTCGTCGTGTCGCGCTCGAACTGCTTCAGCAGCTTCGCGAGCGTCGCGAACCCGAACCGCTCCTCGATGAAGAGGCACGTGAGGCCCGCCTGCACGTACGACACCTGCACCTGGTTCTCGTAGTCGGGGCGGATGAACCCCTCGTCGAGATCGGCGACCGGCAGGAACTTGCCCTCGGCGAACTTCTGCAGCGGCGACGGGCTCAGCGACACGCCCGGCGTCGGCCCGGTGCGCCACTCCTCGAACACCGAGATGCCTTCGCGACAGCCAGCGCGGCACGCGATGGCCGGTCGCCGACAGCGTGAACACGTGCGCCATCTCGTGCCACAGCGTGCTGCCCCAGTGGAAGTCGCCGCCCGCGCGCGCCGACGGACTGTCCATCGCGACGACGTGACCGAAGGTCACCCCCAGCAGGCCGATGCCCGGCAGCCCGGCGGTGCGCACGGCAAAATCGTCGTGGTCGGGATAGAGCTCGACAAAGATGTCTTCGGTCGGGCGCCAGCCATAGCGCTCGGCGAACAGCGCCATGCTGCGACGGCCGACGTCCTCGACGTACGGTGCGAGCGCGGCGGCTTCGCTGCGGTGGAGCTGCATCACGAGCGCGGGCGAGCCGACGCGACGAAGGTCGTACTGCTCGAGACTGTCGAGCAGCCGCAGCGTGTTGACGGTGGTCGCGCTGAACGGGTCGCCTTCGTACGCCTTGACGAGATGCTCCCGTGCCTTGGCGCGGTCGCCGAGACGCAGGAAATTGACGCCGAGCTCCTCGTGCGCGCTCCACAGCGTCGGCTGCAGCTCGACGGCCCGCAGCAGCCAGACGTTCGCCTCGCGGTACTTCCGCCGCATCAGTTCGAAATGCGCGAGCTCGGCGTGGATGCGGCCATAGCGCGGGTTGTACTTCTGCGCCTCGTCCAGCCAGCGCTTCGGGTCGCCGCCGCCGAACAGCTCGATGGCCGCGAGCAGCGTCTGCGCCTCGAGCGGCGCGATGCGCTGCGCCTGCGCGAGGTCGAGCGAGCGCTGCGCGTCGGCCACGGCCTCGTCGCGCCGGCCCGATTCGAGTGCGAGCCGCCCGCGCAGCAGGTGCGCCTCGATCAGCGTGTCGTCCTTCGCCAGCACTGCGTCGAGCAGTTCCTTCGCGCCCGGGTCGAACCGCTCCGCCAGCAGGCGCGCCATCGCGATGCGCGCCTGCGCGTCCTCGCCCGACTGCTCGAGCGCCTCACCGAGCGTGCGTTGCGCTTCCGAGTACTGGTGCGCTTCGAGGAACAGCCGCCCCCAACGCACCCGTCCGCGCACCGACGCCTGCGGACCCGCGAGTGCCTCGCGGAACGCCGCGTTCGCGCCGTTCAGGTCGCCGCGCCCCCAGGCCGCTTCGGCGCGGACCAGCGGATCGGCATTCTGGCCGAGGCGTTCGTAGCAGCGCAGCGCGTCGGCATCGCGGCCGCGCAGCCGCGCGTCGTCGCAGGCACGCAGTGCCGCCGGCCGCGCCGGGTCGTAGTCGATCTCGACGGCCTCGGCTCGCGCGGCGAGGCCCGCCATCAGCATCAGCGTGACGACGGCAGTTCGGCGCATCACGGTGTCGCTCCAGTGGGGGTGATGCCGAGCTGCTGCTCGCGTGCCTCGCGTTCGTCGCCGAGTCGGGCGATGTTCAGCAGCACCGGTTCGAGAGAGGTGTAGTAGGCGTCCTCGGGCATCGAGCCCTTGCGCGCCTTGATCGTCGCGAGCTCCTGTTCGAGGGACGACTGTCGCGCCTGCAGCGCCTGCAGCTGCGCGTCGTCGGCGTGCTGCGCGGCGCCGCCGAACCGCGCGACCACGAGCCGCGCCGGCTCGCCGCCTTCGATGCGTGCGTGTTCGGTTGCCATCGATGCGTCGGCCTTGAAGGCCTCGGCGACCGCGGCGTTCGCGTGCGCGAACGCTTCCGCGGCGGTGATCACCTGGTCCTTGTCGCGGTCGGCCTTGTCGCTGCCGAGGGCCTCGATGAAGTACTGCGGAAAGCGCGTCGCGTTGCGCTCACCGCCCGTCTTCGTCGCCGAGACCACCACACGGCCCGGCTTCTTCCATGCATCGGCCATCGCGCCGCTCGCGCTCGTCCCGTTGACGATCAGCTGCCGCTCGGCCGGCAACCGGTCGAACCACGCTTTCAGCTGACTCCCGGTCGGGTCGGGGCCGGCGAGGTTCAGCCGGTACTCGTCACCGAACCAGGTGCCGTGGCCGATCAGCAGCACGATGACGGTGTCGTCACGCTGCTGCTTCTGCGCGAGCTGCTGCAACGCCTTCTGCATCGCCTCCCCGGTCGCGTTTGCACCGGCGAGCGAGATGACGTTGGCTTCGCCGGCAAGACGTTTCAGCGCCTCGGTCGCCGACCCGTTCCACTCGGCGAAGCGGTGATCGTAATCAGGGTCGCCACCGATGCCGCTGACGATGAGCGCCTGGGTCGCCGCGGACACCGTGCCGCTCCCGAGCAGTGCGAGCAGGGCCGCAGCCACGAATCGCGCCATCACAGCCGCCTCCAGGTTCGCCGCAGCAGCCATTCGGTTGCCTTCAGCGCCGCGAGGATGAGGAACACGATCGGCAGGTTCCACAGGTCGAGCGTCTGTCGCTCGACCATGCCTGCCTTCGAGTAACGCAGCGCTTCGGGCAGGCCGGCGAGGTCGGACGGATTCCAGTAACGACCGCCGGTCTCGCTCGCGAGCCGTTCGAGCAATGCGCGATGCTGCTGCGTCTCGAAGTGCTCGAGCAGGCCGTCGGTGCGGCGCACGTGCAGCGTCGCCTCGCCGAGAGTCTCCTTGCCTCGCGTCGCCGTCATGCGCAGACGGTAGAGCCCTTCTGCCTGCGGTGTCACCACCGCACTGTACTGACCATCGCCGCGGCCCGAGGCCGACAGCCGCTGCGTCGTCGACCCGCCACGTTCCGCGCCGATCTCGACGTCGACCTGTGCATCGTTGATCGGCCTGAACTCCTCGTCCTGGACGGTGGCTTCGAGCGTCACCGGCGCGCCATCGCCGGACAGCCGCGGCTCGGCGTCGAGCGCGATGCGCGCGGGCGTCGCGACCACGAGCCCGTGCAGCAGCTGGCGCCAGTATTCCGCATGCCGCCGGTCGTCGTGAGGCAGGCGCATGCGCCACCGCCATGTGCTGGCGGTGGCGAGCAGCCAGGTGCTGCCGCGCCCGTAGCGCTGCGTGACCAGCAGCGGCGACACCGCGGTGCCCGACACGGTTTCAAGCAGCACGACCGCGGCCGGTCGGAGCGGCCCGAGCGGCTGATAGTCGGCCAGCTCCGGCAGGCCCTGCCACGCCGCCGCGTTCTTCGTCGGATCGTCGTCGAGCCGGCCGATCGAGCTCTGATTGCCATACACGGTAGGACGGGCCTTGCCCACCCGCTGCGTGTAGCGACCGGCGCCCTGGCCCGGCAGCGCCGCCGGCAACGCAGCCCCGATCGGTGCGTTGGCCCAGCCGCCGTCACCGAGACCGTTGCGGCCCGCGAGCATCAGCAGCGAACCGCCGCGCCGATCGACGAAGTCGCGCAGCGCGGCATGCTGCTTCTCGGACAGCGCCGCGGCCTCGAGGCTGCCGATGACCAGCGCGTCGTAGCCGAACAGTGTCTTCGCATCGACCGGAAAGCCGTTGGGCAGCTCGTCCGGGCCCTTCACGCCTTGACGGTAGTACCGGTTCGGCGTCGCGCGCACGATGCTGACCAGCCGCACGGCGGGGTCGGCATCGGCCGCGCGTCGGATGAACTTGTACTCCCAGCGCGGCTCGCCTTCGACGTACAGCACGTCGCGCCGTTCGGCGCTGACCTCGACCAGATGCTGACGCGCGTTGTTGATCGTGTTGGCTTCGCCCTCGGCCGCGTCGATGGCGAAGCGCAGATCGCGCAGGCCGCCCTCGCCCGAGGGGAACCCGACCTCGAACGTCGTCACGCCCGCGGCAGGGTTCAGCGCGATCTCGCGGGCCGCGACGACCTTGCCGCCGTCGTATACCCGCAGCCGTGCCGACTTCTGTGCCTGATGACGGATCGACACTGTGGCAGTCAGCGTCTCGCCCGCGACCGCGCGGTCAGGCGCCGACACCTGCGCCAGCTCGAAGTCGTTGGCCAACTGCTCGGGCCCGAGACCGATCGTGTGGATGGGCACGCCGTAGGATCGGATCTGGGCGATGTCAGCCTCGGACAGCGAGTTGCCGTTCTCGGCACCGTCGCTGAGCAGCACCACGCCCGCGAGCGGCACGCTGCCGGCCATCGCGAGCACCGTCCGCAGCGAATCGCCGATGCGGGTGACCGGACCGCCGGGGCGCAGGTCGCCGAGCGCCTCGACCGGCTGCGCACCGCCGGCAAAACCGAAGAGCCGCACCTGCGCGGCCTTGCCCACGGCCTCGAGCGTCCCGGCCGAGAGCGCGGCGCGCGCCTGGTCGAGCCGCGTCGCCGGCGCGTCCTCGCCCATGCTGCCGGACGCATCCACCATCACTGCGACGACGTTCTGCCGCTCGCGGATCTGCTCGACGTTCAGCACCGGCCGCCACAGCAGCAGCAGCACGATGCCGAAGAACGCGATCTGCAGCACGCCCAGCACGGCCAGGCGCCACGCACCCAGCTCGCGCCGGCGCCACAGCGTGAATGCAGTCAGCGCCACGCACAGCGCGAGCAGAACGCCGAACCACAGGAACGGCCAGCCGCGTCCGAACGCCAGCTCGCCGGCGCGGAAGGCAAAAGGGGAATGACGGAAGAGCAGCTCGAACACTGGCGTTGCCGACCTAGTGCGTCATCGCATAGAGCACGTAGTTCACCCCGAAGCGGTAGGCCAGCGCGGTCAGCATCTGCGGGTACTGCGGAGTGTCCGCATGTTCCCAGGCGTCTCCCATGTCCATGTTGAAGTTGATCGCGACCATCAGCCGGCCGTCGTCATCGAAGATGCCGCGCCAGTGCGGGTTGACGCCGTCGCCCTCGAAGGTCGTGCCGCGCATGACGGAGCCGATGCCGGGGATCTGGATCTTGCGGTGACCGCCGGGCGATGCACCCTGGTTCAGGGCCACGTTGAATGGCGTCACCGGCCCGCCCAGGTCGTAGGCGACGTGGAACACCTCGTGGTCGTCCGGAATCTCGACCACCTGCCGGTCGGGGAACACCCGCCGCATCGACTCCATGAAGTTCTCCCACTGGAACGTGCCGTGGAAGTCGTCGACCATCAGGAAGCCGCCCCGCAGCAGATACTCGCGCAGCTGCGCGGCGTCCTCTTCGGACAGGCTCCAGCGTCCGACCTCGACCGCATACATCCAGGGGTGGTCGAAGATGCGCGGGTCGTTCGGCGGCAGATACACCGCCTGGTCGTCGGCAGCGACGCGGCTGAGCCGCTGCAGACCTTGCAGGAAGTGAGTCTCCGCCTCGGGCGCATCGGTGTCCCAGGCGCTGCCGCCGCGACCGAAACCGAAGCCGAACCCGCCCGCCCCGCCGGAATAGACCAGCCGGAAGAACTGGAACTCGTGGGTTGCAACCGTGGCGCGCACGTCGCCCGCGCTGCTGCCCGCCACGAGCAGCGTGCTCGCAGCGATCGCGGACCATGCCACTGTCATCCGGACCCGAAGGCGCGCTCTCAATCCATACCCCACGCGTTCCACCCGTCCGACCGAAGCTATCGCGCCACAGCAGGTCGCGCCAGCCCGCATGAGATCGGCGAGTAGTTTCTATAGTGATTGTGACGTCGCGGCGTTGGACCGCCGCGACCTCGCGGGGTTCGCTATTTCGCGAACAGGCGCGCAGGATCGCGAAAGGCCTTGAACTCGAGCGCGTTGCCACTCGGATCCTGGAAGAACATCGTCGCCTGCTCGCCCACCTGGCCGGCGAAGCGGATCCCCGGCTCGATGCCGAAGCGGACTCCGGCCGCGCGCAGCCGTTCGGCGAGCGCGTGCCAGGCATCCCATTCGAGTACCACGCCGAAATGCGGGACGGGTACATCCTTGCCATCGACGGGGTTATAAGCCGGCGTGCCGGCCCGGCGGTCGACCGTCAGGTGCGCGACGAGCTGGTGACCGAAGAAGTCGAAGTCGACCCACTCGGCGGCGCTGCGGCCTTCGGGGCAGCCGAGCAGCTCGCCATAGAACCGGCGCGCGTCGCCCAGGCTGCGAACAGGTACGGCCAGATGGAACGGCTGCAGCATCGCGACGAAGCTTAGCTGAAAGCCTGCCGTCAGGAATCGGCGGTCATGCGCAGCAGGCTCGAGATCGCGGCGAGCAGCTCGCGAGGCTCCACCGGCTTCGCGATGTGCAGCTGATAGCCTTCCATCAGAGAGCGCTGCCGGTCCTCGGTGCGCGCATAGGCCGTCGCCGCGATCGCGGGCAGGTGCCGACGGTGCAGGCGGCTCTCGAACTCGCGCACGCGGCGGATCAGCCCGTAGCCGTCGAGGTCGGGCATGCCGATGTCACTGAGCAGCAGATGCACCTCGACGCCGCCCTCGAGCAGCTCGAGCGCCTCGCGGGCCGACGATGCGGGCACGGTCCGCGCGCCGCGTTCCTCGAGGATCCGCTGCACCAGCTCGCGCGTGTCGGACTCGTCGTCGACCACGAGGATGCAGGCGTCATCGAGCCGCGGCAGATCCATCGGCACACTAAGGGTCTCTGCCAGCGTGTCGTCCCGCTCGTCGGTGTGACGGCGCTGATGCAGCGACGCCGCTTGCGAGCGCGGCAGCGACACGACGAAGCGGCTGCCGGCATTCTCGCCGGCACTCTCCGCGACCACGGTGCCGCCGTGCATTTCGACGAGGTTCCGCACGATCGACAGTCCGAGCCCGAGCCCGCCATACCGCCGCGTCGTCGAGGCGTCGGCCTGGCGAAACCGGTCGAACACGAATGGCAGGAATTCGGGGCGGATGCCGATGCCCGAATCCTGCACCGCTATCTCGAGCTGCGCGCCGCGCGACTCGAGCGTGACGAGTATCTGTCCTTCGGCCGGCGTGAACTTCACCGCGTTGGTCAGGAGGTTCCACATCACCTGCTGCAACCGGTTCGGGTCGGCGCGCGTTTCAGCCACCGCCGCGTCGAGCCGCGAGGTGATCGTCACGCGACGCGCATTCGCAGCCGGCAGCACCGCCTCGATCGCGGCGTTGATGACGTCGCGGACGTCGATTGTCGTCACCTCGAGCGGAATCTTGCCGGAGATGATGCGGCTCATGTCGAGCAGGTCGTTGATGATCTGCGCCTGCGCGCGCGTGTTGCGCTCGATCGAGGCGAGACCCCGCTCGCGGTCGGCCGCGCTCAGCTGGGGCTGACGCAACAGCATCGCCCACCCCTGGATCGCATTGAGCGGCGTACGCAGCTCGTGCGAGAGCGTCGCGAGGAACTCGTCCTTCACGCGACCGAGCCGTTCCGCCTCCGACCGGGCGGCTCGCTCGGAATCGAGCAACCGCTCGCGCTCGTCCGCGACCGTCTTCAGTCGCAGTTCGCTCTCGCGCAGCGCAGCCTCGGCCCTGCGCCGCTCGTCGATGCTGAACGCTATCTTCGATGCGCCGACGATCTCGCCTCGGGCATTGCGCACCGGCGATACCGCGAGCTGCACGTAGCGACGCAGTCCGGCGCGCGTGACGCGCTCGGTCTCGTAGTTCTCGATCCGCTCTCCGGCGCTGACGCGGCGGAGCACCTCGTGCTCCTCGCCGTGCAGCTCCGGCGGCACGATGCGGAAGATGGGCGTGCCGATCATTTCAGCGGCGCTGTAGCCGAACAGGCGCACCGCGCCGGCATTCCACGACGTGACGGTCCCGTCGAGCTGCTTGCCGACCACCGCCGCCGTGCTCGATTCGACCAGCGCGGCAAGCCAGTCGCGCGCCCCTTCGGCGCGCTTGCGGTCGGTGACGTCGATGCCGACGCCATGCAGCCGCAGCGCGCGTCCATCGTCGTCGTACTCGGCTCGGCCGCGACCATCCATCCAGCGCCATTCGCCGCTCGCATGCCGGAAGCGGAACTCGGCCGCGTAGTCGCCGCCGGTCTCGACCGCCCGATCGACCTGCGAACGCAGCAGGTCGACATCGTCGGGATGGATCAACGCGAAGAAGCTCGCGCGCGAACGGCCGAACGAGCCCGGCGGCAGCCCGAACAGGTCTTCGAGCTCGGGGCTCCAGATGACCTCTTCGGTCACGAGGTCGCGCATCCAGCTGCCGAGGCGCGCGCCGCGCATCGCGAGGCGCAAGGTCTCGTATTCGGAAATGCCGCGGAGGCGCGGGACGTCGCGGGATGGGGACACTGCGAAGGCTCGCCTGACCGCCTGGCGCGGCGGGGCTAGGCTAGCAGACCGTCCCGCGTCACGCCGCGGGTAGCGTGAAGCGGAAGGTCGCCCCGCGGTCGAGTTCGGCGTCGACCCAGATGCGCCCGCCGTGCCGCGCGACGATGCGCTGGGCGATCGACAGCCCGACGCCGGTTCCTTCGAACTGGGCCGTCGTGTGCATGCGCTGGAACACGCCGAAGAGCTTGCCGGCAAACTTCAGGTCGAAGCCGGCGCCGTTGTCGCGCACGTAGATGACTCGCTCGCCGCCGATGTCCTCGGTACCGATCTCGATGCGCGCCGGCTCGCGGCCGCCGGTGAACTTGATGGCGTTCGACACGAGGTTGACCAGCACCTGTTCGACCAGCGACACATCGCAGGCGAAAGTGCCGAGCGGTGACAGCTTCATCTCGACGGCGCGATCGGCGTTCTGGCCGAGCTGCCGATCGACCACCCGACGCACCAGCCCGTCGAGGTCGACGACCGAGCGCTCGAGCGGCTGGCGCGCCAGGCGGGAGAACTCGAGCAGGTCGTCGATCAGCGAGCTCATGCGCTGCGCGCCGGCCATCGCCTTGTCGAGGAACTGACGACCCTCGGCGGGCACGTCCGCGCCGAAATCCTCGAGATAGATGCGGCAGAAGCCCTGGACCGCACGCAGCGGCGCACGCAGGTCGTGCGAGACGGAATACGAAAATGCCTCGAGCTCCCGGTTGGCGAGATCGAGCTCGCGCGTACGCTCCTCGACCCGCTGCTCGAGCTCGGAGTACACCTGCACGTTTTCCATCGCGACCGACGTCGTGTTCGCCAGCGCCTCGAGCAGGGCCAGTTCCTCGGGCGTCACCACGTGGTGCGTTGCCCAGTAGTTTCCGATCGCCCCGATGGGTGCCGAGGTACGGATGGGCACCATGGCCAGACTGTGTACGAAGGTCGGCCGATAGGCATCGGCGGGCACGCGCGGGTCCAGGTAGATGTCGGGTATCGCCACTGGCTCGCAATGGCTCATGACCCACCCGCTGACACAGCGGGCGAGCGGAAAACGCTGACCTTTCCACAGCGGTTCGATCGCGCTCTCTTCGGCGTAATAGCAGAACTCGCCATCGCGCAGAACGAAGGTCGCGCCGTCAGCCCCGGTGAGCTCGCGCGCCGCGACCCGCACGATTGCCATGATCGTCGCGAGGTCGCGGGCGTGCGAGAGGCTCTGGACCACCTCGACGAGCTTGCGCATCGCGAGGTTGTGACGTTCGACTGCGGCGGCATCAGCGGCGGCGGCGCGCAGGTCGAGGTCAGGTGGACGGGCCGGGAGCAACGCATTCACACTGGCCATCCCGGGTCGTCTCCCACTCGCCTTCGACGAGCAATTGCGGCAACGTCGGGCGAGTACACTTTTGGTGCGCAATCCCGTCAACCGCGGGTTCTTGCGTTTGTGACCCCACTCGCAGCATCGGACGGGGCCGCGGTGCGGCGATCGCACTGCAACCCCCGACAGTCCAGGATCCGAATTGATCGAAGCGTTTCTCGTCTCAACAGGTGTCGTTGCACTCGCCGAAGTCGGCGACAAGACCCAGCTGCTCGCGCTCGTGCTCGCGGCCCGCTATCGCAAGCCGGCGCCGATCATCTTCGGAATTCTCGTGGCGACCATCGTCAACCATGCGGTCGCGGGCGCGGTCGGCGCCTGGGTCGCAGCGCTGATCGGCCCGGTTGCGCTGCGCTGGGTCCTCGGCCTGTCGTTCATCGCGATGGCCATCTGGACCCTCGTTCCCGACCAGATCGACGACGAGCAGGCGCGACCACCCCGCTTCGGCATCTTCTGGACCACCGCGCTCGCGTTCTTCGTCCTCGAAATCGGCGACAAGACTCAGATTGCGACCGTCGCGCTGGCGGCGAAGTACGCATCGCTGGTGGCTGTGGTAGCCGGCACGACGCTCGGGATGATGGTCGCCAACGTACCGGCGGTGCTGCTGGGTGAAATTGCCGCGCGCAAATTACCGATGCGGCTGGTGCACGCCATCGCCGCCGCCATTTTCGGTGTGCTCGGGGTGCTGGTGCTGCTGGGGGTCGGGTCGGCCTTCTGACCCACGGCAAGGACGGCTCTCACAAGAGGCGTCGGCGTTGTCCGGTCACGGTGACGTCGCCGTTGCCGCACAGTCGGCAGCGTCAATTGCCGAGGAGACGAGCGATGAACAAAGACCAGATCAAGGGTTCGGTCAAGGAAGTGGCGGGCAAGGTGCAGAGCGGCGTCGGCAAGGCGACCGGCAGCACCGAGCACCAGGTGAAGGGCACGCTGCGCGAAGCCGAGGGCAAGGTCCAGAAGACCACCGGCGACGTGCGCGAGTCGGTCGAGGACGCCGCCGACGATTCGCGGCGTAACCACTAACCGGAAAGACCGGATCGAGTAGCCTGGGGGCGGCCACGAGGCCGCCCCGCTCGCTTACTGGCCTCTCCGCTCCAGGGCCAGCGCGCCCATGAGCTGGATGCCGCGCAAACTGGCGCGGCGAAGCCCCGCCCGATCACCCGCGCGCGCTGCCGTCAGCAGCGGCGACCACAATTGAGGCCGCCCTTCCCAACGAAGGGTGACCCACTCCGGACGATGATCGCAGGCCCAGTGGAGGTCGTTCAGACCCAGAGCCGCGATGCTGCGGGCGGCCGCGGGAGTCATGCCAAGGACGACGCGAGCGAGCTGGCGATGGGCTCGAGCCAGATGCCAGCCGTACACCATGACACTTCGGACGAAGGTGCGGGCGGCCGCGCCAGGAAAGGCGGTGCGCCCGGGTTCGTGTGGCACGTCCTGCACACGCCACTGCGCGAGGCCCTGCCAGCGCTGCGGATCGTCGAAGCCCGCATCGGCCAGCAGGTACGGCGCCTCGGCCAGCCCCGCTCTCGCCTCGGGCGCGAGCGCGGCAATCTGCCGCCCGATGGTCTCGCGACCGGGCCCCCCGTGGCGCTGCCGCGCGGCTTCCACCACGAGTTCCAGGCACTGCGCGTTCAGTTCGGCCAGCGGCGCAAGCGTCGCCCCGTCGAACCAGCCACCCGCCATCCATTTCTGCGTTTCCTGATCGAGCCCCTGCATGCATTCCTCCCGGTTCGCGGAACATAAATACCCGCGCCGACCCTTGGAACGTTAACCTGAATTTGGGATATTTATCCCAAATCCCCTCTCGGGAACGGACCCTCCCCCTCTTCTCAACGCAAGGAAACGCCGGAATGAGAATCTGCGACGACCGCTACAGCCGCGACCGACTGCGCTTCGATCTCGCGCTCCGTTTCATCCAGCACGAAGCCCGCACGCGCACCATCCGGCAGTGGACCGGGCTCACCGACGATCGCATCCGCAAGCTCTACCGCAACTATCTGACGCAACCGGGCGCTGGCGGCATCGTCCGTCATCGCGGCAAATCGCCACAGCAGGCGGCGTTCTTCACGCGCAACCCGCGTATGCGCGAAGAGACTGCGGTGCTGGCGAGCGTCTGCTATCTGCTCGGCGTCATGCCGGGCGGCAAGGTGGCCGACGCGCAGCGAACGCTGCCGGGCGTTCAGCGCGGCGAAGCGCTGTGCGAAGCGTTCGAGACCTACCAGCACCTCGTCAGCAGCCCGCGCATCAGCTTCGAGCACGCCGTCTTCCTCATCACCGCGCTCGCGCGGGGGGACGAGCTCTCCGCCTCGATCTGCGGCGACTGCCACGGCCTGATGGTGGTCGACCGCTTCGCCGTGCCGCTGCGCCGCTGCGCCGGGTGCGAACGCACGATGCAGGGCGACCTGCTTGCCCTGCATCCCGACAGGCGAAGCAGCATGACGGCCGCGACGGCCGACCCCGCCACCGCGCACTTCACGGTCTTCCTCGACGCGCTGTATTCCGCGGTGCTCGGCGAGGCACGCTGGTCGAGCGTGCTCGAGGCGCTGCACCAACTCGGGCTCCACGGTGACGAGCCGACCTCGCGCGCGCTGTACGACGCTGCGCTTCGGCACATCGGCCACGCGCTTGCGATAAGCCAGCGCCTGGAGCACGAAGGCCGGCGGGCGGCCGTGCTCGAATGCACCGCAGGCGCCCTGCCGTGCGGGCTGCTGCTGGTCGACGCGCGTTCGAGCGTCCTCTTCGCGACCGACCGCGCGCAGGCGTTGCTGCGTCGTCGCGCGGGGGTGCAGCTGGAAGCCGGCCGCTTGCGCAGCCTGCGCGGCCTCGAAGATCGGGGCCTTGCCCGAAGCCTCGCCTGCCTGCTCGCCGCGCCGCGCGACTCGACCGGGGCGCTGTGCGTCACGCTGCCGGCGCACGCGCGCCAGCCTCGACTCCGGCTGCTGCTCATGCGCGCGACGGCCGAGCCGGGCGAAACGCCGACGGTTCTGATGCTCGCGTTCGAGGAAGACGACGCGGCCACGCTGCCGCGCGGGGAGCTACTGCGCGACATCTACGGTCTGAGCGCCGCCGAAGCCGAGCTCGCCGGGCTGTTGCTGTCGGGCAAGAACCTGCTCGAGGCGGCGCGGTCGCGGTCCGTGTCGATGAACACCGCGAAATCGCAGCTGCGCAACGTGCTGCGCAAGACGGGGTCGCGCAACCAGGCTGATCTGATGAGAACGCTGATCGCCGGACCGGCTGGATTGCTGCAGGGTCTCGGCGCCTCCGCGCCCGCGCATGGCGGCTGACACACCGGCATGAGGGTCTCCGATCGATCCACGCGATCCTGGCCGTCACAGGGTGATCCCAACTGACGCGAACCGGCGTGCCCAAGATTGCCCGCTGATAAACCACCCTTTGGAATGAGTGTCGCGGCCGCAGTTATGATGCGGCATGGCTCCGCAGAACGTATTCGCCGGCGCTTACCTCGACCGGCGAGCCGAGGAGCGTGAACTCGAAGACTGGTTCGAGGCGGCGCTCGGCGATCGCGAGACGGTGTTCGTCATCATGTCCGGCACGCGCGTCCTGGTCCGCGGCGCTGACGGGTTGCAGGGTGTGAACTTCCTGCATGCGGACGACCCGCGTGTCGTGACCAGCGATCCCACCGGCCGCGTGCTGCTCGGCTGGTACGAAGGCCGACGCTGCGTGCTCATCGAGGTGGCGCGTGATGAAGTTGCCTCGGGCGACGAGAGCTATGTCGAGCTGCGGCCGCTCGCCGGCACGCTGCCCGAGAAGGATGCGGGCCTGCTCGCCTACGCGCGCGCGCTCGCCATCTGGCGCGCGAACCATCGGTATTGCAGCCGGTGCGGAGCGCCCCTTCAGCCTGCGCGCGCCGGCCACGTGCTGCGCTGTGGCGCCTGCAGCTTCAATAGTTTCCCGCGCATCGATCCGGCCATCATCGTGCTCGTGACCGACGGCACGCGCGCCCTGCTGGGCCGGCAGCCCGGCTGGGCACCGGGTCGTTACTCGACCATCGCCGGGTTCGTCGAGCCAGGCGAGTCGATCGAGGACGCGGTCCTCCGCGAGGTCCGGGAAGAAACCGCGATCGCAGTCCACTCGGTGCAATACCACTCCTCACAGCCGTGGCCGTTCCCGTCCTCGCTGATGCTCGGATTCGAGGCCTCGGCGGACGGCGGCGAGCCGCAAGCGCGCGACGGTGAACTCGAGGACGTCCGCTGGTTCAGCCGCGAGGAGATCCTCGCCGGCGCGATCGGGCTGCCGCCCCCGGAGTCGATCTCGCGGCGGCTCATCGACGGCTGGCTGGCTGGCGCCTGAGCCGTGTGCCTGCTCGTTGCCGCGCATCGCGTCCATCCGCGGTTTCCGCTTGCGATCGCGGCCAACCGGGACGAATTTCACGGCCGGCCTACCGCCGCGATGCACCGGTGGGCGGATGCGCCCCAGATGCTCGCAGGGCGTGACCTGCTCGCGGGAGGCACCTGGCTCGGCGTCGATCCGCGCGGCCGCTTCGCGGCGGTGACGAATTTTCATGAGCCCGGTCCGTCCGACCCGACGCGCCCGACGCGTGGCGCCCTGGTGGCCGACTACCTGCGCGGCGGTCTCGATGCCACCGGCTACGTCGCGGAGCTCGCGAGAGTGGCCGATCGCTATGCGGGCTTCAGCCTGGTGATCGCGGACGCGGACTCGCTCTGGTACGCCTCCAATCGCCGGCCCGGCTTTGCCCGGTCGCTGCCTGCGGGGGTGTACGGCCTGTCCAATCACCTGCTCGACACCCCGTGGCCGAAGACTGTCCGGGCCCGGGCAGCTCTTGCCGACTGGGTCGATACCGGCAGCGCCGACACTTCGCCCCTGCGGACATTGCTGCACGATCCGGAGCCGGGCGTCGACGCGTCGCTCAGCTGGCCGGCCGTGTCGGGCCCGTTCGTGCGCGGGACCGAGTTCGGCACGCGCAGCTCGACGTGGCTCGCGCGCGATGCGTGGACCTGGCGCGTCGACGAAGAGAACTTCACCCGCGCGGGCGAGTCTGCTGGAGTGACCCGGTTCAGCCTCCCTCTTGTCTAGAATGCGGAGCGCACTCCGGCGCCGACCGTTCCGATTGATGCAGTCCACTCTTTCCTACGCGCATCCGCGGACTCGCCGCCGCATCGCCTGCCTGCTGGGGCTGCTCGGACTCATCGCCGCGGTGCCGTCGCGCGCGGCGATCCGCATCGATGTCGAAGGCGTCGAGGGCGAAGTGCGCGGCAACGTCTACGCGTTCCTGACGATGGAGCGCTTCCGCTATCGCGAGGATCTGCAGGAGGACGCGGTGCTGCGCATGTACAACCGGATCGATGGCGAAGCACGCTCGGCGCTGCGTCCGTTCGGGTTCTACGCACCCCAGATCCGCACGACGCTCGAGCCGCAGGACGAGGGCCGTGCCTGGCGCGTCTTGATCCGGATCGACCCCGGCGCCCCGGTCGTCATCGATTCGGTCGACGTCGAGGTGGAAGGTCCTGGCGCGGCCGACCCTGTCTTCGAGCCGATCCTGCGCCAGACCAAGCTGCGCAAGGGCGACCCGCTCCACCATGGCGTGTACGAGCAGGTCAAGGGCGACCTGACCCGCACCGCCGCGTCGAACGGCTATCTCGATGCGCGGCTCGTCGGCAACGAGATGCTGGTCGACACCGATCAGCGCACCGCGCGGCTGCGGCTCGTGCTCGACTCCGGCGCGCAGTACCGCTTCGGCGCGGTGGCGATCGAGCAGTCGGTCATCCGCCCCGAGCTGATGCGTCGCTTCCTGCGTTTTCGCGAAGGCGATCCGTACAGCACCACGCAGTTGCTGCGCACGCAGTTCGCGCTCGACGACAGCCTGTACTTCTCGACCGTCGAGGTGCTGCCGGAAGACCGGGACCGCAACACGCTCACGGTGCCGGTTCGCATCAGCGCATCGAAAAGCGATCGCTCCTTCTCGTTCGGACCCGGCTATGGCACCGACACGGGTCTGCGGGCCACGCTCGGCTGGCAGGACTCGCGGCTCAACGCGCTCGGTCATCGGTTCTTCGTCGAGGTGCGAGCCTCGGCGATCAGTCGCACCTTCGACACCCGTTACGACATCCCGATCGGCGATCCCGCGCTCGAGAAATTCTCGCTCGGACTGGTTCGGCGCGAAGAGGAGATCAGCGATCTCGACACGACCGAGCTGTCGTTCACGCCATCGGTGACGCAGGTGCTCGGCCGCTGGCAACGCGTCGTGTCGTTGTCGGTCACCCGGACGACTACCGACGACGGCGCGCGCAACATCACCAGCAACCTGCTCGTCCCGAGCATCAGCTACGCCTCGGTGCCCGAAGGCTTCCTCGGCGAGGCGTTGTTCAGCCGCGGTCTGTACATGGACCTCATCGGTTCGCAGTCGCTGCTCGGCTCGCGAGCCGATTTCCTCCGCGCCCACGTGCAGTTCGAGCGCGTGTTCGACCTCAGGCCGAAATGGCATCTGCTGGTACGCGGCGAGGCCGGAGCGAGCATCGTGCGCGACTTCAACGAGCTGCCGGGCATCTACCGCTTCTTCGCTGGCGGTGATCGCAGCGTGCGCGGGTTCGGCTACAACTCGCTCTCGCCAGTCGAGACGCTCGATCTGCGCGGGTGCGCGGACGATGCGCGGCTGTGCGGCGTCGGGCGCACCACCGGCGGGCGCCACCTCGTGTTCGGCAGCGCGGAGATCGCGCGCGATCTGCCGCGCAACCTCGCCATCGCGACGTTCTTCGACATCGGCAATGCGTTCAACCGCTTCGGCGACCCGCTCGCGTACTCGGCCGGGGTGGGCCTGCGCTTCCGTCTGCCGGTGGTCACGCTCGGCATCGATGTCGCGACGCCGCTGTCGACGTCCGGCAGCCCGCGGCTGCATCTCAACATCTCGCCGAAGCTATGAAGCGGCGGCGCCTCGGCCTGTGGATCGCGCTGGCGCTGCTCGGCGTCGTAGTGCTGATGCCGACCACGATCGTGATGGTGCTCGCCACCTCCGAGAATGGCCTGCAGTTCATCGCCGCACGGCTGAAGAAGATCGGGCGCGTGACCATCGACGCGAGCGGCATCGAAGGGACGCTGACCGGCGGCTTCCGCATCGCGCGCCTGCAGATCGACAACCCCTGGGTGCACCTCGAGTTCACGCAGATCACCGGGCGCGCCGAAGTGCTGCCGCTGCTGTGGCAGACCATCGAGCTGCCCGAGCTGCAGGTGACCGACGCGCTCGTGCAGGTGCAAGCCGGCACCTCCGCGCAGCGGCACTGGCACCGGCGTCATCCGCTTCATGCCGGGCGCGTTGCGGGTCGATGCGAACCGCCTGCAGGTCACGCGCGGGTCGTTGCTGCTCGCGAACGGCACGAGTTACGACGCGACCGGGGTCGAGGCGGCGGCGATCGTCCGCTCGCGCGAGATCCGTGTGTTGCGCGGGGGCATGGACCTGCCGTTCCTCAATGTGCAGGCGAGCGGCCGGCTGCTCGCGGGCTCGCCGCTCGCGCTGAACGGGCAGACGCGGCTGAACATCCACGCCGAGGGCCAGCCCGACTGGATCATCCACGGCGAGTTCGACGGCGACCTCGAGGAGCTGCCGCTGACCGCCTCCATCACGACGCCGTTCCGCGCCCGCTTCCAGGGCCGCGCGGTCGACCTGACGCGCGGCTGGCGCTGGCGCGGGGACACCACGATCGAAGACCTCGACATCCGTGCATGGGGCGGCGGTGGTGCGCTCGGCCTGATCCGCGGCACGCTCGCGCTCACCGGCGATCGCGACGGCTACACCGCGAAGGGTCGCCTCGAGCCGCTCGGGCTCGAGGCCGGCGAGTTCGCCTTCGACGGGCGGGGCAGTTACTCGCAGCGCGTCGTGACGCTCGACTCCGTGCTGCTCGACCACGCACCGTCACGCGCGCACGCCGCCGTGCACGGCACGATCAGCGTCGAGGACGGCGGACCCCGTCTGCAGCTCGCCGGAGACTGGGCGCGTTTCCGCTGGCCACTGCTCGGCGACGCCCCGGCAGCGCAGAGTGCGGCCGGCCGCTTCACGCTCGCGGGGGTGCGCGACTATGCGGTCGAGGCGACAGGCGAGCTTGCGCCGAGCGACTTGCCGTCGATGCCGGCGACCCTGCGTGGCGTCCTGTCCGGCGATCGGCTCGTGGTGAACGATGCGCAGCTCGACGCCTATGGCGGCAAGGCCTCGCTCTCCGGCGAAGCGCGCTGGTCTCCGCAAGAGCGCTGGCACCTGAACGGCAACGCCACCGGCATCGACATCAGCCGCGTGCGGACCGACGTCGCCGGCAGGCTCGACGTCGACTTCCGCGCGAGCGGCCGCGAGTTCGACCCCGCCGGCGAGGTCGACATCGCCATCGACCGGCTCGCCGGCCGGCTGCGCGGGTTGCCCGCACGGGGCAAAGGGCAGATCGCGCGCCGCGGGGGGCCCGATGCACGCGACTGGCGTTTCGATGCGGTCGAACTGCAGGTCGGCGGTTCGCACGTGAACCTCGAAGGCTCCACCCGTGCCCCGCGCGATCTCGCGTTCGACCTCCGCTCCGACGACCTGAGCCTGCTGGCACCCGATCTGCGCGGCCGCATCACCGCTCGCGGCCGGTTCGCGGGCAGCCAGAACGAGCCGGTGCTGCGGCTGCAGGCGGAGGGCGCGGGTTTCGAATGGGCCGCGAGCAGCCTCGAGCGGCTCGATGCCGACCTCGACATCCAGCTGTCGCCCGACGGCCGCACACGCGGGACGCTGCACGCCCGGCACCTGCTGCTCGCGGGCCGCGGCATCGATGACGTGAAGGTCGACCTGTCGGGCACGCCGTCCGCCAACACACTCGGCATCAACGTGTCGGCCCCGCCGATAGCGGTTGCGCTGCGCGCACGGGGTGCCTGGGCGAACGATCACTGGCGCGGCCTCGTCGACAGCCTCGACCTCGGCGACGGCGATCGCCTCGCGCTGCGACTCACCGAATTCGCGCCGCTGACGATGAGCGCCTCGGCGCAGTCGCTCGGTCGTGCCTGTCTCGAAGGAGACGGCGCGCGCCTGTGCCTGCAGGGCGAACAGGCCGATGGCGCCTGGCGGGCCAGCACCCTGGCGCGCAATCTGCCGCTGCGCGCGCTGACCGGCGGGCTGTCGAAGGAAACGCGTTACGAAGGCCGTGTCGCTCTCGACTTCGATGCGCACGGCGGGATGCATCAGCCGACCGGGGCGAAACTGGCCGCGCGGCTCGACGGCGCCGACGTCCATCAGCGGCTGCCGAACGGTCGCGAGGAACGCATCGCGCTCGGCTCCGGCACGATCGATGGCGAACTGACCGATGATCGCTTCCAGCTGAAGGTGGGGCTCGAAGCGGGTGATTCGGGTCGGGTGAAAGGCGCTGTCGACGGACGTCGCGTCGGGGACGACTGGCGCGACTGGCCGGTCAGCGGCTCGGCCGAGCTCGCGACCGATGCACTCGGCCTGATCGATCTGATCGTCACCGACGTCGACCGCGTGGCCGGCCGCATCACCGCGCACGCCGACATCGCCGGCACGCTCGGCGCACCGGACCTGCGCGGCAACCTGCAGGTACGCAACGGCGAGCTCGATTTCTACCAGGTGAATCTCGGCATCCGCGCGATCGACTTCGACGTGAAGCTCACCGACCGCGCGCTCGAACTCGGCGGCACGCTGCAGGCTGGCGCCGGCAAGGCGCGCATCGATGGCCGCATCGCCTGGAGCGACGGCAATCCGCAGGGGCGGCTCGCGCTGAAGGGCGAGCACCTGAAGCTGGTCGACGTCCAGGAAGCGCAGATCACCGCTTCGCCCGACCTCGCGTTCCAGATCAACGGCCGTCGCATCGACGTCACCGGCGAGGTGGATGTGCCAGAGGCGCATCTCGACCCCGCCGATCTCACCAACGCGACCTTGCCGTCCGGCGATGAACGGCTGGTGGGCGCGACACCGGCCGACCCCGCCCGCCAGTTCCAGGTGGTGAGCGACATCCGCCTCAAGCTCGGCGACAAGGTGTCGATCAACACCTACGGCCTCACCGGCAAGCTCAGCGGCGCGATCGACGCCCGCACCGACGAGAACGACGTGACCCGCGCGAGCGGCGAGCTCAACGTCATCGAGGGGCGGTACACCGCATTCGGCCGCAACCTCGACATCGAGCGGGGCCGGCTGCTGTTCAACAATGGGCTCGTGGCGGACCCCGCCGTCGACCTGCGCGCGCAGAAGGTCTATCCGGACATCACCGCGGGCGTGAACGTCCGCGGCACGCTGCGCGCGCCGCGCATGACGTTCTATTCCGAACCGGCCATTCCGCAGTCGCAGATCGTCTCGCTGATCCTCGCCGGTGGCTCGCTCGAGAGCGTGCAGAACGGCGACCGACGCGGCGGTGCACGCAACGAGATGCTGGCGCAGGGCGGCGCGATACTCGCGCAGCAGTTCGGCAGCCGCGTGGGCATCGACGACGTCGGCATCGAGTCCGATCGCACCAACGACACGAGCCTCGTGCTCGGACGCTACCTCTCGCCGCGGTTGTACGTCAGTTACGGCATTTCGCTGGCCGAAGCGATCAACACCGTGAAGCTCCGCTATACGATAGGCGATCGCTGGACGCTCAAGACCGAATCGGGCCGTGCGCGCAGCGCCGACATCGTCTACACGATCAGGAAGTAGCATGAGCCTCGCCACCGCGATGCGGCTGCCGTTCCAGACGGCGAGCCTGCTGTTCGTCGCGATGATCACGGCCTTCAACGCGGTCGCCGGTGGCGCGCCCGAGCTGAAGCCGATGCGACTGATGGTCATCTTCATCCTGCTGTCGTGGCTCAACAAGTACGCGTTCGCGTTGCTCGAACTCGCGGCCAACGGCGCCCGCGAGGCGCCGACCGCGTCGGTTGAAATGCTGAGCCCGCTAGGCGACGCGCGCGCGTGGATCCACCCGACGCTTGCCGCCGCGATCCTGCTCGGTGTGACGCTGGTCGGGACGACTGCCGCCTATGTCGCCGCGGCACTGCTTGCGCTCGCGATGCCGGCCTCGCTCATCGCGCTGGTCGTATCGCCGCGGCTGCGCGACGCGTTGAACCCGTTGCTGATCGCCCGCCTGATGCGCGACCTCGGTCCCTGGTACCTCGCGTTGCTGGCAGCGGCCGCAGCGGTGGTCGCGCTGTGTCTGGCGCTCTATGGCGCGAGCGGGCCGCAATTTCTTCGTTTCGCGACGGCGCAGTTCGCCGTCCTGGCGCTGCACGCATTCATCGGCGGTCTCGTCCACCACCGCCGCCTCGAACTCGGCTTCGAGGCGCAGTGCAGCCCGGAGCGGGAGGCGGATCGTCGCGAGCAGGCCGAGGCGCAGCGACGCCAGCACGCCATGGACGAGTTCTACGGCGCAATTCGCGCCCGCGACACGAAACTCGCGCAGGCCGCACTCACAGGTTGGTTCGCGGCCTCGACCGGCAACCGCCTCGTGATCGAGGTCGAGCAGGCGATCGACCAGTCCTCGCGTTGGCCCGACGGCAGGGGCCTCGCGACGCTGGTCCGGGCGATCGTGGCCCGCGGCATCGAAACGCGTCAGCCAGGTCTCGTCGTCCTCGCTCTGGAGCACGGACTGCGGCACCAGCCGGCGCTGGCGCTGGCCGATGTGGAGACGGTGGTCGCAGCGGTGGGACATGCGCGGCAGGCCGGTCGCCGGCGGCTAGCGGCTGCACTGATCGACAACTTCCGCCACAGCGCGCCAGGCACCCTGTTACCTCCGGAGCTGGAACAGTTGCGCGCCGACCTCCCGACCTGAACGGAACACTTGCCTTTTGATTTTTTATGCATAAAATGCGCATTCTTATGCATGCCGACCGCCACCAGACCGACCGTCGCAACGCCATCCTGCGCCACCTGCGCGCCGGTGCCGTGCGTCGCCAGTCCGATCTGGTCGGCCTGCTCAAGCAGCGATGGTTTCGACGTCACGCAGTCCTCGGTCAGCCGCGACATGCGCGAGCTCGGCGTGCTCAAGGCACAGGGCCGCTACCTGCCGCCGGGCGATGAAGTCTCCGGCGCGCAGGGCAACTTCGCCGCGATCGACCGCTTCGTCCGCGACATCCGCACCGCCGGCCCGTCGCATCACCGTGATCCGCACTTCGGTCGGCGCCGCCGGCAGCGTCGCCGTCGCCATCGACAAGGCCGCCTGGCCCGAAGTCGTCGGCACGATCTCCGGTGACGACACCATCTTCATCGCCACGCAGGACGGCCGAAGCGCAGGCGCGCCTGCTCGAACGTCTGCGTTCCGTCTTCCGCATCTAAGAAACAACACCATGACTCAAACTGCATCCTCGGGCGCCAAGCCCATCGTTCTCGCCTACTCCGGCGGTCTCGACACCTCGTTCCTCGTGCCGTGGGTGGCCGAGAACACCGGCCGTCCGGTCATCACCGTCACCGTCGACACCGGCGGCATCGACGCCGCCGCCGCGAAGACGCTGCACGAGCGCGCGCTCGCGCTCGGCGCCATCGCGCATCACCAGATCGATGCGCGCGCCGATTACTTCGAGCAGGTGCTGCGCTTCCTGATCATGGGCAACGTGCGCCGCGGCAACATGTATCCGCTGTGCGTCGGCGCCGAGCGCGTGATGCAGGCGCAGACCATCGCGCGCGTCGCGCGCGAGCTCGGCACGAACATGATCGCGCACGGCTGCACCGCGGCCGGCAACGACCAGGTGCGGTTCGAAGTCGCGCTGCGCACGCTCGCGCCGGACCTCGAAGTGTTCGCGCCGGTGCGCGACAAGGCGTTCAAGCGCCAGGAAGAGCTCGAGTACCTGACCGAGCGCAAGCTGCCGGTGCCGCCGCATGGCGCGGCGTACTCGATCAACCGCGGCCTGTGGGGCGTGACCATCGGCGGCACGGAGACGCTCGACCTCGAAGGGCAGCATTCCGGACGCGGCCTGGGTGCTGTCGAAGGACGCCTTCGACAAGCCGCAGCCGCGCCGCGAGCATCACGATCCGCTTCGAGCAGGGCCGGCCCGTCGGGCCTCGACGGCAAGGCGCTGTCGCCGGTCGAGGTCATCGAGCAGCTCGAGACGCATCGGCGCGACGTTCGGCATCGGCCGCGGCATCCACCTGGGCGACACGATCATCGGCACCAAGGGCCGCGTCGCGTTCGAAGCGCCGGCCGCCGAGATCCTGCTCAACGCGCATCGCGAGCTCGAGAAGCTCGTGCTGACGCCGCGCCAGCAGCGCATCAAGGAACTCGTCGCCGCGCCCTACGGCGACCTCGTGCACGAAGGCCAGCTGCTCGATCCGGTGTGCCGCGACATCGAGGCGCTGCTGCTGTCGTCGCAGGAGCGCGTGACCGGCGACGTGCACGTGCTGCTGCGTCCCGGCAGTGCTTCGTCGAAGGCGTGGAGTCGCCGTACTCGCTGATGGCCGCCTCGAAGGGCGTCTACGGCGAAGCGGTCGGCGAATGGACGCCGACGGATGCGCTCGGGTTTCTCGAAGATCGTCGCCCTCACGGGCGTGTTCCATCGCCGCGCTGGCGAACAGCGCGCAAGCAAGAAGGATTCGAACAGATGAGATAGTGTCGTCGTCGACAAGATCGCCTCGGTCACCCAGGCGCTGGACCTGAAGCACGACCTGCGCATCGCGGAAGACATTCCCGCCGAGGAAGGCGTGGTGCTGGTCGTCGAGATGCTCACCAACAAGTCCACCTACAACACGCTCGAGCTCACCAGCGGCCGCATGGCCAAGGTCGTGCAGCGGCGACATCGTCGTCGGCGCGCTCGGCCCGCGCCGCGCGCTGTTCGGCTACTCCGGTCACGTGCCGAGGCGGTGAAGCCCGGCGACATCATCCAGATGCTGAACATCGGCGGCGTGCTCGGCATCTGCGATTCGGTCAACCCGCGACAAGGGCAAGCCGTTCGACTGCAAGGTGCTCGGCGTCGTGCTGCAGTTCCCGTACCTCGGCGAGCGCATCGGCGTGCCGGCGCGCGTCGGCACGCGCAAGCTCGACTACGACGCGCACGCTCGACACGCAGGGCGTGCCGGTCGTCGCGCTCGCCGGCACCTGCATGGAAGCCGGCAAGACGGCGGCGGCCTGCGCGATCGTCTCGCGCATGCGGCATCGCGGCCTCGTCGTCGACGTGTTCAAGGCGACCGGCGTCTCGCTGCGTCGCGACATCCTCGCGATGGAAGACTCCGGCGCGCGCCACGGCTGATCTTCACCGACCTCGGCGTGGTCACCACCACCGAGCAAGACCGGCCCGGCGCTCACGCGCGCCATGCTGACCGAGCTCGCGGCGAAGAAGCCCGACGTCATCGTGTTCGAGCTCGGCGACGGCCTCCTCGGCGCCTACGGCGTCGACGGCGATCCTGGAGTGCGAGGACATCCGCAAGGCCGCTGACCAGCGTGGTGCTGTCGGCGAACGATCCGGTCGCGGCGTGGGGCGGCGTGAAGCTGCTGCGCGAGCGGTTCGGCATCGAGCCGTCCGTGGTCACCGGCCCGGCCACCGACAACGCGGTCGGCGTGGAGATCATCGAGGAGCAGATGCAGGTGCGCGCGTTCAACGCCATCACCAACGGCGCGGCGCTGGGCGACCTCGTGATCGAGCAGCATCGGCCTCGCGGCAAGATTCCCGAAGCGCGGCGGCGAACTGAGCTGATGACTGCGAGAGCGTTCCCGCCATCGTGCTCGGCGGCACCGGCTACGTGGCCGGCGAGCTGCTGCGCCTGATCGCGGGCCATCCGCAGCCTCGAAGCTCGCCGGCATCCTCTCGGACAGCCAGCCGGGCGAGCCGGTGGCGAAGGCGTTCGGGCATCTGGCGACTGCGTATCCGGACACGAAGTTCTCTTCGCATCGAGGAGATCGAGCGCGCTGGTCGCGACGCTGCCGCGCAGCGCGATCTTCTCCGCCGCGCCGCATGGCGCGTCGGCGGCGCTGATCGACCGGCTGCTGACGAAGGCCGAAGCCGCGGGCACGAAGCCGCGCGTCGTCGATATCTCGGCCGACTACCGCTTCGCCACGCAACGCGGCCTACGCCGCCGTGTACAAGCACGCGCATGGCGCGCCGAACCGGCTCGCGCAGTTCACCTGCGCGGTGCCGGAGCATCTCGCCAGCTCGCCGACGCCGCACGTCGGCTCATCCCGGCTGCTTCGCGACCGCGATCCTGCTGGCCTCGGTGCCGCTGCTGAAGCTCGGGCTCGTCGACGCCGCACGCTGTTCGTCAGCGGCGTCACCGGCAGCACCGGCGCCGGCCGCAAGCCGCATCGAAGGCACGCATCATCCGATGCGGCACAGCGACCTGTACGCGTACAACGCGCTCGCGCATCGGCATGCGCCGGAAGTGCGCGGCCGTGCGCCAAGGCCGCGAGCGGCGTGCGACGCGCACTTCGCCTTCGTGCCGCATTCCGGCCCGTTCGCGCGCGGCATCCACGTCACCGTGCAGGCGACAGCTGCGCGAAGCCCGCCGGCCACCGCCGCAGCTGCCGCGAGCAGTTGGCCAGACTTCTACGCGCACTCGCCCTTCGTGCAGCGTGCAGCGCCACCGCGCCGCGCGTGAAGGACGTCGCCGGCAGCAACTACGCGCGGCTCTCCGTCGCCAGCGACGGCAAGCACCGTCGCCGTGATGAGCGTGCTCGACAACCTGAACAAGGGCGCCGCCGGCGGCGCCGTTCAGTGGATGAACCGCCTGCTCGGCCTGCCCGAAACCGCCGGCCTCACCGCGCCCGCCGCCGGCTGGACCTGAGACCGGATTGACCAGCAGAGAGACCACGATGGTACGCACTGCCGCGGCCATGAATGATCGCTGCCACACACGCACGCCGCGCACGACTCCGCTCGCGCCGGTCTTCGCCCAGTACCCGCTCGAGGTCGATCGCGCGGTGAGGGCGTGTGGCTGATACGCGCCGGACGGGCGCCGCGTGCTCGATCTCTACGGCGGCCACGCCGTCGCCGCGCTGGGCTACGGCCATCCGGCCTGGACGCAAGGCGCTGAGCGAACAGGCCCGCACGCTGAACTTCCAGAGCAACGCCGTGCCGATGGACGTGCGCCTGCGCGCCGCGCAGCAGCTCGTCGCCTTCTCGAAGCTGCCGGTCGAGAGCGTGTTCTTCGTCAACAGCGGCGCCGAGGCGAACGAGAACGCGCTGAAGATGGCGTTCACGCTGAACCCCGGCCGCACCGAAGTGGTCGCGGTCGAGCAGAGCTTCCACGGCCGCACCGCCGCCGCCGGCGCGCTGACCTGGGGCGCGGCGAAGAAGTGGTACGGCTTCCCGCGCACGCCGTTCGACGTGACGTTCGTGCCGCGGAGCGACGTCGACCGCGCTGGCGCAGCATCACCGAGAAGACGGCGGCCGTCATCGTCGAGCCCGTGCAGGGCGTGGGCGGCGCGTTCGATCTGGGCGCCGACTTCCTGCAAGGCGCTGCGCAAGCGCTGCGATGAAACCGGCGCGGTGCTGATCTTCGACGAAGTGCAGTGCGGCATCGGCCGTGGCGGCGAGCCGTTCGCGCGCGCAACCTCTACGGCGTGCTGCCGGACATGATCACCGCCGCCAAGGCGCTCGGCGACGGCTTCCCGTGCGTCGGCGCTGCTGATGATCGCACGAAGGCCGCCGACGCCGTGAAGCTCGACGCGCTCGGCACCACGTTCGGCGGCGGCCCGATGGCCTGCGCCGCGATCGAGGCCACCGTCGATGCGATCGAGACGCGAAGACCTGCTCGCCAACGTGCGGCGCGTGACGCGCCGACATCCGCAAGACCTGCATCGTCGGGCCCGTCACCGGCCATCAGGGCGCGGGCTTCCTCCTGGGCCTGAAGCACGAGGCGCCGCGCGAAGGACGTGCAGAAGGCGCTGCTCGAGCGCGACATCCTCGCCGGCACGAGCGGCGATCCGAACGTGCTGCGCCTGCTGCCGCCCTTCATCCTGCAAGGAGGCGCAGGTCGATCTGCTCGCCGCCGCGCTGCGCAGCGATCGGCTGAACGGTCACCTCGTATCGATGAAACGCTTCATCGATCTGGCCGATCTCGACGCGCAGCACGTGCGCGACCTCGCTCGCGCTCGCCGCGCGGCTCGAGCACGAACCCGAACCGCAGGCGCTCGCCGGCAAGGTGCTCGGCCTGCTGTTCCTGAACCCGTCGCTGCGCACGCTGGCCTCGTTCCAGGCCGGCATGGCGCGGCTCGGCGGCAGCTCGCTTCGTCATCACGCCCGGCAGGGCACGTGGCAGCTCGAGACGCGCTCGGCGCCGTCATGGACGGCGACGCGGCCGAGCACGTGCGCGAAGGCATCCCGGTGCTGGCGTCCTACTGCGACGCGATCGGCATCCGCGCGTTCGCCGAGGGCGCGAACCTCGACGCACGATCTCGCCGAGACCGGCTTCCAGGCCGATGGCGACGCTGGTCGACAAGCCGCTGATCAACATGGAATCGGCGATCGAACCATCCCTGCCAGGCGCTCGCCGACTGGAAGACGATGGACGAGCTCGAGCGTGCCGCGAGCAGCGGCAAGTTCGTGCTGTCCTGGGTCAACCATCCGCGCGCGCTGCCGCTCGCGGTGCCCGCCGCCGACGATGCACATGGCCGCGCAGCGCGGCATGGACGTCGTCGGTGCTGCGGCCCGACGGCTTCGAGCTGCCCGCGCAGGTGCATGCGACAAGGCGCGCAAGCGCCGCGGCCGCGTCGGGCGGCTCGGTCACGCGAGACCACCGATCGGCGCGAAGCGCATGCGATGGCGCGCACGTCGCTCTATGCCAAGGAATGGGGCTCGACCGCGCCACTACGGCGACGAGCGCGGCGACGCAGGCGCTGCGCGAGCAGCCTCTGCCGACTGGTGCGTCGACGAGCGCTGGTTCGCCGGCGCGCGACCCGACTGCCGACTTCATGCACTGCCTGCCGGTGCGCCGCAATGTCGCGGTGGCCGACGAGCGTGCTCGACGGCCCGCGCAGCGTCGTGATGCGCGAAGCGTACAACCGCATGCCGGCGCAGATGGCCGTGCTGCACCGACTGCTTGCCACGCTAGAGCTGACAGAGAGACTGACCGCGATGATCATGCACAGCTCCGACAAGACCGCCGTCGATCACGGCGCTGCGCAACGCGGCGCCGTACATCCGCATGTACAAGGGCAAGATCTTCGTGCGTGAAGGCCGGCGGCGCCGTGTTCGGCGACGCGCGAAGCCACCCGCGCGCTGATCGAGCAGATCGCCATCCTGCACTACGCTCGGCATTCGCGTCGTGATGGTGCACGGCGGCGGCCCGCAGCTCACGCAGGTCACCGAAGCGCATGGGCGTGCCGACGCGCATGGTCGCAGGGCCGGCGCGTCACCGACGAGAAGTCGCTCGACGTCACCTCGATGGTGCTGAACGGCCTGATCAACACGCGAGCTGCTCGCGATCTGCCGCGAGCTCGAGATCGACGCGGTCGGCGTGTCGCGGCGTCGATGCCGGCCTCATCAAGGCGCACAAGCGCGCCGCCCGGTGCAGGTCGAAGGCGAGACGGTCGACTACGGCTTCGTCGGCGACATCGATCTGGTCGACGCAGTCGGTGCTGAAGCAGCTGCTCGACAACGGCCTGATGCCGATCGTGAGCCCGCTGTCCGCCGACGACAAGGGCACGCTGCTCAACATCAACGCCGACACCGTCGCCGCGGCCATCGGCGCCGCGCTCGGCGCCGAGAAGCTGATCCTGTGCACCGGCGCGCCCGGCATCCTCGAGAACGTCGCCGATCCCGGCTCGGTGATCTCGTACACCGACCTCGAGGGCCTCGAGAAGCTGCGAGGAGAGCGGCGCCATCAAGGACGGCATGCTGCCGAAGGCGAAGGCCATCGAAGAAGCCATCCGCGGGCGGCGTGCGCCGCGTGCACGTGATCTCGTACGACGCGCCGGACAGCATCCTCGCCGAGGTGTTCACCAACGAAGGCACTGGGCACGCTGATCGTCAACGACATCAACGCGCTCAGCGCCGCCGAACAGCAGAGCGGCAAGGCTGAAGCGCATGAGCGCGTCTCTGGGACAAGGGCACGCCGCTCGACGAGCGCGTGCTGCGCTTCACCGCCGGTGAAGACCATGCGCTCGACGAGCGCCTGGTGCGCTACGACGTGCTGCGCCTCGATCGCGCATGCGCGCATGCTGGCGGCGCAGGGCCTGCTCGCGCAGGAAGACTTCGACGCCGATCGCGACGGGCCTGCAGCGAGCTCGGCGCCGCGCACGCCGCGCGGCGAGTGGAAGATCGAGCTCGCCGACGAAGACGGCCAGACCGCGCTCGAGAAGCCGGCTCACCGCGAACGCATCGGCGAAGCCGGTGGCCGCGTGCATCTCGGCCGCTCGCGCAACGACCAGGTGCTCGACGGCGCTGCGGCTGTACCTGAGGATGCCGTCGACGCAGCTCGCCGACGGCGTCGAGCGCGTCGTCGCCGCGCTCGATGCGCTGGTCGACCGAGCAGGGCAGCATCGCCCTGCCCGGCTACACGCACATGCAGCAGGCGATGCCGAGCTCGGTGGAGCTGTGGGCCGGCGGCTTCGCCGCTGAGCTGCGCGACGACGCGGCCGGCCTGCGCGCCGTGCTGCGCCGCATCGACAAGAGCCCGCTCGGGCTCGGCCGCCGGCTACGGCGCGCCGACGCTGCCGCTCGATCGCGAAGCGACGCGCGCGGAGCTGGGCTTCGCCAGCGTGCAGGAGCCCGTGACCGCCGTGCAGCTGTCGCGCGGCAAGGCCGAGGCGCCAGCTGCTGTTCGAGATCGCGCTGACGATGCAGGACCTCGGCCGGCTCGCGAGCGACCTGCTGCTGTTCTACACGCAGGAGTTCGCGTTCGTGAAGCTGCCGGATGAGTTCACGACCGGCTCGTCGATCATGCCGCAGAAGCGCAACCCCGATGTGTTCGAGCTGGTGCGCGGCCGCACGGCCACCGCGCACGGCGTGCCTGCACGAAGCGCTCGGCATCTTCGCGAAGCTGCCGTCCGGCTATCAGCGCGACCTGCAGCTGCTGAAGTTGCCGCTGTTCCGCGGCATCGACCTGTGCCGCCAGACGCTCGACATCATGGCCGCGGCACTTCCGGCCGTGCACTTCCGCCCGACAGCATCACGCTCGACCCGGGCATCCACGCGGCCGAGCAGGCGAACGCGCTGGTCGTGAACGAAGGCATTCCGTTCCGCGAAGCCTATCGGCGCGTCGGCGCGCTACTGAAAAGCTGACGCCAGGTCAGGAGGTTCGATGAGCGTTGTGCCGCCGCCCAAGAAGTCCGTCGCGTTGTCCGGCGTTCCCGCCGGCAACACGGCACTCAGCACCGTCGGCCATACCGGCGCCGACCTTCACTACCGTGGCTACGACATCCTCGATCTCGCTTCCACGTGCGAGTTCGAGGAAGTTGCGCACCTGCTGATCCACGGCCGCCTGCCGACCCGCGTCGAGCTCGACGCGTATCGCGCGCACCTGTCGACGCTGCGCGGCCTGCCCAGGGCGCTTCGCGAAGTGCTCGAGCAGTTGCCGGCCTCGACGCACCCGATGGACGTGCTGCGCACCGGCGTCTCGACCCTCGGCTGCCTCGAGCCGGAGCCGGCCAGGCAGACCGGCGAAGGCGCACGCGCCATCGCCGACCGCCTGATCGCCTGCCTCGGCTCGATGCTCGCGTACTGGCACCATTTCGCGACGCGCGGCGTGCGCATCGAAGTCGAGACGGCCGACGCCGGCATCGCGCGGCCATTTCCTGCAGCTGCTGCATGCGCGCACGCCGCGTGCGAGCTGGGTGCGCGCGATGGACACGTCGCTGAACCTCTATGCCGAGCACGAGTTCAACGCATCCACGTTCACGGCGCGTGTCATCGCCGGCACCGGCTCGGACCTCCATTCGGCGATCACCGGAGCGATCGGTGCGCTGCGCGGTCCGAAGCACGGCGGCGCGAACGAAGTGGCGCTCGAGATCCAGCAACGTTACCGGGATGCGGATTCGGCCGAGGCCGACATCCGCGCGCGGGTCACGCGTCGCGAGGTCATCATCGGCTTCGGCCATCCCGTCTACACCATCGCCGACCCTCGCAATCAGGTCATCCGTGAAGTCGCGCTCGCGCTGTCGGAAGAAGCTGGCGAGCGCACGCTGTTCGACGTGGCCGCGCGCATCGAGGCCGTCATGCAGGACGCGAAGCGCATGTTCCCGAACCTCGACTGGTTCTCGGCCGTCGCCTATGCGCGCATGGATATCCCGGTCGCTTTCTTCACTCCGCTGTTCGTGATGGCGCGAACCGCCGGCTGGGCCGCGCACGTGATCGAGCAGCGCGAGGACGGCAAGATCATCCGCCCGTCGGCGAACTACACCGGCCCCGAGCCGCGCGCCTTCGTTCCGCTCGACGCGCGTCACTGACCTGCATGTCCCTTCACACCAGCACCGTCAGGCCGCCGCCGGACGCCGTTCTCGCCGACATCGCCGACTACGTCCTCGACGCGGACCCCGGCAGCGAACTCGCGCGCGATACCGCACGGCAGTGCCTGATCGACACGCTCGGCTGTGGGCTCGAAGCACTCGAATACCCCGCCTGCACGCGGCTGCTCGGGCCGCTGGTGCCGGGCATGTCGATCGTGAACGGCGCGCGCGTGCCCGGTACCAGCCACGAACTCGACCCGGTGCAGGCCGCGTTCAACCTCGGCGCGATGATCCGCTGGCTCGACTTCAACGACACCTGGCTCGCGGCCGAGTGGGGCCACCCCTCCGACAATCTCGGCGCCATCCTGTCGCTGTGCGACTGGCAGTCGCGCCAGGCGCGCGCGCGCGGTGTCGCACCGCGTCCGATGCGCGACGTGCTGACGGCGATGATCAAGGCACACGAGATCCAGGGCGTGCTTGCGCTCGAGAACGCCTTCAATCGCGTCGGGCTCGATCACGTGGTGCTGGTCAAGGTCGCATCCACCGCGGTCTGCGCCGGGCTGCTCGGTCTCTCCCGCGAGGGCCTCATCAACGCCGTGTCGCTTGCGTGGGTCGACGGCCAGAGCCTGCGCACCTATCGCCACGCGCCGAACACCGGTTCGCGCAAGAGCTGGGCAGCCGGCGACGCCACGAGCCGCGGGCTGCGCCTCGCCCTCATCGCGGCCACCGGCGAAATGGGCTACCCCTCCGCGCTCACGGCGAAGACCTGGGGATTCTACGACGCGTCGTTCCGCGGCAAGCCGTTCAGCATCCCGCGCCGCTACGGCAGCTACGTGATGGAGAACGTGCTGTTCAAGATCTCCTGGCCGGCAGAATTTCACGCGCAGTCGGCGGTGGAAGCTGCGATGACGCTGCACGCGCGCCTCGAATCGCTCGGCCTCACCGCGGCGGACATCGCGAGCATCACCGTCCGCACGCATGAAGCGGCGCTGCGCATCATCGACAAGCAGGGCCCGCTCGACAATCCGGCCGATCGCGATCACTGCCTGCAGTACATGGTTGCGGTGCCGCTGCTGTTCGGCCGCCTCACCGCGTCCGACTACGAAGACGCGGTGGCGGCGGATCCGCGCATCGACGCGCTGCGCGCAAAGATCTGCTGTGTGGAAGAGCCCGCCTTCACCCGCGACTATCTCGATCCCGACAAGCGTTCGATCGCGAATGGTCTGCGCGTCACGCTCGCAGACGGCCGGTCACTCGACGAGGTCGTGGTCGAATATCCGGTGGGTCATCGCCGACGCCGTGCGGAAGGCGCCCCGCTGCTCGAGGCCAAGTTCCGCCGCAACCTCGAGCGCCGTTTCGACTCGACGCGGCGCGACGCCATCCTCGCGGTTTCGCGCGACCGTCCCGCACTCGAGTCGGTCGCCGTCGACGACTACGTCGATCTCTACTTCACCGGGGCGCCGCGCGCATGACCTGGCTGTCGGGCAGCGACGTGCCGGTCGAAGCCGCGGGCGACCGGTTCCGCGCGCTGCTGGCCCGCGGCAAGCTGCTCGCGATGCCCGGTGCGTACAACGGACTCGCCGCGGCGCAGGCACGCGCCCACGGATTCGATGCGCTTTACCTGTCGGGCGCTGCCCTGTCGGCGTCGATGGGGTTGCCCGATCTCGGCATCCTGACCATCGACGACGTGTCCCACGCGATCCGCCAGATCACCCGGGCGAGCCTGCTGCCGCTGCTCGTCGACGGCGACACCGGTTACGGCGAGGCGCTGAACGTGATGCACATGGTGCGGGCGTTCGAGGATGCCGGCGCAGCGGCCGTTCACCTCGAGGATCAGCGCCTGCCGAAGAAGTGCGGCCACCTCGACGACAAGCGGCTGGTTCCTGCCGTGGAGATGGCGGCGAAGGTTGCAGCTGCCGTGCGCGCGAGGCGCCACCTGTACGTGATCGCCCGCACCGACGCCGCCGCGAGCGAGGGCATCGAAGGCGCGATCGACCGAGCGCAGCGCTACCTCGATGCCGGCGCAGATGCGATCTTCCCCGAAGCACTGACCAGCGCGGCGATGTTCGAGGAGTTCGCGAGTCGCGTGCGCGCGCCGCTGCTCGCGAACATGACCGAGTTCGGCCGCACGCCGTTCTTCACCGCGCGCGAGTTCGAGCAGATGGGCTACGCGATGCTGATCTGGCCGGTGAGCGCGCTGCGCGTCGCCGCGCGCGCGCACGAGAAACTCTATGCGACCCTCGCGCGTGACGGCAGCGCGCAGAGCGAACTCGACCACATGCAGACGCGCGCGGAACTCTACGCGACCATCGGTTACCCCGACTACGAGGCGCTCGACGCAAGTCTTGCCGCCGCTGCCACCACCCCTGAAACGCGGCGCTGAACGGAGATCTCCATGGCCACCTACGAATCGAGTGATCACGGCGCGACGCAGCTGACGGTCTCGCCCGGGCTCGTCACATACACGAAGATCATGTACGTCCTGCATGCCATCGCGATAGTCATGGGCATCCTCACCAGCGCGTCGATCGTCGGGCAGTTCGTGTTCGGACTGCCGTCGCTCGTGGCGGTGGTGATGAACTACGTGCGGCGCCACGAGGCCCGCGGCACCTGGCTCGAGTCCCATTTCCGCTGGCAGCTGCGCACGTTCTGGATGGTCGCGCTCCTCTCGTTGCTTGCGCTGCTGGCGTTCGGCTGGCTCATCGTCGTACTGATCGGGTTTCCGCTGCTCTGGGCGAGCTTCCTGATCATCGGCGTCTGGGCCGCGTATCGCATGGTGCGCGGCTGGCTCGCGCTATCCGGCGATCGGCCGGTCGGCTGACGCTCGCGCGGACGAGACGGCGCTATCATCCGCGGATGAAACGTCTCGCCGCCCTGGCCTTTCTGCTGCTGCTCGCCGCGTGCGGCCAGAAGGGGCCGCTCTATCTGCCCGACGCGGGCATCGTCGTGCCCGCGCAGCCTGCCGGCCCCGACGACGCGCCCGGCCCCGGACCCACCAGCACCACCGACGGGCAGACGACGACGCCGGTCACGCCAGCGAGCCCCGATCGAAGCGACGAGCCGCGCCGCCGCATCCCTGACACGCCCACGCCGGCTGAGGCGCAGTGACCGAGGCCGTCAACGCGCCGTTGATCCTGGTCGACGGGTCGTCCTATCTGTATCGGGCTTTTCATGCGCTGCCGCCGCTGACGAATTCGCGCGGCGAGCCGACTGGCGCCGTCTACGGCGTCATCAACATGCTGCAGCGGTTCCTGCGCGAGAACGAGCGCAGCCGTCTCGTGGTGGTGTTCGACGCGCCCGGCAAGACGTTCCGCGACGAGCTGTTCGCCCAATACAAGGCGCAGCGCGCGCCCATGCCTGACGACATGCGTGGCCAGATCGAGCCGCTGTATGCCGTGGTCAAGGCACTCGGCTGGCCATTGCTGCGCGTGCCGGGCGTCGAGGCCGACGACGTGATCGGCACCCTCGCGTGCCGCGCCCGCGCCGCGGGCGACAAGGTCGTGATCTCGACCGGCGACAAGGACATGGCGCAGCTCGTCGACGAGCACATCACGCTCGTCAACACGATGACGAACACGCGCCTCGACCGTACCGGCGTCAAGGTGAAGTTCGACGTCTGGCCCGAGCAGATCATCGATTACCTCGCGCTCGTCGGCGACAGCTCGGACAACATCCCCGGCATCGACAAGGTCGGGCCGAAGACCGCGGCGAAGTGGCTGGCGCAATACGGCACGCTCGACGCGATCATCGCCAACGCCGACAAGATCACCGGCAAGGTGGGCGAGAACCTGCGCGCCGGGCTCGAAACGCTGGCGCTTGCGCGCCGGCTCGCGACGATCCAGCTCGACGTCGAACTGCCGCCCGAGGCAGCCGACCTCGAACGCAAGCCGCAGGACGACGAGGCGTTGCGCGCGCTGTACGCGCGGCTCGAGTTCAAGACGTGGCTGCGAGCGCTGACCGGCGAGCCCGAACCGGCCGGCACGCCCGGGAGTGAAGGCGGTGCGCGAGCGACCTCGACCGGGGCCGCCGCGGCGTTGCCGCCGCCACCGGAGGGCGTGGCCGATCGTGAGCTGGGCGCGCTTCCGCGCAACTACCGCACCGTCGTCGACGCCGCCGGGCTCGACGGGCTGCTCGCGGCGCTGGCGAACGCACCACTGATCTCGCTCGACACCGAGACGACGCACATCCAGTACCGCGAGGCGCGCGTCGTGGGGCTCTCGTTTGCCGTGGCGCCGGGTGAGGCCTGGTACGTGCCGCTCGCACACGACTATGCCGGTGCGCCCGAGCAGTTGAACCGGGCCGCGACGCTCGCCGCGCTGAAGCCGATCATCGAGGACGCCTCGAGGCCGAAGGTCGGTCATCACCTGAAGTACGACGTCCACGTGCTCGCGCACGACGGCATCACGCTCGCGGGGCAACGCTTCGATTCGATGCTCGAGTCGTACGTGCTCGACAGCGTCGCCATACGCCACGACATGGACTCGGCTGCCGAACGCTATCTCGGCGTCACGACGATCAAGTACGAGGACGTCGCCGGCAAGGGCGCGAAGCAGATCCCGTTCAGCCAGGTCAGCGTCGAGAAGGCAGCGGAGTACGCAGCCGAGGACGCCGACATCACGCTGCGGCTGCACCAGACGCTCTGGAAGCGCCTCTGTGACGAGCCCCGGCTGAAGGGGCTGTACGAGACCATCGAGCAGCCCCTGGTGCCGGTGCTGACGCGCATGGAGTCGACCGGCGTGCTGGTCGACGCGGGCCTGTTGCGCACGCAGGGCAACGAGCTCGCGCGCCGGATGCTCGAGATCGCCGGCGAAGCGCATGCCGCCGCCGGTGGCGAATTCAATCTCGAGTCACCGAAACAGCTGCAGCAGATCCTGTTCGAGCGACTGCAGATCCCGGTGCTGCGGAAGACGCCGACGGGCCAGCCGTCGACCGCCGAAGACGTGCTCGAAGAGCTGGCCTCGCATCATGCGCTGCCGCGGCTGATCCTCGATTACCGCGGCCTCGCGAAGCTGAAGTCGACCTACACCGACAAGCTGCCGGCGCAGATCGACGGCGCGTCGGGTCGCATCCACACCTGCTATCACCAGGCGGTCGCCGCGACCGGCCGGCTGTCGTCGACCGACCCGAACCTGCAGAACATTCCGATCCGCACCGCCGAGGGGCGGCGCATCCGGCAAGCGTTCATCGCGCCGCCCGCCCACGTGCTGGTCGCGGCCGACTACTCGCAGATCGAGCTGCGCATCATGGCGCACCTGTCCGGCGACGCCGACCTGCTGAAGGCGTTCGCGGCCGACCTCGACATCCACCAGGCGACCGCGAGCGAGGTGTTCGGCGTGCCCCTCGACCAGGTGTCGAGCGACGACCGCCGATCGGCCAAGGCGATCAACTTCGGGCTCATCTACGGCATGTCCGCCTTCGGACTCGCCACCCGTCTCGGCATCGAGCGCTCGGCCGCGCAGCGCTACGTCGACCTCTATTTCAGGCGTTATCCCGGCGTCAAGCGCTACATGGACGACACCCGCGAGCAGGCGCGCGCGCTCGGCTATGTCGAGACGGTGTTCGGGCGTCGGCTGTACCTGCCCGATATCCGCTCCCGCAACCGCAACCTGCAGCAGTACGCCGAACGCGCGGCCATCAATGCGCCGATGCAGGGAACCGCTGCCGACATCATCAAGCGGGCGATGATAGCCGTGGACGCGCGCCTGACCGCCACCGGCCTGGCCGCGCGCCTGGTCATGCAGGTGCACGACGAGCTCGTGCTCGAGGTGCACCAGGACGCGACCGACGCCGTGGTGGCACTGCTGCATGAACTGATGCCGGCCGCCGGCGAGCTCAGCGTACCCCTGAAGGTCGAGATCGGTACTGGCACCAACTGGGACCAGGCGCACTGATCCGGTGCTGCGTTGCAATGTTGCTTCACGGCAACGGATGGCGTGCAACGCGCTGATAAATCAGCGGTCTTTTTTTGCGAGGAGCGGGAACTGCAGTGAAGCAGCGCAGTCTGACCAATTGAGCATGATGAATGCTCCCCGCTTCCCTCCCTGAGCGGGTGACCTGCCGCGTCGAGACCCGCGTCAGGTAGTCTGCCCCGGTGGCATTGCCACCGGGGCCCTTTATTCTCCCTGCGAAGCCCACGTTAGCACCACGCGGCGGGCATCCTCCAGCCCGATTCCCTTCAGCGCCGAGAACAGGCTGACGCCCGCCCGGTCGCCGAGTTGCTTCTGCGCATCACGCAACGCGGCCATGCGGCCGGACTGCGGCAGCTGGTCGGCCTTGCTCAGCAGCACGTGCGCGGACGGTCCGGGCAGACCGGCCCAGTCGAGCAGACCGAAATCCTCCGCCTTCACACCCCGGCGGCAATCGACGATCAGCAACAGCGCGCGGAAGGATTCGCGATGGCGCAGGCCCTCGATCATGGGCCCCCACGTCTTGCGCACCTCCGCAGGCACCTTCGCGTGCCCGTAGCCGGGTAGATCGACCATGCGATACCCCGGTTTCAGCTCGAAGTAGTTCAGCAGCTGGGTCCGGCCCGGGGTCTTGCTCACCCGGGCGAGGTTGCGATGGGCAAGGATCGTGTTGATCGCGGTCGACTTGCCGGCGTTCGAACGCCCGGCAATCGCCATCTCGAAACCTTGATCGGGTGGAAATTGCGCTGGCGCCGCGACGCTCAGCATGAATCGGACCTGGGGATAGATGCTCACGCCTGCCAGTGTACAATTCTGCGGTTTTCGACCCACCGGAGCTTCGGACACGATGAGAGCCTGGTTCACAGTCGCCGCGACCCTGGGCCTTGCCCTTTCGGCCGCGGGCTTCGCCCCTGTTTCCTTCGCGGCCGAAGCAGCCGCGGCCGCTACCGCCGGCTCCGTCGAGGCAGGTGCCGCCAAGAGCGCCACCTGCGTCGCCTGCCACGGCCCCGCTGGCAACAGCGCAAATCCCGAGTGGCCTGTGCTCGCCGGCCAGAGCGCGCACTACCTCGAACAGCAGATCACGCTGTTCCGCGACGCCAAGCGGCCGAATCCGCTCATGTATCCGATGGTCAAGGACCTGTCCGATCAGGACATCCTCGACCTGGCGGCGTACTTCTCGCGACAGACGCCGAACGGCCACGAGGCCGACCCGTCGTACTGGAAAGCGGGTGAGACGCTGTACCGCGCTGGCGATCCGGCGCGCGGCATCCCGGCCTGCATGGCGTGCCACGGTCCGGTCGGTCGTGGCGTTCCGGCCGCCGCCTTCCCGGCGCTTCGTGCGCAGCACGCCGTCTACACGATCAAGCAGCTCGGCGACTATGCGGCCGACACGCGTTACGTGAAAGACGACAAGGGTGCGCGTCAGGCGGGGCCGAACGCTCCGATGATGGTCACGATCGCCGCGAAGCTGACGCCGGAAGACCGCCGCAACCTCGCGTCGTACATCCAGGGCATGCGCTGACGGAACCCCTCATGAAAAAAGCGTTCGCAGTTTTCGCCCTGCTCTCACTCAGCCTCGCAGCCTGCGGACGCAACACGCCGCCGGCCTCCACCGACACGTCGCTGGCCGCCCCGGCCGTGACCACGGCGCCCGAGACGCGCGTCAACGCAGACGCCGCGGCGGCTGCTCCCGAGGCGCTCGAACGGGCCGCCAAGGCGAACCAGGAATCGACCACCGAGACCGAAGGCGCCGATCGCGGTGAAGCGCGGCTCGAGCGCGTCGCGGCCATGCCAGAGTCGGCGCAGCTGCCCGGCGGCAAATGGAAGGCCGGCACGAACTACCTGCCGGTCACGCCCGCACAGCCGACCACCGCCGAGCCGGGCCAGGTCGAAGTGCTGGAGGTGTTCTGGTACGGCTGCGGTCACTGCTACGCGCTCGATCCGTATCTCGAGAGCTGGAAGAAGAACAAGCCTGCGAACGTCAAGTTCGTGCGCGTGCCGGTCACGTGGGGCGCGGCACATCGCGCGCACGCGCGGCTGTTCTACACGCTCGAAGCGCTCGGCAAGGGCGAGGCGCTGCACACCGCGGTGTTCGACGAGATCCACAAGCGGGGCAACTTCCTCATCGCGAACGACGATGCGCAGTCGCTCAAGCTGCAAGTCGCGTTCGCCAAGGCGAACGGCATCAGCGAGGCCGACTACACGCGGGCGTACAACTCCTTCGGCGTGAACTCCAACCTGCAGCACGCCGATGACATCACGCGCCGCTATCGCGTCGAAGGCGTGCCGGTCCTGTTCATCAACGGCAAGTACCAGACCGATGTCGCGCTCGCCGGCGGCCACTCGCAACTCATCGAGCTCATCAACGACCTGACCGCGGCAGAAAAGCGCCGCTGATGCTGTCCGTCTTCAGCCTGACGCCCCAGGGGCTGAAGCAGATCGAACGGGCTCCCGAGAGCCCGCTGCCCGAAGAGGCGCTGTGGCTCGACCTGCTCGAGCCCACCGTCGAGGAAGAGCGCCTGGTCGAGGCGCGACTCGACGTGTCGGTGCCAACGCGCGAAGAAATGCGCGAGATCGAGTCCTCGAGCCGGCTGTACGAGGAAGACGGCGCGGTTTACCTCACCGCAACCGTGCTGACGAAACTCGACACCAACGAGCCCGAGAATTCGCAGGTCACGTTCATCATCAAGGGCCCGCGCCTCGTCACCAACCGCTACGTCGACCCGCTGCCGTTCCGGCGCTACATCGCCTACGCCGACCGGCATCCACAGACCTGCAACAGCGCGCCCGCGATCCTCGCAGGTCTGGTCGAGTCGCTCGTCAACCGCATCGCCGACGTCATCGAGCGCGTCGGCAGCGACATGGATGCGGTGTCGTCCGAGGTGTTCAACCCCGGCCGGCTGAAGCGGAAGCGACGCCAGCGGGACTTCCGCAAGGTGCTCGAGCGCGTCGGACAGGGCGGCGAGCTGATCGCGAAGACGCGCGAAAGCCTGGTCAGTCTGTCGCGCCTTCTCACCTACGTGCAGCAGTCGAACCTGCCTCTGAGCGCCGACGTCCGCAACCGGCTGCGCACGCTCGCGCGCGACGTCGTCGCGATGAGCGATCACGCCAATTTCCTCGGCACGAACCTGAACTTCCTGCTCGATGCCACGCTCGGCATGATCAGCATCGACCAGAACAACATCCTGAAGATCTTCTCGGTCGTGACGGTGTTCCTGTTGCCGCCGTCGGTGATCGCGCGGCATCTATGGCATGAACTTCCATCACATGCCGTGGCTCGACGAGATGTGGGGTTTCTACGGCGCGCTGGTGCTGATGGTTGCGTCGGCGGTGCTGCCGTGGCTCTATTTCAAGCGCCGCGGCTGGCTGTAGCGAAGGGTCGCTAGGCGCCGAAGTTGCGGCGGATCGCCTTGCGCTCGTCCGCGCGCGCATGGCGAGATCGATCAGCCGGCTGATCAGCGCGGTCTGCGTCAGGCCCGACAATGCCCACAGCTTCGGATACATCGAGATCGCCGTGAACCCGGGCAGCGTGTTGATCTCGTTCACGAGCAGCTCGCCTGCGCTCGTCAGGAACAGGTCGACGCGAGCGAGCCCGTCGCACTCGAGCACCTCGAACGTCCGCAGTGCCATCGCCTGTGCGCGCTGCAGCTCGTCGGCCGAGAGCCTCGCCGGAAGCTCGAGCCGCGCACCCTTCTCGTCGAGGTACTTCGCGTCGTACGAATAGAAGCCATCGGCATGCTCGACGACGATCTCGCCTGCGACGGACACCGTCGCCGGATCGCCACCCAGCACCGCGAACTCGATCTCGCGCGCCGTCGACGCCCGCTTCCACCACCACCTTCACGTCGAACCGGAACGCGAAGCGGATGGCGTCCTCGAGATCGGCCGCCGACTTCACCTTGCGGACGCCCACCGACGAGCCGGCGTTGGCCGGCTTCGTGAACAGCGGGAAGCCGAGCTTCGCAGCTTCGCGACACACCTCTGCCGCATGGGCGTCGAACCGGCTCCGCCGCACGGTGATGAAGTGCGTGATCGGAATGTCCGCGTCGCGCAGCAGCCGCTTCATCACGTCCTTGTCCATGCCCACCGCGGAGCCGAGCACGCCCGCGCCGACGTAGGGGATGCCCGCCACTTCGAGCAGGCCCTGCATCGCGCCGTCCTCGCCCAGCGTGCCGTGCAGCACCGGGAAGACGACGTCGACGCGGGCGGCCGTCGGTCTCGATCGGGGCCGGGGCGCCCGGCTCGATGCGGACCGAGCGTGGATCGCGCGCGCTCGCGATCAGGCGCCGCTCGTCCTGCGTGAGCCAGCGCCCGTCCTTGTCGATGCCGACCAGCACGGGCTCGAACCGGTCACGGTCGAGCGCGGCGACGATGTTGCGCGCGGACAGGATCGAAATCTCGTGCTCGGCGGACTGGCCGCCGTAGAGCACGCCGACGCGGATGCGTGAGGGGAAATTCATGCGGGCAAGCTTAGCGGCATCGGCGCTGGCCGTGCCGTGCGCGATTCGGTAGGCTTTCGCCCCCGCGATGCGCCCGTAGCTCAGCTGGATAGAGTACTGCCCTCCGAAGGCAGGGGTCACTGGTTCGAATCCAGTCGGGCGCGCCATTCACGCAACTGTCGAAGTCCGCTGACTCGCGCACACGGCGTCCGCCGCGAGATTGCCTCCGTGCTTCGGCGCATCGTGTGGTCATGAAGCACACCAACTCCGCCTCACGGCTCTCCACCCGCCCCTGGCTCGCGCTCGGAACGCTGAGCGCCCTGCTCGCTGGCGCCGCACTCGCCCAGACACCGGCCAGAACCGAGACGAACGTGGTGGATCGGGTCAAGGCTGAGCCGACCGAGCCGCCGCCGTCGACGGACGCGAACGGCAAGCCGTTGCCGGTCCGCGGCGAGGTGCGCGTGCTGGCCGACCCGGACACGAAGCTCTACATGCCCTGCCGCGGGAAGGACGACCTCAGGGCGAGCGACTCGAATCCCGACAACTTCAAGCCGAATCCGAAGGCCACCGTGATCACCGAGGAATCGGCGAAACAGCACGGTTTCAAGGCCAGCGCGCACAAGGTCACCTGCCCCGAGACGGCCGGTCGCTGATTACTCGCCGTCCTTCTTGTCGCGACGGCGCGTGATTTCCTCGCTGAGCTCGCGCAGGTAATCGAGCGAGCTGCGCTTGCGGATGCTCTTGGTGCTGGCGACCGAGGCCGAGCCGTACGGCGTCGAGCCCTGCGGAATGCGTTTGGACTCGGCCGACTCGAGCAGCGCGAAACTGTCGGGACGCAGCTTGACGATCGCCGACTGGTCGACCCGGCGCTCGTAGATTCCGTCCCGGTTGCGGACCTCGACCACGGGATTGCCGCGTGCGTCGAGAGTGCGTCGAATTTTCATGGCGTTCCGATTGGTATCTCTGGCCATTATCATCCGGCCGCACCACCACGCGCGGCTGTGATGGCGTTCACGCAACGCGCGAAGCGCCGACTGCTGCATACCAGGGCAGGCCCCGGCACACCCTCTCGAACCACCGCTCGGAAGCGAAACTCGAAACGGGCACTTGCCGGGACCTGCACGCGGATTAGACCCATGGAGGGGGGCCCGGGCTGTAGGTGCAGGCGTCGGATCGAATCAGCCGCCCGAACCCTCCCGACCTTGACTTGCCTGCGCCCTTGGCGAAATCTCGGGTCGTACGTCTCGCAGAAGACGCAATGGGGGTGCTCATGTCCCGCGGCGATGATCCTTCGGCAGCCGTCGACCGGCGCGCTTTCCTCACCGGTGCGGCCGGCGCCGCTCTGGCCGCGGGCACTGTTCCCGTCCAGGGCGCGCAAGCCTCTCCTGCTCCCGCCCCCGCTGTAGCGGCGCCGACCCAGGCGCAACTCGAGCGCGAGGCCGGATCCGCGGCTCTGACGCTGCCTCCACGCGCCGTAAATCGCTGCGGGTCGGACCTGCAGACGCAGGTGCTGAAGGAGCTCGGCATCGAGTTCGTCGCGGGTAATCCGGGCTCGAGCTTCGAAGGTATCCAGGAATCGATCGTCAACTACGGCTCGCCTCCAAACGTGATGCCCGAGTTCATCACCGCGCTGCACGAAGAGACGGCGGTGGACATGGCGAACGGCTACGGGAAGGCCGAAGGCCGGCCGATGTGCGCGATGCTGCACGGGACGATCGGCCTGCAGCACGCCTCGATGGCGATCTATCAGGCGTATTGCTCTGGCACGCCGATGCTGATCATCGCAGGGCGCGACGACGGCTTCATCCAGGCACACACCGCCGACGACATGGCCGGGCTCGTGCGCTCGTTCACCAAATGGGACGCGCAGCCGAAGACGCTGGCCGATTCGCTGACGGCACTGCAGGAGGCCTATCGCCAGGCTGTGACGCCGCCCACCGCGCCGACGCTGGTCGTGCTCGACATGGAGTTCCAGAAGGAGGAAGCCGGCTCGATGGCCATTCCGCGCTACGTGCCGCCGCGCATCGCGGGCATCGACGAGACCACGGCGCGTGAGATTGCACGCGCCCTGCTGGCCGCGAACAATCCGCGCATCGAGGTGGGACAGCTCCGCACGCCGGCGGGAGTGCGGCAGGCCGTCGAGCTGGCGGAAGCGGTGGGCGCCAGCACCAGCACGAAAGCGACCGCGGGCCCCATGAGCTTTCCGCAGCGACATCCGCTGTGCGGGCCGGGTGCATCGACTAGCTATGACTACCGGCTGGGGCTCGAGACCGGACCGGCCGACGTCGCGCTCCGCGGCCCGACCTTGCTCTCCACGCAGGGGAAGCGCGACGCCGGCGGCATCGGCTTCGGGGGCCTGCGTCGAACCGCAGCTCCGGCCGGGGCGCCGGGCGCGGGAGACGCCGCCGTCATCCGGCGCACCGTCGACGTCGATGCAGAAGCGAGCCTGCCAGCCATCCTCGCAGCCGTGCGTGCGGAGACGACGGCTGCGCAGCGACGCCGCATCGAAGAACGCACCCGCAAGCATGGGGAAGCGAATCGCGAAGCGATGCTGACTGCGCTCGCCCGCGCGCTCGACATCAGACGCAAGGGATGGAACGCGACACCTGTGAGCACGGCCCGGCTGTATGCGGAGCTGTGGCCGCTGATCGAGAACGAGGACTGGTGTCTTGCCAGCCCGAGCAACTTTTCCGGCGCGCATCATCGCGAGCTGTGGGCCCACGATCGGCCGTACAGCTATCTCGGCGGCCAGGGTGCTGGCGGCATGGGTTACGGGCTCGGCGCCTGTGGTGGTGCCGCCCTGGCTGCCAGGGGTCGCAATCGCATCGTCATCAACATCCAGACCGACGGCGACTTCAACTACGCGCCGGGAATGTTGTGGAGCGCCGCCCACCACCGGCTGCCGATGCTGACGGTGATGCACAACAACCGCGCCTGGCATCAGGAACTGATGTTCCTGCAATACATGGCCGGCGCACGGGGTCGCGGCACCGATCGGGCGCACATCGGCACGACGCTGCGCGATCCGGCCATCGACTACGCGAAGCTTGCCGCGGGCTACGGCATGGCGAGCGAAGGGCCGATCGAGGATCCGGCGAAGCTTGCCGACGCGTTGAAGCGCGGCGTAGCGGCGGTCAAAAGCGGCGAGCCGTACCTGATCGATGTCGTGACGCAGCCGCGATGAAAGCCATGTTGCTCGCGGTGCTGATGGTCGTCGCCCCGTTCGAGGTTGCCGCCGCAGCCGATGCGACGCGGGGTAAACAGCTGTACTTCGCGCACGGCTGCTACGGCTGTCACGGCTACAACGGCGAGACGGGTGCGCGCGACCTCGTCGCGACCGACAGCCCGCTCATCGGCGACCTCGCGACGTTCAGGATGTTCCTGCGACAACGCGGCGACCAGGCGCCGCTGCTGCCCTCGACGCGGATGCCCAACTATCCTGAACGCGCGCTGGACGATGCAGCGGTCGCGGACCTGTATGCCTTCGTCCGCACGTTCAGGCCCGACAAGCCCGCAATCGAGCGCACGCCGACGTTGAAGGCGATCCTGGACTCGGCGGCGAAGCGGCCCGCTGCAGGCACACGCTGACCCTTGACTCCGGCGCTGTACCAGATCCGCGTGGACGATCTGGCCGGGGAGCCGACGCGCTCCCTGCTCGCACTGCACCTGGCGGGCATGCACGCCAACTCTCCCGCTGGCCACGTGTTCGCGCTCGACCTGAGCGGCTTCAGAACCCGTCGGTCACCGTGTGGACGGCGGGGCGCGACGGCCGCCTTGCAAGTATCGGCGCGCTGAAAACGCTGGGCGCAGCGACTTCAACCAGTTCCTGCATCTGTCGCTGCCTGCTCCCGCCGCATCTTGACCAGGATGCGCGCGGCGACGACGCCGCCTTCGTACAGCAGCCACATCGGGCCGGCCATCGCCAGCTGTGAAATCGCATCGGTGGTGGGCGTGATGATGGCGGACACGACGAAGATCGCGATGATCACGTAGCCGCGGCTCGCGGTCAGCTTCTCGACGCGGATCAGGCCGCTCAGCACCAGCAGGATGACGACGATCGGCACCTCGAACGAGAGGCCAAACGACAGGAACAACGTCAGCGCGAAGCCGACGTACTCGTTCATGTCCGTCATGATCTGCACACCGCGCGGTGTCGTCGCCACGATGAACTTGAAGATGCCGGGGAAGACGAGGAAATACGCGAACGCCATGCCTGAATAGAACAGCACGATCGTCGACGCCGCGAGCGGCATGGCGAAGTTCTTCTCGCGCTTGAACAGCGCCGGTGCGACGAAGCGCCAGATCTCCCACAGCACATATGGCATGACCACGCCGAGCGACACGTAGAACGCGAGCTTGAACGGCGTGGTGAACGGCGACATGACGCCCGTGGCGACGATGGCACCACCCTCGGGCAGGACGGCCAGCAGCGGTTGCGACAGAAAACTGAACAGCGGGTTCGCGTAGTACATGCACGGCACGAAAACGACCGCCACGGCGAGCCCGATGCGGACCAGGCGCTTGCGCAGCTCGAGCAGGTGGGTGATCAGGGGGGCAGTGCTCATCCCGGCAAGTCTAAGCCAACGCCGCACGCCCCACTTTGACAGGTGACCAATTGGTCACCTATATTCGGAACATGTCTTCTGACGATCGTGTGTTCAAGGCACTGGCCGATCGCTCGCGGCGCATGCTGCTCGATGCGCTGTTCCAGTGCGACGGGCAGACGCTTGGCGAGCTCGAGGAGGTCCTCGAGATGACGCGGTTCGGCGTGATGAAGCACCTGCGCGTGCTCGAGGATGCCGGCCTTGTCGTGTCGCGCCGCGCGGGACGCGAGAAGCTGCACTTCCTGAACGCCGTGCCGATCCGCCTGGTTCACGACCGGTGGATCGACAAGTACACCGAGCGCCAGGTTTCGGCGCTCGTCGACCTGAAGTCGATCCTGGAGAACAAGAAATGGCAGCCGAACAAGAAGCGGGCCTGATCCCGGCACAGGTTCACCAGGTCTACATCCGCGCACCCGCGGAGCAGATCTGGGACGCGATCACCACGCCGGAATGGTCGATGAAATATGGCTATCGCGCCGTGTACGACTACGATCTGCGCGCCGGCGGCAAGTTCTACGGGCGTCCCAGTGACCAGATGCGCGCGATGGGCCTGCCCGACCCGATGATCGATGGCGAGGTCATCGAGTCGAGCCCGCCCTATCGCCTCGTGCAGACGTATCGTTTCCTGTTCTCGAAAGAGGATGCCGCGGAAGGCTTCACGCGGCTCACGTTCGAGATCGAGGACACCGGACAAGGCTTCTGCCGCCTCACCGTCACGCATGAACTGCAGGGCGCGCCACGCATGGCGAGGGCCACCGCGAGCAAGTTCGATCCGCGCGGCGGCGGCGGCTGGAGCTGGATCCTCAGCGACCTGAAGTCGCTGCTCGAGACCGGCAATCCGCTGGCGGGTTGAGCAACCCGCGTGGACAAGGCGCTTTGCCCGGTCTGCAGAGAACCTAATGCCTGTGGGATTGCTGCGGGGGAAGAACGCTGCTGGTGCTTCGACAGCGTTGTGTCACCCCTTGCGATCGGCGCGCTGCCGATTCACGCTCAGGGTCGCGTCTGCCTCTGTTCGAGCTGCGCCTCGCAAACCACGCGCGCAGCTCAGTCCACCATCGGAGGCGGTCCAGCAACTTCCGGCTGAATTCGTCTCCCGTTCTGGCGACTAGCGTCGCGAACGGCGACGGCCTGACGGCCGCGTGCTTTTGTAAACGAGTACGGCGGTGCCCGCCACGACGCCGGCGACAAGCAGTGTTCCGAGCAGACCGGCACTCGGCCCACCACCACCGCGCCACTTCTTCGGGATGTGACGCGCCAGCTCAGCGGCGCCGCTGCGCGTAAACTCGCCCGCGCCGGACTCGACGCGGCTGATGCCGTCCGAAATCATCGACAGGAAATCGCGGGCCAGTTTGGCCGAGTCTTTCAGCTGCCTGTTCATGCAGAGCTCCAATCGGTTGTAACGCCTAACGGTGAGGCTGGTGACAGTAGAGCGAATTTGCCGGTCGTGTCGTCAGCGGCCTCTGGGCAAAGTTCGCGTCGGCAGAGGCCGACAAGGTACACGGTCGCGTGTACCCTCGGGACGTGAGCACCCCGTCGATCACGCAGAACGAAGACATCCGTTATCTCGGCAAGCTGCTGGGCGACGTCATCCGTGCGTATGGCGGCGAGCAACTGTTCGAGCGCACCGAGGCGATACGTGCGAGCCTCGTCGGTCGAGCGACATCGCGGTCGCGGTGACGCTGCGGCGCTGGCACGCAATCTCGAAGCGCTCAGCCTCGACGACACGCTGTCGTTCGTGCGCGGCTTCATGCTGTTCTCGATGCTCGCGAATCTCGCCGAAGACCGGCAGGGCAGGCTCGAAGAAATCGGCGCCGACGTCGAGAGCGCGCTGACGCGCCTGACCGCCGATGGCATCGACGCGGGCGCAGTGCTCGCGCTGCTCGACGAGGCGCTGATCGTGCCCGTGCTGACCGCGCATCCGACCGAGGTGATGCGCAAGAGCATGCTCGACCATCGCAACCGGATCGCGGAGCTGATGCGGCTGCGCGACACGGGCGCCACCGAAACGGTCGACGGCGACGTCATCGAGCAGGCGATCGTGCGCCAGATCGCGCTGCTGTGGCAGACACGTCCGCTGCGACGCGAACGCATGCAGGTGTGCCGACGAGGTCGAGATCGCGCTCTCGTATCTGCGCGACGTGTTCCTTCCCGTGCTGCCGCAGCTGTATGCGCGCTGGGAGCGGCTGCTGCCGCATCGGCCCGACTGCTTCCTGCGGCTCGGAACGTGGATCGGCGGCGACCGCGACGGCAACCCGAACGTCACCGCGGCAACCCTGCAGTACGCGCTCGGCGCCGGGTCGCGCGCCGCGCTCGAGCGCTACCTCGCGCAGATCCACGAGCTCGGGCAAGGAGCTCTCGATCTCGACCGAACTGCGCCGGCATCACCGACGAGGTAACGGCGCTGGCGGTTTCGCAGTGGCGACGACAATGTCGGCCGGCGCGACGAGCCATATCGGCGCGCGTTGATCGGCATCTACGCGCGTCTCGCTGCAACCTATGAGAAGTTCACGGGCCAGAAGCCCGCGCGGCGCACCGTCGGTGTCCGGCGCGGCCTATGACTCGCCGCCGAAGCTTCGCGACGATCTCGTCGCGCTGGCGCACAGCCTCGCGAAGTTCGGTGCGGGCCTGCTTGCTTCGGGCGGCGCGCTGGGTCGGCTGATACGCGCAGGTGGAGAGCTGTGGCTTTCACCTCGCGACGCTCGACCTGCGGCAGAACTCCGACGTGCATGCGCGCGTCGTCGCCGACCTGCTGAAGGTCGCGGGCGTCGAAGCCGACTACGAAGCGCTCGACGAAGCCGCGCGCGTTGAGCTGCTCCGCGGCGAACTCGGCGAGCCCACGCCTGCTGTTCAGTCCGTTCGCGACGTATGGTGACGAAACGACAGTCGGAGCTCGCCATCGTACGGGCCGCGGCCGTCGCCCATTCGCTGTACGGTCCGCGCGTGCATCACGACCTACATCATCTCGAAGTGCGAGAGCGTGTCGGACATGCTCGAGGTGAACCTGCTGCTGAAGGAAGCCGGGCTTGTACCGGCCGGCCGACCCGCGCGTCGGCGGCGATCATGGTCGTGCCGCTGTTCGAGACCATCGGCGATCTGGAGCGCGCGCCGGACATCATGCAGCGCGTGGCTCGCGCTGCCCGAGATCCGCGCGGTCGCGAGCCGACGCGGGCTATCAGGAAGTGATGGTCGGCTATTCGGACTCGAACAAGGACGGCGGCTACCTCACCTCGGTGTGGAGCCTGCATCAGGCGACGCGCACGCTCGCGAAGACTTTCGAGACAGCCGGCGTCCGCGATGCAGATCTTCCACGGCCGGGGCGGCTCGGTGGGCCGCGGCGGCGGGCCGTCGTTCGCCGCCATCCGCGCGCAGCCGAGCGGCACCGTGCAGGGCCGCATCCGCATCACGGAGCAGGGCGAGATGATCGCCGCGAAGTACGGCACGCGCGAAGCAGCGGCCGCCAACCTCGAGGCGATCACCGCCGCAACGCTGCTTGCGTCGCTCGAGCCTGCGCGTCGCCCCGACGGCGAGCAGGCACGCTTCGTCGATACGATGGCTGCGATCTCGAAGGATGCGTTTGAGCGCTACCGTGCGCTCGTCTACGGCACCGACGGTTTCAAGACGTTCTTCCGCCAGATGACGCCGCTGCTCGAGATCGCGACGCTGAAGATCGGCTCTCGTCCGGCCTCGCGCACGAAGTCGCGACCGCATCGAGGACCTGCGCGCGATTCCGTGGGTCTTCTCCTGGGCGCAGGCGCGCGTGATGCTGCCCGGCTGGTACGGCGCCGGCCAGGCGCTGGCCGCGTTTCCGGACCGGGGGCTGCTGCGCGAGATGGCCGCCGGCTGGCCGTTCTTCCAGGCAACGCTCGACAACATGGAGATGGTGCTCGCGAAAAGCGACCTCGCCATCGCGCGCCGTTATCTGACCCTCGTGACCGAGCCAGGGCTCGCCGAACAGTATTTCCCGCAGATCGAGAGCGCGTGGCACACCACCCACGACTTCCTGCTCGACGTCACCGGCCAGTCGCGTCTGCTCGAGAAGCACCCCGGCCTCGATGCGTCGATCCGCCTGCGGCTGCCGTACATCGAGCCGTTGAACCTGCTGCAGGTCGAGCTGCTGAAGCGGCACCGCGCCGGCGACGCGGACCCGCGCGTCGTCGAGGGCATCCAGCTCTCGATCAACGCCGTGGCGACTGCGCTGCGCAACAGCGGCTAGGTCAACATGCCGCCCGAGGCGCGCTCACGCCCTGCGTGGGCGCTTCGGGACGAACGCGAGAAAGCGTCGCGGGTTGTCGACCGTGATGCGATGGAGCACGGCATCGGTCGCGCCGGCCGCCTTCAGCATCGGCACGAAGCGGGTGATGGGCCGCGCGTAACCGCGAAAGGCGTCGCCGCTGATGAGCACGTTGTCGGCGAAGCCGGCGTCGATCAGCCCCATCACCAGCGGGACGACCGGCGCGTCGTTGCCGCCACCCTGCCGATCGAAACCGACGAAGCCACCGCGCCGGCAGATGTGCTTGTGAACGTACAGGCCCGGATCGGTCAGGTTGCCGAGATGACCGATGCAGATGCGACGCGGCTCGACGCCCGCGTCCTCGAGCAGATCGAGCTGCTGCAACGCCGCCTTGCCGGGAATGCCGGTGTGCGTGAACACCGGCAGGTTCGTCGCGACGTGTGCCTTGCCGACCGCACGGAACACGCGACGCTCGGTCGTCGTCATCTCGTCCCAAGAGCCGATCTCGCCGAAAGCGCCGGCGGGATAGTCGTCGGCCTGACGGATGAGGGCCTGCACGAGCTGCTCCTCGCTGCGCTTGCCGAGATCGTTCGGGTAATACGGCTCGGTGTAGAAGCCCGCGCCCTTGACCACCGGCATGCCCGAACGACGTGCCGCCTCACGAATGAACGCGAGGTCGGGGCCTGCCCCTTCGAGGCCGGCATCGACGAGGCACGCAACGCCGTCCCGCCGCGCGTTCTGCAGCTCATCGGTCATCAACGCAACGTCCCGCATCGGGTCCGGGCCGGGTGGTGCCGGTGGCGGACCGGCGGGCCGCTCGGGTCGTGGCAACCCCTGTGCTTCCAGCACCGCCGCGCTCGCGGCGCGAAAGCGATCGTTGAAGTCCGTTCCGAGCGACAGGTGCTCGTGGAACAGCGTTGCGCCGCCCGCGAGCTCGTCGGGCGCGTAGTCCCGGAACAGCGTGCGGATCACCGCGCCGCGCGGAAACGCAGGCGTTGTGTCGGCGGCCATGCTGACGCGACTCGTGAGCGGAGCGGCCATCAACGCCGAGCCGAACTGCAGGACGTGTCGACGAGTGAAGACGCTCATGCGTCGAAGGTAGCACGCGTCCCGGTACGGTTCACGTGAGGAGCGGCGTCACCGTGCGTGCGGCAGGATCCCGATGCGCGCAGCACCGCGCGCGGTGAGATAGATCAGGTCGTCCACAGCGAGCGCCGTGCAGACATAGTTCAGCATTGCGCTGCCGTCGCGTTGCGCCAGCAGTGATACCGCGCCGCTGGCCGGATCGATCCTCGCGACCACCCAGGGTTGCGGACAGGCGGGTCCCAGGCAGGCGGCGAGGTCCGCAACCCTCGCGCGCTGCCCGCCGACGAGCAGCGAACCGTCAGCGTTCCGCTTGAGGTTGTCCGGCATGAAATCGAGCGAAAGTTCGCGGGATCGGTCCGTGGCACGGTCGTGCACGATGAGCCGCCTCGCACTCCAAGCGCTGACGTACAGAGTGCGCTCGTCGTCATCGATCGCGACGCCGTTCGCACCCGAAACGACGATCGGCAGGCGCCGCCAGCCACTCGCGGCATGCCACTCCCACACCGACCCGGTGGGCTCCCCGCGCGCCATGCGTGACCAGGCCTGTGCGTCATCCGGATCGTGGAAGCTGGTCGCGATGAAGCCGCCGTCCTTCAGCGGCACGACCGAATTCGCGAGCGTCCCCTTGGGCATCGGCACGCAACCTGTCCACGTGGCGACCGGGTCGGGCGCAAGCCGGATGCGGAAGACCTCGATGGCGTGGCGATCGCCATGGTTGGCCGCGAGCAGCGTGAAGGTGCCGTCGGCTTCGCGCCGCGCGTTCAGTCCATCCATCGACATCGAACCGGCATCGGGCGCCGAACCGCAGAGCGCTCGCCATGCCTTCTCCGGCGCGCTGGCTCGCGACGCGGGAAACAGCTCACGTGCGCTTCGATCGCGCGTGTCGATCACGTACAGATGCGCCGGCGAGCCGGTGTTCAGGCCACTCGCGATCAGCCACGGCGTGCCAGGAAGTCGCGCTAGATCTTCACTTGCGACCGGCCCGCAGATGAACTGCAGGCCGTCCGCGGGTGAGCAGTCGGCCTGCATCAACCGTGCGCGCGCAGCGCGCGGAACGGTCTGCGCGCGATCCGCAGCAGCAGGAAGAGTATCGGCGCTGGAAAGAAGACCACGATGGCGAGCGAATAGCGGATGTCGGCCGGATTGCGGAACACGTAGTCGGTCATGAGACCGACCACCAGCGGGCCGAGGCCGAGGCCGACCAGCGTCGTGATGGTGATGTACATCGCGCTCACCTGTGCGCGGGCGCGGTTCGGCACGATGAGCTGGATCGCAGTGCCGGCGCACGCGTACGGCGTGTTGCTCAGGAACAGCGCCGGGCACAGGAACAGCAGCGCGAGTTCGGCGCTCGGCATCAACGGCGCGAGCGCGCCGAACACGCCGCAACCGACGAACCCGAACGCCGCCACTTTCAGCGGCGCATCGAGCACGCCCTTCGCCGCCAGCCGATCGCTCATCCAGCCACCGAAGAAGGCGCCGCCGGTGCCGAAGGTCAGCAGGATGAGCCCGAACGCGAGCCCGACCTGGGCCGGGTTCCAGCCCCACGTCCGCTGGAACAGCGCCGGCGTCCAGATGTTGAACGCATACGAGACCAGCGGGACCATCGCGAACGCGGCGAACATCGGCACGATGATGTTGCTGCGCTCACGCACCACCGCCATCACTTCACCGGCCGGCAGCGGCGCCGCGCCTGCGCGGCCGCGTCGCAATGGCTCGCGGTACAACAGGAACAGCGGCACCAGCAGCAGCCCCGGCGCGCCGATGATGACGAACGCTGCCTGCCAGGGTTGCAGCGAAGCGAGCGGCGTCGCCGAGAGGACGTGCGACGAGGTCAGCCACTGCAGCAGCGCGCCGCCGCCGATGAAGGCGAGGCCCTGACCCACCGGCGAGCTCATGAGGAATGCGCCCACCGGTCGCCCGAGCTTCGCCGGCGGAAACAGGTCGGCCAGCATGGAGAAACCCGCAGGCGTGAGGCTCGCCTCACCGACCGCGACCCCGATGCGCGTCAGGAAGAGCTGCGTGTAGCTGCGCGCGAGACCGGACGCCATCGCGAACAGGCTCCAGAAGGCGAGCGCCACGGCGATGATGACGCGCCGCTGATACCGGTCGGCCAGCCGACCGATCGGTATGCAGGCGATGACGTAGAAGATCCCGAACGCAATGCTCTGCAGCGCGCCGAACGCAGTGTCGTCCAGACCGAACTCGGCCTTGATGGGCGCGACCATCAGGTTGATGACGGTGCGATCCCACTGCGAGACGATAGAGGCCAGCGCGAGCAGCAGCACGGCGAGCCAGCCCACCGATGGCGGCGGCCAGGACGACGTCGGCTCTTCCGGCGCTGGCGAAGTCAAAGGCGATCGTCGATCGGCGTTCGGACGAAGCCTTCGGGGAAGTCCTCGACCTTGTTGCCGACGATCGTGTATTCCTTCTTCTCGCTGCCGAAGCGGGCCTGCAGTTCCATGTAGCTCTGCGGATCGAACAGCGGCGTCGCGCTCATGCCCATGATGCCGGTCGCGTCGACCTTGTCGCAGGTATAGAGGCTGCCCTGCTGCTGGAAGTTGCGGATGCCGTGCTCGAGCATGCCGTCCATCGCCGCCTTCAGCGTGTAGTGCATCGTCAGGAAGTTGTAGCCGAGCGGGTAGATTTCCTCGACGGTCACTTCGGCCTTGCCATCGTGCCCGGCGACGTCAGGGTACATCTTCCAGCCCGGCACGCGGCGCGCGACGTACTCCGCGTCCTTCAGGTTCGACAACTTCACGACCGTCGTCATCTCGGCGCCGAGCTCCGCGGCCTTGCGCATGCGTTCGACGCCCTCGTCGAGCTGCGTCGCCGGGTCGGCGTTCGTGCGGGCGATGAGGATGCAGTCCGTGCCGTCGAGCGCAGCGAGCGCCGCGCGCACCTTCTCGTAATACTTCTCGCGTGGCAGCAGCTCGGTGCTCTCTTCCATGTTGCCGGCGTCCTCGAGCTGGATCGCCTTCGCACCGGCCATCGCCATGCGACGCGCCGAACGATAGACCGCGATCGGCCCGCCGAAGCCATCCTCGATATCGGCGGCGAGCGGGATGCCGGAGGTCTGGCTGATGCGGCTCGTGATCCACTCGAGATCGGTCAGGTTGGTGAAGCCGTAGTCGATCACCCCGTTCATCGCGATCGACACCTCACCGCCGCTCAGCATCATGGCCGGGAATCCGACCATCTCCACGGCGCGCGCCGAGGCGCAGTCGTAGACACAGGGGGCCACGACGCACTTCGTGGATTCACGCAGCAGCGTGCGCAGTGACTTGGAGCTTCTCGCCATCGATGCATTCCTCGGATCAGAGTTTCAGCCGGACCCGGCCTTGAAGCAGCGGCTGCCGTGCATGATAGCGGTAACATATGCTGGCCGGGGCGATCGGCGCAATGGTCCCGGCGATCAGGCCGCGCCGGTCGGTAGCCCAGCACCACTGCGAGCAGCGTCGAGGTTCGCGAGCACCATGTCCGCCATGCGCGCGCGGGTCTCGACCGTCGCGCTCGCCACGTGCGGGGTCAGCACCACGCGATCGCTCGCCCGCAGCTCTTCAGGCACGTCAGGCTCGTTCTCGAACACATCGAGCGCGGCGCCGCCGAGGCGCCCGTTCCGGAGCGCATCGATGACCGCCGTCTCGTCGACGACCGATCCGCGTGCGACGTTCACGAGGTAGCCGTCACGGCCGATCGCTTCCAGCACGGCCGGCCCGATCAGGTGTCGGGTCGCCGGCGTGGCCGGACACGCGACTATCAGCACGTCTGTGTTGCGCGCGAGGTCCACGAGGTCGGGCAGGAACGGATGCCGCACGTCGCTCTTCGGGGCTGGTCCGGTGTACGAGACGGGACCGAACGCCGCGAGGCGGTCGGCGATTGCGGCACCGATGCGGCCCAGGCCGACGATGCCGAAGCGCCGCCCGCTGACTTTGCGGCCCAGCGGGCGATCCCCCGCCGGCCACAGCCCGGCTTTCACGTGCGCATCCGCCGCCGGGATTGCGCGCAACAGGCCGATGACGAGGCCGACGGCCAGATCCGCAACATCCTCGGTCAGCACGCCGGGCGTGTTGCCGACACGCACACCTCGCTGGGCTGCGAACGGCAGATCGACCTTGTCGAGACCGACGCCGTTGATCGCGATCACGCGAAGGTTCGGCAGCGCCGTCATCAGCGCATTGGTGCAGCCGAGATGACCGCCAGTGACGACGGCGAAAACCTCGCCCGCGCGACGCGCCAGGAAATCGTGCTGCGCGGCGAGCTCGAGCCGGTCCCAACGGACGACGTCGAAGCGGAGCGACAGACCCGCCTCGAGGTACGCTGAAAACGGGCAGAGCTGCAAGGCGACGGGAAGCGGCGCGGGCACGGGTCAGATCACCGCAACGATGCCGCCGTCGACGTACAGCACCTGGCCGTTGACGAAGTCCGACGCGCTGGAGGCGAGGAACACCGCGGCGCCGTGCAGGTCTTCGACCTTGCCCCAGCGCCCGGCCGGCGTCCGCTTGCGCAGCCAGGTGTCGAACTCTGGGTTCTCGACCAGCGCCTGGTTCAACGGCGTATCGAAATAGCCCGGCCCGATCGCGTTGATCTGCAGACCGTGGCGCGCCCAGTCGGCGCACATGCCCCGGGTCAGGTTCTTCACCGCGCCCTTGGTCGCGGTGTAAGGCGCGATGGTCGGCCTCGCGAGCTCGCACTGCACGCTGCCGATGTTGATGATCTTGCCGCGCCCGCGCGGAATCATGTGCCGCGCAACCGCCTTGCTGACGTAGTACACGCTGTCGAGGTTGCAGGCGATGAGGTCACGCCAGTCCTGGTCATCGAACGTCTCGAGTGGGCCGCGCCGCTGGATGCCCGCGTTGTTCACCAGGATGTCGATCGGCCCGCTGTCCGCTTCGATCGCGTCGATTGCTTCGTTCACGCTGGCCGCGTGGGTCACGTCGAACGATCGGGTTTCTACCGCGGCGCCCGCCTCGCGCAGCCGGTCGGCCGCCTGTGCCAGCGCCGTGTGTTGCCGTCCGTTCAGGATCACGCGGGCCCCGGCTCCTGCCAGCGCGGTGGCGATCGCATAACCGATGCCGCGAGAGGCGCCGGTGATGAGGGCCGTACGGCCGGTGAGATCGAAAAGGTTCATGGTCGCCCGCTTGCCGGTCGCCATTGTAGCCACGGCGCTGACCTTTTTGTTACCGTGAACACCCGCAACACCGGTGACCTCATGCTGGCAGCGGTCTGTCACGGCCGGAAAGATCTCCGCATCGATACGCTCGACGATCGTCCGCTCGCGCCCGACGAAGTGCGCGTTGCCGTGGCATACGGCGGCATCTGCGGCTCCGACCTGCACTACTACCACCGCGGCGCCGTCGGCGACTTCGCCGTGCGCGAACCGCTGGTGCTCGGGCACGAGATCTCGGGCACGGTGGTCGAGACCGGTCGCGACGTGCGCGGCCTCGGTGCCGGGCAGAAGGCCGCGCTCGACCCGAGCCGCCCCTGCCTGCGGTGCCACTACTGCCGCGCTGGCCGCAGCAACCTGTGCACCGACATGTGGTTCCTCGGCAGCGCTGGCCGTTTCCCGCATTCGCAGGGCGGCTTCGCGCAGCACCTCGTGCTGCGAGCGGACCAGATCGTGCCGGTGCCCGCCAGCACCGACCTGCTGAAACTGTCGGTGGCCGAGCCGCTCTCGGTTGCGCTGCACGCGGTCGCGCGCGCTGGTTCCGCGCTCGTCGGCAAGCGGGTGCTGATCACGGGCTCCGGGCCCATCGGCCTGCTGACCGCGCGTGTAGCGCATCTCGCCGGCGCCACCGAGATCGTCTGCACCGACGTCGAGGACGCGCCGCTCGAGGTGGCTTCGCGCAGCATGGGCGCGACGCGCACGGTCAATGTCCGCACGCGGTCGCACGAGCTCGCACCGTATGCGCAGGACGGCGGCCACTTCGACTTCGCGTTCGAAGCGTCGGGCTCACCCGATGCGCTCGGGTCTCTGTTCGCCACGGTCCGCCGGGGCGCCCGCATCGTCCAGGTCGGCATGCTGCCCCCCGGCACGGCGCCGGTTCCGGTGAACGTGCTGCAGTCGCGCGAGATCGAGTTCGTCGGCGCATTCCGCGCAAGAGACGAGTTCCGCAGCGCCGTGCAGATGATCGTGACCGGCCGAATCGACGTGTCGCCCATCCTGTCGGGCACCTATCCGCTCGCCCAGGCCGCTGAAGCGCTCGAGCGCGCCGGCGACCGCGCGCACGTGGTCAAGCTGCACATCGCACTGAATGAGGGGCCTGGTTGATCACCCGCACCGCCGTGTTCGAAGGACGCATCCACTCCGGACGCGAAGAGGCTTTTTTCGAGGCGATCGAGCGCGACCTCGCCCCGCTGTGGGCGAAGTTCCCGCACGCACTCGCCGTGCGCTGGTGCCGCGTCCGGTCGGCAGACGATGGATCGCCGCCCGTCGTGATGATCCAGCAGGTGGACTATCCGTCCATCGACGCGCTCGAGGCTGCCCTTGCGTCGCCCGAGCGCGAAGCCGCACGCCTCAAGACGCGCGAAATCCTCACGATGTTCGAGGGCCGCTTCTACCATGTCGTCAGCGAGGGCCACGGCGTCCTTGGACCATGACCCGACCGAAATCCGCCAGCCGCCCTCCCCAGCGACCGACGATCGGCGATGTCTCGCGCCTCGCGGGGGTATCGCGGATGACGGTGTCGCGTGTCGTGCGCGAGCTCGACGTGGTGCAACCCGAGACGCGGGACCGCGTCCGCAAGGCGATCGCCGATCTCGGCTACGTGCCCGATCTTGCGGCGGGCAGTCTCACGACACGCCGCACTGGCTTCATCGCGCTGATGCTCCCGACGCTGACCAACGCGAATTTCTCCGCGGTCGCACACGGCCTGACCGATGCGCTGCGCGCGGCCGACTACCACCTGCTGATCGCATACACAGACTATTCCGTCACCGAGGAAGAACGGCAGCTGCGCAACCTGCTCGCGCGGCGTCCTGAAGCCATCGTGCTCACCGGCAACGTGCACAGCCGTGCGGCGTCACGGATGCTGCACGCGGCGAATATTCCAGTGATCGAGATCGCCGATCTGCCGCGTCAGCCGCTCGCGCATGCGGTGGGCTTCTCCAACTACGAGGTGGGCCGCACCGCCGCGCGCTATCTGATCGAGCGCGGCTTCGAGCGTGTCGGTGCCGTGGCCTGCTCGAACCAGGGTGACGTCATCGATCAGCGAGGCGAAGAGCGCATGCGCGGCTTCGAGGACGAGCTGCGCGCCAGCGGACGCTCGACCGACCTCGTGCTGCGGCACGGGCAGGCGCCGGTCAGCTATGGCCACGGTGCGGAAAGCGTGCGTGTGCTGCTCGCGCGCGATCCGCCGCCGGACGCACTGTTCGCCGTATCCGATCTGTCCGCGGTCGGCGTCGTCATGGCGTGCCAGCGACGTGGCGTTCGCGTGCCCGAAGACCTGTCGGTCATCGGCTTCGGAGACTTCGAGATCGGACGCGAGATCAATCCCGCGCTGACGACGATTCACGTCGACTTCCGCGCACTGGGCCAGCGCACGGCGCAGACGCTGCTGGACGTGCTGTCGGAGACGGACGCGATCGCGTCCCCACGCATCGTGGATGTCGGGCTCTCGCTGATCGAACGCGACTCCGTGAAGAAGCGCAGCTGATGCGCGTTGCCGTCATCGGCGTCGGCAACATCGGCACCGCGCTCGCGACGCGCCTGCTGGACGTGGGCGCGACCGTGATCCTGCATTCGCGCACACGCGCCACCTGCGCGCCCCTCGAGGCTCGAGGTGCAAGGTTCGCGAATTCTTCGCGCGAGGCGACGCACGCCGCGGATTTCGTGCTGCTCAGCCTGAACCACGCGGACATCGTGGAGCAGGTCGTGTTCGGTCCGGATGGCGTTGCCGAGGCCGCCTCGGCCGACAAGCTGCTGCTCGATTTTTCCAGCATCGATCCCGCCCGTAGCGCCGCGATGAACGCCCGCTTGGCACGCGAGACCGGCATGGCCTCGATCGATACGCCGCTGTCCGGCGGCGCACCCGCGGCACTGAAGGGTGAGCTCGTCCTGATGATCGGCGGCACCGAGGCGGACATCATTCGCGCCCGGCCCGTGCTCGACCGGCTCGCGCGACGCGCGACGCATGTCGGCCCACCCGGCGCCGGCCAGACCGTGAAGCTGGTCAACCAGGTGCTGTGCGCGAGCGGTTTGCTCGCCGTGGCCGAAGCGGTGCGATTCGCCGAGGCGGCGGGTGTCGATGCAGCGTGCATTCCCGAAGCGCTCGCCGGTGGCCGCGCCGACTCGCGGCTGCTGCAGGAATTCGCGGCGAAGTTCGCGCGCCGCGACTACACGCCGACCGGCCGCATCGCCAACATGCTGAAGGATCTCGAGACCGTCCAGACAGTCGCGCGCGCGAACGGGCTGACGCTGCCGGTCACCGACCGCATTGCCGAATTGCACCGGGTCATGATCGCCGCTGGCCTCGGCGAAGCTGACAACACCGCGTACCTCGACGGCCTCGACCTGGTGCAACGGCCGCCCGTCGACGCGATCGTCGTGATGGGCCCGAGTGGCTGCGGCAAGACGACGCTCGGCCTCGCGCTCGCCGAGGCGCTCGGGTGGCCGTACGTCGACGGGGACACGATGCACCCGCCGGAGAACGTCGCGAAGATGGCGGCGGGCCATCCGCTCGATGACGTCGATCGCGCGCCCTTCCTCGCGAACGTCGCGCGCACGATCGCCGAGTCGCCCGGCGGAATCGTCGTATCGTGCTCAGCCCTGAAGCGCGCCTACCGCGAGACCCTTCGCGTCGCGTCGAACCGGCAGGTCTGCTTCGTGCTGCCGCAGCTGTCGCGCCAAACGCTGCGCGGCCGTATGAAAGACCGCGTTGGCCATTTCATGCCGACGTCGCTGCTCGCGAGCCAGCTTGCCGACCTGGAATTGCCGGAGGCGGACGAGCCCGCGGTCGTAGTCAGCGGCAGCGTGCCGACCCCCGCGCAGGTCGCGCGGGTGCTCGCGTCGATCGGCACCTTGCCGCGGCGCTGACTCCGGTCAACGAAGCACCTTGCCGTCGGCGTCGAGCACCTTGACCTCGCCGAGATTCAGCGCGCGCACGTTGTCCTCGATCTTCGCGAGGTCGCCGACGACGACCCAGGTAGTCGCCTTCGGATCGACGAGCTTCGTCGCCGCCGCGGCGAAGTCGGCTGGCGTCATTGCCGTGACCTTGCCGACGAAGTCGTTCCAGTAGGAATCGGGCAGGCCGAACAGCAGCACGTTCGCATACGAGCCGAGCACCTCGGCGACCGTCTCGTTATTGCCTGGAAGCGTGAGCGTCAGCGAGTCCTTCGCCTCGGCGATCTCCTGCGCGGTCGGTGTGCGAGGACCCAGGATGTCGAGCAGCTCCTTGCGGATCTCGGTCATCGACTCGGCCGTCTTGTCGGTCTGCACGTTCGCCTGCACGCCGAACAGGCCGGGCCCCTTGCTCTCCCGCACGAACGATTGCGCCCCGTACGCCCAGTGCTTGTCCTCGCGCAGGTTCATGTTGATGCGCGACAGGAAGCCACCGCCCAGCACGGTGTTCGCCGCGCGCATCGCGATGAAGTCCGGATCTGCACGCGTCGGGCCGGGCTGCAGGGCGAGCAGCACCGACTGTTCGGCACCGCTGCGATTGACCAGGAAAACGCGCGGCGCATTCGGCTTCGGCACATCGCCCACGGCAACCTTCGGCGCAGCGCCGGCTGGCGCTTTCCAGCTGCCGAGCCGCTGCTCGAGCATCGGCTTGATCTGCGCGAGCGTCGTGTCGCCCGCGACCAGCAGTGTCGCGACGTCGGGGCGCAGCCACTGGCGGTAGAACGCCTGCAGCGCGGCGCTGTCCATCGCGGCGACATCTGCTTCGGTGACGCGGCTCGCGGCGGCATAGGGGTGCGTCTCGCCATAGACGAGCCGCGGCGCGAGCCGGCCCGCGATGCCGCTCGGATCGGTGCGCGCCTGGCGGATGCCGGCGATAGTCTGCTGCTTCAGACGCGGCAGCTCGCTCGCCGGGAACGACGGGTTCAGCAGCACGTCCGCATACAGGTCGAGCGATTCCGGCAGTCGCGCCGACAGCGCGTAGACGCCGACCTCGGCCGAATCGAGACTTGCGCCCGCGGTGAGCTGCGCACCGAGCCGCTCGGCGAGATCGGAGATCTGCAGCGCGCTGCGCGTCTTCGTTCCCTCGTCGAGCATGTTCATCATCATCGACATCGTGCCGGGTCGCGCCGAGAGATCGGCACCGCTGCCACCTTCGAACAGCAGCCGCAGGTTGACCACCGGCGTTTCGTGCCGCTCGATCAGCACCACCTTCAGCCCGTTCGACAGCGTGGTCCGCTGCAGTGGCGGCAGCTTCAGCGACTGCGGCGGCCCGGCAACCGGGGGCTTCGTGCGATCGACATCGGTCGCCGCAACCTTGTATTCCGGCGGCGCCGACACGGTCAGCACATACACGCCGTCGGAGAGCCACTCCTTCGCGACCTTCTGCACCTCGGCGGGCGTCGCTGCGCGATACCACGCCATCTGCTGCTTGTAGAAGTCGGCGCGCCCTGCATAGACCTCGCCCTCGGCGAGGATCGTCGACTTGCCGCCGAAGCCGTCGACGCGCTCCGCGGCGCGAACGAACCCGGCGTAGGCGGTGACCTTGACGAGCTCGAGCTCGGCCGCCGTCGGTCCGTCACGCAGGAACCGCGCGAGTTCCTCGTCGAGCGCTTTCTCGACCGCGGCCGGGTCGCCACCGGGCTTTACGTTCGCCTCGATCTCGAACTGGCCACCGAGCTCGAACGTCGAGATGCTGGCGCTGACGCTGGTAGCGCTCTGGTCGGTATAGACCAGCCGCTTGAACAGGCGGCTGTTCTTGCCGCCGCCGAGCACGCTCGATGCGACGTCGAGAAGAGCCGAATCGTGCGTGCGGAACCCGGGAATGTTCCAGGTCTTGATGATGCGGGTCTGCGGCACGTTGTCCTGCATCGAGCCGCGCTTCTCGCCGGTCATCTTCGCGATCCACGCCTCGGGCCGCTGCAGCACCGGGCCGCCGGGAATGTCGCCGTAGTACTTTTCGACCTTCCCCTTGACGTCCTGCGCATTGACGTCGCCGGCGACGGTCAGCACCACGTTGCCGGCGCCGTACCACGTGCGGAACCACTCCTTCACATCGTCGAGCGACGCCGCGTTCAGGTCTTCCATCGAGCCGATGGTCGTCCACGAATACGGATGACCGACGGGGTACGTGTTGAGAGCGATGTTCTCGCCCACCTTGCCAAACGGCCGATTCTGGCCCTGACGCTTCTCGTTCTGGACGACGCCCCGCTGCTCGTCGAGCACCTTCTGGTCGATCGCGCCGAGCAGATGACCCATGCGATCTGATTCCATCCACAGCGCGAGCTCGAGCGCGCCCGGCGGCACGTTCTGGAAGTAGTTGGTGCGATCGAGCCACGTCGTGCCGTTCATCTTGGTCGCGCCGACGGCATTCAGCGGCCGGAAATAGTCGCCCTTCGCGTTCTCGGACCCGTTGAACATCAGATGCTCGAACAGGTGCGCGAAGCCGGTGCGGCCGGGCTTCTCGTCCTTGCTGCCGACGTGGTAGTAGGTGTTCACGGCGACGATCGGCGCCTTGTGATCCTCGTGCACGATCAGCGTCAGGCCGTTCGACAGCACGAACTTCTGGTAGGGAATGTCGACGTCCGGGAACGAGGCCGCCGAGGGGGCGGCCGCGGGCGCGGCAGCTGCAACGGCGAGGGCGATACAGGCAACAACGGCAGGCATGAACCGGGGCATCAGGAGTCTCCGGGGAATACGCAAGGTCTAGACTGCGGGGACGCGCGTACGTTCCCTAGAGCTGGTCGTGCAACTGGTACACCGCGCGGTCGATCAGCCGGGCCGTCCACGGCCGGCGGTTCCATTGCTGCAGCGTGACCTCTTCGCAGAGGCGAAGGTCCGCTTCGAAGGCGGCACGCAGCTCGGCGGCCTGCTCGCGGTCGCAGAACCCGACGCCCACTTCCTCGTTCAGCGCGAGCGAGCGCGAATCGAAATTGGTCGAACCGACATGCGACCAGGCCCGGTCGATGATGACGATCTTCTGGTGCAGCAGCGTGTGGTTCGTACTCGTACAGCCGTACGCCACCTTCGAGCAGGCACTGGTAGAGCGCGAAGCCGGCGCGTCGCACGAACGGGTTGTCGGTGTGTTCGCCGGGCACCATCAGGTGGACCGCGACGCCACGCTTCACCATCGTGCCGAGCAGCTCGCAGAGGCCGTCGTCGGGTGCGAAGTACGGGTTCTGGATGATGATCTCGCGGCGCGCGCACGCGATCGCCACCGTGTACAGCAGGGCGACCGCCGACACCTGGTCGCCCGATGCGCTGCTGACCACGTGCATCGATATATCGCCCTTCGGCTCGAGGGTCGGAAAGCACCCGTCGCCGGTCGGCACGCAGTGCGACTCCTCGATCCAGTTCTCGGTGAACACCGACTGCAGGCCCGACACCGCGGGCCCTTCGATGCGCACTCCGGTGTCGCGCACGTGCTTCGAGTCGTGCGCATCGCCCAGCCACTGGTCGGAGAACCCGTGACCGAACGTGTAGCCCACCTGCCCGTCGCAGATGAGCAGCTTGCGGTGTGTGCGATGGTTGAAGCGGCGCAGATTGAACAGCGTCACCTGGCTGTAGATGCAGACCTGCGCACCTGCCGCCTGCAGGGACTTCAGGCGTTCCTCGTTGCGTTCGTTGCCACCGAGTGCGTCGATCAGCACGCGCACCTTGACGCCCTCACGCGCCTTGCGCGACAGCAACTCGATCGTCCTGCGCTCGAGCTCGCCTTCCGACCAGACGAACGTCTCGAAATGCACCGTGCACCGTGCCGCTTCGATGTCCTTGAAGATCGCATCGAAGATCGCGCCGTTCTGGAACAGGCGCACGGCGTTGCCTTCGTAGACGGCGCCGGAGGTGAGCCCGGCGAGCGTCGCCATGCCCTCGTCGATCGCGGGCAGGCTGTCGAGATCGAGCTCGAGATACGGCGTGTGCCGCCGGGTCTTGAGCAGGAAGTAGGCGGACGCGGCAATCGCGCCGGCGGCGAATATCAGGATGGTGTGCAGCACCGTGCAATCAATGCCGATCCAACGGGCTCCTGTCCATCAGCCGACAGCGCAAACCGGGCGGGACTGCCAGCAGTGCGACCAATCCCGCCAGGGGTGAACCCAGGCAGGCCGACGCGGTCAGATTTGCACGGCGACAAAGCCGGGGCCCGCCCGCTGATCACTTCTTCGGCGTCAGTCTCAACAGCGCGTCGCCCGCGATGACGTACAGCGAACCGTCCGGACCCTGCCGGACGTCCCGAATGCGTCGGCGCGGCTCGGTCAGCAGCTTCTCCTCGCCGACGACCTTGTTGCCGTCGAGGACCAGGCGTACGAGGTGCATGCCGTACTGGGCCGACATCGCCCCGACGAACAGGTTGCCTTTCCACTGCGGGAACAGGTCGCCGGTATAGAACGCCATGCCGGATGGCGCGATCGAGGGGACCCAGTAGTACACCGGCTCCTCGACGCCCGGCATCGACGTCTTGCCGTTGCCGACCGGTACGTCCTTGCGACCGTCGGCCTGGCGCGCGTCGTACTGCACGCCATAGCTGACGTCGGGCCAGCCATAGTCCTTGCCGGGCCGGATGATGTTGACCTCGTCGCCGCCCTGCGGACCGTGTTCGACGGTCCAGAGGTCGCCGGTCGCCGGGTTCAGCGCGGCGCCTTCAGGATCCTTCAGGCCGTGCGCGAACGTCTGCGCATCGACGGTCGCGCGAGAGAGCCACGGGTTGTCCTTCGGAATAGAACCGTCCTTGTTGATGCGAATGACGCGGCCGGCGAAGTTGCGACGGGTGTCCGGCTCCGCGGTGAAGTCGTGGTCCATGCCGTCGAGCTTCGATGCGTAGTGCCAGAAGCGGTCCGCGCCGATGCCGTAGAGGGTCCCGTCGCGCGCGAGCACGATGCGCCGCTCGGTGCCGGTGCCGATAACCCGAACGTCGGTCAGTTCGGTCTCGTCCGCGCTGAGCTTCGCACTCGCGATGCGCTCGATGCCGATCTTCATCGTACGACGCTGCGCGAGCGGCACGCTCCAGACATCCTCGTACAGCTGATGCAGCGGGAACGCCCCGCCCGGCTCCCCATCGAGCGGCGCGAAGTACGTGAAGTACAACGTGCGATTGCGGGCGAAATCGGGGTCGAGCACCACGTCGTGCAGCCCCTGCGCGCCGATCTGCTTGATGGCGGGCAGCCCATTCAGATACGGGCCCATCCATTCCTTCGCCGGGTCGATGACGCGCATCAGTCCCTGTGATTGCGCGACGAGTATCTTGCCGCCCGGCAGGAACGCGATCGACCACGCGCCGGCGAGACCAGCCTGAACCGTTTCGACGTTCAGTGGCGGCGATGCGAGTTTCGGTGCCGGGGCCCTGGTCTGACCTGGCAATGCAGGTTTGGGGTCATGTGCCGCCTGAGCTAGAGCGACGACACTCAGCGCGGCGAGCGCCAACGACCTTCGGCAAGAATTCCCGTGCGCCATCTCCGCCCCCCTGTCTTCCCTGAGGGGGTGGAGATTAGCGCGCCGCCTGAGCTTCGCGCATCAAACGGCTTCAGACCGCGTGCGAGACCTCGTCGCGCAGCCGACCACCGTAAGCGGCCATCGCGCTCGAGGCAAATGCGCCGCTCAGCAGGCAGATGAAGACCCACAGCGCGAGCAGCGCAGCGGCCTTGCTCGCGGCATCCGCCGCTTCCTTCGCAGTGCGCACTGCCTCGTCCTTGGCGGCCTTGGCTTGTGACAGCACCTGGTCGACGCGTTGCTGGGCCTGCGCCTCATCGACGCCGGTCCGGCGGGCAACGAGTTTCGCCAGATACGCACGATCTTCGGGCGACATTTCACCCTTCGCGAAGCTGGTCGTCAGCAGCCGGCCAATCTCGGCGCTGGGGTCCGCATCGCCGGCCGGAGCCATGTCCGAGCGCAGCAGCAGGTCCGACACGTATTCCGTCGACAACCCGCCAGGCCCCGACGCCGACGATGCAGCGGCCGTTGCCCCGGCAGCGGTGGCCGTGGTCGCAACCGCGCCGACCGTCTGTCCGGCGACTGACCCGACAGTCGCCATCATCGAGGTCGCGGCAGTGCCGAGCACGCCCGCCCCGAGAATGGCGGCGAGCGCCCAGGCGACAAGGCCATGCGCCGTATCGCGAAAGCGGACTTCATCACTGTGGATGCTGGCCCAGCGCGTCCGCAGCCGGCCGGTGAGGTAACCGCCGAGGCCCGACGAGATCACCTGCACGAGCAGCAGGCCCACGGCTGTCGCGACGCCGAAGGTGGTCGCACTTGCGCCGTCACCCGGGGCCCACGGTGACAGCGAAGCGAAGCCGAGCCCCGCGCCGAGGCTGAGCAGGATCAACGCGAGCGCTGCCGCTGCGACCGCGCCGGCAAAAATGGCTCCCCATGACACGGGCGCGCGCGCCGATTCGTCCGTCCCGTGCACCGCCGGGAAATGTGCCGTATCGGATGTCATGTTCATGGCGCTCTCGCTGCGTAGTTGTAGAAGTCAGGCGAGAGGGTGGGCGCGCGGCTGCGTGCTTCCCAGCGGCCACCGCGGTCGAGCCGTGTAGGACGGTCATCCGCCGCGGAGTGGCCAATGGCTGAGGCACAATAAGCATGATGAGCACGGAATTGACGCCGAGCGCTTTCGTCCGCGAACGCTGGTACGTGGTGGCGTGGTCGCACGAGGTTCCGCCGGGCAAACCGTTCTCGCGGCGCATCGCCGGTCAGGCGCTCGTCATCTATCGGCGCGGCGACGGCACGCTCGTCGCGCTGGACGATCGCTGCCCCCATCGTCATGCGCCGTTGCACCTCGGCCGACTCGAGGGCGACGACCTGCGCTGCATGTACCACGGCCTGAAGTTCAACCCCGAAGGCCGTTGCATCGAAGTACCCGGCCAGACGGCCTCGCCGTCCGCGCTGCAGGTGCGCGCGTATCCGGTAGTCGAACGGAAGCGATGGATCTGGGTATTCCTCGGTGATGCCGGGCGCGCCGATGCGGCAGAGATCCCGGATACGTTCTCGCTCGACTCACCCGACTGGCGCTACCGCCCCGCTTATCTGCACTACCAGTCACACCATCTGCTGATCGCCGACAACGTGCTCGACTTCTCGCACCTGTCCTACGTGCACGAGAAAACACTCGGCGGCACGGCAGCGATCGCCGGTACGCGTCCCAAGGTCGAGAAGCTGGCCGATGGCGTGCACATCCATCGCGAGGTGCGGAACACCGCGCCATCACCGCTGCACCTGAAGCTCGGCATTCCGCCGGGCGAGGTCGATCGCTGGTGGACCTACGACTACCTGGTGCCCGGCGTCCTGCTGCTAGCGTCGGGCGTGCGGCCCGCCAACGGCGCACCCGGCGCGCAGCTGCATTTCCACAGCTGCCAGGCGATCGTGCCGGAGACCGCAACGACGTCGCACTATTTCTTCATGCAGGCGCATGGCTTCGCGCTCGATGACGACAAGCTGACCGAGTCGCTGCACGCCGGTGTGATGACCGCATTCATCGAGGACAAGACGATGATCGAGGCGCAGCAGGCACTCATCGATGCCTCGACACCAGCGCCAATGGTCGCGCTGCCGATGGACAACGCCCTGTTCCTCTATCGCCGCGCCTATGCCGCGGCCCTCGCCACCGACTCGGGCCGTTCGAACCCATGACCGAAGCATTCGACTACATCGTCGTCGGCGCCGGCTCTGCCGGCTGCGTCATCGCTGCACGACTGAGCGAGGATCCGACTATCAAGGTGCTGCTGCTGGAAGCCGGTCGCAACGACGACCATTTCTTCGGTCCCATGCCCATTGCGTTTCCGCGTATCGCCGGCGATCGGCGCTATGTCTGGCCGCTGGAATCGGAGCCCGAGCCGGGACTGGACGGGCGTCGTTTGCCTGCGTGGCGCGGCAAGATGCTCGGCGGATGTTCGTCGCTCAACGCGATGATCAACGTGCGTGGCCATCCGAACGACTTCGACGAGTGGGCCGCGCGCGGCCTGCCCGGATGGGACTACGCGAGCGTGCTGCCCTACTTCAAGCGGCTGGAATCGAGCTGGCGCGGGGAAAACGAGTGGCACGGCGGCAGCGGACCGGTCGGCAACATTCCAGTCGAGCAACCGGGCTCGCTGCTGCCCTCGCTGCAGCAGGCCGCACGCAACCTCGGCATCGCCGTGGTCGATGACCATCATGCGGGCGCCACCGAGGGCTTGAGCCGCATCGAACTGACAGTCGCTGCCGGCAGCCGCGCGAGCACGTCGCGCGCCTACCTCAACCCGGCGCGCCATCGCCGCAATCTCACCGTGCGGACGCACGCTCCCGTCGCGCGCGTGCTGCTCGACGGTCGGCGAGCCACCGGCGTCGAGATCATCGCGAATGGCGCGCGCGAGGAAATCCGCGCGGCGCGTGAAGTGATCGTCTGCGGCGGGTCGTACCTGTCACCGCAGATTCTCGAGCTCTCCGGCATCGGCGCGCCTGCGGTGCTCGAATCGGCCGGCATCCCGGTGCGGCATGCGCTGCCGGGCGTCGGCGAGAACCTGATCGAGCACCCGAACCTCCTGAACATCTACCGGCTGAAGAACCGGGCCGGTTTCACGAAGTACCTGCGGTACGACCGCGCGGCGCTGGCGGTGCTGCAGTGGAAGCTGTTCGGCACGGGTCCATACACCACGGCAGGCACGGTCGCGAACCTCATCGTGCGATCGAGCGCTGCCGTCTCGCGCCCCGACATCCAGATCATCGACGTGGCGCTGCTGCAGCACGCGACGCTGTGGTTCCCCGGGCTCACCGCGCCGCCGGTCTACGGGCTGACCGCACGCATCGGCGTGCTGCACCAGAAGTCGCGCGGCTGGGTGCACGTACGGTCTGGCAACCCTGCTGACCTGCCTCGCATCCAGTTCAACCTGCTGAAGGAGCCGGAGGACGTGGCCGCGATGATCCATGCCGTGCGCCTCAGCCGCGACCTGCACGCGCAGTCGCCGCTGCGCGAGCTGATCGTCGAGGAAATGGTGCCCGGCGCGCGCATCGACAGCGATGCCGAGATTGCCGCGTTCCTGCGTCAGAACGCCGAGCACAGACATCACCCGCTCGGCACGTGCCGCATGGGCCCCGCGGGGGACGCCGGCGCAGTGGTCGACGCCGAGCTACGCGTACATGGGGTGGACGGTCTGCGCGTCGCGGACGCCTCGGTCATGCCGGACGACCCGTCGGGCAACACGAACGTGCCGACGATCATGATCGGTGAGAAAGCTTCGGACCTGCTGAAGGCAGCCCGAGCCGGTAGCCCGGGCAGTGGATCGCTGACGCGACGTTCGGCGATCAAGGAAGGAGCTGCGCGACCGACGCCCAACCACCGCTTTCACCCCGTGTGCCCCGCACCATATCCGGCAGGATGGCACGGCAACGCACGTGGTGAGACAGGGGCTTCCGTGCAGGGTCGAATCAAGTGGCGAACCGGACGCGCGGGCATCGCAGCTCCCTCCACTTGTGCAAAGCGCGATCTGCGGTAAAAAGAGGACATCCATGGAAAGCGAGCTCTGGCGCCGTGTCGCTGACCTCTTCGACGCGGCGCTTGCGCAGCCGTCCGGGGAGCGGCGCGCGTTCCTGGAGGCCGCGTGCGAAGGCGATGCCGAGCTGCTGACTGAAGTGCTGCGGCTGCTGGCCGAGTTCGAGAAGGCCGGCGAATTCCTCGAAGGATCGATCTTCCAGCCGCGCCAGGTGTTCGCGGTCGGCCAGCGGGTCGGTGGCCGCTACACCATCGAGGCGATGCTCGGCCGCGGGGGGATGGGCGAGGTTTACCGAGCGCACGACGAGCTGGTCGACGAGCAGGTCGCCCTGAAGACGCTGCGGCCCGACCTGGGCGACGATGCCGATTTCCTGAAACGCTTCCGCCAGGAGGTGCAGCTCGCCAGGAAGGTCACCCACCCCTCCGTCTGCCGCATCTTCGATCTCGCGGTGCATGACGAGGCCGGGCCCCGGCCGATCCACTTCTTCTCGATGCAGCTGCTCGAGGGCGAGACCCTCGCGACGCTGCTGCAACGCGAGAAGCAGCTGACTCCCGAGGCGGCGCTGCCGATTGCCCGACAGATCGCCGAGGGCCTCGATGCGGCCCACGACGTCGGCATCACGCACGGCGACCTCAAGAGCGCCAACGTCATGTTCCATGGCGACCGCGCCGTCATCACCGATTTCGGCCTCGCCCGATTCTCTCCCGCCGCCGGCCCGATGCCCGCGAACACCACCATGGCCGGCCTCCGGCTCGCCGGCACCATCGCGTACATGAGCCCCGAACAGCTCGAGGGCGATGCCACCACTAGCGCGTCCGACATTTACTCTTTCGGAGTGCTGCTGTTCGAGATGCGGGTCGGCAAGCCCCCGTTCAACGACTCGCACCTGCTGCGTTCGGCGATGCAGCGCGTCACGTCGGCAGCACCCGATATCCGCGCCATGGCCCCGGAGATCGAGCGCTCGTGGGCTCCGGTCATCACCCGCTGCCTGCGGCGGGACCCCGCGCGCCGCTATTCCCGCGCCACCGAAGCCGTGGCGGCACTGCGGCCCGGCGCCCGCGTTGCGCTGGCCGACGTGACCCGTCGCCAGTGGCTGCTCGGTGCGGCCGGCGTCGGCGTGGCTGCGGTGGGCGGCATGGCCCTGATTCCGTTCGGATCGCGCTTGTACTCGGATGCACCCACCCTTCCCGAAGGCGCCGAGATCGTGTTGGGCACCATTGCCAATCTGACCAACGACGAGCGCCTGGATGCGGCGACCGAGCTGTTCCGCAACCAGCTCGGGCAGTCGACGCGCGTGAACCTCGTCGAGGCGGGTCGGTTGATGCCGGTGCTCGAGCAGATGGGCGTCGCGAACGACGCGCAGATCGAGCCCGCATCGGTGCGCGAGGCCGCCTGGCGGGTGAATGCGGCGCTGACGGTTTTCGGGACGATCGCGAGAGTGGGCCCCGACTACGTGCTGAACGTGCAGGCCGAGACGCGCGGGCCGCAGCCTGACCGGCCGCAGAACCGGCTGCTGAAGTCCTTCTCCGCCGCCGATCCGCGGGCGCTGATGAGTTCTGTGCGAGACGCGACGCTGTGGGTTCGCGAAGTGGCCGGCGAGACGGCAGTTCGACCATAGCGGCCGCCGACCTGCTTCCGGAGGATGCGACCACCCAGTCGTGGAAAGCGCTTTCGCTCACTATGCGAAGGGCCAGCAGCTGTTTCTGCGACAGGACTTCAACTCCGGCAATCGACAAGTTCGCCGAAGCGCTGGCGGAGGACCCGAAGTTCACCCTTGCCGCCCTTCGCCGCTCCGATCTGCTCGTGTCGCAGAACGAGACAGGTCGAGGGGTTCAACTCGTATCGGATGGCCCTCGGTCTGCTGCAGGAAAGGCCCGTCACCCGACCGGAAGAACTCTACGGTCGTGGCATGTTCGCGCTCGACTCGGGTGACTACGAGACGGCGGATCGCCACTTTCGTACGTGGGCGCGGAGTATCCGTACGACTGGCGCGCACCGTTCTACCGCATGCTTCCGCTCTGCATGAACGGCCACGTAGAGGATGCGCACGACCTTCTCAAACGCCTCCAGCCCGACGATGCCCGACTATCGGCGATCTGCCGTCCAGATGGTGCGCGCGCTGGTCATGGCGGGCAGAACCACGGAAGCCCGAAGCCTGTTGCCGACCGTCAGCAAGTTGAACGACCGGAGCGCGCCGAGCTGCACGAGGCAATCATCCGCTTCCGCGAGGCAGACTGCGTCGGCTGTCTCGACGTCCTTCGCGAATTGCAGAAGTCCGGCTATCCGCCGCTCGGCGACGGACGCGATGATGTACGAAGGCCTGCTGCTCATCGACGCCGGTCACCCCGAAGCCGCCGCCGCCAACGTCGAATCCTTTCTTCGCGCCGGAACCTGGGTCGACGCTCGTCCGCATCAGATCGCGCTGCAGGTCATCCAGGCGTGGGCGCGAAATGCTGTCGGGTCGACGGCTGCGGCGATCGACAACGCGAGGCAGCGCGTTGGCCGATGAGGCCGCGCCGCTCATCTCGCGCTCGCCGGGACCATCTTCGCGCGCTGCGAATGCGCCGGAACTTGCGCAGCAAGCCATTGCGGGCACCATCCGGATTTCGACGACATTCCCGTCTTCCGTATTGCGCGCCATCGGATTGCGGGCGAAATCGCAAAACAGGCGGGAAACGTCGAGCTCGCCTCGGCGGAGCTGCGCAGCGCGGCGGCGCTCGAGCCCGTCGATCGCGCATCGTCAGTACCTGATCGAGGCGCTGCCCGCCGGCAGCGCGCGAGAGACTGGCACAGTCGCGACACGCGTTGCGGTTTCCCTGGCAAAACCTTGCGCCCACCGCTCATGCATCACATCGGCGCAGTCGGCCTCGCGGTCGCCGATGTGCGCGCGCCGGTATTCAGTCCGTTCGCAGACCGGTTCTTTCATGAGTCCGCGAAAGCACTTCATTCGAAACTCTGAATCCGGAGAGAGCACCATGGCCGATACGGACACGTACGAAGGCCCGGACCTCGCCGCGTTGTTGGTCCTGATGATGAGAAGCGCGAAGGACGGGGCGCAGACCGTCCAGCTGCACGGCAGCTTCAAGGAGCAGATCGACAGCTCGCGAGCGCTATCGGCCGATCCGAAGTTCCAGCGCGCGCTGAGTGCGATCGCGGTGCTGCAGGAGAAGTCGCCGCACACGATCCAGCAGGCGCACTCGGCGATCCGCTCGCTGCTGCTCGAGCTCGAGGCGACCAATCTCTGGGGCAGCTGCAAGCTCGTGCATCCGGAATACATCCGCGCGATCAGCAAGCTCTGAAGTCGGTGCCCGTCGCCCGCCATGCGTTGCTCGCGCTGCTGCTGTTGTGCCCCGCCGTCCCCGGGCACGCGGCGGCGGATGCGACTCACTGCGAGGCGAGCGAAGGCCGGGGCATTCTCGATGACCGCTATCTCGAGAAACTGCGCATCTGCGCCTGGCGGCTGCTCGAACCGCTGACGCACAAGACATCGGGCTTTCCCGATTCGGCTGCGTGGACGCGCGCCGACGAAGTCCTGCCCGACGCGGACGCGCAGAGCCGCAACGGACTGCGTCCCGCCGAGGAGCTTCGCGCGGTGCGCGCAGCGAAGCCGGCGACCGAGCCCGAGCTGTACGAGATGACGTTCTTCAACGACACGGCAGCGCGGTTCATCCAGACCGGGCCCGATCGCCTCGACCGGCCCGCAACCACCGGGGCCTTGCTCGCGAAGAACGTGCGGGAGATCCAGTTCCCGGCAGGCAGCGCCGCGCTCAAGACGTTCTGGTATCACGTCCCCAAAGCGCAGACGGTGCCGGTACGGGTCTGGGACTGGGCGGCGACCAAGAGCCTGCAGCTCGATATCTCGAGCCTCACGTCCCAGTGCGTGGCGGACTCGTCAGCCACCGCGAAGAATGCCGCCGCCGATGGGCGGACGTGCGTCGCGGCCGCGTCGGCGTTCTACACGATCGAGATCGGCGACAAGGACCTCTTCCGCTGCGCGCGGGCGCAATGTCCGCCGCTCGCGCGTGGCGACCTGCTGATTCTTGTGGGCATGCACATCGCGTCGAAACAGATGCCCGAATGGTTGTGGGCCACCTGGTGGTGGCAGGGCTCGAGCCTTCAGGGCGGCGATGCCTGGACCTGCGGCGCGGCGCATCGGCCGTCCGCAGTGGGCAAAGCCGGGCCCTGGGCCAACTACGCAATGAACGTCACCGCGAGCTTCCGCAAGGAGAAGCCCGTGCTCGCCCGCGACAATCCGTGCGGCGCGCCGGCAGTCATCGAAGGGGGGCAGGAGCTGCGGGCGACGTACAACCCGTTCGTCGAGGCCCGGGAGGAAAACGGGCTGAAGTCGAGCTGTGTCGACTGCCACTCGCGGGCCAGCACGAAGTCGGCTAACGAGCTGGCCGTCCCGGGCATCGAAGAGACCGGCGGCCCCCTCGTGTCGGGGTTCGAGGGGCACATCCGCCTCGACTATTTGTGGTCTCTCCGCCGCACGCTCGACAAGACCCGCGGGCTGCCTCGCGACCGATGAGCCTACGGACGCTTCGGCGCCCGCGAGAGCTCGCCGTGCAGCCATGCCTTCGCGACGTTCCAGTCGCGCTTGACCGTGCGCTCGGCCACCCCGAGCACCTCGGCGATCTCGGCCTCGGTCATGCCGCCGAAGAACCGGAGCACCACGACACGGCTGCCGCGCGGGTCGAACTCGGCCAGCCGCTTCAGGGCCTCGTCGATGTCGAGCAGCTCATCGAGGCCTTCCTCGGTGATGGCGATGGCGTCAGTGAGCTCGACCTTCTGCTGGCGTCCTTCCCGCTTCGCGGCATTGCGCTGGCGGGCGTAGTCCACGAGCAGGCGGCGCATGAGTTGCGCTGCAACAGCGTAGAAGTGGGAGCGGTTGGCCCACGCCTTGTCCTGCTGTGATGCGAGCTGGAGGTAGGCTTCGTTGACGAGGGCGGTAGGCTGCAGCGAGTGGCCGGCGCGCTCCCTGCGAAGGAAACCATGCGCAATTCGCCGCAATTCCGGGTATACGAGACCGAGCAGCCGGTCTTCAGCCGACCTGTCTCCTCCACGCAACTCCCGAAGGAGCGTGGTTACGTTTCCCGCAGCAGCGTTCATCGGCCCCGGCCCAAAAGTCGCGGTGGTCAGCTTACGGTCTTCCGAACCGCGGGTCATCCGTCGGTTCGTGGCCCTCTCTTGCGGCCCTTTACGCTTAGATCTGTATCAACCTCGGGGTGACATGATGGCAAACGATCCGGCAGCGGCGGCGCAACGCAAGGCGTATACGGGCGGTGAACTCGCGGCGCTGCTCGAGTTGCTCTTGCCGAACCTCAACATCAACCTGGAGCCGTTCGACAGCTTCCAGTCGCAGCTCGACATCTCCGAGCAGGTGGGCCAGTCGATCGACTTCCATCGCGCCATCACGGCGGTGAAGGAGCTGTACCGGACCAAGCCGCACGTCGTGGACGCGCTCCACGCATCGGTACGCGCGGCCGTGCTCGAGCTCGACCGGACGGGGCTGTGGAAGAGCGACAAGTCGGTCGACCCGACGCACGTGCGGCAACTCTGCGACGCGAGGGTCTAGGGCGCCGCCAGCCGCAGGATCGCGCCCTTCTCTTCATCCGTCGCGACGTACAGGGCGCCGTCCGGCCCCTGCTTCACATCGCGAATGCGCTGATGCAGATCGGTGAGCAGCGACTCCCGCCTCAGCTCTTCCATCTTCTCGTTGAGCAGCACGCGGTCGAGCCGGCCCGTCCCGGGTACCTCGCCGTAGCGCAGCCCACCGACGAACAGGTCGCCCTTCCACTTCGACAGGCTGTCGCCGGTGTAGAACGTCAGGCCCGCGACCGCGATCGACGGCGTCCAGTAGACGATCGGCGCCTCGTACCCCTCGTGCGTCGGGATGTTCGCCTTGTTCTGCCACGGGCCGGGGTATGTCCGGCCGAGTGACACGAGCGGCCAGCCATAGTTCTTGCCCGGCTGGATCCAGTTGATCTCGTCACCGCCGTTCGGGCCCATCTCGGAGAGGTACACCTGGTTCGTCGTGGGATGCACGGCGAGCGCGAGCGTCGCGCGGTGGCCCATGGAGTAGATCTCGGGGCGATAGCCTTCCTTGCCGACGAAGGGATTGCCGGGCGCGGGCTTGCCGTCATCGGTGAGGCGCAGGATCTTGCCGGTGAGCTTGTCGGGTTCCTGCGCGGCCTTGTCGCCGCCGCTGCCGACCCACAGCAACCCATCGGGCGTCAGGGCGAGCGCGGTGGCGCCGCGGATGCCACTGTCCTTCAGCAGCTCGGTGACGTTCTCGAGCTTCGTGCCGTTGAGCTGCGCACGGATGAGCGCGCCGCGGTAGCCCTTGTCACCGTCGGGCACGTGCGCGAAGAAATAGATGAGCTTGTTCTGCGCGAACTTCGGATGAATGGCGAGGCTCATGTAGCCGTGCACGGCACCGAGCGAACCGCTCTCGCCACGGAACACCGAGGCCGGGCCGCCGGTGACGAGCTGGTTGCCCTTGCCGTCCTTGCCGATGAGCCGCAGCTCGCCCTTGCGCGTAGTGACGAGCAGCTCGCCGCTCGGCAGGAAGGCCATCGAGTACGGCCACGCGATGTCGCTGACCCAGCGGCTGACCTTGATGTCCATGCCTTCGGCGGTCTTGTACGTCCACGGCCCGGGCCCGAGCGCCTGGTGCTGCAGGCCGGTGGGTGCGACGGGCACGCCCATCGAAAACGGCACGGCTTGCTGCGCACTGGCGCTGGCGGCGAGGACGGAGGCGAAGACGAAGCCCGCGACAAGGCTGCGGCGGCGGAATGCGCTCATGGATTGCCCTACCCGAATGGCGCGGGGTCTGCGCCCCGCTGTTGGGGCAGCCTACACCGCGCGCCGGGAGCGGGTCACCTGAGCGGTGGAGGTGACAGCCCGCGTACAGGTCGTAGCCGCCGGCCGGTCGCATCGCTGCCAGCGCCGTCGGCGGAACCTCCCACGTCCGGCGGGCTGAGGCCGACAGCGCAGCGTGGGCGGCATTGATAGCGTGGCTATCGTTCCCGCCCACGGAGTCCAGGATGTCTGCTCGATGGCCTCGCCAACTGCTGCTGGTCCGCCACGGTGAGAGCGCCGGCAATCTCGCGCGCGACCGCGCGCATGCCGACCGGGCGCCGCGTATCGATATCGCAGACCGCGACGCCGATGTGCCGCTGAGCCCGCTTGGCCTAGAACAGTCGCGGGCTCTGGGTCGCTGGATGTCCGAGTTGCCGGAGAGCGAGCGGCCGCAGGTGGTGCTGGCGTCACCGTACCGACGTGCTCACCAGACCGCGCTGCAGATCGTCGAAGCGGGCGGGCTCGCGCCGGGCGCGCCACCGGTGGTGATCGACGAGCGCTTGCGCGAGCGCGAATTCGGCATCCTCGACCGGCTGACGCGTGCGGGTATCGAGCAGTTGTTCCCTGAGCAGGCAGAGCTGCGTGCTCGACTCGGCAAGTTCTATCACCGGCCTCCGGGCGGCGAGAGCTGGTGCGACGTCATCCTGCGACTGCGCAGCGTCGTCGACATGCTCAGTCTTCACTACGCCGGCCGTCGCGTGCTGATCGTCGCGCATGAGGTCGTGGTGCTGTGCCTGCGTTACCTGCTCGAAGATCTGGACGAGGCGCGCATCCTCGCGATCAATGCCGAAGGCGACATCGCGAACTGCGGCGTCACCGAGTACGTGCTCGGCGAGAGCGACAGCGGCAAGGACGGGGCGCTGGTGCTGAAGGCATACAACCGCACGTACCCGCTCGAGCAGCAAGGCGCGCCGGTGACGACGGCGCCCGATGCGAAAGTGGCCTCGCGGTGATCCGCGCCGAGACGATCACGCCGGAACTTCTGCGGTCGATGCCGTTGCCGTGGCCCGACCGGAACACCGACAAGAACTCGCGCGGATCGGTCTTGATCGTCGGAGGCTCGAGTTTGTCACCCGGCGCCGCGACACTCGGGGGCCTGGCCGCGCTGCGCGCCGGAGCCGGAAAAGTGTCCCTCGCGGTGCCGCGCCCGCTCGCGCGTGATATCGCCGTCTCGTTTCCCGAGGCGGGCGTGCATGCATTCGCCTCGGCGCGCGACGGCACGCCGCGGCCGCTGCTCGCCTCGCGTCAGATCACGGAGCTGTTGCAGAAAGCCGATGTCGCCCTGATCGGGCCGGGCCTTGCCGATGCGGAAACGGCGCTCGACCTTACGGTGCGCATCCTCGGGTCGCAGTCCGAAGCGCACTTCATCATCGACGCGATGGCGCTGGTCGGCCTCTGGCACGAGACGGAGCTGCTCGCGCGGCACAAGGGTCGCCTGGTTGTCACACCCCATCCGGGTGAGATGGCGTCGCTGACCGGGCTCGCGATCGAGGTGGTGAACGCAGATCCGCTGTCGATCGCGCAGCGCGCCGCGTCACACCTGTCTTCGATCGTCGTGCTGAAAGGGGCAACCACCGTGATCGCCGAGCCCGACGGCGCGACATACGTTCACGAAGGTGACTGCATCGGCCTTGCGACGTCCGGTTCGGGCGACGTGCTCGCAGGCATTCTCGCGGCACTGATCGCGCGCGGTGCGACCCCGCGGGTGGCCGCCATCTGGGCGGTGTGGCTGCATGCCCAGGCGGGCGTCGCGTTGTCGGAGCGCATCGGGCCGCTGGGATTTCTCGCGCGCGAGTTGCCACGCGAGATACCGCGACTGATGCAGTCGATGCGCCAACCCTAACCTTTCAGGATCGAATCGGGCACCTTGCCGCCATTCTCGGCGAGCTTCTGCATGACGCGCTTGTGCAGCCAGATGTTCATCGCCGCGCTGTCACTGTTGTCGCCATCGAACCCGAGCTCCTCCGACAGCTTCTTGCGCGCGGCCAGGCTCGAGTCGATGCCGAGGGCTTTCAGCAGATCGACGATCGACGTGCGCCAGTTCAGCTTCTGACCGGTCTTCGCGGCGTACTGCTCGACGACGGCTTCGACGTCGACGGCCTTCGCCGGTGTCGGCGCGGGTGCCGGGCTCGCAGCCGGTGTGGACGGATTGATGGCGCTCCTCGGCGCGGCCTGAGGCGGGGGCGCCGCGGCCTTGGCCTCTTTCCCGAAGATCGCGTCCTTGATGGCGCTGAAGATGCTCATGGTCGGCCTCGATGTGATGGACAGGAAGGGAAGGCTAACGCCGGTGAGTTGCGGTCAATGTCAGCGGATGCCGCTGCAGCGCACGTCGGCGCGCGCGCAACGGTGCGCCGGCCGCACCGCGCTGTCCAGCGCCCCGCCGGGGTAGAATTCGGCGATGTACGTGCCAGCCACCCGCAGTTGGACGCTCAGCGCGAGGTCGACCGCGACGCGCTGGCTGATCCTGTCGCATCGCTGGCTCGGCATTCCGCTGAGCCTCATGGTCGTCATCTGGTTCGCATCGGGCATCGCCATGATGTACGCGGGCGGCATGCCGCGGCTGACGCCGCAGACCAGGCTCGATCACCTGCCGGTCATCGATTTCTCGCAGGTGAAACTGTCGCCGGCACAGGCCACCGTACCGCTCGGCGGTGAGGAAGCGCTGCCGGGTGCGCCGCAGCTCGCCATGATCGCTGGCCGGCCGGCATACCGCTTTGCCGATGCGGGCAACGCCACGGTCTTCGCCGATGACGGCTCGTTGCTGATCCCGCTCGATGAAGGCGCCGCGCGAGGCGTCGCCCAGCAGTTCCTGCGCGAGCCGGCACCGGCGCTGCAGTTCGCCGCAACCGTCGAACGCCCGGATCAATGGACGCTGACGGCGCGCGGCGTATTTCCGTTGCTGAAGTTCGACGCGCACGACGCGAGCGGAACGCAGCTCTACGTCTCGACGGTCACCGGCGAGGTGACGCAGGTGACGACGCGCCGCGATCGCGCGCTCGCCTGGATCAGCACGATTCCGCACTGGCTGTATTTCAGTGACCTGCGCCAGAACCAGCCGCTGTGGTACGGCATCGTCGTGTGGCTCGCGGCGGGCACATGTGTGCTGGCGGTGCTCGGCCTGGTGCTGGCGATCACGCAGTACCGGCGCGGCCGCGGCATCCCCTATCGCGGCGGCCTGCGCTGGCACTACATCGCCGGCAGCGTCTTCGGCTTCTTCTCACTGACGTGGGCGTTCAGCGGGCTCGTGTCGATGGAGCCGTGGCAGTGGACCGACGTCGCCGAAGTGCGCGTCGATCCCGACGCGTTGAGCGGCGGCGAACCGGTGCTCGCGGCGTACGATGCGGTGAACCTCGCCGGGCTCGCTGCACTGGTCGAACCGCGATTCGTCAAGGCCGTGACGTTCCAGCGCATCCACGGTGGCCACTATCTGACCCTGCACACGAGCGAACACGAGGATGCACGCACGCTGCCGCTCGAGCGCCTGCATGCGCCATACGACGTCGGCGGTCGCGCGGAAGATCACCACGTGCTGGTGGATGCGGCCACGACTTCCCGTCACGACATGCCGTTCGACGAGGAGGCGATCGTCGCGCGTCTCGCGGCATCGATGCCGGGAACTCGAGTTGCCGCGCACGAACTGCTCACCGACTACGACGACTACTACTACTCGCGCAGTCGTCAGACGCCGTTGCCGGTCGTGCGGATCAGGCTCGACGACCCCCTGTCGACGTGGCTGTACGTCGACCCGAAGACCAGCACGATCGTTGCGAACGTGCACCGCTTCAGCCGGGTCGAGCGATGGCTGTACAGCGGCCTGCACAGTCTCGATTTCCGCTTCTGGTACGCGAAGCGGCCGCTCTGGGATCTGGTGATGCTGACGTTGCTCGCAGGCGGGCTGGTCAGCAGTGTGATCGGATTATGGTACGGGGTGCGACGCATGGGTGTGCGGCTCTAGGGCAGCCCTCAACCGGTCGCGGTGGTCTTCACGCTGACCGTGTGCTCGAGCAGGTCGGCATGGGTGCCGGTGAAGGTTCCGGACACCGGCATGACCCCCCGCGGGTGATGGCTCACACCGACGACGATGTGGCGCAGATCGATCACCGTGCCGAGCGTTGGATCGAGGCCCAGCCAGCCGACACCGGGCAGATAGACCTCGGCCCACGCGTGCGTGGACGCACGCCCCGCCTCGGACGCACTGCCGTGCAGATAGCCGCTCGCGAAGCGAGCCGCGAGCCCGAGCTCGCGCGCGGCCTCCATCAGCAGCGTCGCGAGGTCGCGGCAGGATCCGCTGCCGAGCTGCAGCGTCTGCGCGGGCGTCTGCACCCCGCGCTCCATGCGACGGCGATACGTCACCGCGGTGTTGACCGCCTTGCACAGCACGAGGAGCAGCGAGGCGGCATCGGACGCTTCGCGTGCGGGGCGTACGCCATCGAGCCAGGCGCGTACCGCAGAGACGTCGTCGGGAAAATTGGCTGATCGGTAGGCCGCGACGAGGGATGCTTCGCGCTCGTCGTACACGACGGGCCATGGCACCTCGGCCACACCTGCTCCGTCGACACGCGGAAACGCGAGTGAACGTCGAACGGTGAATTCGTTGACGATCGAGAGTTGCGCACCCAGCTGCGTGAAATCGGCGAGGCCGACGACATTGTCGTGCACGTCGCGTTGCCACGTCAGGGTGTGCGCCGGGTCGACGGTCAGCCGATGGTTCATCAGCACGAGATCGTGGCCCTCGCGCGGCCGCAGCACGAGCCGGTGCCGGCCGAAGCCAACCTCGCGAGCGTAGCGGTAGAACGTCTCGTGCCGGACGACGATCTGCATCAGGCCTGCATCGGCAGTGCCACGCCGTGGCGTCGCAGCTCGCGCTTCGGCAGGGGCACGAAGCGTTCGCCCTCAGCAGGCTCGCAGGTCACGACCATCTGCTTGAAGCGTGCGGCGCCGAAGATGCTCGCAACCGCGGTTTCGGCGGCATCGCGACCGGTGGCGATGCGTACGACACCGTTCGGGTGCGCCAGCCGCGTCGCATCGAAGATGCACCACTGCTCGCCGATCAGGCACTCGAAGCAGGCGTGGAAGTCGGGCGGATCGAGCTGATAGGCATAGCCGGTGAAGTACCGCGCGGGAATGTTGAGCGCCCGGCAGAACGCGATGCCGAGATGCGCGAAATCGCGGCACACACCGGCGCGCTGGACCACCGTATGACGCGCGGACGTCGAGCTCGTGGTGGTGCCGCGTGTGTAGGCGACGTTGTCATGGATCCACGCGCAGATCGCAGTCACCTTGGCGTGGGGTTCCTCGATCTCGCCGAAGAGATCCCACGCCATCTTCGCGAGCTGATCCGATTCGCAGTAGCGGCTCGGAAAGAGGAACGGCACCGCCTCGCCCGCGAGCCGGGCGACCGGCGTATGCGACACGCCGCAGTTGGTCAGGATCTCGAAGTCACAGTGCACCCGGGCGCGATACTCGACGGTGAACGCCTTTACCGTGCCCGTATCGATACGCTGGAAACGGTTGCCGCTCGCGTCCTCGATCAGCTCGCTGAGCGGAACGCGCGGATGGACCTCGAACTGTTCGTCGAGCACCGATTGCGAGGCGTTCTGCTGCGCGCGCACGCTCAGGATGAGCGTGGTGGGAAAGTCCGTCTCGTATGCGAGGCGGCAGCCGACGTCGAAGATCATGGCGCGGTAGCGTAGGGCCCGCGACGCGGCGCGGCTGTAATCCCTCGCGGGACGGTGCTACGGACGGGGCTGACAGCTGCACCGGAGCGGTGCGCCTGCCGGCGTCGCCTGGCAGAACGCGAACGAACCGTCGAGGTCAGACAGCGATGAACCATCGTAGAGCCCTGATTCCGGCCGTGCTGGCTGCTGCGGCGATCGCCGGCGGCTGCACGGCCAACCTGCGCATCTCGATGGGCCCCGGCAGCTCCACCGAACCCGAATACACCCGCGGCGATGTCGAGGTGTTTACCCGCGGGGCGCCCGCCCGACCTTATGCGCGGATCGGCCGGATCTCGGTCCCGTTCGATGCGGGCAGCGGAAGCGACACCGCGCTCGCCGAGCTGGAACGGCGCGCGCTGGCGGCCGACGCCGACGCCCTGATCGATGTCGTGACCGCGCGCGACCGCGTCAGCGGTACGATGATCCGCTACGTGACCCGATGAAGGCTGCCTCATGAAAACCCTGGCTCTGTTGTTTTGTGCGCTGGTCGCGCTGCCGGCGATGTCGGCCAGCCGCGAGCGACCGCTGATCGACGCCGATGCGCTCGCCGCGCAGCTGGCGAAGTCCGGCAGCGAGATCGTCGTGCTGCACGTCGGCGACCCGAAGATCTACGAGGCGGGGCATCTGCCGGGTGCGCGTCTGCTGCAACCCGGGATGTTCCAGCGCCCTCGTGGCAGCGACCCTGCCGCATTGCTGCTCGAGCTGCCCGATCCGAAAGCACTGCAGGCACAGATGCAGCAACTCGGCATCGGTCGCAGCTCGCGCGTGGTCGTCGTGTTCGGCAAGGACGAGTTCGCGCCCGCAACGCGCGTGATGTTCACGCTCGATGCGGCAGGCCTCGGCGATCGTGTCGCGCTGCTCGACGGCGGGCAGCCCGAGTGGCAGCGCCGCGGTCATCCGTTGACGAGCGAGGTTCCGATCGTTGCACCGACGACGCTCGCGCCGCCCAAGATGCATGCGCATGCGGTCGATCTGAAGTACCTCGAGCAGCACCGCGTGGGGAAAGACTTCCAGCTCGTCGATGCGCGCGCGCCGGAGTTCTTCAAAGGTGAAGCCCGCAGCCGGTACCCTTCGGGCGAAGCGCCCGCTGGCCATCTGCCCGGTGCGAAGAGCCTGCCGTTCAGTGCCGTGACGACCGCGGATCTGACGCTGAAGTCCAAGGCCGAACTGACGGCGCTGTTCGAAGGCGCCGGCGTGCGCAAGGGCGAGCCGGTGGTCGTGTATTGCCACATCGGGCAGCAGGCGAGCGCGGTCGCGTTCGCAGCCCGGCTCGCCGGCTACGACGCGTCCATCTACGACGGGTCGTTCCAGGAGTGGACGAATCTCGGTCGGCCGGTCGAGGTGCCCTAGACCGGACGACGTTCCCGCAATGGTTTGAAGGCCGACGCCCTCAGTTGAACTCGAAGTTGACCTCGGAGCCGGCCGGCACGCCGAAATCGTAGCCCTTGGTGAAGCCGATCCAGCGCGCGAAGAAGATCACCGCGATCCACAGCAGGATCGACAGCGCACCGGCCATGCGGCCCGCGGCGGGTGAGTGCTTCTGGTCCCACGCGGCGACGCCACGGAACGTCAGGTGCTGGAAGATCGCCATGTTGATGCCGGCGAGCACCAGCGCCACGAGCTTGAGCCGGAACGCGGTGTTGACGACATAGGTCTGGGCATTGGCGGCGAACATCAGCGCGCCGGTGACGACCGCAAGGCCGAACGCGGCCCAGGTGAAGCGCAGCATCTCGTTCGACACGCGCGTGAACGCGCGGCTTGCATCGCGCAGGCCGAGCAGGCGCAGGTCGACGATGAGGATGGAGCCGAACACCGTCGCGGCAGCGAGCACGTGGATCGACTCGACGATGGGCATCGCCTTGACCGACGTGCGCATCCACTCCGCGGGACCGGAGGCCTGGACGAGCTGGATGAGCTCCGGGAACGTCATCCGGCATGCGGGGACAAGCGCCCCCACACCTCGACGTCATAGGCGATCGCGCGACCGAGGAAGATGATGGCGACCCACAGCACGACGAGACCGACGGCGGCCGGACGCGCCGGCCCTTCGAGCGGCTGGCCGGCATCGTGCTTCGCGTGCTTCATCAGCGTGCCGAGCAAGGTCGTGACCAGCACCGCGAGGACGACGAGCCCCATCTTCAGCCAGAACGACAGCGCGCCGAACTGGCGGGCGGGTTCGCCTGCGATCATGAGCAGGCCGGTGGCGATCATGGTGCCGAGCGCGCTCCACAGCCACGGCTTGAAGCGCCCCCACACCGCGCCGAACGACTCGTCGGCGCGCACGTAGCCGAGCACGCGCAGCGCGATGACCAGGCTCGACACGAAGACGATGCCGATCATCACGATGTGGATGGACTGCAGCAGCGGGATGATCCATGTGACGCGCTGGATCGTCTGACTGAACGGCGTGGCATGCAGCCACTCCGAGAACCCTTCGAGCGGCATCGAGTGCCTCTGCGTCAGTTGTTCAGCGTGCCGCCGCCCAGCTTCGTGTTGCCGTCGACCGAGTCGCAGTGCTTCTCGACCGCGGGCGGCTTCTTCTCCGGGCACTTGAACAGCGCGCCGACGCGGCTGCCCGCCTTCTCGCCACTGCGCAGCGGATGCATGGCGCCGCTGAAGATGGTCCCGGGCGGGAACGTGCCGACCGAGATGCCATCGGCCGCGGCCTGCGCCGAGCCGGTCATCTCGATCGCCCAGACGATGGGCTTGCCATCCTCGCCGCGGATGACGTTCTTGCGCTCGGGATTCATCTCGGCGAAGAACACCTGCAGGTGGTTCGCATCGGGATTGACGCGCGTGACGACGCCGGTAAACACCTTCGTCGCCTCCATGTTGTACAGCGCGAAGGAGTGATGGGCCACTGCGGGCACCACTGCGGCCGCGAGGACCACACCGACGATCAGTTTGCGCTGCATGCGAAATTCCATGGCTGCTCTCCGGTCATTCGAACTTGAAGATGTCTTCTTCCGACGGCCTTTCCATGCCCTGCTCCAGATACTTCTCCCACATCTGGGCCCACGGCCGACCGTACATGTCGGGCACCGTGTATTCGACCGTCTGCCCCGGCGCGACCGCCGTGGCCTTGCCCTCGATCGGCAGGATGGTCGGGATGCACTCGATGAAGACGAAGGGGTCGACCTTGTTCGAGATCGTCGATCTTCTGGTAGTTGCGCACGATGCGCACCGGCTCCACCAGCGACTCGGGGTCGTAGAAGACGGCTTCGTGGTTCAGGCCGATGAACTTGCCGCTCGCGTCGCGATTCGGCGAGTAGATCTCGATCGCCTGCAGCTTGTTCGAGAATTCCGGCAGGCCGTGGTTCATCCAGCCCTGCACGTTCGACGTCCAGGTGATGAGCACGTCCTTGTCCCAGAAGCCGACGGTCTCGCCGTACCAGCGCGGCACTTCGGGACCGAGGTGCGGCGGGCCCTTGCCGTCAATGCTTGAACTGCTTGCCGATGTAGATGTTGGTGAGGAAGTTGTCGGCGACGCCGGCGGTGATCTGCATCACCTGCGGGGTGACCATGACGTCCCAGTCCCACGTCGCGAACTCGTGCCAGCGGCGCATGAAGCCTTCGGGCCAGCAGTACTGCGACGGCCAGTGCGCGCGATTCGAGACACCCTCGTGATAGGCCTGCTGCACGAAGCGCTTCTGGTACTCGGGCGTCAGCAGCGACACCAGCGTCGACATCTGGTTGTAGCGGCCGGCGTACCACCACTTGTTCTCGCCTGGCGTGCGCACGGACTGCCGATAGCGCCCCGTCCATTCACCGGGCACGGTCGCGTAGGTGTGCTGCGTCGGCCCGCCGCGCTGTTTCGTCTCGGCCATCAGCGCGTCGTAGTGTTCCTGCGCGGTCTTGAACGGGTACGGGCTGACGATCGCCTTGCGCGGGTAGTCTCTGCCGCAATCGCCCCAGGCCGCGCTGGCCGCGGTCTTGCCCTCTTCGATCAGGCGCGGGCCGTTGGCGCCCCACTGCTCCTCGATGCCGATCGAGCTGTTGCAGCGGAAATAGCGCGGGTCGGTCCAGAGCGCCCGGTCCTTGTAGAAGTCTTTGGTCGTGAAGAGGTCGACCGGCAGCGGTTTGACGCCGGCGGGCACCTTGCCGTCACGCGCGAGGCCGACGAACTGCGGCACGACCGGCGCGGCGCCGGGGACCGGGGGGCCGGGCGGGCCACGCATCAGGGATGCGCCGACGACGTCGTATTTCTGGATGTCGGCCCCGACCGGCGCACCACGGCCGACGCTCTTGAAGCCGGGATTGGCGACCTGCTGGGCGACAGGCAAAGCCGCCCGACCAGCGAAAGCGCTGCAACCGCCGAAGAACCGCCAGAACCCGATCCGCATTGCCCACCCTTAGCTTCTGTCCGCGGGCCGGTCGTCGCGGCTCTGTCGTGCGGAACACCAGTCTAATTTGAAACGACCGGCCGGGAATAGCCGTACGTCACCGTAGCGCGGAGCTTGTGTTCCTCACCCGGCGCTACCCTGAAGATTCCCGGTTTGTCCCAAAGTTCACCGTCGAATCCTTCAGGGTCGGTAATGCCTTGCCAGGGCTCGATGCAGAGGAACGGGGCGCCCGGGCGGGTCCACAGCCCGAGCCAGCGGGCGTCGGGGAACGCGAACTCGAGCCGCGGCCCGTCGAAATCGAGCGCGCCGAACACGAGGCTGCGGCTGGTCAGCTGGTCGAAGATCAGCACGTCGTCGGCAAACAGCGCGTCGTTCAGCGCAAGGCGGCGGCCACGCACCGGTGTGGGATGGCGGGTTGCCGTCAGCAGGCCGTCGGCCGAGATGCGCCGGACCGACAGCGGCTCGGGGGATTCGAACTCGACCTGGTAGGCGGAGCGCGGGCGCGTGGTGTCGAAGGGCCAGCGGAAGGCGGGGTGGAGACCGAGGCTCGCCGGCAGGTCTTCGCTGCCGGTGTTGCGCACGGTGGCCACCATGGTCAGGGCCGCGCCGTGCAGCTCGAAGCAGACGTCGAGCTCGAACGGGAACGGGTAGACCGCGAGCGTCGCCTCGTCGGACGCCAGCCGGAAGATCGCGGTCGACGGGGTGCGGGCTATCACCTCGAAGTCGCGCGCCCGCGCGAAACCGTGCCTCGGCAGCGGGTAGCGACGGGCCTTCGCGCCCGAGCCGAGCCGGTAGTGTCCATCGACCAGCGTGCCGACGATCGGGAACAGGATGGGCGCGCGCCCGGCCCAGTGCGTGGCGTCGCCCTGCCACAGCAGCTCGCGGCCGAACATGTCACGGAGCGAGGCGAGCTCGGCGCCGTGCGCGTCGATGCGGGCGGTGAGGCCGGCGGACTGCAGCGTGATCGAGGCATCCGGCATGGGGACCAGTCTACGCGCGCAGCCGTCGCTACAATGTCGGTGACTTCCGGGGGGAAAACGCATGAAAACACGCACCAGCGGGCGCCTCACGCTCGCCGCCGCCGCCGGCCTCGGCCTGGTGGCCTCACTCCTGCCGGTCACCACCGTGCGGGCGGGCGCGCCGCCGTCGATCGATCAGCTCGAGATGATCAAGAGTGCCGACCCGCGGCTCGCCCGCAACAAGAAGCACGTGTTCGACTTCTGGCGCATCGTCTATGAAGGCGGCCACGTCGACCAGGCCGCGAAATTCATGGCGCCGGAGTACATCCAGCACAACCCGAACCTGCCCTCGGGCCGGCAGACGTTCGTCGACTTCTTCCGCACCGCGCGCCCGCCGAAGCCGATCGCCGAGCGGATGAAGATGCCGGTGGTCGCGATGGTGGCGGAAGGCAACCTCGTCTCGGTGTTCTCGTCGCGCAAGGTGCGTGACCGGCAGAAGCCAGACCACGTCTACACCATCACGTGGTTCGACATGTTCCGCATCGATGCCAATGGGCTCATCGCCGAGCACTGGGACCCGTCGGAGACCTGGGTCGACGGCAAACCGCCGGGCGCGGAGTTCTTCCCGGAGTGGGACCGCTAGAACGGCAGCCATGGACCCTCGAGCCACAGGGCACGAGCGAACCAGGCGGAGATCAGGCACAGCAGCAGCGTCAGGGGCACACCGACGCGAAGGAAATCGCCGAACGTGTAGCGGCCCGGGTTGAGGATCAGGAGATTGCCATGGTGGCCGATCGGCGTCAGGAACGAAGCCACCGCGCCGAGTGCAGCGCAGACGACGAACGGCGCGGGGTTCAGGCCAAGCGCATTGGCCATCGCGATGGCGATCGGCCCGATCAGCACGGTCGTCGCGGCATCCGACAGGATCTGCGTCAGCAGCGCCGCGGCGCCGAACATCAGCGCGAGCAGCGCGAGCACCGGCCAGTCGCCCGACAGCGCGAGCAGGGGGTCGGCAACGAGCTTCGCGGTGCCGGTCGATTCCATCGCGGTGCCGAGCGGAATGACGCCAGCGATCATGACGTAGATGCGCACGTCGATCTCGGCGTAGGCCTGCTCGACGCTGACGCAGCCTGCCACCACCATCGCGACCGCGCCGGCGAGGAACACCATCGGCGTCGGCAGCACGTTGACCGCCGCCAGACCGACCACCGCGATCATGATCGCGATCGCCGTGGGCGCGCGATGCCGCCAGCGCTGCCGCGCCTGAAAGGGCACCATCATCAGGAAGCCGTGATGCTGCGCCAGTTGCGCGAACCGCTCCGGCGCGCCCGACAGCACGATGACGTCGCCTTCGGCGAGGTTGACGGCCGAGAGCTCCTTCACCATGTAGCTCTGCTTGCGCCACAACCCCACCACGACGACGCCGAGCGTGCGGAAGAAATCGATGTCGCCGATGCTGCGTCCGGCGAACTCCGATCGGGGACCGACCACGACCTGCACCAGCTCGCTCGACGGGGCGTCGGCGCCCGCCACGGCCTTCTCGCCATACTTCGCGATCGCGTTCAGCGCGAGGCCGGGCTCGTCATTGATCGACGAGATCTCCTCGGCAGACGCGCGCACCAGCAACACGTCGCCGGCCAGCAGCGGGGAGTCGACCGGTGTCACGCGCACACCGCCACGCAGCCGGTCGACCACCTGGAGATCCTTGCTGAACGTCGCGCGGAGCTCCTTCAGCGTCTTGCCGTTCCAGGGTGATTCGTCCTCCACCACCAGCTCGGTGTAGTACTGCTCGAGCTTCAGGTAATCCTGGTCGGGGGTGCCGGTACGTCGCGGGATGATCCAGCGCATCAGCACGACGTAGAGCACGCCGGTGACCACGATCGCGAGACCGATGGGCGTGATCTCGAACACGCTGAGGCGCTCGCCACCCTGACGCATCAGCATGTCACTGGCGAGCAGGAACGCCGGCGCGCTGAACACCGTCAACGTCGTGCCGAGCGACGCGGCGAGCGACATGGGCATCAGCAGCCTCGAGGCGGAGATCTCGTAGTCGCGCGCGAATCGCATGACGATCGGCAGCATCATCGCCGTGATCATCAGGTGATGCGAGAACGCCGCCAGCAGCGCGACGCTCGGCATGAGCACGAGGATGGCGCGGGTTTCGCTGCGGCCGGCGGCGGTGCTGATCCAGTGACCGATGCGCTCGGTCACGCCGGTCGCGCTGAGGCCCGCCGCCATGACGAAGACCGACGCGACGATGATCGCGGGTTCGCTGGTGAAGCCGGCCAGCGCCTGTGCCGGTTCGAGCAGACCGGTGAACGTCAGCGACAGCAGCACCAGCATGGCGGTGACGTCGATGCGCGGCTTGCCCCGGATGAACAGCACCAGCGCGCCGGCCAGGATGGTCAGGAACAGGATCTGGTCGGTATTCATGCGGGCACGATGCTAGGGCCGAGGCGAATCGAGCGCGTGTAGGACGGTACTACGAAGCATGCGAGAGTCAGCGCTCTTCGGCGAGCCGCACCGGGACGACGATGCGTTCTCGCCCGCGCAGCACGGTGACCTCGACCTCGCGCCCGGCGGCCGAGCGATCGAGTGCGTCGAAGAGGTCCTCGACCTGTTTCAGCGGCCGGTCGCCGATCGACAGCAGCACGTCGCCGATGACGACGCCGTCGCGTTCGACCTGCGCCGCTTTCAGCCCGGCGCGGGCGGCGGGCGAACCGGGTTCGATCGCGAGCACGAACACCCCTTCGGTGCCGAGCTGTTCGGCGAGTACGCGGTTGACCTGCGCATCGACGCGCACGCCGAGCGTCGGCCGCACGTATCGGCCCGACCGGATAAGCCGTGGGACCACCCGATTGACCGTGTCGACCGGCACCGCGAAGCCGATGCCGGCGTAGGCGCCAGAGGGGCTGTAGATCGCCGTGGTGACGCCGATCAGCCGCCCCGCGGAATCGAGCAGCGGGCCGCCGGAGTTGCCCGGATTGATCGCGGCGTCGGTCTGGATCAGCTCGCGGATCGCGATGCCGTTGCCCTCGCCGGGCAGCTCCCGGTTCAGCGCCGAAACGATGCCGGTCGTCAGTGTCCAGTCGAGCCCGAAAGGATTGCCGACCGCGAGCACGTCCTGCCCGACCTTCAGGTCGCTGCTCGTGCCGATGGGCAACGGCGCCGGGCGTTCGTCGTCGACACGGATTCGAAGCACGGCGAGGTCGTGATCGGGGCTCGTGCCGACCAGCTCGGCGGCATAGGCACGGCCGTCGGCGAGGCGGACCTGCGCGCCACTCGCACCGGCGATGACGTGGTTGTTGGTGACGACGTGGCCGAACTCGTCCCAGATGAAACCCGAGCCTGTGCCGCGCTCGACCTGCAGCGGATTGCGTGTCCACGGATCGACCACGCGCTGCGTCGTCGCGATGAACACCACGGAGCGGCGTGAGGTCTCGAACAGATCGATCGTGCGGCGCTCGCCCTCGCCGAGCGCCGCGCGGGCGGTCGGCGTGCGCGGCTCGGCCACGACCTGCGCGCGCAGCGGACTGAACTGGAACCAGCCGACGACGAGCGCGGCGGCGAGGGTCGCGACCGCCAAGGTGCGGAGGGTCTGTCGCAGCAGCATGGCCGGATCATATCGCCAGGGCGGCAAGGCGTTCGACGACCTCCGGCAACACGTCGACGCAGGAGACCTCTACCTTGAGTGTCAGCAATGCATCGGCGCGCGTTCGACCGAGGTTGACCGCGGCGATGGGACGCCCCGCTGCCGCGGCGGCTTCGGCGAATCGGTAACCCGAATAGACCATCAGCGATGAACCCACGACGAGCATCGCATCCGCCCGCCGCGCGCTCTCCATGGCGAGTTCCACCCGCTCGCGCGGCACGCTCTCGCCGTAGAAGACGACATCGGGTTTGAGCACGCCACCGCACGCCGGACAATCGGGCACGCGGAAACTGCCGAAGTCGTCCACAACCAGGTCGACGTCACCGTCGGGCGCCACGTTCGCGTCCAGCTGCGTCCAGTCGGGGTTCTGCGACTCGAGCGTGCGCTGCAGGTCAGCACGTGCAAGACGATTCGAGCACGCCATGCAGCGCACGACGTCGAGCCGCCCGTGCAGATCGACGACGTCGCGGCTGCCGGCGCGTTCGTGCAGGCCGTCGACGTTCTGGGTGACCAGCCGGTCGATGCGGCCCAGTGCCTCGAGCCGTTGCAGCGACGCATGAGCCGCATTCGGCGCGGCGCGACCGAAGTAGCGCCAGCCGATGAGGCTGCGTGCCCAGTAGCGTTGGCGCACGGCAAGGTCTGCCATGAACGGCGCGAACTGCACGGGCTGCGAGCGCTTCCAGTCGCCGTTCGCGTCGCGATAGTCGGGGATGCCGGAAGGCGTGCTGATGCCCGCGCCGGTCAGCACGAACATGCGCCGGTGGAGCCGGAGGAAGGCCAGCAACGGGTCGACCCCTACGGCAAGCCTGCTTGACACGATGTAAGGCTCCTTATCCGTGACTTGTGAACGCGGCAGGGTCTACGTCGTGACTTCGTCGCCCATCGCCGAGGCCTTCGAGCGGCGCGCGGACATGAAAAAGGCCGGCGAACCTTTCCGCTCGCCGGCCTTTGTTCTTCCCGATCGGCTCGCGATCAGGCGTTCGCGGCAGCCTTCGCCTTGGCCACCTCGGCGATGACCGCGTCGGACACGTTCTTCGGCACCGGATCGTAGTGCGAGAACTCCATCGTGAACGAGGCGCGGCCGCTGGTCATGCTGCGCAGCTGACCGATGTAGCCGAACATCTCCGACAGCGGCACCGTGGCCACCACCGCGATGTTCGTGCCGCGCTCGACCTGCTCCTGGATCTGGCCGCGACGACGGTTCATGTCGCCGATGACGTCGCCGAGGTAGTCGTTCGGCGTCACGGTCTCGACCTTCATGACCGGCTCGAGCAGCTGCGGGCCCGCCTTGCGCATCGCTTCGCGGAAGCAGGCCTTGGCGGCGATTTCGAACGTCAGCGCGTTCGAGTCGACGTCGTGGTAGCTGCCGTCGGTCAGCGTGGCGCGGAAATCGACCGTCGGGAAGTGCGCGAGCACACCGTCCTCGAGCTGCACTCTTCAGGCCCTTCTCGACCGACGGCACGTACTCGCGCGGCACCGAACCGCCGACCGTCTTGTCGATGAACTCGAAGCCCTCGCCCCGCTCGCGCGGCTCGAACGTGATCCACACTTCGGCGAACTGACCCGAACCGCCAGTCTGCTTCTTGTGGACGTACTGCTCCTCGACCTTGCGCGTGATCGTCTCGCGATAGGCAACCTGCGGCTGGCCCATCACGCCCTCGACGCCGAACTCGGTGCGGATGCGGTCGAGCGTCACTTCGAGGTGCAGCTCGCCCATGCCGCGCAGGATCGTCTGGCTGGTCTCGCGATCGGTTTCGAGACGCAGCGACGGGTCGGCGCGCACCATCTTGCCGATGGCCGCGTTCCACTTCTCGAGCTCGGTCTTGTTCTTCGGCTTGACCGATACGCTGATGACCGGATCCGGGAAGCGCATGCGCTCGAGGATCACCGGCGACGTCGAGTCGCACAGTGTGTCGCCGGTGTCGGTCTCGGCGAGGGATACGAGCGCGATGATGTCGCCCGCCCGCGCCTCTTCGATCGGATTCGCGTCCTTCGCGAACATCTCGACCATGCGGCCGATCTTCTCGCGCTTGCCGCGCGTGGTGTTCTGCACCGACATGCCCTTGGTCAGGACGCCGGAGTACACGCGCACGAACGTCAGCGCGCCGTACACGTCGTTGATGACCTTGAACGCCAGCGCCGAGAACGGCTCGTCGTCCGAGCACATGCGCTGGCCGGTCTCGTTGCCGTCCTGGTCGACGGTCGCGATGGCCTCGACGTCGGTCGGCGCGGGCAGGTAGTCGACGACGGCGTCGAGCATCTGCTGCACGCCCTTGTTCTTGTACGACGAGCCGCACAGCACGACGGTGAACGCACCGTTGATCGTGCCCTTGCGGATGCACTTCTTCAGCGTCTCGACCGAGGGCTCGGTGCCGTCCAGATACGCCTCCATCGCGACGTCGTCCTGCTCGAGCGCCGTGTCGACCAGCTCGGTGCGGTACTTCTGCACCGAGTCGAGGATCGCGCGGTCACTCGGCACGGTGATGCCGAACTTGTCGGCGAGATTGCCGGCGAGTTCATGGACCTCCCACTTCGCGTCACGGTCGTCCGAGTCCCAGGTGTAGGCCTTGTTCTCGACCAGGTCGATCATGCCCTTGAAGTTCTCTTCCGAACCGATCGGCAGGTGCGCGACCAGCGGACGCGCGTTGAGGCGCTTCTTGATCATGTCGACGCAGCGCAGGAAGCCCGCGCCGCTGCGATCCATCTTGTTGACGTAGCACAGGCGCGGGACCTTGTAGTTGTCCGCGAGGCGCCAGTTCGTCTCCGACTGCGGCTCGACACCGGCCACGCCGTCGAACACGACGACCGCGCCGTCGAGCACGCGCAGGCTGCGGTTCACTTCGATCGTGAAGTCGACGTGCCCCGGGGTGTCGATGACGTTGAGCTTCTTGCCCTTCCAGAACGCGGAGACCGCGGCCGACTGGATGGTGATGCCGCGCTTCTGCTCCTGCTCCATGTAGTCGGTCGTCGTCGAGGACTTCAGATCCTTCGTGTCATGCACGTCGACGATCGTGTGCTTGCGCCCCGTGTAGTACAGGATCCGCTCGGTCGTCGTCGTCTTGCCGGCATCGACGTGGGCGATGATCCCGATGTTGCGGATGTCAGCGAGCGCAGTCGTGCGTGGCATGTCAGATTTCCATTGAAAACAAGGTGTTGCAGTGTGCGCAGGACGGACCGCGCCCGGAGGGCGCGAAGTCTAGCAGAACTACGGCATCCTGCCGCCGAAAACCTCGGGTGGGGCTACTGGCGGGATGCAGGTCGAGCGATGGCCGCTCGCGCGGCAAGCCAGGCATCGACCTGGCCGTCGAGCACCGTCAGCGGTACCGCGCCTTCACGCAGCACGACGTCGTGGAACTCGCGCTCCGCCGCCGCATCGAAGCGGTCGCCGAGTGCCGCTTCGGCGCGGCTGCGAGCGTCCCTTATTCGCAGCATGCCGATCGCATAGCTGCACGCTTGTCCGGGCATCACGATGTAACGCTCGATCTCGGCGGTGATCTCGCTGTCGGCGACGCCGGTGTGTGCGCGCATCCAGTCGACCGCCTGCTCGCGCGTCCACCGCTTCGCATGGATGCCGGTATCGACCACGAGCCGGCCCATGCGGAAGAGCTCCCACTGCAGTCGCCCGAGCTCGCTGAACGGCTCATCCGCGTACAGCCCGTGCTGCTTGACCAGCCACTCCGCGTACAGCGCCCAGCCCTCGATGTAGGCGGTGAAGAACGCGAAGCGCCGGAACGTCGGGCCGCCTTCGCGCTCGATCGCGAGCGACGCCTGCGTGTGGTGCCCTGGGATGCCTTCGTGCGCCGCGAGCGTGCGCATCGTGTACTTCGGCAACGCGTTCATGTCGCGGAGATTCGGCCAGAAGATACCGGGGCGCGTGCCGTCGGCCGAGCCCGTCGTGTAGTACGCACCGGGTGAACCGGCCTCCTTGAACGCGGGCATGCGGCGAACTTCGAGCCTGCCGCGCGGCTGCCGCCCGATCGCATCGCGCGAGAGCGCAGCGAACTCCGCCAGCAAACGTTCGAAGTCGGCCAGCGCGGCACTGCGGCCGGCATCGTCGTCAGGGTAGAGAAACCGCGGTTCGACGGCTCAGGCGGCGGATCGCCTCGGCAATGGTCTCTCCCTGACGCAACGCATCCTGGGCTTCGAGGATCGCGCGCATTTCGGCCTCGATGCGCGCCACTTCCGCGAGACCACGCTCGTGCACCTGGTGCGGGGTCAGGTCGGTAGTCGTATTCACGCGCAGCAGCCATGCGTAATACGCGTCACCGTCAGGCAACTTCCAGACGCCGTCATCCGTCGTCGCGCGTTCGCGCTGCGACTCGAGCGTCGCGATGAGCTTGCGGTAGGCAGGCCGCACGCTCTCTTCCACCGTGGCGGCGCACCGCGCCAGCCAGGCGCTCGCGGTCGGTCATGGCGAGCCCGGCGATCTGACCGGCTCGCTCGTCGAGATGCTTGCACAGCAGGCTGTCGCGGCCGGCCTGCCGTTCCTGTTCCCGCAGCACCGGGATGACGCGGTCGAACACGAAGCGCGGCGGCATCACGCCGATGCGTTCGCGCGCTTCGATCTGCAGCACGAGCTGGTCGAACTTGCGCCCCAGTTCGCCGACGCGGCTGAGGTAGTCGTTGGCGCCGCGCTCATCGTCGATCGCGTGCTGACTCAGCAGGAAGGCGATCGTGTTCGCCTGCACGCCGTCCATCTGGTTGACCGGATAGTCGTGGTGACGGAATCGCTCACCGTCCACGCGACCCTGGAGATCATTCTCCAGCACGCGCGTGGAGACCTGCTGCTCGGGCGTCTGCGTTCGCGAACTCGTATTCGCGCAGCGTCGCGAGCGCCTCGCGTGCGAAGCGCATCTCGCGCTCCTCCTGCTCGAACGACAGATCGTCGAGGTGCGCGTTGTGCCGCCGATAGCCGAACGTCTCGCCGATGCCGTCGCTCGTCATTTCCTCGGGATGGGCCAGCGCATTGCGGAAGTATGTGCGCTCGAAGAAGACGGCGAGACTGAACGGCCGGAATGCGAGGGCGTTGACGACGAGCAGCGCGAGCACGCCGATGACCAGTGCGGCAACCGCGACGAACCAGCGAAGCGGGCGCGACGCCACCGAGCGCTGCCCGGATCAGTTCTTCTGGATCGTGGTGTTCGGGTCGAACTTGAGCGCGGCCCTGCTCTTCTCGACGTGATCCCAGTGTTCGGCGATCTTGCCGTTCTCGACCCGGAACATGTCGAAGTGCGTGTTGAGATATTTCTTGCCGGGGTTGTCGACCTCGTCCATCACGCTCACCGTTGCAACGGTCACGAGGTCGCCTTCCGCCATGATCGCGATAACCGGAAACTGGATCGTCGCGGGAATGGGCCGCGCCGGCCGCGTCTGCCGGATGTACTTCACCAGCTCGTCGCGTCCGCTCGAAACGTTCGGGTTGTGCTGGATGTAGCCCGGCGTGAAGAACTTCTCCGCCTGGTCGGTCTGCCCCGCATTGATGATGCGTGCGGTACATGTCGAACACCAGCTTCTTGTTGGCGGCGAGCTTCGGATCGCTGCTCTTCAGCAGCGCGAGCTGGTCGGTCACGCCCTTGGGCGGCTCCTGCGCCATCGACACCGTTCCGAAGACGGCGAACGCCGCGCAGAGCAGGAAGGAGCGAGCTTGCATGACGACCCCCGGGACCCGGTTCGCAAAGTTGCGGCTAGCCTAGGACGTTGCGTCAGCGCTGTCGACGGCCGACGCGCTATCCTTGGCGTCACAACCGGGGAGAACAACAATGACGACCGCCGCTCGCATCGCCTGCGCCGTACTCGCTGCCCTTGCCTGCGCCGGAGCGGCGCACGCACAGTCGGTCACGATCACGAACGCACGCATCCTCGACGGCAAGGGCGGCGTCATCGAGCGTGGCAGCGTAGTCGTGCGCGACGGACGCATCGCCTCGGTCAACTCCGGCGCACCGCAGGGCGCCGCGGGTCGAACCATCAACGCGGCCGGCAAGACGGTGATGCCGGGCTACATCGACGGACACCGCCACGTCGTCGCGGGTAACCCGCAGGAATGGCTCGACCAGCGCGCGGCCGGCGAACTGCAGGCCTTTCTCGAGGCCGGCTTCACCACGGTGCTCGGCGCCATCGACCCCCCGCAGCTGATCGAGGCGCGCAAGCGCATCGAGGCGGGCACGCTCAAGGGTCCCCGGCTCTTCGTCGGCCAGATCATTCCACTCGCTGCACCCATTCCGCCCAAGCCGAACGCTGCGCCACCGCGCCCCGGCGACCCCGCACGTACCGACCCGGCTCGCCGCCCGCTCGAGGATGAGGCGGCGCCGGCAATTCCGCGCGAAGCGACGCTTGCGATGATCCAGGCGGCGAAGGCGGCCGGTTACGACTATCTGAAGACCGTAATGAACGCGACGCCGGGCGGCCCGGAGATCGCGACGCAACGGTATATCGTCGAAGAGGGCAAGAAGCTCGGCCTGCCGACGATCACGCACGCGGTCAGCATCCGCGACACGCTCGCCGCGCTCGACGGCAGCACACCGGCGCTACTGGTGCATACGCCGCACATCGGCAACCTCGGCGCCGATGCCGGCGCGCTGCGGCGGATCGTCGGCGCGAAGGTGCCGATGACGTCGACGCTGCAAGTGTTCCTTCCGCACTATGGCGCCGACGGCAAGCCGTTGTTCCGTGACCGCCAGGCCTTCCCGTTCGACACGCTGTCGAGTGCGGGCCAGGGCCCCGTCAACGCGCGACTGCTGTGGGAGGCCGGCCTGAAGGATTACGGCTACGGCACCGACACGCAGTGGCCGCCGAAGGAGTCGCTGTTCGACGAGCTGCGTGCATTGAGCCTCGTGTTCTCGCCAGCCGACATCGTGACCATCCTGACGAAGAACGCCGGCACGGCGACCCTGCACGGCAACGAGATCGGCACGCTCGATGCCGGCAAGTTCGGCGATCTCGTGATCGTCGACGGCAACCCGCTGCAGCAGCCGATGGATCTGCTGAACGTCGTCACGACGATCAAGGGCGGGGTCGTGGTGTTCGAGAAGAAGAAGTAGCGGCGACCACTCGCTTCTGAAGGCCGCGCGCATCGACCGGCGCGCGCACTTTCGCGTCGTTGTCGAAGAACACGTAGACGTCGCGGCCGGACAGCCGCGGCCGCGTCTTTGGCAACACGCGAATCGCCTCGCGCGGCTCTGCGCCGCGGTGCCAGCTCCGCACGCGCCGCGCCCAGCGGTCCAGATCGGCCTCGCCATAACCGCTGACGTAGAGCTCCTTCGAGCCATGCAGCCGGCAGTAGACGAAGTCGGTCGTCAGGTCCATGAGCAGCGGCCAGTCGACCGTGTCCGCACAGACGAGCGCGGCCCGGTTCGCGCGCAGCAACCGCAGGAATGCCGGCGAGGCGAAGGACGGATGGCGGATCTCGAACGCATGGCGCAGCGGCCGCGAGACGTCGCACTCGAGCCAGGCGCGACCTTTGAGGCGACGATCGTGTCCGCGTGCGATGCGAAGCGCCTCGTCGGTCGTTCGCGGCAGCATGGCGAGAAAGGCCGCGAAACGGTCCGGGTCGAACGCCATGCGCTCGGGGAACTGCCACAGGATCGGCCCGAGCTTCGGTCCGAGCCGCAGCACTCCGGAGGCAAGGAAGTTCGCGAGCGGGGTCTCGACGCCGCGCAGCTTCAGCATGTGAGTGATGAAGCGCGGCCCCTTCACGGCGAACTGGAAGTCGTCCGGCGTGTCGTCGCGCCAGCGACCGAAGCTTTCCGGCCGCTGCAGGCTGTAGAACGTTCCATTGATCTCGACTGCCCCGAAGCAGCTCGCGGCGAACCGCAGCTCGTCCCGCTGCACGAGGTCGCCCGGATAGAACACTCCGCGCCACGGCTCGTAGCGCCAGCCTGAAATGCCGATACGGATGCGGGCACGCGAGGCCATGTCCGCTTATAGCGAGCCGGCGCGCGCATCGAAGTCGGACGCGCGGCGACCCTGGCGTCAGGCGCCCGGCGACACCGCGGGCTGCGGACCCGTACCGAGCAACCGCGACACCGCCGCGCTGCCCAGCACGCGCAGGCGCTGCGTCGCCGTCAGCGACCCGTGCAGCGCGTCGACGAACTGCTCTGCCGGCACCGGAGCGCTGCACAGGAAGCCCTGGTATTGCTCACAGCCGAGCGAACGGATGAAGTCGTACTGCGCATCGTTCTCGACGCCTTCGGCAGTGACCTCGAGCTTCAGGCTGTGCGCCATCGACACGATCGCGCGCACGATCTGCGCATCATCGCGGCTCGATTCGATGTCGCGGATGAAGCTGCGATCGATCTTCAGCTTGTGCAACGGAAGACGACGCAGATAGCTCAGGCTCGAATAGCCGGTGCCGAAGTCGTCCACCGAGATGCGCACGCCAAGCGCGGCGATCTGCGTGAGCACCTGCACCGACCGTTCCGCATCGCGCATCACCGATGATTCGGTCAGCTCGAGCTCGAGCAGCGCCGCATCGATGCCGGCCGCGTCGATCGCGCCCTTCACCGTCGCGAGGAGGTTGGCCTGCTGGAACTGTTCAGCCGACAAATTGACCGACATGCGCAGCCGACCATAGCCATGCTCCTGCCAGCGGCGCAGTTGCAGGCACGCTTCGCGAACCACCCACTCGCCGATCGGGAGGATGAGCCCGGTTTCCTCGGCCAGCGGGATGAAGTCGGACGGCTGCATCAGTCCGCGCGTCGGATGCCGCCAGCGGATGAGCGCTTCGGCGCCGTCGATGCGGCCGCTCTGCGTATCGACCTTCGGTTGATAGTGCAGCACGAACTCGCCGTTCGCGAGCGCGCGCCGCAGCCCGCTCTCGAGCTCGAGCCTCTCGCGCGCGAAGCTCGCCATGCCGTCGACGAAGAACTCGATGCGGTTACGACCGCCGTTCTTGGCGTGATACATCGCAGCGTCCGCGTGCTTCAGCAACGACGGGCCGTCGCGCCCGTCCTGCGGGTACAGCGCGACGCCGATGCTGCTCGAGATCTGCAGCTCGACTCCGGCCACCATCATCGTGCGGGTGATCCCGGCCTGGATCTTCGCCAGCACGCCTTCGATGTCGCCACGCACCTCGAAGCCGCGCAGCAGCAGCACGAACTCGTCGCCGCCCATGCGGGCGAGCGTGTCGCTCGTCCGCAGCGCCGGTGCGAGGCGACGCGAGACCTCTCGAAGCAGCTCGTCACCCGCGAGGTGCCCGAGCGAATCGTTGACCGACTTGAAGCGGTCGAGATCGATCACGACCGCCGCGAAGCGGGTGCGGTCGCGCTGTGCATGCGCGATTGCCTGCTGCAGCCGGTCGGTCAGCAGCGTCCGGTTGGGCAGCCCCGTCAGAAAGTCGTGGGTCGCGGCGTGCTGCAGTCGTTCGTTCGCCAGCTCGAGTTGCGCGGCGTGACGACGGGCGCGCGAGCGCATGTGCAGGTCGATCAGCACCAGCACCGAGGTGATGCCGATCAGGCCGAGGGCGATGATCGCCACGGTCAGCGCGAGCCAGCCCTGCTCGATGCGGACGCCACCGACGCAGAATGAACCCGGCGGGAACATCGTCGCCGCCATGCCGATGTAGTGCATGCCGCTGATCGCGACACCCATGATCATCGCCGCGCCGACCCGCGCTACCTGCATGCGCCAGTCGCGCCCGTAGCGCAGTCGCACGAACAGCCACAGGGCAGCGAAAGAGGCTGCGACGGCGACCACGATCGAGGTCGCGAAGAGCAGCGGGTCGTACTCGAGCCCGGGCTGGATCGTGATCGACGACATGCCGACGTAATGCATCGTGCTGATGCCGGCACCCAGCACGACCGCGCTCTGCATCAGACGCGCGGTGCTGATGTGCTTGACCGACGTGATCGACAGCGCGAACGCCGATGCGGCGATCGCGAGCAGCAGCGAGAGCGCCGTGATGGTCAGGTCGTACGAGAGCGCGATCGGCAACCGGAACGCCATCATGCCGATGAAATGCATCGACCAGATGCCGATGCCCATCGTCACCGCGCCGCCCCACAACCACGGGCGCGCGGAGGTGCCCTTCGAACGCGCGACCTGGGCGGAGAGGTTCAGCGCCGCATAAGACACCGACATCGCGACGATGACGGAAAGCGCGACGATCCACGAGTGATAGAAGCCGGTCATTGCCGAAAGGGCCCCCTGAAGCCAGCGCACGAGGATGGCCGTTTGCGCCGCGCGAGGCCGGAGCCGAGTTCACAGAAGCGGCATTCAGCGGCGAACTCTCATCGCGGGTGCAGCCTTATGTCATGCACAGCGGCGCGACGTCCGGCTCGACCCAGGCGGCCCTCGCTTCGGCCGACAACAGCCGCTCCCGTGACCAGTACCGCAGCAGCACGTCGCGTCGAGCAACGTCGCCGGCCAACAGGACGGCCGCCGCCTCACGCAGGTCGGCCGCATCCGCCAGACCTCCGGCGCGCCGGCGACGCAGGAAGTCGTCGAGCAGCAGGACGTACGCAGCGGTGATCGTCTCGTGATAGCCACCGGTCGATGTGTTTGCGACGCCGTTCTGTTCGTTGAGCCGCCGGATGCCACTTCGCAGCGAGACCAGCGCCGCCTCTGCACCGAGCGTCGCGACGTGCCACAGGCCGACGGTCAGATGCGCCTCGTGCGTCCAGTCGGCCCGGCTCAGCTGAAGCCGCTGAAATCGTCCCGCGAGATCGGCAGGATCGATAGTGGACGTGCTCATGGCTGCTTCCCTTTTTTCCCTGGCCGCTCCGCAGGCCGCCTGCGGCTTCTACGGCATCGCCGCGCCCCATCCGGCCCGCTATACTCGCGCGCTTCCGCCTAGAGCCCCGCACCTGGATCGCACGTGAGCAAGCAGGACAGTCATTTTTTCAACGTTTTCAGCGTCGTGATCGGGCTGCTGATCGCCTTCACGCTCTTCGTGTTCTTCATGGCCCGCTCGATCGGCGCGAACAAGCAGCTGCCGGGGCTAGCCTCGGATCCGTTGAACGTTGCCGCGGTCGACCTGCGCGTCGCCCCGCCGGTGCGCGTCGCCGTCGCCGGCCAGGACAATTCGGCGCTGAAGATCGAGCCCGTCGGCCCCCCGGGCGGTGCCGGCGCCGCGCTCGCGAAGCCCACCGACGGCAAGGGCGTGTTCGACGCGGCCTGCACGGCCTGCCATGGCGCCGGCATTGCCGGTGCCCCGAAGGCGGGCGACAAGGGCGCGTGGGGACCCCGCATCGCGCAGGGCAAAGACACGTTGTACAAGCACGCCATCCAGGGCTTCACCGGTAAGGCAGGCATCATGCCAGCCAAGGGCGGCCGGACCGATCTCGACGACGACCTGATCAAGGCCGGCGTCGACTACATGCTGTCGCTGTAGTCGAAGCGCATCGTCAGCGCTTCGGCAACGGCTTTATCCGACACGGTCGGCGCTGCATCCAGATCGGCGATCGTACGCGCGATGCGCGCCAGGCGGTGGGCGACGCGCCCACTGAGTTCGTGGTGGCTCACGCTTCGCTCGAGCAACCGCATCGCCCTGGCGTCCAGCCTGCAACAGGCGAGCGTACGCGCCGCATCGAGGCGCGCGTTGACGCAGCCCTGCCGCTCCAGCTGACGCCCGCGGGCCGCCGCGACTCGTCGGGCCACTGCCGCCGACCCGCCCTCTCCCGACGCCGAGTCCGGCTTCCAGAGGTCGCCGCCCACCGGATCGATGCGCAGCTGCAGGTCGATGCGATCGAGCAGCGGCGCGGACAACCGGCCGCGATAGGCACGCAATCGGCCCGGGGAGCAGCTGCAGTCTTCACGTCCTGACAGCCGCCGACCACACGGACACGGGTTCATCGCCCCGACGAGCTGGAAGGTGGCGGGGTACAGCGCATGCATCGCTGCCCGCGCGACGCTGACGCGACCGGTCTCGAGCGGCTCGCGCAACGCCTCGAGCACGCGCCGGTCGAACTCCGGCAGCTCGTCGAGGAACAGCACGCCCCGATGCGCGAGGCTGATCTCGCCCGGTGAGGCATTCGGACCACCACCGACGATCGCATGCGCCGACGCCGTGTGGTGCGGCGAGCGGAACGGCGGCCGGGGCGACCGGGCCGTGCCGGGCGGGCGCTCGCCGCGCAGCGAGTGGATGGCTGCGACCTCCCGGTGCTCGCCCAGCGCGAGGGTGGGCAGCAGTCCGGTCAGCCGCCTGGCTAGCAGACTCTTGCCCGCACCGGGCGGGCCGACGAACAAGAGATGGTGGCCGCCGGCCGCCGCGATGGTCAGCGCGCGCTTGCCGAAGGCCTGGCCCCGCACGTCCGCGAGGTCGGCCAGCCGTTCCGCGACGGTGGGCTCACCAGTCTCCGGTCCGCCGAGCGGCGATGGCGGCTGCACCCCGGTGAGCACCGCCACCGCCGCCTGCAGATCGGGCACGAGCCCCGCCTCCGTCAGCCCGGCGAGATCGAGGTCGGCCGCGTTCGCCGAGGGCGCGCACAGCCGGTGCCCCTCGACCCGCGCCTGCATGGCGGTCGGCAGCAGGCCCTGCACTCGCTTCAGCTCGCCACCGAGCCCGAGCTCGCCATAGAACTCGAAGCGGTCGAGCGGCAGCGCCGGCCGCACCTGGCCCGAAGCGATGAGGATGCCGAGCGCAATCGGCAGGTCGAAACGCCCGCCCTCCTTCGGCAGCTCGGCCGGCGCGAGGTTGACGGTCAGCCGACCGGCCGGAAAGTCGATAACCGCCGCTCGACAACGCGGCGCGCACGCGGTCCTTGCTCTCGCGCACCACCGGCGCGGGCAGGCCGACGATGCCGAACTGCGGCAGACCGCCCCCCACATGAACCTCGACCCGCACCTGCGGGGCGGCGAGCCCGACCTGCGCGCGGCTCAGGACGACAGCGGTACCCATGACGCCCTCCGTGGCGTTCGGATCGACCAGCGAAGCGGGCCTCAGCCGTCTGCAGCGACCGGCGGCGGGGGCGCCTGCTGTGCCTCGAGCTGCGCGACGCGCTGTTCCAGTGCCGCGATCAGTTCGCGACTGCGTTCGAGCACGCGCGACTGCGCATCGAATTCCTCGCGCGTGACGAGGTCGAGCCGGGACAGCCCGGTGCGGAGCGCACTGCGAAAATTGGCCTCGAGATCTTTCTGCGCGGCCCGAAGCGACGGCGGGATGCTCTCGAGCAGTCGCCGGGCCAGGTCGTCGAAGCGGTTCTGCTCCATCTTGCAATACCTCTGGTCAGGACAGCACCAAAACGGTGCGGCTGAAATGCCGGACTGTCCAGAAGAGTGCGGCGACCCGTGCCCCGCCGCCCCGCCGCAGCTTTTTCAAGGCAGCGAGGCGTGGCACGGATTCTGCACTGCTCATCCGGACGCTGAACCGGGATTCAAGCGTACCGGACGATGTTCAGCAACGTCGCTCAAAGGCCAGTTCTTTGCGAAATGCACATGAAGATGATCACGGCGGTCGTTCGGCCCTTCAAGCTGGACGAGCTCAGGTCTGCGATCGCGCAGCTGGGCGTGCAGGGCGTGACCGTCACCGAGGTGCATGAGGTGGAGCACGGCCCGCGAGCGAAGGTCGAGATCGCGGTCGACGACGTCATCGTCGAACCGGTGCTCGAAGCCATCGCCAATGTCTCCCGGACTGGCAGGGTCGGCGACGGCAGGATCGTCGTGGGAAGTCTGGAGCAGGCCATTCGTATCCGCACCGGCGAGACCGGAACAGCGGCAACTTAAGAACAGCTGGGAGTCGCACATGCGCATTGATCTCGCCTCATTCACCTCTTCGCGATGGGCGCGCGGAGCATTGATGGCCTCGGCGGCTCTGCTGCCGGTCCTGGCCACCGCTGCGGAGGAAGTCGCCCCGGCGCCCAACAAGGGTGACACCGCGTGGATGCTGACCTGCACGCTGCTCGTCATCATGATGGCCGTGCCCGGCCTCGCGCTGTTCTACGGCGGCATGGTCCGCGCGAAAAACATGCTCTCCGTCTCGATGCAGGTGTTCGTCACCTTCTCGCTGCTCACCGTCTTGTGGGTGGTCTACGGCTACAGCCTCGCCTTCAACGGCACCGGCTCCTGGATCGGTGACACGAGCCGGTTCTTCCTGTCGGGCATCACGGCCGACACCAACGCGGCGACCTTCACCAAGGGCGTCGTGATCCCCGAGTACGTGTTCGTGGCCTTCCAGGCGACGTTCGCCGCGATCACCACCGCGCTTGCGGTCGGCGGCTTCGTCGAACGCACGAAGTTCAGCGCGGTGCTGATCTTCGCGGTGCTGTGGTTCACCTTCTCGTACCTGCCCATCGCGCGCGCGGTGTGGTTCACCGAAGGCTGGCTGTTCAAGGCCGGCGCGCTCGACTACGCGGGCGGGACGGTGGTGCACATCAACGCCGGGATCGCGGGCCTCGTCGGCGCGCTGATCGTCGGCAAGCGCACCGGCTTCGGCAAGATCGCCATGCCCCCTCACAACCTGCCGTACGTGATGATCGGCGCCGCCCTGCTGTGGGTGGGCTGGTTCGGCTTCAACGTCGGCTCGGGTCTCGAAGCGAACAACGGTCGCCGGCCTCGTGTTCCTCAACACGTTCGTCTGCGCTGCCACGGCGACCTGCGCCTGGAGCTTCGGTGAGTGGATCTTCCGCGGCAAGCCGACGATGCTCGGCGGTGCCTCGGGCGCGGTTGCCGGTCTGGTCGCCATCACGCCGGCCTGCGGCGTGCTGTCGCCGAGCGGCGCGATCATCCTCGGCGTCATCGCCGGCCTGATCTGCCTGCTGGCCTGTCGCCGGCCTCAAGAAGGCGATGGGCTACGACGACTCGCTGGACGTCTTCGGCGTCCACTGCGTCGGTGGCATCGTCGGCGCCATGGCCTGCGGCATCCTCGGCCACCCGTCGCTCGGCGGTGTCGGTGTGTTCGAGAGCATCGGTGCACAGACCATCGTGCAGGCTGAAGGCGTGATCTTCTCGCTGGTCTGGTCCGGTGTCGTCACAGCGATCATCTTCTTCCTGCTGAAGATGACGATCGGCGTGCGTCCGACCGAAGAGATCGAGCGCGAAGGCCTCGACGTCGCCGAGCACGGCGAGCGGGCTTACGAGATGTAAGCGGCCCGATCGGGGTTTGACCCCGAAAGCCCCGGCAACTGAGGTTGCCGGGGCTTTTTCTTTTGGGGAGACTCGTGTCGTGTGTTAGCAGTAGGCAGCCCTTCCGCGCCCTTCGGCGGGCTGAACTTATTGCCAACTCACGACCTACACGTGTGACAGACGTCACGCGCCTCACCGGCGCTCCGTAGATACTTGCAGGGAAAAGGCTCCCCCATGCGCACCCCCAACGCCCCGCCCCGTTTCCTGGTCCTCGCGCTCGCGCTTGCCGTGCCAGTGGCGGCGTCCGCGCAGGGCCAGGTCTACAAGTACAAGGATCCGGCCGGGCAGACCCATTACAGCGACCGCGCGCCGTCCGACGCACAGCAGCTGAAGGCGCCCGCCGCGCCGCCGGCCGCGAAGCCCCCTGCCGCAAGCGCCACCGCCTCGCCGCCGGTCACGGCCCGCAACGCCGCGCCGCCGCTGCCCGTCAGCACCTCTCAGTCGGCGCAGGTCCAGCGCGACGTCGCCGCCGCGCGTGCCGAGCAGTGCAAGCAGCTGACCGACAACTACGACCAGGCCGTGCGCGCGCAGCGCATCATCCGCACCAACGACAAGGGCGAGCGCGAGTACCTTGCCGGCGCCGACGCCGACAACGCGCGCATGCAGATCAAGGCCCAGATGGACGCCGCCTGCGGCAGCTGACGCGCGTCATGCGGGTCGGCTTCATCGGTCTCGGTGCCATGGGCGTCTCCATGGCGCGCAACCTCCATCGCGCGGGGCTGCTCACCGGCGTGTGGAATCGCACCGCCGAACGCGCCGCAGAGCTCGCTGCCGAGCTCGGCGTCGAAGCCGCTGCCTCGCCGGCCTCGCTGGCGGCCCGCTGCGATACGCTCGTCGCCTGCGTCTCGGCCGACGCCGACGTGCTCGCGGTGGTCGACTCGCTGCTGCCGGCGGTGAACCCCGGCCTGCTGTTCATCGACTGCTCCACGGTCTCGAGCGGCACCGCCCGTGACGCCGCGTCACGCCTCGCCACGCACGGCGGCCGGTTCGTCGACTGTCCGGTATCCGGCGGCGTAGAAGGCGCCCGCCTCGGTACGCTCGCCATGATGGCTGGCGGCAGCGAGGCGGATTTCGCCGCAGCGCTGCCGGTGCTGCAGGCGATGGGCAAGACGATCTCGCGCTTCGGCGAGGTCGGTGCGGGCCAGGCGGCCAAGGCCACCAACCAGATCCTCTGCGCGGGCTACATCCGCGCCATTGCCGAGGCGATGTCGTTCGCACGCGCCGAGGGCCTGCCGCTGCCGCAGCTCATCGAGACGCTCGGCCAGGGCGCCGGCTCCAGCTGGTACTTCGTGCATCGCGCACCGAACATGGTGGGCGACGCGTATCCGGCCGGCTTCCGCGTGCGCCTGCACCACAAGGATCTCGGCATCGTCCAGCAGATGGCCGCGCGCAACGGCGCGACGCTGTCGGTGGTCGAGGCGCTACGGGCGGACTACGAGCAACTGATGCGCGAAGGCTTCGGCGACGAAGACATCTCCGCGGTCCACCGCCTGACGGAGCGGCTGTTTGACTGAAGCACGCCGTCTCGCGCTGCCGGACTTCTGCTCGGCGCGCAGCGTGCTCGCCATCCTCGTCATCGTCGTCCTCACCGCGATGCTCATCTCGCTGTCGCAGGACCGCGGCGGCCTCGCCTTCTGGTCGCATCTCGCGCGCTCGGCGCTCTTCCTCGTCTGGATCGGGCTGCTGGGCGCGGCGCTGCTGTGCTCGCTGCGCCGCGCGCTCTCGCGTCTCGATACGCCGCTCGCCGCGACGCTGGTGCTGCTGCTCATCGGCCTGCTGGTGGCCGGCGTCAGCGAAGCGGCGTGGCAGCTCGCGCAGGGCGACCTGCTGAACACGCCGGGCATCGTCGAGATGCTGCCGCGCCAGCATGCGCCGTTCGTGCTGCGCAACGTCGCGATGAGCCTGATCGTCACCGGCCTCGCGCTGCGCTACTTCTACGTGTCACAGCAGTGGCGGCTCAACGTCGAGATCCAGGCGCGCGCCCGCGTGCGCGCGCTGCAGGCGCGCATCCGCCCGCACTTTCTCTACAACAGCCTGAACACCATCGCGCACCTGACGCGCAGCGAACCCGCGCGCGCCGAAGAGGCAGTGCAGGACCTGGCCGACCTGTTCCGCGCGAACCTCAGCGAGAAGCGCGCCGAGATCACGCTGAAGGAAGAGCTCGAGGTGGCGCGCATCTACCAGCGCATCGAGGCGCTGCGGCTCGGCTCGAGGCTGCGCGTGAAGTGGGAGGTGCAGGGCCTGCCGATGCGCGCGCTGGTACCGAGCCTCACGGTGCAGCCGCTGCTCGAGAACGCCATCGGCCACGGGATCGAGCGGCTGCCCGAAGGGGGCGAGGTCGTGGTTCGCGGAGACGTCGATGACGGCCTCGTGGTGCTGCAGGTCCGCAACCCGATGCCGTTCGACAGCGCCGAGCCGGCGCGCGGCGGGCACGGCATCGCGCTCGACAACATCCGCGAACGGCTCGCGCTGATGTACGGCGCGCGCGCGCAGGTGACCGCGTCGCGCCAGGGGGACGAGTACGTCGTGTGGCTGCGGTTCCCCATCCGCGAGGCCCCGCGCGGTGACGTGCTGCAGGAGGCGCTCGATGCGCGTGCTGATCGTTGACGACGAGGCGCCTGCCCGCGCGCGCCTGCGCTCGCTGCTCGAGGAGATCGGCGGCATCGACGTGGTCGGCGACGCGGGCGACGGCGCGCTCGCCATCTCGCGCACGCTCGCGCTGAAGCCCGACGTCGTGCTGCTCGACATCCGCATGCCGCTGATGGACGGCATCGAGGTGGCGCGTCACCTCTCGCTGCTGCCCGAGCCACCGGCGATCGTGTTCGCGACCGCCCACGACGAACATGCGATGCAGGCGTTCGAGGCGCAGGCCATTGCGTACCTCCTGAAGCCGGTCCGGCGCGAGAAGCTCGCCGCCGCGCTCCAGCGCGCCGAGCGCCTGACGCGGCCGCGGCTCGGCGCGGTCGATTCGGTGCCGCAGACGCGCAGCCACGTGGCGGTGCGGTTGCGCGACTCGCTGAAGCTGCTGCGCATCGACGACGTGCTGTCGTTCACCGCCGAGCAGAAATACACCACGGTGCGCCACGTCGGCGGTACCGACCTCATCGAGGATTCGCTCCGCGCGCTCGAGGCCGACTTCGGCGCGCGGTTCGTCCGCATTCACCGCAACACCCTGGTCGCAACCGCGCGCATCACCTCCCTCGAGCGCACCGCAGACGGCGGCACGCTCGCGATGGTCGACGGCCTGCCCGAACCGTTGCCGGTCAGTCGGCGGCTGGTAGGCGAGCTCCGGGAGCGTCTGGGTCTGTAGACACAGCGCGCGGCGGGGCGCGTGTATCCTTGGCCCATGCGCGTCGAGTTCACCAAGATGCACGGCCTCGGCAACGACTTCGTCATGTTGCAGGGGCCTGCCGCCGAGCTGCCGCTGACGGCCACTCAGTGGCGCGCGCTCTCCGACCGGCACCGTGGCATCGGCTTCGACCAGGCACTGCTGATCGGCCCGCCGCGCCGCGACGGCACGCTCGCCTACTACCGCATCGTCAATGCCGACGGCGGCGAGGTCGAACAGTGCGGCAACGGGCTGCGCTGTGTGGCCGAGCTGCTCCGGCTCGACGGTCGCGCCGCGAACGGGTCGCTGACGGTCGAAAGCCCGGCGGGGCTGCACCATGCGCGCCTCGGCGAGTGCGGCATCGTCGCGGTCGACATGGGTGAGCCCCGGTTCGAGCCGGCGTCGCTGCCGTTCATCGCGCAGCAGACCGAGCGGCCGTTGCACGTGCTCGAGATCGACGGCGAGGCGGTGGAGTTCGGCATCGCATCGATGGGCAACCCGCACGCAGTGCTGATCGTGCGCTCGGTCGAGCACGCGCCGGTCGCGCGACTCGGGCCGGTACTGGAAGCGCATCCGGACTTCCCGCGCCGTGTAAACGTCGGCTTCATGGAAGTGGTCGACCGCCGCCACCTGCGGCTGCGAGTGTTCGAACGCGGCGTCGGCGAGACGCAGGCGTGCGGCACCGGCGCGTGCGCGGCCATGGCGGTTGCGCGTCGACTCGGCCTCGTCGACGACGAGGTGACGGTCACGCTGCCCGGCGGCGAGCTGACGGTGCGCTGGGCCGGTCCCGGACATCCGCTTTGGCTCGAAGGCCCGGCTGAAGTATCTTTCCGCGGCCACTTCGAACTCTGAAGAGACGCCATGCCCACGCGCGATGCCCGCTCCACTGCCGTGAACGAAGCCGACGAGACGGCGATCGGCAACTACCTGCGGGCCAACCCCGACTTCTTCGTCCGCAACGAGCCGCTGCTGTCGGTGCTGCGGCTGCCGCACGCGCGGGGCAGCGCGGCCGTGTCGCTGGTCGAGCGGCAGGTCGAAGTGCTGCGCGAGAAGAGCCAGAACGTCGAGTCGCGCCTCTCCGAGTTCGTCGCGACCGCGCGCGAGAACGACCAGCTCGCCGCGAAGATCCATCACTTCACGCGCCGATTGATGCGGGCGAACTCGCGCACCGCGGTGATCGCCGAGCTCGAGACGAGCCTGCGCGAGGACTTCGAGGCGTTTCATTCGACGCTGGTGCTGTTCGGCGGCACGACCGGTGCCGAAGGCCAGGGCCGCTTCGTGCAAGCGGTCGAGCGCAACGACCCGCGCCTCGCCGGCTTCGAGACGCTGCTGAACTCGGGCAAGCCGCGCTGCGGCCAGGTGCGCGACACGCAGCGCGAGTTCCTGTTCGGCGACGAGGTCACCGCCGTCGCGTCGGTGGCGCTGGTGCCGCTCGGCGCCGACCACGGTGCGCCGGTCGGCCTGCTCGCCATCGGCAGCCCCGACCGCGACCGCTTCCACCCGGGCATGGCCACCGAGTTCCTGACGCGCATGGGCGAGCTGCTGGCGGACGCGCCTGACGCGGTGAAGCCGGCAGCGCATGCCGCGCTCGATGCCTTCATCCGGCATCTCACGACCGAGCGGCGGCTGTCGCCGCTGACCGCCTCGGCCTACCTGCAGGACCTGAACGCGCTCGTCGCCTGGTGCGATGCGCGCGAGCTCGACGACTTCGCGTCGCTCGACAGCCAGCACGTGCGGATCTTCGCCGCGCAGTCGCACGCTGGCGGCCTGTCCCCGCGCAGCATCCAGCGCCGCCTGTCGGCGGTGCGCACCTTCTGCAACTTCCTGCAGCGCGAGGGGCAGCTGCGAGCGAACCCGGCCATCGACGTGCAGCGCGCCCAAGGCACCGCGGCGCCTGCCCGTGACACTCGACGCCGACCAGATGACGCAGCTGCTCAGCGCGCCGGCCGACGATGCGCTCGCCCAGCGCGACCTCGCGATCATGGAGCTGCTGTATTCCTCCGGCCTGCGGCTCGCCGAGCTGACCGGTCTCGACCTCACCTCGATCGACCTGGCCGACCGCACCGTGCGCGTGCTCGGCAAGGGCAGCAAGACGCGCATCGTGCCGGTCGGCCGCAAGGCCATCGACGCGCTGAAGCGGTGGCTGCCAGCGCGCTCTGCGCTCGCCGGCGCCGAGGTCACGGCGCTGTTCGTCGGGCGGAACGGCCAGCGCCTCGGCGCCCGCGCCGTCCAGCTGCGCATCGCCGCGGCCGCCCGGCGCAGCGGGCTGCCCATGGGCGTGCACCCGCATCTCTTCCGGCACTCCTTCGCAACGCATCTGCTGGAATCGAGCCACGACCTGCGCGGCGTGCAGGAGCTGCTGGGCCATGCGGACATCGGCACGACCCAGGTCTACACGCACCTTGATTTCCAGCACCTGGCCCGCACGTACGATGAGGCGCATCCCCGCGCGCTCGCCGCAGAACGCTACGGTTTTCCAGTGAGCTGAGTCGATTCGATCCGCACGGCACCACCATCCTCGGCGTCCGGCGCAACGGCATCGTCGCCATCGGCGGCGACGGCCAGGTGACGCTCGGCAACACCGTGATGAAGGGCAACGCCCGCAAGGTGCGCCAGCTGGACGAGGGCAAGGTGCTCGGCGGTTTCGCCGGCGGCACGGCCGACGCCTTCACGCTGTTCGAGCGCTTCGAGGGCAAGCTCGAGAAGTTCGGCAACCTCACGCGCGCGGCCATCGAGCTCGCGAAGGACTGGCGCTCCGACCGCTACCTGCGCCGCCTCGAGGCGCTGCTGCTGGTCGGTGACCCGACGGCGATCCTGCGTCATCTCCGGCAACGGCGACGTCATCGAACCCGAGCACCCGCTGGTGGCCATCGGCTCGGGCGGCTCGTTCGCGACTGCCGCCGCTCGCGCGCTGTACGACAACACCGAGCTCGGCGCGCGCGACATCGTCGAACGGTCGCTGAACATCGCGGCCGACATCTGCATCTACACGAACCGCAATCTCACCATCGAAGAGATGGGGGCCCCGTCATGACGCCGCTCGAGATCGCCCGGGAACTGGACAAGCACATCGTCGGCCAGGCCGACGCGAAGCGCGCGGTCGCCATCGCGCTGCGTAACCGCTGGCGCCGCATGCAGGTCGACGAGCCGCTGCGCCAGGAGATCACGCCGAAGAACATCCTGATGATCGGCCCGACCGGCTGCGGCAAGACCGAGATCGCCCGTCGACTCGCGCGGCTCGCGAACGCGCCGTTCGTGAAGGTCGAGGCGACCAAGTTCACCGAGGTCGGCTATGTCGGCCGTGAGGTCGACTCGATCATCAAGGAGCTGGCCGACGTCGCCGTGAAGATGACGCGCGAGGAAGAGAAGGCGCGAGTGAAGGAGCGCGCGATCGAAGCCGCGGAAGAACGCGTGCTCGACGCGCTGCTGCCGCGCCCGCGCAAGCTGGGTTTCTCGACCGACGAGCCCGAGCAGCCGCGCGATGCCGAGACGCGGCAGCGTTTCCGCAAGATGCTGCGCGAAGGCGAGCTGGACGACCGCGAGATCGAGCTCGAGCTGCGTTCGATGCCGGCCGGCATGGACATCATGGCCCCGCCCGGCATGGAGGAGATGCAGCAGCAGCTCTCGCAGATGTTCAGGAACATGGGCGCGGGCCGCACCCAGACGCGGCGGGTAAAGGTACGCGAGGCGCAGAAGCTGCTGCTCGACGAGGAAGCCGGCAAGCTGCTCAACGAAGAGGAGATCAAGACCCGCGCGCTGCACAACGCCGAGCAGAACGGCATCGTGTTCATCGACGAGATCGACAAGATCGCGCGGCGGCAGGAGACGATGGGCGCGGACGTGTCACGCGAAGGCGTGCAGCGCGACCTGCTGCCGCTGGTCGAAGGCTCGACGGTCGCGACCAAGCACGGCGCGCTGAAGACCGACCACATCCTGTTCATCGCCTCGGGCGCGTTCCACATGGCGAAGCCGTCCGACCTGATCCCCGAGCTGCAGGGTCGGTTCCCGATCCGCGTCGAGCTCGGCTCGCTGTCGGTCGAGGATTTCGTCCGCATCCTCACCGAGCCGGATGCCTCGCTGACCACGCAGTACGCAGCCCTGATGGCGACCGAGAAGGTCGAGATCGAATTCGCGCCGGATGGCGTGAAGCGCATCGCGGAGATCGCCTGGCAGGTCAACGAGCGCACCGAGAACATCGGCGCGCGACGCCTGCACACGGTCATGGAACGGCTGCTCGACAGCCTGTCGTTCGACGCGTCGGAACGCTCGGGCGAGCGGGTCCGGATCGACGCGGAGTTCGTGGAGAAGGCCCTTGGCGCACTGGCCAAGGACGAGGACCTCTCCCGCTACATCCTGTAGCGGGCGCTGGGACTCAGCGCTTGCCGCGAGCCGGCGCAGCAGCGACGGGCGCGGGCGGCGCCTTCTTGCTGTCGGTCGGATCCTTGGGACGGCTCTTGCCGAAAGATCCGTTGTAGATCTTTCCACGGCGTGTGCGACGGTCACCTTTTCCCACTGCGAATCTCCAGACCGGTAAAGCGAAAGGGCCGAGAGTCTAGGCGGCAGCGGTCCTTACGGCAAGGAGGCACAATGCGGCATGGCCCTTCCACACCCGCTCCAGATCACGCTTCGCAAGGCCTCCCGGGTGCTCGAGGTCCGTTTCGACGACGGTGAGGTCTGGTCGCTCCCCTTCGAATACCTGCGGGTGCACTCACCCTCGGCCGAGGTGAAGGGACATGGCGGGGGGCCGATGGCACTCGTGCTCGGCAAGGAATCGGTCGCGATCCTGCGCGTCGAGCCGGTCGGCCAGTACGCCGTCCGCCTCGTCTTCGACGATGGACACGACAGCGGGCTCTTCACCTGGAAATACCTGTACGAGCTCGGGCGGGAGCAGCCGCAGCGCTGGCGGGACTACGAAGCGCGGCGCCAGGCGGCGCGGGCCGGCCAGCAGTAAAAGAAAGGCCGGACACTCCGGCCCGGCCAAAATCTTCACAAGACCCCCACTCGCTGGTCGTTCGACCAGCTCCGGGCGGATCATGAACCAGCGGCCGACTGAAAGCCATACCGTTCAAGCGGGCCGCGGCCGTCGTCACTCGCTAAGATAGTCGCGTGAACCCGCCCGATTCCCCCGACACCGATTTCGGCTTCGAACGCGTCGCCTGGCGCGACAAGGCACGGCGCGTGCGCGGCGTGTTCGATTCGGTCGCCGACCGCTACGACGTGATGAACGACCTCATGTCGGCCGGCACCCACCGCCTGTGGAAGCGCTATTTCCTCGCGCAGACGCGGTTGCGCCCAGGCCAGCGGGCGCTCGACGTCGCGGGCGGCACGGGCGACATCGCCTGCGGCCTCGCGAAACAGGTGGGTCCCGAGGGGCTGGTCGTCCTCAGCGACATCAACGCCGAGATGCTGGCGCGCGGGCGCGACCGGCTGTTGAACGACGGCCTCGCGGCCAATGCGCGGACGGTGCAGCTCGACGCCGAACGGCTGCCCTTCCCCGACCGCAGCTTCCACTGCATCACCATCGCCTTCGGGCTGCGCAACGTCACCGACAAGGCGGCCGCGCTCGCCTCGATGGCGCGAGCGCTGAAGCCGGGCGGCCAGCTGCTGATCCTCGAGTTCTCGAAGCCGGCCGTGCCACTGCTGCGCCCGATCTACGACGCCTATTCGTTCCAGGTGCTGCCGCGGCTCGGGCGGCTCATCGCGGGCGACGCCGACAGCTATCGCTATCTCGCCGAGTCGATCCGCAAGCACCCCGACCAGCAGACGCTGCTGCAGATGATGCAGAACGCGGGGCTCGAGGACTGCAGCTACACGAACCTGTCGGGTGGCATCGTCGCCGTTCACCGGGGCAATCATTACTGATGCTCACCGAACGTATCGAAGCGGTGCTGAACCGCCAGGCCCTCGACTCCCCCCGCGCGCTCGAGCTGCTGGCCCAGCTGAACGGCCGCACGATGCGCATCGCGGCGCAGTTCACTCCGTGGCAGCTCGATATCCGTTCGGACGGCGTGGCGTTGCGGCTCGCGCGCGCCCCCTTCGCCGACGCGGTCGACGCCGAGATCCGCGGCACGCCCATCTCGCTGCTGCGCCTCGCGAGCAGCGAGCCCGAGGCAGCGATCCGCGATGGCAGCGTGTCCATCGTCGGTGACGCGGAGATCGCCAACCGGTTCCGCGAGCTGCTGTCGCTGCTGCGGCCCGAGGTCGAGGAAGAACTCGCCCGGGTGGTAGGCAGCGCGCCAGCCAACCTTGCCGCGCGCACCGTCGCGGGCCTCGCGGGGTTCACGCGCAACGCCGGCCGTACCGCCGCGCGCAACGTCCACGAATACCTCGCGCACGAGCGCGGCGATCTGGTGCCCCACACCGAGGCGGCGCATTTCCTCGAAGGCGTCGACCGCCTGCGTGAGGACACCGATCGCCTCGAGGCGCGCGTGCGGTTGCTCGAAGCCCGACGTTCGTGAGACTTCGCGTCCTCGTCCGCCTGGTCGAGATCCATCGCGTGCTGGTCCGGCACCGGCTCGCGGAGTTCGTCCGCGCGGCGCACCTGTATCGCCCGCTGCGCTTCGTGTTCCTGATGTCGCCGTGGGTGTGGTTCCAGCGCGGGTTGCCCGGCTCGCGCGGCGCGCGGCTGCGACTCGCGCTCGAGGCGCTCGGCCCCGTGTTCGTCAAATTCGGCCAGACGCTGTCGACGCGGCGCGACCTGCTGCCCGAGGACATCGCCGACGAGCTGGTGAAACTCCAGGACGCGGTCCCGCCGTTCTCGGGCGAGCGCGCGCGCCACATCGTGCACGAGGCGCTCGGCCGGCCGCTGACCGACGTGTTCATGGAGCTCGACACCCATCCGCTCGCGGCCGCGTCGATCGCGCAGGTGCATGCAGGCCGCCTGAAGGATGGCACCGAAGTCGTCGTCAAGGTGCTGCGCCCGGACATGCACCAGACGATCGCGCGCGACATCGAGGTGCTGTACGCACTGGCGAGCCTGGCCGAGCGCTACTCCGCCGAAGGCCGGCGCCTGCGGGCCATCGACGTCGTGCGCGAGTACGAGAAGACGATCCTCGACGAGCTCGACCTGATGCGCGAGGCCGCGAACGCCGCGCAGCTGAAACGCAACTTCGCGCTCGACGACAAGCTGTACGTGCCGGAGGTGTACTGGGACTTCTGCCGCACCAACGTCATGGTCATGGAGCGCATCCACGGCGTGCCGATCGGCGACCTCGCGCGGCTGCGCAGTCTCGGCACCGACTTCCGCAAGCTGGCCGAGAACGGCGTCGAGATCTTCTTCACGCAGGTGTTCCGGCACAACTTCTTCCACGCCGACATGCACCCCGGCAACATCTTCGTGCTGGCCGAAGACCCGAGCGATCCGCGCTATGCCGCGATCGACTTCGGCATCGTCGGCACGCTCGACCCGAGCGACCAGAACTATCTCGCCGCGAACTTCCTGGCGGTGTTCGACCGCGACTACCGACGCGTCGCGACGCTGCACGTCGAGTCGGGCTGGGTGCCGCCCGACTGCCGCGTCGACGAGATGGAGTCGGCGATCCGCACGATCTGCGAGCCCATCTTCGAGAAGCCGCTGAAGGACATCAGCTTCGGCGTCGTGCTGCTGCGCCTGTTCGAGGTGCTGCGCCGGTTCGACGCACGCATCCAGCCGCAGCTGATCCTGCTGCAGAAGACGCTGTTCAACATCGAGGGGCTGGGGCGCCAGCTGTACCCCGACCTCGACATCTGGAAGACGGCGAATCCCATCCTGCGCGAGTGGATGGCCGAGCGGCGCAGCCCGGTCGCCATCGCGAAGCGTCTGGCATCGCAGATGCCGGACCTGGTGGAAGCCCTCGAGCTGCTGCCGGTCGCGATGCGCCAGACGCTGCGCCGCCACGTCGCGCCGCTGCCGCCCGCGGCACTGGTCGTGTCGACCGACCGCGGTGCCTCGGGCGTGCAGGGCCCGCGGCTGATCGCCGGCGCACTGGTGCTGCTCGGCGGTCTCTTCTGGCTGTCGGCGCAGCGCGATCCGGAGTGGATCGGTTGGACCGTGGCAGTCGTCGGCGCGGTGCTGGTCGCTACCCAGTGGCGCCAGCGCCTGCGTTGACGACCGCTCGGCGGGGCTGAGCGCAGGGCGTGGCGGTAGCACGTCGCCGGGAATGATAGCGTTGCTATCGTTGCCGCCCACGCGTCAGGCTCTTGTGCCCACGCGCGGCTCGATCCGGTTTACCGCTGCTGCGATCGGCGCCGGCTGCGCGCACCGAGACGCCACAGGCCGAGCGCACCGAGCGACCCGATCACCGCGAGCACGTCGAGCCGCAGCAGCGAACCCTCGACGATCGGCGAGATGAAGCCCATCTCGAGGCTGATGAAGCCCGAGCGCGATGAACGACTGCACCGATGCGGCGGCACCTCGCGCGTCGGGGAACAGGTCGAGCATTTCGAGCGCAAGGATCGGGAACACCCCCTGTGCGCCGAACGCGAGCACGAACAACAGCAGCTGCTGCGCGAGTCGGGGCGGCGCCGTCGCGGGCCACAGCGTCTCGAGCGCAACCGACAGCGCGCTCGCGATGACCATCAGCGCGAAGCCGATCGACAGCTGGGTCGATCGCCGCACCCGACCGGCGGTTCGGTTGGTGACGAAGCTCGACACCATGAACCCGCCGATGATCGGGATGAACAGGTGGTAGAACTGCGTCTCGCCGAGCCCCCACGTGCGCATCACGATCGCGGGCGCCGCGCCGATGAACGTCAGGATGGCGCCGAACGACATCGCCGCCGACAGCGCGAGCCAGAGGAACTGCCGGTTGCAGGCGATGCGCCACGACGTGCGCGCGAGCTCGCCGGCATTCAGCGCGCTGCGTTTTTCCGGCGGATGCGTCTCGGGCAGCATCACCCACGCGAACGCGGTGAGGAAGATGCCGAGCACCACCATCATGCCGAACACGCTGCGCCAGCCGAGCGTCACGTGGATCCATCCGCCGATGATCGGTGCGGCCGCCGGCGCGATCGAGAAGATCATCATCATCGCGCTCATCAGCCGCTGCGCGTTCGAGCCGTCGTACAGGTCGCGCACCACCGCGCGAGCGATGGTCGGGCCGATGCCGGCAGCGACGCCCTGCATCGCGCGCGCGGCCAGCAGCACGCCGAACGTCGGCGCGAACACGCAGCCGACCGAGGCCGCCGTGTACACCAGCAACCCCGCGATGACCACCGGCCGGCGGCCGAGCGCATCCGACAGCGGGCCGTGCACGAGCGTGAAGCACGAGAACGGGATCAGATACGCCGTGATGATCTGCTGCACCTGCCAGTCGGTCAGGTGGTAGTACTCGGCAATCGCGGGAAACGACGGGAAGAACGTGTCGATGGACAGCGGGCTCACCATCGACAGTGTCGCCAGCAACAGGGCCATTCCGATGGTCGGCGCGCTCCCCGGTACCGGCAGCTTCACTCTCACGCAGTACTTCCCTGCAGCCCACGCAGCAGCCCGGCAACGTCGCCATTCTTCTCCAGCACTTCGACCAGCGCCGAGCCGACGATCACGCCATCCACATGCGCATCGAGCAGTTTCACCTGCGCATTGGACCGGATGCCGAAGCCCGCGCACACCGGCACCGGGGAGAGGGCGCGTACGCGCTTCAAGTACGCGAGCGTCTCGGCCGGCAGGGCGACGCCGCCGCCGGACGCGTTGGCGCCCGTCGTGCCGGTCATCGTCACTGCGTAGATGAAGCCCTTGGCGCCGCGACAGATGCGCTCGAGTCGCTCGACCGGCGTCACCGGCGTCACCATGCGGATGAACGCGACGCCGTGCCGGTTCAGCTCGGCCTCGAAGCCGGCGCTTTCCTCCGGCGGGCAGGTCGGGCACGATGAACCCGGTGACGCCCACCGCCGCCGCGCGTTCGGCGAGACGGTCGAGTCCATAGGCGAGCAGCGGGTTGTAGTACCCCATCAGCACCAGCGGCGCGCGCATCGTGCCCTGCAACGCTTCGAGCTCATCGAGGATCCAGCTGAGCGACACGCCCTGCTTCAGCGCGGCCAGGCTCGAACGCTGGATCGTCACGCCGTCGGCCATCGGGTCGCTGAACGGCACGCCCACTTCGACGACATCCGCATTCGATGCGACTTCGGTCAGGTGGCGACGGAAATCGGCCCGCGACGGATATCCCGCCGTCATGAACGCCACCAGCGCGACGCGGTCCCTGCGCGTCGCCCGCAGTGCCTGCGTCAGGCGCTCGGCAGGGACGGCCGCGCTCATCGCGGACCCGCCGGCGAGCTCGCCGTTCGCGGTCAGCAGCGTGGTCTGCAACGTCGGCATGTCCTTGTCGCCACGGCCCGAAAGGCCGACGAGGATGCGGGCGCCCGGCGCGCGCTTCGCGATCTCGCGTGCACCCCACAGCGCATGCGCGCTTTCGAGCGCCGGCAGCACGCCCTCGTGCCGGCTGCATTCCAGCACGCAGTCGAGTGCATCGGAGTCGAGCGCGTTGATGTACTCGGCGCGACCGAGGTCACGCAGCAGCGCGTGCTCGGGGCCGACGCCGGAATAGTCGAGGCCTGCCGACACCGAATGCGTCTCCTGCACCTGACCGTGCTCGTCCTGCAGCAGCAGCGAGTAGGTGCCGTGCAGCACGCCCGGTCGGCCGGTGGCCATGCGCGCGGCGTTCTCGCCGAGCCCCGGGCCGCGACCGCCCGCCTCGACGCCGACGATCGCAACGTCCGCATCGGCGAGGAACGCGTGGAACAGGCCGATCGCGTTCGACCCGCCGCCGACGCACGCGACGAGGTAGTCGGGCAGACCGCCCGCGCGCTCGAGCATCTGCGCCCGCGCCTCGCGGCCGATGATCGACTGCATCTGTCGCACCAGATACGGATACGGATGCGGGCCGAGTGCCGAGCCGAAGCAGTAGAACGTGTCGACGGGATCGGCGACCCAGTCGCGGAACGCCTCGTCGATCGCGGCGCGCAGCGTGCGATCGCCGCCGGTGACCGGCACGACCTTCGCGCCCATCAGCCGCATGCGGCCGACGTTCGGCGCCTGCCGCGCCATGTCGACCTCGCCCATGTACACGGTGCACGGCAGACCGACGCGCGCGCACGCCGCCGCGGTCGCGACACCGTGCTGACCTGCGCCGGTCTCGGCGATCACCCGCTTCGCACCCATGCGCTTCGCGAGCAGCACCTGCCCGAGCGAGTTGTTGATCTTGTGCGCGCCGGTGTGCGCGAGATCCTCGCGCTTGAACCAGATCTCCGCGCCCCAGCGCCGCGAGAGGTTCCGCATCGGCGACAAGGCAGTGGGCCGACCCACCCAGTCGCGCAGCTCGGCGGCGAGCTCGGCCTGGAACTCGCTCGAGGTGACGGTGGTGCGCACCGCCTCGGCGAGCCGGTCGAAGGCCGGCACCAGCGTCTCGGGGATGTAGCGCCCGCCATACGGACCGAAGCGGCCATTCGCATCGGGCAGGCGCCCGGCGAGCAGCTCGTTCAGCAGGCGGGTCTTCGAAGCGGAGTCGAGTGCGGTCACGGTTACGCTCTCTCGCGGCGAGGGGTGGCGAACGCGCGGCGTGCGCGATCGACGAAAAGGCTGATGCGGGCCGGATCCTTGCGACCCGGCGCGGACTCGACGCCGCTCGACACGTCGACGCCGAACGGTCGCACCGGTCGATGGCATCCGCGACGTTGTCGGGTCCGAGCCCGCCGGCCAGGATGAGCTCGGTCTCGAGCGCGAGCGCGGCGGCGGTGCTCCAGTCGGCGACACGGCCGGTGCCGCTGCGCGGTCCTTCGAACAGGATACGCCGCTGCGGCGGCTCGAGCGGGGCGCAGCCACCGCCACGCATCACCGGCAGCCGCAGCAGCGAGCCCGGCAGGTTCAGCGTTTCGTAATCGCCCGCGTCGGTCTGCAGCCAGTCGGGCGCGAAGTCGGCGAGGATCTCGTCGATCGCCCGCTGATCGGGATGCAGCGTCACTGCGACGCACAGCGCGCGACCACGCGCGGCGAGTGCAAGCTCGCGTGCCGCGCGAGTGGTCACGCGTCGCGGCGAGTCCGCAAACACGAAACCGATCGCATCCGCGCCCGCGGCCAGTGCGGTGTCGACCGCGGCCGCGTCGGTCATGCCGCAGATCTTCACGAATCCGTTCACCTGCGCGCTCCGGCGCGGCCGGCGCGCACCAGCGCCGCGAGCAGCGCCGCGGGGTCGGTCGCGGTCATCAGCGCGCTGCCGATCAAAGCGAGCTCATAGCCCGCGGCGGCGAGACGACGTGCATCCTCAGCCGTCGCGACGCCGCTCTCGGCGACGCGCGGAACACCGACCGGCAGCAGCGGCGCAAGCTGTTCGAGCCGGCCCGGCACCACCTTCAACGTGACGAGATCGCGGCTGTTCACGCCGAGCAGCAGTTCCGCGCCCTTCGGCGCACTCGCGATCAGATCGCGTGCGAGCTCGATGTCGGCTTCGTCGAACGCCTCGATCAGCACGAACAGGCCGAGCTCGCGCGCTGACCGCGATGAGCGCATCGATCTCGGCGCGTTTCAGCATCCGCAGGATGATCAGCGTGCCGCCGGCGCCGTTCAGTCGCGCCTCGAGCACCTGGTACGGTTCGACCAGAAAATCCTTGCGCATCGCCGGCACGGGGCCGACGCGCGCGAGCGCCTGCGCGGCGAGCCGCAGATGCTCGAGCGAACCGTCGAAGCGCGCCGGCTCGGTGAGCACCGACACGGCTGCGGCGCCGGCGATCGCGTAGCTGGCGACGCGATCGATGACGCCACCGTCATCCGGCGCGAGCGAGCCCACCGCGGGCGAGCGCAGCTTCACTTCGGCAATGACATCGAACTTCTCCGCCGACAGCGCAAGCTTCGGCGGCGGTGTTGGCAATGCGGCGACCAGCCGCTCGAGCTGCGTGTCGCCGCAGATGCGACGCGCGGCGGCGACGCGCGCGCGGCTGGCGGCCGCCATCAGGGCGAGGAAGTCCTCGCTCACGAGCTGGCTCCGCCGAACGCGGCCAGCTGCCCGAGCAACGCCGCGGCGCGGCCGTTCTCGATCGCGCCCGCCGCCCGCGCGACGGCCGCACGCGGCGAGCTCTCCGCGCCCGACACCTCGAGCGCGAGCGCGGCGCCGAGCAGCAGCGCATCGCGATGGCCCCCCTGCTCCTCGACCGCGCAGCACGCGCGTCAGCGCAGCGCGCGTTGAAGGCCGCATCGCCGCCGAGCAGATCCGACTCCGCGCACATCGGCAGGCCGAAGCTCGCCGGCGTGCGTTCGCTCTGCCGCACGTTGCCGGGCCGCACGTCGAACAGCGCGAACGGCCCGAGCGGTGTCGGCTCGTCCCAGCCACCGGCGCCGTGCACGACGAACGCGCGCGCGATCGGCAGCCCCGACAGCGCGTCGGCCATCAGCCGCGCGGTGCGCAGGTCGTACGCGCCGATGACGTGATAGCCCGGCTCGGCCGGGTTGCTCAGCGGGCCGAGGATGTTGAACACCGTGCGCACGCCGAGCGCGGCGCGGACCGGTCGCGATCGCCTTGGTCGACGGGTGGTAGTGCGGCGCGAACAGGAACGTGAAGCCGGTGCGCTCGAAGAACTCGCCGGCACGGCGCTCGTCGAGCGGCAGCGCGAGGCCAAGCGCCTCGAGCACGTCGGCGCTGCCGGCGCGGCTCGAGACCGAACGGTTGCCGTGCTTGATGACGGGCTGGCCCGCCGCAGCGGCGAGCAACGCGGCGCCGGTCGAGAGGTTGAAGCTGCCCGACTTGTCGCCGCCGGTGCCGACGATGTCGACCGCGCGCGCGGCGCTCGACGATCTGCGGACGCAGCGCCGCGGCACGCATGCCGACGCGAAGCCGCGCAGTTCCTCGCCGGTCACGCCCTTGGCGCGCAGCGCCGCGAGCAGCGCGCCGGCGAGCGGCGGCGGCGTGTCGGCGTGCGTGAGCCCGGCGAACAGCGCACGCGCTTCCTCGCCGGGCAGCGATCGTCCCTCGAGCAACGTGTCGAGCATGCGGCGGAGTTCGGTCAGCGACGTGCTCATGCGTCCTCGCGGAGTCCGGAACGAAGCGTGCAGGAAATTGCCCATGAAGCTGCGGCCCCTGCGGCGTCAGCACGCTCTCGGGATGGAACTGCACGCCCTCGACGACGAAGTGGCGGTGACGCACACCCATGATCTCGCCCTCGGCGGTGCGGGCGTCCACCTCGAGCATCGGCCGGCAGGGTCGAGCCTTGCGCGATCAGCGAGTGATACCGACCGACCTCGCACGGCTGCGGCAGACCGGCGAACAGCGTGCCGCCGTCGTGCTCGACCATCGAGGTCTTGCCATGCATCAGGCGCGACGCGCGCACGACGTCGCCACCGAACGCCTCGACGATCGCCTGATGACCGAGGCACACGCCGAACACCGGCACCTTGCCGGCGAACGCGCGGATCATCTCCATCGACACGCCCGCATCGCGCGGCGTGCCGGGACCGGGCGAAATGCACAGGTGCGTCGGCGCGAGCTGCAGCGCGGTCTCGACGGTGATCTCGTCGTTGCGACGCACGTCGACCTCGGCGCCGAGCACGAGGAACGCCTGCACCAGGTTGTAGGTGAACGAATCGTAGTTGTCGATCAGCAGCAGCCGCGGCTGCACGGGCTCGCTCACAATCCCTCCTGCGCCATGCCGAGCGCGCGCCGCAGCGCCGCGCTCTTGGCAAAGACTTCGTCGTGTTCGCGGCCCGGGTCGCTGTCCGCGACGATGCCGGCGCCGGCCTGATAGCTGTATTCGTCGCCGCGGAACACGAGCGTGCGAATGGTGATCGCCTGGTCCATGTCGCCGTTCGCGCCGAAGTAGCCGATGGTGCCGCCATACAGCGCCGCGGCGGCACGGGCTCGAGCTCGTCGATGATCTGCATCGCGCGCACCTTCGGCGCGCCGACCAGCGTGCCGGCCGGGAATGTCGCCGCGAACAGGTCGAAGGCGTCGCGCCCGGCGCGCGAGCTCGCCCTGCACGCCGCTGACGATGTGCATCACGTGGCTGTAGCGCTCGATGCACGCGGTACGGATCCACGTGCACCGAGCCGGCCGCGCGACGCGGCCGAGATCGTTGCGCGCGAGATCGACGAGCATCACGTGCTCGGCGTTCTCCTTCGGATCGGCGAGCAGGCGCGCCTCGTGCTCGGCGTCGATGCGCGGGATCGTCGTGGCGCGGCAGCGTGCCGGCGATCGGCCGCAGCTCCGCGTGACCCGTGGTTCAGCTTCACCAGCGCCTCGGGCGAGGAACCGACCACGTCGATGTCGCCGAGCTTGCAATAGAACAGGTACGGCGACGGGATTGATCATGCGCAGCGCGCGATACACCTGGAACGGATCGAGCGAATGCCGGCCGGTGAAGCGGCTCGACAGCACCAGCTGGTAGACGTCGCCGCAGGCGATCGACTCCTGCGCGCTGCGCACGCCGTCCATGTACGCCTCGCGCGAGAGCGACAGCGTCGGGCTCGCCGTAACGGCCGGCGGCCGCTCGACGCGGGCCACCCGCCGCGCAGCGCCGCGATGACTTCGCGGCGCAGCGACTGCCGCTCGCTCTCGCTGCCGGCGTGCAGCAGCGCGACACCGCGCGTCAGGTGATCGAAGACGAGCAGCGACTTCGGCGCGACGTAGTGGAGGATCGGCGTGTCGGACGGGCCATGCGCGCTGTGGAATGCGCTCGAAGAAGCGCACTACGTCATAGGCGGTGTAGCCGACGAGGCCGCCCGCGAGCGGAACGCCGGGAATCTCGGGCAGCGGCCGCGGCGCGGCCGCCAGCGCCTTGCGCAGCAGACCCAGCAGCTCGTCGCGATTGCGCGGCACCGGGTGGCAGCTCCGGCGCCGATCGCGAGGCCGTTGCCGTCGAGCTTCACCTCGAGGCAGTCGCCGAAGCCGATGAACGAATAGCGCGCGAGTCGCTCGCCGCCTTCCACGCTCTCGAGCAGGAACCGCGGCTTGAAGGCCGCAAGCTTGACGAAGGCCGACACGGGGGTGTCCAGGTCTCCGGCGATGTCGAACGGTGGCTTCACGAAAATCCTTGGCTTGAAACGCAAAAAACCCATCCCGGTGGTGCCGGAGATGGGTTCTGGTCTTTCGACAATGCTGTCTGGGTTTAAGGAATTGCTTTAAACCACAGCGCCAGCGCCGGCTCCGGGGAGGAACTTGGGCCGCCACCAACGAGCGATGAGGGACTGGGCGAGCATTCGAGAGAGTATGGCGAGGCGCGAATACCGCAGTCAAGCGCGTCGGTGTACCCTTTTTGGATGGCAATCGACTACGAAAAGCTCGGCGTGTTCTACCTCGGCCGGGAGCTCGATCCCGCCACCGGCAAGCTCGCCGCCGAGCCGCTCCTCTACGACTCGCGCGACCTGACGACGCACGCGGTCTGTCGTCGGCATGACCGGCAGCGGCAAGACCGGGCTTGTGCCTCGACCTGCTCGAGGAGGCGGCGATCGACGGCGTGCCCGCAATCTGCATCGATCCGAAGGGCGACCTCGGCAACCTCGCTGCTGACTTTCCCTCGCTCGAGCCCGCGCGACTTCGAACCGTGGATGGATGCCGGCGACGCGGCCCGCAAGGGCATCACCGTCGCCGAGCTCGCGACGCAGACCGCGCAGAAGTGGCGCGACGGGCTCGCCGAATGGGATCAGGCGCCGAGCGCATCGCGCGGCTGCGCGACGCTGCCGACGTCGCGATCTACACGCCCGGCAGCGATGCCGGCCTGCCGCTGTCGGTGCTGCAGTCGCTGTCCGCGCCGCCGTCCGCGGTGCTCGCAGGACGAAGCAGCGCTGGCCGAACGCGTCACCGGCGTCACCTCGGGTCTGCTGACGCTGATCGGCCGCGATGCGGATCCGCTGACCAGCCGTGACCACATCCTGGTCGCCTCACTGCTCGGCCAGGCGTGGCGCTCGGGTACGGGCATCGACCTCGCGCAGCTCGTCGCGCTGGTGCAGAAGCCGCCGATGTCGAAACTCGGCGCGCTCGATCTCGACACGTTCTTCCCGCCGAAAGACCGGCTCTGCGCTCGCCCTGTCGATCAACGCGCTGCTCGCGAGTCCGAGCTTCACCGCGTGGACCCGTGGCGAGCCGCTCGACATCCAGCGGCTGCTGTTCACGCCGGCCGGCAAGCCGCGCGTCGCCATCGTCTCGATCGCGCATCTCGGCGACGCCGAGCGCATGTTCGTCGTCACGCTGCTGCTGCACCGAGATGCTGTCCTGGATGCGGCGCCAGTCGGGCACGTCGTCGCTGCGCGCGCTGCTCTACATGGACGAGGTGTTCGGCTACTTCCCGCCGAGCGCCGATGCCGCCGAGCAAGCCGCCGATGCTGACGCTGCTGAAGCAGGCGCGCGCGTTCGGCCTGGGCGTCGTGCTCGCGACGCAGAACCCCGTCGATCTCGACTACAAGGGGCTCGGCAACGCCGGCACGTGGTTCATCGGCCGGCTGCAGACCGAACGCGACCGTGAGCGCGTGCTCGACGGCCTCGACCAGCGCGCTCGCCGGCGCAGGCATCGATCGCGCCGAACTCGCGCGGCTGCTCGGTGCGCTGACGCCACGCGTGTTCCTGATGCGCTCGCCGCAGGACGAGACGCCGGTGCTGATGAAGAGCCGCTGGGCCCTGTCGTACCTGCGCGGACCACTGACGCCGAGCGAGATTGCGCGGGTGATGGCGAGCCGCAAGACCGCGGTTGCGGAAGTCGGCGTGCTGCCGCGAGGCCAGTCGCCGCAGGCCGCAGCGGCCGCGAGCGCGCCCGCGACCGCCGGTCGGCCCGCGTTGCCCGCGGAAGTCGAAGAGCTGTTCCTCGCCGCGAGCGGCAGCGGCGCGGTTCAGTACCAGCCGCGGGTCGTCGGCCGCGCGAAGCTGCACTTCGTCGATGCGACCCTGAAGGTCGACACATGGCAGGAGCGCGCGCTCATGGCGCCGCTCGCCGATGACGGGCGCGATGCGCTGTGGGCCGAGAGCGAGGACCTCGGCCCCTCCGCGCCGTCGTTCGACCGTCAGGCCGTTGCGGGAGCCACGTTCGCCGAGTTGCCGGCGGGAGCGTTGCGCGCGGCGTCCTATGCAGCGCTATGCGAAGGCGCTGGCGACGCAGCTCTACCAGGGCAGTCGCGCACGCGTGCTGGTCTGCGACGCGGCCAGGCTCACATCGCTGCCCGACGAGAGCGAGGGCGACTTCCGCAGCCGCGTCGCGCTCGCCGTGCGCGAGCAGCGCGACGAGCGCGCCGCGGCGCTGCGCGCGAAGTACGCACCGAAGCTTGCGAGCCTGCGCGAACGGCAGCAGCGCGCGGCACAGAAGGCCGAACGCGAGCGCTCGCAGCTCAGCCAGCAGAAGCTGCAGACGGCGATCAGCTTCGGCACGGCGGTGCTCGGGGCCTTCCTCGGTCGCAAGGCCATGTCTTCGGCAACGCTCGGTCGCGCCGGCACTGCAGCGCGTTCCGCCGGACGGCTCGGGCGCGAATCGCAGGACGTGGACCACGCCGACGAGAGCGTGAGCCACGTCGAAGCGCAGCTCGCGGCGCTGAACACCGAATGCGAGGCGGCGGTCGCCGAGCTCGAACGCGATTTCGATCCACTGACCGTCGCGTTGCGCGAGCAGCCGCTCGCACCGCGCAAGTCCGACATCCAGGTCGGCCGCGTCAGCCTGCTGTGGGCGCCCTGGCGCACCGGCGCAGACGGTTTTCCGAAGCCGGCGTGGTGACCCCGATGCGCCGGCTCGCGCTGCTCGTGCTCGCCGTACTGGCCGGATGCGGTGGGGACCGCCCCGCCCCTTCGAGCTGGAGCGGCGACTATCGCGTCGCGCTGCAGCTGCCGGGTGGCGAACTGCCGTTCGGTCTCGAGGTGCGCGAAGACGCAGGCAAGCTCGTGGCGACGGTCGTCAACGGCGAGGAGCGCATCCCGATCGATGCGCTGGAAACGTCGGGCGACGAGCTCGGTTTCACGATGCCCGGTCTCGAGACGCGATTCGATGCGAAGCGCATCGATGGCCGCCTGCAGGGCACCGTGACGATGGTCAAGAAGCGCGCGGTGCGGCAGCAGATCCCGTTCGTCGCGACGCGGGGGTCGAACTACGCATTCTTCGCCTCGACGCCGGCACCGACGGCGAACGTCGCCGGGCGGTGGGCGGCGAAGTTCACCGACGACGACGGCACGACGGAACTCGCGGTCGGCGAGTTCCGCCAGTCAGGCGCGAACGTGCAGGGCACGTTCCTCACGCCCACCGCCGATCACCGCTACCTGTCCGGTCAGATCCGCGGCGACACGCTGCATCTCGCCAGCTTCAACGGCGGCCATGCGTTTCTCTACCACGTGCGGCTGCAGGGCGACGCGTTCGAAGGCGATTACTGGAGCGGCCTCGCCGGACATTCCAGCCTGACCGCGCGCCGCGACGAGCACGCGAACCTCGGTGACGCCGAGAACGCGGTGACCGTGAAGGCCGGCTCCGAGCGACTGTCGTTCTCGCTGCCCGATGTCGACGGCCACACCGTGTCGCTCACCGACGAGCGCTTCCGCGGCAAGGTGGTGATCGTCAGCCTGGGCGGAAGCTGGTGCCCGAACTGCCACGACGAGGCCGCGTTCTTCGGGCCCTGGTATCGCGAGCTGCGCGGCCGCGGGCTCGAGATCGTCACGCTGATGTTCGAGCAGTACTCCGATCCGGCCGAAGCGACGGCGGCGGTGCGACGCTTCCGCGACCGCTATGCGATCGACTATCCGCTGCTGATCGCCGGCGAGAACGACCGCGACCAGGCGGCGAAGCTGTTGCCGCAGCTCTCGGCGGTGCTCGCGTACCCCACCACGATCTTCATCGACCGCGCCGGCAAGGTCCGGCGCGTCCACACCGGTTTTTCCGGTCCCGCGACCGGCGTGCACTACGACGAGCTGCGCGCCGACTTCGACCACACGGTCCGCGATCTGCTCGCGGAAAAGGGCTGACATGCCGTCTTTCGACGTCGTTTCCGAGATCGACCCGCACGAGCTGACCAACGCGATCGACCAGGCCAACCGCGAGCTCTCCGGCCGCTTCGACTTCAAGGGCGCGGACGCGTCGTACACGCGCGAGGAGAAGGAGCCGCACGTGATCCTGATGAAGGCGAAGCTCGAACATCAGATGAAGCAGATGTCCGACATCCTGATGCAGCGCCTGGCGAAACGCGGCATCGACCTGACGTCGCTCGAGCTGAAGGACATCGAGGAGAACCTGAACGAGGCGCGCCAGAAGGTCGTGCTGAAGCACGGCATCGACGCGGAGTCCGGTCGCAAGATCACCAAGGCGATCAAGGAGAGCAAGCTCAAGGTGCAGGCGCAGCTGCAGGGCGACAAGGTGCGCATCACCGGCAAGAAGCGCGACGACCTGCAGGACGCCATCGCGCTGCTGCGCGGCGAGAAGTTCGGGGTACCGTTGCAGTACGAGAACTTCCGTGACTGACCCGAACCCGAACGGATCCGCATTGATCGAGAACCTGCTGTCGCGCAGCTCGCTGGCCGGCGCCTTCATGGTCGAGCCGGCGCCGGACGACGCGCAGCTGAAGCTCATCCTGTCGGCCGCGCAGCGCGCCGCCGATCATGGCCGCATCCGCCCGTGGCGATTCATCGTCGTCCGGCCGGCGCAGTACGAGGCGTTCTACGACCGTCTCGCGGAAGCGGCGACGCGCGTGCAGGGCGACCCTGCCAACTACGAGCGCAACCGCGAGAAGTACCGGCTGACCGCGCGCGCGCCGCTGCTGGTGGTCGCGGCGGCGAAGATCGATCCGCGGCAGAAGGTCGCCGCGATCGAGCAGACGTTTGCCGCGGCCGGCGCGACGCAGCTCGTGCTCACCGCCGCCCACGCGCTCGGGTTCGCGGCGTTCCTGTTCTCCGGCCCCGGCGTGTTCGACCCCGCGTTCAAGGCCGGCCTCGGCCTCGAGCCGGCCGACCACCTGATCGGGTTCATCTGCATCGGCACCGCGGCCGGTCCGGGCAAGCCCGGCCCGAAGCCGGCCGAGGCGATTCGAGCGGGCCTGGAATCCACGGTGAAATGCTGGTCGCCCGATGCAGGGGTCGCGCCGCTTCCGCTATGAGGCGGCGCCGATGGCGAGCACGGCATTGGTGCCGCCAAACGCGAAGGAATTGGACAGCATCGTCCGGATGGCGACGCCCTCGCGTGCACCGTTCGCCACGTAATCCAGATCGCACTGCGGATCGGGTATCCGCAGATGCATGGTCGGTAGCGCCACGCCGTGTTCGATCGACAGCAGCGACAGCACGAACTCGAGCGCGCCGGCTGCGCCGAGCAGGTGACCGTGGATGGCTTTGGTCGCGCTGATGGGAATGCGCGTCGCCCGCTCACCGAAAACGGTCTTGATCGCCGCAGTTTCCACGCCGTCGTTGGCCAGCGTGCCCGTGCCGTGCGCGTTGATCGCATCGATGCGGGAAGGTTCGATCCCCGCCGAGCGCAGGGCCGCACGCAGGGCGGCTGCCTGGCCTTCGACGCTCGGGCGGGCGATGTGGCTGGAATCGGTCGTCAGGCCGTAGCCGATCAGCTCGCCGTGAATGCTGGCTCCGCGGGCAACGGCGCGGTCCCAGGGCTCGAGGATGACCATGGCGGCGCCCTCGCCCAGCACCAGGCCGCTGCGATTTTTCGCGAAGGGTTTGCATGAGGAGGACGGATCGCCCTCATCCACCGCAGCCATCGTGCGCATTGCTCCCCAGGCCATCAGGGAACCAAGCGTCAACGGCGCCTCTGACCCACCGGCAATGGCGAACTCGAGCTCGCCGTGTCTCACCCGCAACCAGGCTTCGCCGATCGCAACAGCCGAAGAGGAACAGGCGGTGGAAAATGTCAGGTTCGGCCCGCGCAGACCCTGTTCGATGCCGATCCACGCGGCCGGCGCGTTGTACATCGCACCCAACACGGTCAGCGGCCTGATCCGGTTGGACTGCTCGCCATAGAGGGTCCGGAAGCCCTCATCCAGCGAACCGAATCCGCCCATCCCCGTGCCCACGAACACGCCAGCTCGCTCGCGATCCTCGGCGGCAACATCGATCTTCGCATCCGCGAGGGCGCGAGCAGCGGCCAGGACGCCGAACTGGCTCACCCGATCGAGCATCTGCAGTTGCGTCGCCGAAAAGTGCTGGTCGGCGTCGAAGTGCACGCTCGCGGCGATGGGGGAGGCCAGCCGCTCGCCTCCGTCCAGATCCAGCGCGCGAATGGCCGAGCGGCCCGCGCACGCCGCTGCGAACACCTCATCCGCGGTGTGACCGAGGGGCGAGACCAGGCCGATGCCGGTCACGGCGACCCGCATCACTGGCGGGCAGCAGCGTCGCCGGGCCCCGCCGCTGCGTTCTGCTCGGCGACGAGCTGGTCGACGTATCGAACCACATCCGCCAACGTCGTCAGGGATACGGCGGTGGTCGGGAAGCTGATTCCGAACTCGCTCTCCGCATCGAAGAAGAGCAAGGCCATGCCCAGCGAATCGATCCGCAGGTCTTCCAGCCGCGTGTCCGGCTGCAACTGCTCGACTGCAAGGGTCTTGTCCTTGAGCAAAATCGTGCAGATCCGCTCGAAGGTACTATCCATAGGCGTCCAGAGTCCGGATGAGAGCTGAGGGGTCGACGGCGCACCGCAGCTTTCCAGCCCAGCGCGTGCCGTGCGTGAGCAGCATCGCTCCGAGTGCCGGCCACAGCGCCAGCGACTTCGACAAGGCGGGTCGTTCGGCAACATTGGCGAACAGTGCGGCCAGCCGCAACCGGGCGGCGAAATGGCGACGCCAGTCGGCCTGGTAACGTCGCTGCGCTTCGCGTTGCCAGTCATTGCCGCACTGGCGCCGCGCGGAACTCACGCTCAGGAGGTGTGCGCTCAGGAGGGCGGCGGACTGGATTGCCATGCTCATTCCTTCGCCGATGAGCGGATGTGCCTCGCCGGCCGCATTGCCGATACGGAACAGTGCGTCATCGCGGCGTAGCCGTATGCCCGGCGCCAGCGGCCCGCTCGACAGCCATGCACCCTCGCGCTGCGCACCGTGAAGGGCCCGAGCCACCCCGCGGCACTGCTGCCTGAGCATGGCCTCGATGACCTCGCCCGCACTGCTGCCCGGAGCCGCGCGGCGCAACTCCGCCAGCCGTTCCCCGCGGATACAGCAGGCGAGGGTCAGCACGTGCTGGTCGGCAATGACCATCCCGCCATAGCCGCCGGAGAACGACAGCACCGGCAACAGTCCCTCGGCCAGCGTCGCGTCCCGGAAATTCGCCTTGAAGGCGAACAAGGCGCCGGGATCACGTTTCCGCCTGGCCACACCCTGTACCAGCGCTTGCCAGGAGCCATGCGCATCGATGAGCACCTGTCGTGTCGAGCGTGGTGCTCTCACCCGACACCGCTGACTGCAGAGTGACACGTTGCCGATCGCCCTCGCTGCACAGGGACCGGACCGTCCAGGGCTGGAAGATGACTGCACCCGCCGCGCGGGCGGCGCCGAGGAGCAGCTCGTCCAGCACTTCCCGCCCGAGGGCGCGGCCCCACGGGTGGAGTTCATCGTCAGCCGACGGCAGTTCCGCGATCAGCGTGCGCTGCCCCTGCATGAACGCCACGCGGCGCAAAGGCGGGCCGGCGGCCTGCGAGAACTCGCCGCCGATGCCGAGTGCATCGAGTACCGGCAGATTGCTCGCCGCAATACACTCACCGCAGACCTTGCGTCGCGGGAAGCGCTGCTTCTCGATGAGCGCCACCTGCCACCCCGCGCGCGCAAGCAGCGTCGCTGCGGTCGACCCGGCGGGCCCCGCGCCGATGATGATCGCGTCGAAGTCCGTAGCCATCAGTTCAGGTTCGCCCGAGACGTGTGGCGCGCGGCACTGAAGCAATGACTGAACAGCCCCGCCGGATATTCCTGCAAATCCCACTCAGCGGCGTCGGCCGGCCAGCAAGCGCTGATCTCCTGCGCACGGAAACCCGCATGCACGCTCAGGATGGCATCGTTGCGCGTCACCGCATTGGCGCCGATGAAACCCACCAGATGGCTGCCCGCCAAGGCAAGGCGAGCCCGCCGGGGTTCGCAGGCAAAGACGCACTCCGAACTCGCCGCGGCCGCGCTGATCAGGGCGCGCAGTTGAGCACCCTCGAAATGATGCAGGAAGAGGTTCATCACGATGAGATCCCAGACCGGCGGCCCCTCTGCCGCGGCGCGCTGCTGCGCAGCCCAGTCGAACACATCGGCCACCGTGGAAGTCGCGTCCCAACCCGCGTTCGCGTACTGCTTCAGCGTATCGGGCTTCACCAGATCCTGTCGGTCGAGCAGCGTCAGGAGGACGCGCGGTTTCACTGGCAGCGCGCGACGCGCCACGCCCAGCATCAGCGTCCCATCACCGGCGCCCAGCTCCAGGACCCGCAGCACCCGAGCTTCGCTGCGAGCCGCGGCGACTGTCGCAACGACCCGTGCGAGCCTCGCGCGGGTGCCCATCACGCGATGGATACGTTGCAGGTCCTGGCGGGACCGGATGGCCTCCGGGTCGGACGGCTGGAGTCCGTCGAGCGTTTCCGCGGTAACGATCCGGGGCATGCTCAAGTGCTGCTCACCTCGAGCAGCGCTCCATGACAGCTGAAGCCCGCGCCGAAGGCGGACATCCACCACCAGCCGTCGGGCGCTTCTTCTGCCAGGGCCTGCTGCAGGACAAAGTAGACGAATGCACTGGAGAGATTGCCGTACTGCCGGAGCATGGCCGAGCTGTAACGCAGGTCGTGGCTGCGCAGGCCGAACTGCCGTTCGATCTCGACCAGCACGTCGCGCCCGCCGGCATGCATGATCCACGCGCTCACGTCGGCCGGGCTCAAGCAGGCACGCTGCAAGACTTCTTCCATCAGACGCAGGCCATGACGGGCTGCGAGAGCCGGCACGGCGCGCGTCAGGATGTTGCGCAGCAGGCCGCCACGCTGCTCGAACTTCAGTGCATCGCGCTCGGCTGGGTCGATGCGCGACGCGTTGTCGCGCCACTGCAGGCGACGGCCCTGCCCGCAGTGCTCGCGCGACAGTACCGCGGCGCCGGCACCATCGCCGAACAGGCACGCACTGATGAGCACGCCGGGATCATTGTCCAGATACATCGCGGCGCTGCTGACTTCGACGCAGATGGAGAGCACCTGCTCGCAGGCGCCCGACCCGATCAGCGCCCGGCCGAGCGAGAGATTCGGCAACGCGGCAGCGCACCCCTGTCCGACGAGATCGAAGGCCTGGACATCGTGCCGCAGACCCAGCTGCTCGATCACGTAGCCGGACAGGCCCGGACACAGGTAGCCGGTGCAGGTGCTGACGATGACTGCATCGATGGCCTGCACGGGGGTGCCACGATCGTCGAGCGCACGCAAGGCCGCCTGCGCTGCAAGACGCGGCGCGTGCTGCAAAAAGCGCTGTGACAGCGTGTCCGGATCGATGTCGAACACTTCATCCAGCGAATCGACCGCGAGATGCCTCAGCTCGATTCCGTTGTCTCGCTGCAGAACCTTGCGAGTGACGAAGTGTGCCCGCGCATCGAGACGCCCGAACCAGGCGGAACGTTCGAAAGCCTCGAGGCATTCTGCTTTCGTATAGCGGTTGGCAGGCGACGCGGTGCCAATACCGTTGATGAACATTCCGCCACCCAGATTCGGCCAGCGCGCCGTGACAAGCAGTATAGCTGCGGCGCTCAAGCGCCAGCGCTGCGGATCGACGGAACATCTTACCGATTCGCGCCCTTCGCCTTCTGATAACGATCGATTGACTGCATACTTTCGATAGACAGTCTGCATCGGCTGCCGGAGACCTCGTGGTGGACCTCAAGCTCAAGGATCTGCGATACCTCGTGGCGGTCGCCGATACGCGCCATTTCGGCCAGGCAGCGGCGCGCTGCTTCGTCAGCCAGCCGACCTTGTCGGCGCAGCTGAAGAAGCTCGAGAGTTATCTCGGCGTGCAGCTGATCGAGCGGCAGCCGCGCCGTATCCAGCTGACACAGGCCGGCGAAGCCATCGTCGCGCGCGCGCGCCGAGTGCTCGAAGCGAGCGACGAGATCGTCACCCTCGCGCAGGGCCAGCGCGACCCGCTTGCAGGACGTCTGCGGCTGGCGCTCCTGCCGACGATCGGCCCCTACCTGCTGCCGATGGTCGCTGCGCGCATCCGCAAGGCGCTGCCGCGACTCGATCTGCTGCTCTACGAGTATCAGACCGGACCGATGCTCGAGCGGCTGCAGAGCGGCGACATCGATGCCGGCATCCTCGCGCTGCCTGTTGCTGCAGACGGCCTCGTGCAGCAGGAGCTGTATGCCGAACCGTTCGTGGTCGCTCTACCGAGCGGTCATCCGCTGGCGAAGCGCAGCACGCTCAAGGTCGGCGATCTCGACGACGAGACCCTGCTGCTGCTCGAGGACGGTCATTGCCTGCGCGACCAGGCACTCGCCGTGTGCAGTCACGGCGCATCACACGAGAAGCAGGACTTCCGCGCGACCTCGCTCGAGACGCTTCGGCAGATGGTCGCCTCGGGCAGCGGCATCACGCTGCTGCCCGAGCTCGCGAGCCGCGGCGCGTACGGCACCGCGCGCGGTGTCGCCGTCGTGCCGTTCGCGAAGCCTGTGCCCGTGCGCCACGTCGGCGCCGTGTGGCGCAAGACCACCGCGCGCGGCGGTGCGGCCGACGCGGTGTGCAAGGTCATCCGCGAAGCCGTCGGCAAGCTGGTGCGCGCGGCATGAGCGACGTCACGCCCGACGGCGTCAGCATCTACGATCGTCTGGTGTGGCCCGATGGGGCGCTCGAACACTACCTCGCATCCGGCGAACATCGGCGCGAGCTCATCGCCTATCTGGGCGAGACCGAATACATCGCGCTCGCGCCACTCGCGCGTCTTGCCGCCGCGACACCGAAGGATCCGCGTCGCCGCGTACTGCTGGTGCCGGGCATCATGGGGTCGCAGCTCGGCGTGCGGCGCCCGCCACCACTGCCCGATGACCTGCTGTGGATAGATCCGGTCGACTTCCAGCGCGGCGGATTGCTGCGTCTCGGGCTCGAGCACGATGACGTCACCTCCTGCGGGCCGGTGGTCTACAGCTATCTGCGCCTGAAGCTCAACCTCGCCGCGCGCGGTCACACCGTCGGTTGCTTCGACTATGACTGGCGGCACGGCGTCGTCGAGCTCGGCCGGCGGCTGGCCGCACGGCTCGCAACCGATGGCGACGAACCCTGCGCGCTGGTCTGTCACAGCATGGGTGGTCTCGTGGCACGCGCGGCACTTGCGAGCGACCCGGCGCGCGTCGGCCGCATCATCACGCTCGGTACGCCGCACGCGGGAGCCTATTCACCGCTGCAGGCGCTGCGCGGCGTTTATGGAACGGTGCGACGACTCGCGCAGCTCGATCCGCTCCACACCGCCGAGGATCTCGCCGACCTCGTCTTCGCCGGCTTCCCGAGCCTGTACGACATGCTGCCACGTGGCGGCGCGCTCGACTGGCTCGATGCGGCGAGCTGGCCCGACAGCGCGCCGCGGCCACGCGTCGCCGAGCTCTCGCGCACGGCGCTGCTGCAGCTGCCGACCGATCCCGACCGCATCTTCTGCATCGCCGGCACCGGGCAACCCACCGTCACCGATGCACGCGTCGAGGGCGGCGAGCTCCGCTACGTGCTGACCGGCCACGGCGACGGAACCGTGCCGCTCGCCAGTGCGCTGCTGGCCGGCCATGCGGGACGCTGCGTCGAGGTGGCGCACAGCGAGCTGCCACGCGATCCGCAGGTCACGACCGCCGTGATCGACGTGCTCGCGACCGGCACCACGGCGCGGCTGCCCGCACACGAGCCCGTTGCGTCATTGCCGGTGCCGCCGCTCGAAGTCACTGACACCCAGCTGCGACAGCTGTTCACCGCCAAGCTCGACTGGCAACAGCTCTCGTCCGAAGACCGGCGCGCCTGGTTCGACTCGCTGAATGCGCCGCTCGTGCCGCTGTCATGAGCGTCGTGCTGGTCTGGTTCCGGCGCGACCTGCGTCTCGCCGATCATCCCGCGCTGACCGCCGCGGTCGCCGACGGCGCGCACGTCATCCCCGTGTTCGTCTGGAACCCGCTCGAAGACGGCGCGTGGACGCCCGGCGCTGCCGCGCGCTGGTATCTGCAGGCGTCGTTGCGCGAGCTCGCCGCATCGCTGCAGGCGCGCGGCTCGCAGCTGGTGTTCGCGCACGGCGATCCTCTCGATGTACTGCCTCGTCTCGCGAACGAATGCGGGGCGTCGGCCGTCACCTGGTCGCGCCGCTATGAGCCTGTGGCGCTGCAGGCCGATGCGGCGGTCGAAGCCGCGCTGCGCGCAGTGAACGTGCAGCCACTGCCGTGCGCGGGCAGCCTGCTCAGCGAGCCATGGCAGATCCTCGGCGGCAGCGGCGCGCCCTATCGCGTGTTCACGCCGTACTGGCGACAGTTCCTCGAGCGGACCAGCGTGTCGGCACCGTTACCCGAACCGGCCTTGCTGCCCGCGCCGACGCGGTGGCCGTCGTCGCTCGCGATCGAAGCGCTCGGCATTGCGCCGCCGGCGCCGTGGCAGCAGAAGCTGGCCGCGCATTGGCAGCCCGGCGAGCGCATCGCCCTCGAAGCGCTCGACGCTTTCGTGTCGCAGCGGCTCGACCATTATGCCGGGCAGCGCGACCGCACCGATCTTGCCGCCGGTTCGCGCCTCTCGCCGCATCTGCATCATGGCGAGCTCTCGCCGCGGCAGGTGTGGTGCGCCATCGGCCGCGCGGCGCGCAGGAATGGCGTAGCTGATGCCGAGTGGCGGTCGAGCAAGTTCTGCAGCGAGCTGATCTGGCGCGAGTTCGCCGCGCAGGCGCTGTATCACTTTCCCGAGCTGCCGGACCGCTCGTTCGTGCCGCAATACGAGTCGCTCGACTGGCGCGATGCGCCCAGCGACTTCACCGCGTGGACACGCGGCCGTACCGGCATCGATCTGGTCGACGCCGGCATGCGCGAGCTGTGGGAATCGGGCTGGATGCACAACCGCGCGCGCATGGTGGTCGCCTCGTTCCTCGTGAAGAACCTGCTGATCCACTGGCGCGAAGGCGCACGCTGGTTCTGGGACACGCTGGTCGATGCCGACCTCGCCAGCAACTCGCTCAACTGGCAGTGGGTCGCGGGCACCGGTCCCGACGCGGCCCCGTGGTTCCGCATCTTCAACCCCGACACGCAAGCAGAGAAATTCGATCCGCAAGGCGCGTATCGTGAAGCCTGGCTCGGCTCGCGCGACGCGGCCGTCACCGTGCCGCTGGTCGACCTGAAGGCATCACGCGAGCGCGCGCTCGCGGCACAGAAATCACTGAGAGGCTCCCGATGAGCGTACGCGAAACGTCCTTCCGCTGGTGCATGGTGATCGGCGCAGCCGCGCTGCTCGGCGTCGCCATCTACTACCTCGTCACCTACGTCGGCCTGAACATCGCCGTGCAGAATGCGGGGCTCACCGTGTTCTACCAGCAGACCATCCGCGCGATGTGGATCGGCTACACGCTGCAGGCCAGTCTGCTCGGCATCCTGTTCCTCATCGCCGCGTTCCGGCCGCACTGGATCTCGCGACCGGTGCTCGTGATCTGCGGACTGCTGCCGCTCGCCGAGGCCGTGCTCGGCATGTCGTTCACCGGCAGCTACTACCTGATGATGTCGCTCGCCCTCGCGGCGCTGTTCGTGCTGGTCGGTGCTGCGCTGTGGCCGAGCCGGCTCGTCGCACAGCTCGACGCTGCCGACGCCGTCACCAGCGCGACAGCTCCGCCGCCATGACCGCGTCCGCACCGCCATCGACGATCGCCGCGTAGCTCGCCGCCTGCGGCAGCACCTGCGCCGCATAGAAGCGCGCGGTGTCGAGCTTCGCGCGGTAGAAGTCGGTGTCGCTGCCCCGCGCGATGGCCTGCGCGGCGGCGTTCGCGGCACGCGCATGCAGCGCCCCGCCGATCAGCGTGCCGCACAGCTCCAGGAACGGCACCGACACCGCCAGCGCGCGCGCCGGCGACGTCGCGTATTGCTTCACCAGCGACTCGGCGGTCTGCTGCAGCAGTACCAGCCCGTCGAGTGCGGCCTCACGGATCTCGCGCGCGGGCTCGAGGTCATCGAGCTGCACCAGCTCCTCGCGCAGCTGCGCGACGAACGCCGCGAAAGCGGCACCGCCATCGCGGCCAAGCTTGCGACCGACGAGGTCGTTCGACTGGATCGCCGTCGTGCCTTCGTAGATCGACGTGATGCGCGCATCGCGCAGCGTCTGCGCCGCGCCGGTCTCCTCGACGTAGCCCATGCCGCCGTGCACCTGCACGCCGAGTGAGGCGACGCGCGTCGCGACTTCGGTGTTCCACCCCTTGACCACCGGCGTCAGCAACTCGGCGCGCCCGCGCGCCGCGTCGCGTTCCGACCCGTCGCTGCTGCGATGGGCGATGTCGAGCTCGCACGCGGCGAGATACGCGAGATAGCGCATCGCCTCGGTCAGCGACTTCATCGTGAGCAGCATCCGCTTGACGTCGGGATGCTGGATGATCGCAACCGGCCCGCTCTTGTCGCCGGGCACGCGGCCCTGCTTGCGGGCGCGCGCCCAGTCGAGCGCCTGCTGCGTCGCCCGTTCGGACTGCGCGAGACCCTGTATGCCCACCGACAGCCGCGCGGCGTTCATCATGATGAACATCGTCGCAAGGCCGGTGTTCGGCGCGCCGACGAGCCAGCCGAGCGCGCCATCCTTCTCGCCGTATGCCATCACGCACGTCGGGCTCGCGTGGATGCCGAGCTTGTGCTCGATCGACAGCGCACGTACGTCGTTCGGCTCGCCCGGCGACCCGTCTGCCTGCGGCACGAACTTCGGCACGAAGAACATCGAGATGCCGGCATTGCCCGGCGGCGCCCCGTCGATGCGCGCGAGCACGAGGTGCGCGATGTTCGAGGTCATGTCGTGGTCGCCGAACGTGATGAAGATCTTCTGCCCGAAGATGCGGTACCGGTCGCCGTCCGGCGCGGCGCGCGTGCGGATCAGCGACAGATCCGAGCCCGCCTGGGCCTCGGTCAGGTTCATGGTGCCGGTCCACTCGCCGCTGACCAGGTGCGGCAGCACGCGTTCGCGCAGCTCGGGCGACGCCGACTCGCTGATCGCCTCGACCGCACCCTTGGTGAGCGACGGGCACAGGTAGAAGCCCATGTTCGCGGCGAACAGCACCTCCTCGACGGCCGAACCGATCACCTGCGGCATGCCCTGCCCACCATGGTCGGCCGAGAGCCCGAGCTGCGGCCAGCCGCCTTCGACGTAGCGCGCATAGGCGTCGACGAAACCCTTGGGCATCCGCACGCCCTCGGCGCTCCAGTGCGCGCCCTCCTCGTCGCCGGTGCGGTTCAGCGGCTCGAGCACGTTCTCGCCGAACTTCGCGGCCTCCTCCACGATCGATACGCCAAGCTCCGCGGAGTAGTCGACGTCCGCATACAGCGAGGCGAGCTGGTCGGCCGGCAGCAGCTCTTCGAGAATGAACCGGATGTCGTCGCGGGGGGCTCGATACATGAAATTCCGCCGTCGTCAGGCCAGCTTCGGCCGAGGGCGATTCTAGCCGGCGGCGCCCCCCGCGAGCGCCGGGACCAGGTTCGCGCCGAGGAACTCGACGAAGGTCCGCACCTCCGGGCTGCGGGCGCGACTGGCGGGGCTGACCGCGGTGAGCGTCGGGCCATCGAGCACGCTCCAGTCGGCGAGCAGGCGCGTGAGGCGCTTCGTCGCGAGGCCGTTGCGACACAGGAACTCGGGCAGCACCGCGATACCCAGGCCCGCAGCAGCGGCGGCATGCACAGCGGCCGCATCGGGCGAGTTCAACCTTGCCGCCACCGGCAGCGAGACGACGCCGCCGTCCTTCGACAGGCGCAACTCGCCCCGGGGGAAGTCCCCGAGCAGCGCCTGCCCGGCCAGGTCGCTCGGAAAGCGCGGCAATGGCCGGGCGGCGAGAAATGCGGGCGTAGCGCACAGCACCAGCAGCGGCGTACCGAGCACGAACTGCTCCTCGTCGGCCTCGAGGCACCGGTCGGCGCGCAGCACGACGTCGAGCGGGGCGCCGTCGCCCCCGATGTCCAGCGCGATGCCGGGAAAACGTTCGAGGAAGCGCGACATCAGCGGCGCGACCAGCAGTCGGCCGTAGGCCGAATCGAGCCCGACGCGCAGCCGTGCTTCCGGGGCGGGCGGGGCCAGCGCCATCCGCGCCGATTCCATCGCGATCAGCACCTGCCGACAGTGCTCGAGCACGGCCTTGCCCTGCGCGGTCAGCGCGATGCGCCGCGTGGTGCGTTCGAGCAGCCGCGCACCCACCGTTCGCTCGAGCCGCGCCACCGCCCGGCTCACTGAAACCTTGGGCACCTCGAGCAGCCGCGAGGCGGCGGTGAACCCGTTGGCCTCGACCACCTTGGCGAACACCGCCATGTCGTCCGCGATGAGCGAATAGGCCATGAACCACCCCAATAGGCCGCCGTGCGCCGCTTTTGTTTCATTGAGTGTAACAATGGAATTGCGGGGTTGCACTAATGCGCGGGTGGGAAGCGCATCACGTCAGAGGGTGATGTCCGGGCAGAAAATCCTTGTCATGACAAAGGCCTTCGAGGGACTCACCGCCGAGATCAGGACTCTGGTTCCGGGCATACGCCTGCGCTCGGTGTCGCTCCACGACGCGAATGGCGAACCGGTGTGGATGTCCGAGGGCGTGCTCGGGCCCGACGAGCACTCGCTTGCGCTCGACGCGCTCGATCTGCTGCAGCTCGAGCCCGCCCGGCGGTGTTTCGAGCGATCCCAGGGCGATGATGGCGTCGGCATGGTGTTTCCCGCCCGTGAGCCTGGTGGCGGCCTGCGTGGCGCCCTGGTGGTCGTGGCCGAGGCCCGCAACATCGGCGGCAGCGGCCAGGAAAAGGCGTTGCAGCCGGCCTTCCAGTCGATGCTCCGACGGGTCGCCCTGCACCTGCGCACCCAGGCGGCGGCCGCGGAATCGGCCGTTGCGACAGGCCTGCACGGCGTCGACTCCGACGCGACCGTCATCGCGCCGTCGACCGACCCCCGCTTCGTGGACCTCACGCTGTACGTCCAGCAGATGCTGCGGCTGAAGACCAGCGGTCGCACACGCCGCTACGAGGTGCTGCTGCGAACCCGTCGCAAGGGCGCGGTTGGCGAGCAGGCCCCGATGGACCTGCTGCAGGACGCCGATGCGCCCGATTCGCGCGGCGAGCTCGACCGCTACGTCGTCGCGCACCTGATCCAGTGGTTCGCGCGCAACCGCGAGACGCTCGACGCCGAGCCGGCCAGCTTCTCGGTCAACCTGTCACTCGGCGCGCTCGCCGACCCCGGGTTCCTCGACGCGGTCGCGCGCATGCTCGAGCTCGCGCAGGTGAACCCCCGCATGCTCGCGTTCGAGCTGCGCGAATCGGTGTGTCGCGAACGCGCCGCCGACGTGCAGCGCTTCCTGAAACGCTGCGAACAGCTCAAGTGCCAGGTGGTCATCGACGATTTCACGCTGCACTCGGACGTATTGCCGATGCTGCGTTCGCCCGCCGTCCGCCTCGTGAAGATCGATGCGGCGCTGACCGCCGGTGCGATGAAGGACAAGCTCGCGCAGGCGATCGTGGTCGCCATCGCGCAGGCCGCCCGCGTGCTCGGCACGCACTGCGTCGCGAAGCGCATCGAGTCGGCGATGGCGCGCCAGTGGCTCGCGGCCGTCGGCGTCGATTTCGCGCAGGGCTTCCTGCTCGAAGGCCTGATGCCACTCGATTCGCTCGCCGATGCGCGCAAGAGCGAAGGCGGCACGACGAGCGCGCGGCGCCTGGGCGGCGAACCCGCTCCGCGCTGAACGGCCCTTACCAGCTGTAACGGACGCGGTAGCGCACCGTCGTCGAGCCGTCCTTCGGCACCTTCGCGGCAAAACTCACGCTGCGCGCGTCTTCCTTCTTCGAGGCGATGCTGCTGCTCACGATGCGCCAGTTCGTCCAGCGATATAGCGACTCGAGCACCTGCACGTCGACGGCCTCGTCCTTGTGATTGCGCAGCTCGACCGTGAATTCTTCCTCCGCCCAGCGCTCGGCGTTGTTGACGGTGAAGTCGACCTGCTTGCGCTCGCCCACGACGTCGAACGCCGTGCCCAGCTGCAGCCGCACCGTCTCGTCGCGCGGCGTGTGGCCGATGACGTCCTCGCCGATGAACTCGAGCGATCCGTCGGCCGCATCGAGGCGTGACACCCGCACGCGGCCCGCCGGCAGCGGCATGCCGAGCCCGTCCGCCTTGTCATTGCGGAACTCGAGCACCGTCGCGACCGTCGTGTTCTCGGTCACGCCGAAACTGCGGTCGAGCGCGGGCACGGGGACATACAGGTTCTGCGGGCCGCCGCGATAGATCAGCAGGCGCTTCGCCGGAACCTTGCGCGCCTGGTCGAACAGCTCGATCTGCTTGGTCGAGTTGTTCGGCAGCGAGGTACGACGACCGAGCGTGTACAGATGGAACTCGTCGAATGACTGTTCCTCGAACCCGCCGCGCTTCGCTGACCTGTCTTCCGCCATCGACATCATCACGCGCGGCGACGGTGTGACCGCACGATTGACGTCGCCCGCGATGAGCTTCAGTCGCGATTCCGGATACGACGCACCCGACTGATTGATGATGCTGACCCAGGCGGACAGATCGAGCGTGCCGCTGCCCACGTCATTCCCGCCAGTGAAGGTGAGGTTGTAGTCGGCCCACCAGGTGATGCCGCCGGTCTGGTACGTGACGCGCGTGCGCTGTTCGCCGGCGCGTGGCGCATCGAGACTCCACTCGAGCGTCGGGCGCGTGATGAGACCACCCGGGAGCTGCGGAAATTTCAGCGCCGAATATTCGCGCACCGCGTGCAGCGAGCCGTCGGAGCCGCGCACGACCAGCCCGTCACTGGCGGAGAGCAACGTCCCTTCGACGGCGCCCGCGCTGTTGCGCTCGACGACTACGTCGCGATCGACGTAGCGCTGCAGCAGCTTGTCGGTGCTGACCAGGTCGAACTGGAAATTCTGCTCGGCAACGCGCGTCGCCGGATCGCTCAACGACGTGAACGTCACCGTGGTCGGGTCGATCAGCGCTGCGACATCGGTGAAGCGCACGGTCGAACGGCCGCTCTCGATGCGCATGCGACGCTCGTGCCGCACCATCGCGAACCCTGGCACGTCACTCGCGCTCGGTGTGCCGCGCCCCGGGCTCGGACGATAGTACTCGGCGGGAACACCGCCCGGCCGCGCGGAACTGTAGATGGTGAGCGCGGTGTCATCGGCCACGGGTGCGGCACCGTGAGCCGCCACAGCGAGGGTCAGGGCTGCGCCACACCCCCAGACTCTTGCACTCGCGCTGATCGACGGGAAGACTCGGGGCATGGCTGTATTCCGCTCGAAGCCGGGTTATGACCGGCATGATAGCCGGCGCACGCCGGGCTAGCCGCAACTGCGATGTCGATCTCAGGCGAGCAGCCGGCTTCCGTGCAGGATGAGCCGATGATGTCCGAAGGCGCCACCTTGTCGTCGCCCGCCGGCCCTGCGGCCGCGCCCGCGATGGACGCTGCGTTCATTGAACGTAACCACATCGTCGAGCGCTACCTCACCGGCAAGCTGCCGCCGCGCGGTGCAGTCGATTTCGAGCGCTATTGCCGCGAGCATCCCGAGCTGGTCGATTCGCTCGGCCTCACCGACCGCATCAATGCCGCGCTGAAACTGCTCGACGCATCAGGCCGTCCCGAACCGTGGCACGAGAAGCCGCGCCGCTTCTACGAACGCGCGCTGTTCTTCTTCATCGCCCTCGCACTCGCACTCATCGGCGGCACAGCCGGCTTCATCATGAGCGCGCGCGCGACCGAAGCCGAGCGCCAGGTGGCCGTGCTCGAGAAGCAGGTCGGCGAGCGGCCGCTGCTGCCCGCCACCAGCACGCGCACTGTCAGCATCGAACCGAGCCGCACCGGCCCTTCGCAGCGGCCATCGCTGACGATGCTCAACGGGTCGGGCGAAATGGTCGACCTGAAGATCGACGTGTCGTGGTCGCGCTATACGAATTATCGCGTCACGCTCGACCGCACCGACCAGGGTCGTGTCGCGATATTCGGCAGCCTGCAGCGCGACTCGAACGGCCAGCTGCGCATCGCGCTGAACAGCTCCGCGCTCGGGCCGGGCAACTATCAGCTGACGATCGAAGGGCTCGACTGGCGCGGCAACCCCGAGCCCCAGGCCTGGGTCACTTTCGCCGCGGCACACTGAAGCGGTCGATGACGCGCGGGCGGCTGCCCGCCCGGCCGCTGCGTCCGACCCGATCGATGGCGATTGCCATCACCGACAGGTCGCCCGCCGCGTCGATGACGAGGCGCAGCCAGTGCTTGTAGTCGGCGATGCGCAGCGCCGAGAACGCCTCGTTCGAATGCCGCCCGAACAGGTGCAGCGAGACGAACAGGTAGAAGCCGATCAGCCACGGCCCGACCAGCGCCGCACCGACGAAGACGCCGAAGCCTGCGACGATCAGCTGCAGCGAGCTGCCGAACGGCAGGCCGATGGCGCCGACGGTGACGCGCAGTGACAGCCACGCGAGCAGGAAGGCCGCGAGCAGATGCGCGATCGCATGCAGGCCGCCGCCGATCACGCGGTACACGCGCGAGTGCGTGTCGGTGAAGAACATCAGCCCCGCGACGAAGACGATGAGCCACATGCCATAGACGGGCTCGCGCAACCCCGCGCGCAGTGCGCTTTGCAGCGCAATGGCCGGGCTCTCGAGATCCGCGCTGTCGAGCCGCGACGAGGCGAGCCACGCCGTCAGCGTATAGCCGGTCGATGTGAGCCACGCCGCGCGTGGGTTGATGATCGGGAAGAGCAGGTTGCGCCAGCCGAGCCGGCGCGACGTCTTCAAGTCCGGGTAGCAGGTCTGCTCGACGAAATCATCGTCGAGCTCGCGCACGTCGGGCTGGTGGGTCGGATGCAGGAACGCGCCGCCGCCGCCCGCGATGACCTTGTGCCGGCCGTCCGGCGAGGAGTGACGCCGGTAGTAGTGCAGATCGCCGGTGAGATACAGCGACGCGGGCCGGCCGATGATCTGCTGTTCGACCTGCTCGATATTGTGCGTCTGGTAGGCCGCGTGATCGGCGTAGATGCGCTCGTACACCCACTGCGGCTCGGGCACGCAGAGGATGTAGCGGTCGTCGGACTGCATCTCGCGCGCGATGCCCTGGAAGTAGCGCACCTGCGGCTCGTCGAGGTCGGCGCCGAGTTGCAGGTCGACGCCGAGCAGCCACCACCCTCGCGGCAGCTTCAGCGCGAAATAGCTGCGCGTCTGACGCGTGCGGCAGCCGGCGAAACCCCGTTCGGGCCGGCACAGGCAGCGCGAGAACGCGACCAGACTGTCGAACCAGTCGTGGTTGCCGGGAATGGCGAACACGTCGGGACGACGCTGGTGGCTTGCGAAGGCATGTGCGTACGGCGCTTCGGTGTGCAGCGCATAGCGCTCGCGGCTCGGGTACGGATAGACCAGATCGCCGCCGAACACCAGCAGCTCGCCTGGCGTGCTGACGAACTCGCTGCCGGTCTCGTTTTCCACCGTGAGTTCCGCTGCGGCGACCGCGTCGGCGATCGCATAGGTTGCGTCCCAGCCATCGCCGAGGTCCGCCACGAAGTCGAAGCTGAACGCGCCGTCGCCAGCCGAGTAGTCGAAGCTCGCCTGCGGCTGGTTGCCGAGCGCTTCGATCAGTCGCGTATCGGAATGCCGCCCGAAGATGTTGGCCGTCGCGAGCATGATCGCCGACCGCGCCATGACGCCCGGGTCGTACCAGCCGGTCATGCGGTTCTTGCGCCGGACCGGAAGTGTCACGTCAGCCCTCGCGCAAGGTACGCAGCGGCGGTTGCGACACGGCGCTGCGCGTCGCGAGCCAGCCCGCCAGCGCGACCAGCGCGCCGCCCGTGCCGAGACCGATGAGCCACAGCATCGGGTCGGGCCGGTACGGCACATCAAGCACGCGCGTCGCGAGCACCCAGCCCGCGATCGAGGCGATGGCCGCCGCGAGCGTGCCCGCGAGCAGGCCAATGGCACCGAACTCGACCAGGATGCCCTTCCACACCGTCGAGCGACGCGCCCCCAGCGTGCGCAGCATCGCGCTCTCGAAGCGGCGCTCGTCGCGCGTCGCCTGCACGGCCGCGAGCAGCACCGTGAGTCCCGCGAACAGCGTGAACACGAACACGCTCTGCACCGCGAGCACGGCCTTGTCGATCAGCGAGCGCACCTGCTGCAGCAGGTCTTCGGTGTCGAACACCGATACGCTCGGGAAACGGCGCACCAGTCGCGCGACGGTATCGCCCTGCACGGATTCGAGCCGCGCGCTGGTGAGCCACGTGCCCGCAGTGGCCTCGAGCAGACCGCTCGGGAACATCAGGAAGAAGTTCGGCTGCAGGCTGTCCCACTTCACGGTTCGGAAGCTCGCGATCTTCACGCTGAACGTCTCGCCCGCGATGTCGAACGTCAGCTCGTCGCCGAGCTTCACGCCGAGCCGCTCCTTGATCTCGGACGCGGCCGAAACCAGCGGCTGACCTTCGTCCGCCGCCGTGAACCAGCGACCTTCGGCAATGGTGTTGCTGTCGCCGAGTTCCATCGACCAGCTGAGGTTCTGCTCGCGCTGTGCGAAATTCCCGTCGCCCGCATCACCGTACTGACGCTGCTCCACCGGCGCGCCGTTGATGTGCGTCATGCGGCCGCGAACCATCGGCAGCATGCGGGTGGTCGTTGCCCCCTCCTGGCCGAGGAATTCGAGGAACGCCTCGCGCTCGTCCGACGGGATGTTGATGAAGAAGAAGTTCGGCGCGCTGGCCGGTACGCTCGCCCGCCAGTCCTTCACGAGATCGCCGCGGATCACCGCAAGCAGCAGCATTGCCGTCAGGCCGAGCCCGAACGCGACGATCTGCGCGACGCTCTCAGTGCGGCGCCGCGCAAGATTCGCCAGCCCGTAGCGCCAGGCAACGCCCACGCCCCCGCGCGAGCGCGCCACCAGAACGACCAGGCCGAAACCGGCTGCCGCGAGCACTGCGAGCGTCGCCGCCAGCCCGCCGATGAAACCGAACGCGAGCTTCGCATCCTGCAGCGTCCAGGCCATCAGCAGCGCGACCGCTGCCACCGCCGGACCGTACGCGAGAATGGCCGCGGTCTGCGGCGGCCCGACGTCGCGCCGCAGGATGCGGATCGCCGGCACACGCGCGAGCTGCAGGATCGCCGGCAGCGCAAAACCCGTCAGCATCAGCACGGCGGTACCGAAGCCCATCAGCAACGGCCGGATGCTCGCCGGCGGCAGATCGGTGCTCAGCAGCCCTTTCAGCGCGCGCGTCAGCCACGTCTGCGCGCCGAACCCGATGGCGGCGCCGACCAGCGTCGCCACGGTTGCGATCAGCAGCAGCTGCGTGAGCGTTGCCACCAGCACGAACCGCTGCGTCGCGCCGAGCGTCTTCAGCAGTGCGGTGATGTCGAGATGACGCTGCATGTAGCGGCGCGCAGTAAGCGCCACGGCGATCGCACACAGCAGCACGCTCGTCAGGCTTGCGAGCGACAGGAAGCGCCCGGCTCGTGTGTTGGCGTTGCCGATCGCGGGGCTCGCGTCGGCCACGTCGCGCAGCCGCTCGTCGCGTTTGCGCGCCTTCGACAACCACGGCTCGAAACCCGCCACATCACCCGGCGCGCCCGCGAACAGACGCGCATAGGTGATCCGGCTGCCTGGCTGCACGAGCCGCGTCGCCGCGAGATCGGCTGCGTTGATGATCATCGATGGCGCGAGGTCGACGAACCCCGACCCCTGATCGGGACGCGAGATCAGGATGCGCGTGACCCGCAGCTTCGTGCTGCCCACATCGAGTTCGTTGCCGATCGTCGCGCCGAGCGCGGCGGCCACGCGCGAGTCGGGCCAAGCCTCGCCTGCACCGGGAATATCCGTTGCGCTGGCAGGCGTGCCGAACGGCGCGTCGGACACCTTCACCGAGCCCCGCAAAGGGTAGCCTGCAGTGACCGCATGCACGTTCGTCAGCTGCGACGCCTCGCCGAGCAGGACCACCGACAGCAGCGAGGTGACCTGCGCCGTATCGAGCCCGCGACGGCGCGCCTCGGCGTCGTAGTCCGCGCCGATCGGCTGCGGCGAGGTGAGCCGCAGGTCCGCCCCCAGCACCTCGCTCGCCGTCAGCTTCATCGCCCGGTCGACACGATCGACGAGGAAGCCGACGCCCGTCAGTGCCGCGACCGCGACGACCAGCGCCGCGAACAGCACCGCGAGATCGCCCGACCGCCATTCGCGGGCGAGCGTTCGCAGGCCGATGACGACCGCGCGCATCGCTCAGGTCAGCCGACCGCCGCTCATCACGAGCTGGCGGCTGCAGCGTTTCGCGAGCGTGCGGTCGTGTGTCACCAGCACCAGCGTCGTTTGCGACTCGGAATTCAGGTCGAACAGCAACTGGCAGATGCTGTCGCCCGTCGCCGTGTCGAGATTGCCGGTCGGCTCGTCCGCGAACAGCACTGCAGGGCGCACGACCGACGCGCGCGCCAGCGCGACGCGCTGCTGTTCACCACCGGAGAGCTGGCGCGGATAGTGACCCGCGCGGCGCGCGAGCCCCACTCGATCGAGCATCGCGAGCGCCGCCGTACGCGCGTCGGCGCGCCCTGCAAGCTCCAGCGGCAGCATCACGTTCTCGAGCGCGGTCAGCGAGGGCACGAGGTGGAACGCCTGGAACACGAAGCCCACCCGCGCGGCGCGCAGCCGGGCGCGATCGTCCTCGCCGAGCGTCGTGATTTCCTCGCCCGCCACCCAGCACCGGCCCGAAGTCGGCGTATCGAGGCCTGCGAGCAGTGCCAGCAGCGTCGATTTGCCGGCACCCGAGGCGCCGACGAGCGCCACGGTCTCGCCTGCGGCGATCTCGAGCGACACGTCTTCGACGATGGCCAGCGTACCTTCGGGACTGCTAACCTTTCTCGTCAGTCGATCAGCCTTGAGAACAATGTCGCGAATCATCGGCGTACTGCTGTTGTGCCTGTTCGTGGCCTGCCCCGCTGCCCGGGGCAGCGAGCGGGAGAGGACCCTGCTGGTGTTCGGCGACAGCCTGAGCGCCGCCTATGGATTGCGACCCGACCAGGGTTGGGTCACCCTGCTCGAAAAGAGGCTCGCCGGCAGAGGTTACCGTGTCGTCAATGCGAGCGTAAGCGGAGAAACGACCAGCGGCGGTCGCGCCCGCCTCGGCCGCGCCCTCGATCAGCACAGGCCCTCACTGGTCGTGCTCGAGCTCGGAGCGAACGACGCCCTTCGCGGACTGCCTCTGGCTACCGCACGGGGGAACCTCTCCGCGATGATCGAATCCATCCAGAAGGCGGGCGCGCGCATCCTGCTGCTCGGCATCCAGATTCCGCCCAACTACGGCAGCGCCTACACTGAGCAGCTGCGCACGCTGTACGACGATCTCGCGCGGCGTTACCAGGTTCCGATGGTGCCGTTCTTTCTCGAGGGCATCGCGCTCGACGAGCGGTACATGCAGGCAGACGGTCTTCATCCGAACGCGGCAGGACAACCGCGAGTGCTCGAGAACGTCTGGAAGCCGCTGCAGCCGCTGCTGCAGCGCTGATCAAAAAGGGGGCGCCGTGGATAAAGTCTGGCTGAAGGAATATCCACCAGGCGTTCCGCACGAGATCGACCCCGACCAGTTCGCGTCGCTGAAGGCGCTGATCGAGAGCTGCCTCGTGCAGTACGCCGACCGCAAGGCCTTCGTGCAGATGGGCCGCTCGGTCACCTACGCCGACATCGACCGGCGCTCCGCCGCGTTCGCCGCGTGGCTGCAGTCGAACGGCCTGCGCAAGGGCGACCGCATCGCCCTGATGATGCCGAACCTCCTGCAGTACCCCATCGCGATGTTCGGCGCCCTTCGCGCGGGCCTTATTGTCGTCAACACGAATCCGCTCTACACGCCCGAAGAGCTGCGCCACCAGCTCACCGACTCCGGCGCGACCATCATCGTCATCCTCGAGAACTTCTGCAGCACCCTGCAGCAGGTGATTGCCGACACCGAGATCGAGCACGTCGTCGTCGCTTCGGTCGGCGAGCTTCTCGGCTTCCCGAAAGGCGCGATCGTCGACTTCGTCGTCAGGAAAGTGCGCAAGCAGGTGCCCGACTGGAACATTCCCGGCACGCATCGGTTCGCCGACACGCTGCACGCGAACGGCGCGGCGCTTCAACCCGTCGACGTCCAACACGACGACATCGCATTCCTGCAGTACACCGGCGGCACCACCGGCATCGCGAAGGGCGCGATGCTCACTCATCGCAACATGGTCGCGAACGCGCTTCAGTGCAAGGCGTGGCACCAGCAGGTGCCCATCGACCACGCCACCTATTTCATCGCGCTGCCGCTGTATCACATCTTTTCGCTCACCGCGAACTGCCTGCTGTACACGCTCGTCGGCGGCTACGGCGTCATGGTTCCGAATCCGCGTGACTTCAAGTCGTTCGTGAAGGAGCTGCAGCATCACAGCCCCAACATCCTCAACGGGGTGAACACGCTGTTCAACGCGCTGATGAGCACGCCCGGCTTCGAGAAGATCGACTTCAGCAAGCTGGTAGCGACCGTCGGCGGTGGCATGGCCGTCCAGGCCGCCGTGGCCGAACGCTGGAAGAAGATGACCGGCTGCGCCCTCACCCAGGGCTGGGGTCTTACCGAGACGTCGCCCGTCGCCGCCGTGAACCGGCTGGTCAACGAGCCCTTTACCGGCGCCATCGGGCTGCCCATTCCCTCGACCGAGATTTCGATACGCGATGACGCGGGCAACGATGTCGGCCTCGACGCCCTCGGCGAGATCTGCGTACGCGGCCCGCAGGTCATGCGCGGGTACTGGAAGCGGGACGACGAAACGGCGCTCGTCATGCTGCCCGACGGATTCATTCGCACCGGCGACATCGGCCGCATGGACGCCCGTGGCTACGTGTTCATCGAAGATCGCAAGAAGGACATGATCTCGGTCTCCGGCTTCAAGGTGTACCCCAATGAAGTCGAAGGCGTCGCCGCGCATCATCCCAAGGTGTTCGAGTCCGCGGCCATCGGCGAACCCGACGAGCGTTCAGGCGAAGTCGTATCCCTTTACGTCGTGTCGAAGGACCCGTCGCTGACCGAGGCGGAACTGATCGAGTTCATGCGCAAGTCACTCACGTCGTACAAGGTGCCGCGGCACGTGTACTTCCGCGCCAGCCTTCCGAAGACGAACGTGGGCAAGATTCTCAGGCGCGCTTTGCGCGACGGGTAGGTGCCGGCCTTTGGGGGCGGGGGTCTTTTTTCTCAGGCGGTCTTTCGACGAGGTAGACACCCAGTGAGAAACACACGCCATCCCCTTGTTCATGTTCGCTACTGTGATCACCGACGGATCGAGCGACCCATCGCTCAAAGCCATCCAAGAATTCTTCTGCCCGCCGCGCGAACGTCCTCGACAACGCAGCCCCTACGCGAGCGTCAGCCAGATTGGCGAGCCGGTGACCTACATATGATTTGGTGAGGGTGGCTTCGTCGCCCGCAGACAGGGCGGCTGCGTAGTCCGCAACGCGAGCTGCGAAGTTCTCTACATCCCTCAAGTTATGGGACCCCTGAACTGTGCGTCTCTCCAGCTGAACAAGGCCATCCTCGCGCCTTCGCAACAATTCCAGCCGTTCAAACTCGCGCATGATCGATACATGGGTTACGTCACCCCCGTATTTCTCGACCAAAGTCTTGAAGGAGTCGCGCCCTTCCACTGCCAATGCCCGAGGACTGCCCAGCTTTGAGTGAAATGACGGATCGGTCAGCCAGCCTTGGAGAACGCGCGTTGTGGGCGGCAACTTCACGGAAAGTGGCAACTCGTTCGCGTGGCTCCCAGCGAGCGCCTTAATTTCTTTCCGCTGCAGGCCCGTGATTGCCGCAACCCGCGAATCAGTCGGTCGTCCGCCAGAACGTCTTATTGCAGCAATCGCAGCGTTTACGTATGCCTTCTTGCCAGCTTGGAGAAATGATCCAACGCCAAAGCCCAACTCCAGAAACTGGGCAGCGATCGGGCTCAGCACACTTTCACACGCGTCGTACAGTTCACCCGGCTTGGGAGCGTACTGGTTACCCGCTGGGGCTTTGCGCTGTCGCGAAATCTTCATTTCTCCGGGACGGAATCGACAGTGAATAGCCCGAGGCCGACCCGGACGTTATCGCGCCGGATGGCCGACGCGTCCGCGTTCTGGGATAGCCAGTCGTCGATGTCTTGAAGGAAGGATAGGCTCGACGCTTTCACGAACGCTAAGAAATCTGCCCGCCGTCCCTTTGGCAACGAACTGGATACAACCGATCTCCAAAACGGCTCTGCCCGCGTCCGGCTTTTTCTTGGCGCCCGGTCGAGCGAACTCTTTACGTTGGATGCCGCGTCGAGAAGGAACCGGACGCTTGGCTCGAACGCTAAGGACTCTTGCGATCGAATGTGGAAGAACGGCTTTGTCAGCACGACACGCTGACCAATCGTTTCCACATTGCCGTAATCAAGCAGCGTGGCCAAAGCAGTTTTCGAACTACTGCCAACGTTAGCCCGCTTTACCAGTGAGCCAAACCCATTTCTTCCTGCGAGCGGCAAGGCTCGCGGCAACCCTTCGTCGTCCAAGTAATTAGAGTGCCGTGTCCAGAGCGCGATCAGGTCGACGTATGGCTGGGCGTCCACCAAGCTGGTCAGCGCCACCTTGCGACCTCTGTTACGACTTGGGTTTCGCCAAGCGCTTCTAACGGCGCCCATAGCCTCTTCCTCCGAGACTCCGGCTTGTTGGAGGAATCGTAGGACAGGTTCGAGAAGTTGGTCGGCCACCATCTGACCTGCATGCGGAGACGCAGAAGCATTTCGGCTCTTTGCCACGATTTCCCCTGTGGAATGTCGCATTTGTCCGCCCTTGCACCTGATTCCGCACAACGTATTCCTACGGTCAGGCGAAGCGAAGGACCAATAGTCGGTTTATACGGAGATTCGCGATTTCCTGGCCACAAATGCAAACGGCCGCCTTGCGGCGGCCGTTATTCAGCGAGTCGCGCCTTTCGGCGCCGTATTCGTTACCGGATACCTGATCCGATAGATCCGCTCGCCTTCACGCCCGAACCGATCGAGCCGTTGGCCTTCACGCCCGAACCGATCGAGCCGTTGGCCTTCACGCCCGAACCGATCGAGCCGTTGGCCTTCACGCCCGAACCGATCGAGCCGTTGGCCTTCACGCCCGAACCGATCGAGCCGTTGGCCTTCACGCCCGAGCCGATCGAGCCGTTGGCCTTCACGCCCGAGCCGATCGAACCGTTGGCCTTCACGCCCGAACCGATCGAGCCATTGGCCTTCACGCCCGAACCGATCGAGCCGTTGGCCTTCACGCCCGAACCGATCGAGCCGTTGGCCTTCACGCCCGAACCGATCGAGCCATTGGCCTTCACGCCCGAACCGATCGAGCCGTTGGCCTTCACGCCCGAGCCGATCGAGCCGTTGGCCTTCACGCCCGAGCCGATCGAGCCGTTGGCCTTCACGCCCGAGCCGATCGAACCGTTGGCCTTCACGCCCGAACCGATCGAGCCATTGGCCTTCACGCCCGAACCGATCGAACCGTTGGCCTTTACGCCCGAGCCGATGGACCCCAGCGTGTAGGCAGACTGCGTGCCGCTAAACGAGGACAGATTCCCCTCATTCGGGCGAGCCCCTGCCGAAGCGGAGGCAGCAAATAAAGCCGTAGAAACGCCGACCGCGGCAATCAAACGATTGAAACCATTGAACTTTTTCACGCTTAGCTCCCTGAATCTCAACAAAATCCCGGCCGGAATATGTCTCTGACATATGTAATCTAACAGCCCGGAAATCGTTAAGTCAAAGCCTTACGTGATGTAGGTCACAGCGCCACCTACGCTTCTGTTTTAGGAACCTCCCCGTCCACGAGCTCGGCCAAGGTCTTCTGGGTCCGAATCGGGTTGATGTAATGAAAGATGCTGATCCCGGTTGCCACTCGGGGCGCGTCGTCGTTAAGGATCCGCCCGTACCGCGCGAGCCAATCGTCAAGGTCCACGATCAACTGCTGCACGCGTGCTCGCGCGAATTTCTGAAATTCCGGAATCGACGATTCCTCTAATCCGTTATCTGCGAACACGGACCTTTCCAAGCGTTTTGGTGCCTCAGGATCGCCCATGTTGAATTCGAGCGTTTCAGCCAAATTCGTCAGGGTATTGCCGAGGTGCTCCAACATGACGGCGGACATCGCTTCAGGCATTACATAGGTGCGCGAAAGTACTTTGAAGAATCTCTCGCCAGATGCAGTAACCACTCCACTCCGGCGCAGCTCCTCCAAGATGACGCCCGCATTCGCCTTCGCGTCCACCCGCTCGACCAGATCAACGAAGCACCGGTCCGGCGTGCTGTCGAAATCGATTTCGAGCGGCACTCCAAAAGGCCCGAGATAACGCGGGTCGGTGTTCCACAGATGCAGCACTTCCGTCAGCGTCGTCGCGTGAGTCGGAGGCGGCGCGGCGAGCAGTGACTCGTTGTCGACGAACCGGTCGACGTCACCTCGCGTGATGCCGGTGACCAGCGCGACCCGACTTCGCGTCAGCGGACCGGCTCGACCGAGCCCGTCTCGGATCGCGCTCTCGATGAACACGCCCTTGATTACCTCGGCGAACTCGTCGTACCGCACGCCGGCGCGGATGAGGATCTTCACCAGGGGCCGAAGCACCTTGCGGAAGGCGTGGATCAGGTGGGCGCGTGCGGTGTCGGTCATGGCGGCGTCAGCTCCGTTCCCCCGGGGCGAACATGCGTTGATGCTCGCCGATGGCGTATCGATCGGTCATGCCGGCAATGTAGTCCGCGACGGCGCGCGCGCGACCGGCGGCGCCGCTGCGCTCCTGCCCGGCCTGGGCGGCTTCCTGGTGTTCGGGGGGCATCAGCCGCGACTCGTCCATGAACGCCGCGAACAATTCGCCGACGACGCGGCGCGCCTTGCGCGTCATGCGCAGCACACGGTAATGCCGGTACAGCGCTTCGCGCAGGAACTGCTTCAGTTCGAGATGACGCTCGGCGACCTCGTCGCTCATGCCGACCAGCGAGGTCGGATGCTCGCGCACCGCCTCGATGTCCGCCGGCGCAGCCGACCGCAATTGCGCAGCGCTGCAATTGATGACGTCGAGCACCATCAGATTGATCATCCGTCGCACGACCTCGTGGATGACGCGCCGCCCCTGCAGGTCGGGGTAACGCGCGCGAACCGCGGCGAGCTGATCGCGCACCAGCGGCACGGACTCCAGCTGATCAAGCGTAATCAGGCCGGCGCGCAGGCCATCGTCGACGTCGTGGTTGTTGTAGGCGATCTCGTCGGCGAGGTTCGCGAGCTGGGCTTCGAGACCGGGTTGCCTGCGCTCGATGAACCGCCGGCCGATCTCGCCGAGCTCGCGCGCATTGCCGAGCGAGCAGTGCTTAAGGATGCCCTCGCGCGTCTCGAAAGTGAGGTTGAGCCCGCGGAACTCGGCGTAGCGATCTTCCAGCTCATCGACCACGCGCAGCGACTGCAGGTTGTGCTCGAACCCGCCGTAGGGGCGCATGCATTCGTTCAGCGCGTCCTGCCCTGCATGACCGAACGGTGTGTGCCCGAGGTCGTGAGCGAGGCAGATCGCTTCGGTCAGCGTCTCGTTCAGTGACAACGAGCGTGCGACGGTGCGTGCGATCTGCGCCACTTCCATCGAGTGGGTCAGCCGCGTGCGGTAGAGATCGCCCTCGTGGTTGACGAAGACCTGCGTCTTGTAGACGAGGCGGCGGAAGGCGGTCGAATGCACGATGCGGTCGCGGTCGCGCTGGTACTCGGTGCGCTGCTCCGGCGGCGGCTCGGGGCGGCGCCGTCCGTGCGACCTCCGGTCATCCGCGGCATATGGCGCTAACAGCCCGCTGCGGATCGCGTCGTCCATCTAGTCGAAGGTCGCCGCGAGAGTGGCGTGCAGCGCGTCGTCCGGGTAGTCGGCGGTGAAGACGCCCGAGCCGAGGCGCTGCAGCAGGATGAGGCGGATGCGGCCGCCCTTCACTTTCTTGTCGACGCGCATGTAGTCGAGCGCGCGCGTCGAGCCCACGCGCGGCGGCGACTGGTCGAGGCCGGCGCTGCGCAGCAGCTCGCGCACGCGCTGCACATCCTCGCGGCGGATGAGGCCGATGCGCTCGGACAGCTCGGCGGCGATCAGCATGCCGGCGCCCACCGCCTCGCCGTGCAGCCACTCGGTGTAGCCGGTCGCGGACTCGATCGCGTGGCCGAAGGTGTGCCCGAGGTTGAGCAGCGCGCGGTCGCCCTGTTCGCGCTCGTCGCGGCGGACGACGTCGGCCTTCAGCTCGCACGACCGGCGGATGGCGTAGGCCAGGGCCGCGGTGTCGAGCGCCAATAGCCGCGACATGTTGTCCTCGAGCCAGCGCAGGAAGTCCGCGTCGAACACGAGGCCGTACTTGATGACCTCGGCAAGCCCCGCGCGCAGCTCGCGCGGCGCGAGCGTCGTGAGCGTGGACGTATCGGCCACCACGAACTGCGGCTGGTGGAACGCGCCGATGAGGTTCTTGCCGCCCGGATGGTTGACGCCCGTCTTGCCGCCGACCGAGGAGTCGACCTGCGCGAGCAGCGTGGTCGGCAGCTGCGCGAAGTCGATGCCGCGCTGGTAGCAGGCCGCGGTGAAGCCGCACAGGTCGCCGACGACACCGCCGCCCAGCGCGATTGCGAGGCTGTCGCGGCCGAAACGATTTGCGACCAGCACATCGAGCACGCGGGCGACGTTGTCGAGCGTCTTGTGCTGCTCGCCATCGGGCAGCCGCACGTCGACGACGCGACGGCCCGCCAAGGCAGCGGTGACCCGCTCTGCGTACAGGGGACCAACGATGGTATTCGTCAGCAGCAGCACGTCGCGCGCACGGACCAGGCGCTCGAGCGCGGCAGCATCGGCCAGCAGTCCATCGCCGATCAGGATGGGATAGCTGCGCTCACCGAGCTCGACGTTGACGCGTTGCGACGACACGCCCGCGAGTATACGGGCCTGCGTCACGTGGCCCTAGGCGCGCTTAGGCGCGAGCCTCGGGTTTCGGGCGGTTCGCGACACGAAGGATGTGTTCGGCAACCTTCAGCACGCGGCGACGGTCGGTCGGAACGCAATGATCGGCCACCGCGCGATAGAGCGGCTCGCGTTCGGTGCGGAGGCGTCTCAACCGTTCGGGCAGGTCGTCGCCCGACAACAGCGGGCGACCCTTGCCGTTGCCGACGCGCTGCAGCTGCTGGGCGAGCGAGGTCTCGAGGAAGATCACGGTGCCGCGCTCGGACAGCAGACGACGGTTCTCCTCCGCGAGCACCGCCCCGCCCCCGGTCGCGAGCACGATGGGTTCGATCTGCGTCAGCGCCTCGATTGCCTCGCGCTCGCGCAGGCGGAAACCCGGCTCGCCCTCACGCTCGAAGATGAACGGGATGTCGACGCCGGTGCGCTTCACGATCTCGGCGTCGCTGTCGTGGAACGGCACGCCCATCAGGCGCGCGAGCTGCCGGCCGACGGCGGTTTTTCCGGACCCCATCGGGCCGACCAGGAAGATGTTGGTCTTGCCCTTCACCGAACCAGTTTCGCAAAAAAAACGGCCGCCCGGAGGCGGCCGTCTTCGTTCAACTCGAGCTTTGGCTCAGTTGTAGTCGGTGCAGGCCGCTCCGATTCCGAACGGGCTGGTGATGCCCGGCGGCGAAATGGTCAGGTCGTTGAAGTCGGCCGCGGCGCCCTGCAGCGTGAACGGCAGCGACGTACGGGCGTATTCCGTGCCCTGCACTGCCGTGCTCGCGCGCAGCACCAGGTCGATGTAGCCCGCGTAGTTCTGCGGGTACGTGACCGTGAAGGTCAGGAAGCCGCTCGCATCGGTCACGCCACCGCCGGGCGAAATCGAGGCGATGTTGCCCGACTCTAGCGTGGGCTGGTTGCCCTGCGGGTTGTTGCCGTTCTGGTTCTCGCCCGGATCGAGCACGCCGTTGAAGTCGTAAGCCGCGATGCCGGTAAAGCGATCTTCGTTGGTGCACTGTGCGCTCACCGTCGTGCCCCACGCGCTCTGGCCCGCGACGCGGCGGCCCTTCATGTAGTTCCAGTGCAGCGCGCTCAACGTGACCGGCGCGTCCTTCACGCCGACGCCGCTCGAGTCGGTGACCTGCACGACCCACGTCTGCCGGTACTGCGTATCGGAGTTGATCTGCTCGATCGAGTTGCCGGTGCCGAAAGAGAGGAACAGCGGCGAGCCGGCAACCGTCAGGCTGACGTTGGCCGTCACGGCGGGCGTGTCCTGCACCGTTACGGTGATCTTCACGCCGTTGGCGGCGCTGGTGGTCGAGCTCGCCGTGTACACGGCGCGCGCGCGGCCCTGGGCATCGGTGACACCCGAGCCCACGTTCAGCGAGCCGCCGGTCGAGTCGTTCAGGCTGAACACGACCGTCTTGCCAGCAACCAGGTTGTTGGCCGCGTCACGCACCGTGGCGGTGAGCGTGCTGCTCTGGTTGATGGCGACCGTGAACGGAGAAGCTTGCAGGCTGATCGCCGCTGCCGTGGAGGCGACGAAGACGACACGGCGCTGCGTCGAGCCGCCGGTGGTGTTCATCGCGGTGACCACCGCTTCGCCAGCCGTGGTCGACGTCAGCGTCACCGCTGCCTGGCCGCTGGTCGTCGTGGCGGAAGGGGCGCTCAGCGTGCCACGGGTGGTCGAGAAGTTGACCGTGCGACCGTTCGGCACCGCGGCGCCGCCCGACTGCCAGTTGACCGTGAACTGCACGCCCGGCGCGCCGAGCGCCACCTGCGTGTCGGCCGTCGGCGTCGTGAACGCGAAGCTGTCCGCGCTGACCGAGACAACCTTGGTCTTCGTCTTCCCGGCGCCGGCCGCCGTGAGCGTTACCGCCCCCGCCGTGGTCGGCGTCATCTTGAAAGTGGCCCGACCGTTGGTGTCGGTGGTGATGGTGCCGGAGCTGATCGTGCTCGCCGGCGCGGAAGTGACCGTGATCGCCTGGCCGGCAAGCGGCGTGTTGGCCGAGTCGACCAGCGAGACGGTGAAGTCGCCCGCGGTGTTCACGACCAGCGAGTCGGGGCCCTGGATGTCGAGCACCGTGCCATCGACCGCGACCACGACGGTCGACGTCGCCGTACCGGCCGTGGCCGTGACGGTGATGTTGCGCGCCTGCGGAGTGAGCGGGGTCAGCGTCGCGCTGGCCACGCCATTCACGTCGCTGGCGGCCTGCACCACGTTCAGTGCGCCCGAACTCGCGCTGAAGACGACCGGCACGCCGGTCATCAGGCGGTTGTTCGCATCGCGCGGGTAGGCCTTGATGGTCGCCGGGGTGGTGCCCGCCGAAGGAAGGGTGGTCTGGTCGGTCGTCAACGTGAGCGACGTGACGACAGCCGACGGGGCCGTCGGCGGCGTGCCCGGCGCGAACGCGTCGTTCTCGGAGTCGCCCCCGCCGCAACCGGTGAGAACGGCTGCGAACAGCGCGATGAGGAAGCCGGTCTTGCGCATGGTCTTTACCTGAAGCATGGGTTGCATCCTTGGAGGGTCGACGTCAGTAGACGTTGACGCCCTCGCGCAGGATCTTTGGCGTCACGAAGATCAGCAGCTCGTCCTTGTTGTCGACCTTGCCGGTCGTCTTGAAGAGGTAGCCGAGCACCGGCACGTCGCCGAGCAGCGGGACCTTCTTCTCCGTCTCGCGACGCTCGGTCTCGAGGATGCCGCCGAGCACGACCGTCTCGCCGTCGCCGATGACGACCGTCGTGTTGATCTCGCTGGTGTCGATCGACGGCACGTTCACGCCACCGGAGGTGACGATGACGGTGCCGACGCGATCTTTCTTCACGTTGAGGTCGAGGATCAGCCGGTTGTCCGGCGTGATCAGCGGGGTGACGCGCAGCGACAGCACCGCCTTCTTGAACTGGATGGTCGCGGCGCCGCTCGACGCCGACTCCTGGTAGGGGATCTCGGTGCCCTGCTCGATCATCGCTTCCTTCTGGTTGGTCGCGATGATGCGCGGAGTGGAGATGACCTGGCCGCGGCCTTCGGCCTGCGCCGCCGACAGCTCGAGGTCGACGATGTAGTCGCTGCCGAGCACCATGAAGGCGAGGCTGCCGGCCGGGTTCGCGACCGGCAGGTTGACGTTGTAGCGACTCGGGGCCGAGGCACCGCCCGCCACCGTCACCGGGTACGGCGAGCCCGCGCCACCCGCGAGGTTCGTCAGCGCCGAGCCGAGGATGGTCTCGTTGCCGGCCGCCGAGCCCGAGGTGGAATAGAGGCCGTCGTTGCCGTTGCGGCGGGTCGCCGTGACACCGGCGCGCACGCCGAGGTCGCGCGAGAAGTCTTCGTTGACGACCACGATGCGCGCCTCGATCTGCACCTGGCGCACCGGGATGTCGAGGGTCTGCGACGAGCTGGCGGATGTTCGCGATGCTGTCCGCGGTGTCGTGGACCAGCAGCGTGTTCGTCCGCTCGTCGACCGTCACGCTGCCGCGCGTCGAGATCAGTGAATTGTTGTTGTTGCCGCCACCCCCCGCAGCGCGCTGGGCCGCAGCGCCACCGCCACGCAGCAGCAGCGCGATGTCGGCCGCCTTCGCATAGTTGACCTGCAGGTACTCGGTGCGCAGCGGCGCGAGCTCGAGCAGGTCTTTCTTCGCGGCGAGCTCGGCCTTCTCGCGGGCCGCGATCTCGTCCGCCGGCGCGACGATGATGACGTTGCCGTCGCGACGCTTGTCGAGGCCCTTCGTGCGCAGCACGATGTCGAGCGCCTGGTCCCAGGGGACGTTCTGCAGACGCAGGGTCATCTGGCCCGACACCGAGTCGTTGACGACGATGTTCTGGCCGCTCGAGTCGCCGAGCAGCTGCAGCACCGCGCGGGTGTCGATGCTCTGGAAGTTCATCGAGAGACGCTCGCCCGAGTAGACCGGCTTCTCGTCGACCTGCGCGCGCGCCTGACGCTGCGGCTGGACCTCGATGACGTACTGGTCGTCGGACTGGTAGGCGAGCTGCTCGAACTCGCCCGTCGCGTTGATCATGAGCCGGGTGCTGCCGTTCGCACGCACCGCGTCGAAGCTCTGCACCGGGGTCGCGAAGTCGGTCACGTCGAAGCGGCGCATGTACTGCTGCGGCAACTCGGTGCCTGCGAACTCGACCACGATCTGGTTGCCCTGCTGGCGCAGGTTCACCGGCGTGCGCGGATCGCTCAAGCTGACGACCACGCGGCCCGTGCCGTCGTTGCCGCGGCGGAAATCGAGCGAGTTGATCGAGCGGCCACCGGTCGCACCGGCCGAGGCCGGACGCGACGAGGAGGCCACCGCCGGGTCTGCGGCCGGCTGAGCGCCGACGCTGTCACCCAGCGTGACGATGATGCTGTCGCCTGCGACGCGCGTGTCGTAGGGCACCAGGCGGTCGAGGTTCATCACGAGGCGCGTGCGGCCCGAGGCCTCGGCCGCGACGATGCTGTCGAGACCCGACTGGCGCACGTCGATGCGGCGCGAAGGCAGAGCCAGGCCCGTGTTCGGCAGGTCGAACGAGATGCGGGCCGGGTTGTCGATCGTGAACGCGAGCGGCTGCGGCGCAGGGCCGCTCAGCTTCAGCGTCACTTCCAGGCGCTGGCCGGGCAGCGGCTGAACGTTGACCGATTCGAGGCGCGATGCCGGGGCGTCGGCCGCGAGCGCTGCCGGCGCCGCGAGGAATCCTGCGGGCAGGACCACCGTGGTCGCGAGGACCAGGGCCCGGAGGAAATGGGTGACGGCGGTATAAGGCTTCATTCGACTGGTCTCCATGCCGATCATTCGGCCAGCGCGATGGCAGCCGGGCGTTCCATGTAGCCGCCCAACCCATCCGGCACGATCTCGGTGACACTGATTCTCGACGGCGCAACGGTGACGACCTTGCCGTCGTTCTGACCGATGAAGTTGCCCGGCAGTACGCGGTGGACGAGGCCATCCTTCGTCTGCACCAGGCCGTAGTTGCGGCCGGCGATCGCGATCGTGCCGACCATCTTCAGCGAGTCGAGAGAAAACTGTTCGAGGTACTCGCGGTTGCGACGCGAGTCGGGGCGCACACCCGCCGCGCTGCCGGAGCCGGAGCCTCCCGGGACGAACGGCGAACGCATGTTCTGCGCCTGGTACGTGAAGCTCTCGTACGGCGTGACCTCGGGCAGCGGCTGCACGCCGCCGGGCTGCTCCTGGCGCGTCTGCGCGAGGAACGCATCGAGGTCGCCCTCGCGGTTGCCGCAACCGGCAAGCGTGGCGAGGAGCACGGCGCCGGCGGTGAGCGCCCGGAAAGACTTGGCGTGAAAGCTCATGGTGGTTTCCGTCAGCTGCCGCTCGAGCCGCGCTGGGCCGCCTGCGCCTTCTTGCGTTCGGCCTCGGCGGTGGCGAGTTCTTCTTCGTCGAGGTACCGGTAGGTCTTGGCCGTCACGTCGAGCTGGAGCTGGTCGTAGCCGGCCTGCGGGATCGCTTTGATCTCGACGTCGTGCAGCGTGACGATGCGCGGCAGCGCGGCGATGCCACTGACGAACTCGCCGAACTGGTGGAAGCTGCCGGTGAGGCGGATCTTGAACGGCAGTTCGGCGTAGAAATCCATGTTCTGTTCGGGCAGCGGCTGGAAGAGCTGCTGCGACAGGCCCGCCGCAAGGCCGGTCTGCGAGATGTCGACCAGCAGGTTCGGCACTTCGGCGCGGCCCGGCAGCTGGCGCAGCATCGCGCCGAACGAGCGCTCGATGTCGGCGAGCTGCTGCTTGTACAGCTCGAGGTTGACCGCCCGGCCGTGCTTGTCGCGGTACTGGTCGCGCAGCGCCGATTCTTCGGCCTCGTAGCGCTGCAGCTCTTCGCGCTGCCCCGTCCAGACGAACAGGTACAGCCCGACCAGCGACAGCACGAGGAAGACGATGGCGATGACGCCCACCCGGACCGGCAGGGGCCAGCGGCCCGGGTCGCGCGGATCGAGACCACGCAGGTCGTCGAGGGTCATGGGGTTCTCCGGGCCGGCTGCCCGCCGCCGAGAGGCTCGGGCTCGGCGGTAAGCGAGGTGACCTGCTCGGCCGACAGCGTGAAGTCGCTGCCCAGCGTGTTTTCCTTCTTGCTCTCGACCACCTCGAGCTCGGGGTGGCGCAGCCACTGCGAGGCATCGAGGTTGCGCATGAACGAGGACACGCGCGTGGAGGACTGCGCGACGCCGCTGATCTTGAAGCGCTGCGCGCTCTGCGTGATCGAGGTGAGGTAGGTGCCGTCGGGAATCGTGCGCACGAACGTGTCGAACACGTGCACGATCTCGGGCCGCGAGCGCTGCAGCTTCTCGATGATCTGCATGCGGGCGATGAATTTCTGCTTCTCGGCGTCGAGGCGGTTGATCTCCTCGATCTGCCGGTCGAGCGTCGTGATCTCGGCCCGCAGCCGGTCGTTGCGCGCCTGCTGGCCCTCGATCAGCGAGCCGAAGAAGAGGTAGCCCGCGAAGGTGGCCACGGCCGCGCCCAGGAAGGCGGCACCGAGGCCGACCGTGAAGGCGAGCTTGCTATCCTTGCGCTGCTGCTCGCGCCAGGGCAGTAGATTTATGCGAGGCATGTCAGTCGAAGCTCCGCAGGGCAAGGCCGCAGGCGGTCAGAAGGGCCGTTGCGTCGCGCTGCACCGCCTGGGTACGCGCCCGCGAGGAAAGCTTCATCTGGCCGAGCGGGTCGCCCTTTTCGGCGGCGATGCCGACGCGGCTCTGCACCACGTCGGCGACACCCGGCACGTTGGCGCAGCCGCCGCAGATGAGGATCTTGTCGGGCTGCTCGCGCCCCGAGCCCGAGGCGAGATAGAACTGCAGCGACCGGCTGACCTGCTGGGTCATGTCGTCGATGAACGGGTCGAGCACCTCGGACTGGTAGTTGCCCGGCAGGCCGCCCTCTTTCTTCGCCCGGCCGGCCTCCTCGATCGAGAGGCCGTACGTGCGCATGATCTCTTCCGTCAGCTGCTGGCCGCCGAAGGCGAAATCGCGTGTGTACACGACCTTCAGGTTGCGCAGCACGCTGAAGGTGGTGCTGGAGGCCCCGAAATCGATCACCGCGACCGACCGGTCGATGCCGCCGTCGGGCATCTGGTGGGTCATGAGGCGGCAGGCGTTCTCGAGCGCAAAGGCCTCGACGTCGACCAGCTTCGCGTTGAGCCCGGCAGCCGTGACCGCGGCCCGGCGCTGCTCGACGTTCTCGGTGCGGGTGGCCACCAGCAGCACGTCGTTCGTCTCCGGGTCTTTCTCGGACGGGCCGAGGACCTCGAAGTCGTAACTCACCTCGTCCATCGGGAACGGGATGTACTGGTCGGCCTGCATCTCGACCTGCCCCTCGAGCTCGCTTTCCTTCAGCGAGCGGGACATCTGGATGACCTTGGTGATGGCCGCGTCGCCGCTGATCGCGATGGCGACCTCACGGCTGCGGGCGCCGGCACGCTTGGCCGCGCGGGCGATGGCCTGGCCGACGGCATCGGCGTCGACGATGGCCTTCTCGTTCATCGAATTCTGGGGGGTGGCCTCGGCGGCGTAGCTCTCGACCCGGTACTGGCCACCCGACATCGAAAGTTCGATGAGCTTGATGGACGAGGTCGTTATATCGAGGCCGAGCAGAGGGCGGTACTTGCGCGGAAATAGAAACACAGATCTCCCTTTCCCTTCAGCTAGTTACGCGCAGGAACGCGAGTTCCCTTCATGCCCGCCGACAAATATATATCAGCCAACGGTTAAATAGAACGTGAGGGTATTCACGCTTTGCCCGTAGTTCGCCATTACCGCCCGAAGTGGTCGCATTTGCGTTGCTCCTGGGCTACATGGCGCCGCACGGACGCTTGGTTTAACGTGCCGTCTGAACTTTGCGCACCCTGACGCCGGCCAGCGCACCGCGCAACCGAGTCCCTTCAAAACCGTGAAACGATCCTCTTTCGCCCTGGTCCGTTTTGTCCTGACCGCGGTTCTGGGCCTCGTCTGGCTCGGCGCCGTCGCCGTCGCCGGCGCTTATGTCTACATCGCCCCCTCGCTGCCCTCGGCCGAAGCCATGCGCCGGGTCGAGCTGCAGGTGCCCATGCGCATCTACAGTCGCAGCGGCCAGCTCATCTCGCAGATCGGCGAGAAGCGGCTCATTCCCGTGACTTTCGAGCAGATCCCCGAGCGCGTGCGCAACGCCGTGCTCGCCGCCGAGGACGACCGCTTCTTCAGCCACCACGGCGTCGACTGGGCCGGGCTCACGCGCGCCGTGTTCAAGAACATGGCCGGCCAGAGCCAGGGCGGCAGCACCATCACGCAGCAGGCCGCCCGCAACATGTTCCTGACGCTCGACAAGACCGTCCGGCGCAAGGCCACCGAGATCTTCCTGACGTTCCGCATGGAACGGCAGATGACCAAGGAGCAGATCCTCGCGACGTACCTCAACGTCATCTTCTTCGGCCAGCGCAGCTACGGCATCGCCGCCGCCGCCGAGACGTTCTACGGCAAGCGGCTCGAGGAGCTCACCGTCAGCGAGGCCGCGACGCTCGCCGGCATCATCCAGCTCCCCGCCCGGTACAACCCCGTCAGCAACCCCCAGCTCGCGCAGCGTGCGGCGCGCCTACGTGCTGCGCCGGATGCAGGAGCTCGGCTACATCGACGCGGCCGAAGCCGACAAGGCCCGCAAGGAGCCCATCGCCTCGCGCGGCTTCGCGCCGCTGTACGACGTCGAGGCCCCCTACGTCGCCGAGCTCGCCCGCCAGGAACTCGTGAAGCGCTACGGCCCCGCCGCCGTCAACGCCGGCTACAAGGTGTTCACCTCGGTCGACGGCCGGCTGCAGACCGCCGCCAATCGCGCGCTTCGCCTCGGCCTCATCGAATACGACCGCCGCCACGGCTACCGCGGGCCCATGGCGCAGGTGAAGCTGCCCTCGCCCCTCGAGCCCGCCAAGCTCGATGCGCTGCTCGGCGGGCGCGAGAACGTCGGCATCATGCTCGCCGCCGTCGTCACCGCAGGTCGAAGGCAAGACTGCCCAGGTGCACATCCGCGGCCGCGGCGACGCGCGCATCGAGTGGGACGGCCTCTCGTGGGCGCGGCCCGTCAAGAACGGCCGCATGGGCGCATCGCCGAAGACCGCTGCCGACGTCGTTGCCCCCGGCGACGTCGTGCACGTGGTCGCCGACCGCCGCGGCAACGCGCTGCTCGCGCAGGTGCCGCAGATCCAGGGCGCGTTCGTCGCCCTCGACCCCCAGGACGGCGGCATCGTCGCCATGGTCGGCGGGTTCGACTACTACGCGAACCAGTTCAACCGCGTCACCCAGGCCCGCCGGCAGCCCGGCTCCGGGTTCAAGCCGTTCCTGTATTCGGCCGCCCTCGAGAGCGGGCTCACCCCCGCGTCGATCATTCTCGACACGCCCATCGTCGTCGATGACGCGAACGTCGAAGGTCAGTGGCGCCCCGAGAACTCGAGCCGCGAGTTCGGCGGGCCCACGCCCCTGCGTCAGGCGCTGTACCGGTCGCGCAACCTCGTATCCATTCGCATCCTGCGCGATATCGGCATCGACACCGCCATCCAGCACGCCGCGCTGTTCGGGTTCGATCCCGCGTCGATGCCCCGCAACCTCACCCTCGCGCTCGGCACCCTTGCCGCGACGCCACTGCAGATTGCCACCGGCTACGCGACGCTCGCCAACGGCGGCTATCACGTCGAGCCCTACTTCATCGATCGCATCGAAAGCGCCGCCGGCGAGGTGCTGTTCCAGCAGCGGCCGCTGATCGTCTGCCCGACCTGCGAATCCGCGCCCATCGCCACGACGCCCCAGCCCGACGACGCGACGTTCGGCAGCGCCGCTCCCACCGGGCTCCCGAATGAAGGTCCCTCGGCCGCCGAGCTCGACGCCAGCGCGCGTCGGCTGGCCCTGATCGACAAGCGCGCGCAGGACGTTCCCCCAGGCCTCGCCGCGCTGGCCGAAGCCCAGGGCGGCCCCGGGTTCCTGCCCCCCGAGCGCGCCGCGCCCCGCGTCATCTCCGCCGCGAACGCGTGGCTCATGTCCGACATTCTTTCCGACGTCATCAAGCGCGGCACCGGCGTGCGCGCGCGCGTGCTGAACCGCAACGACATCAGCGGCAAGACCGGCACCTCGAACGACTCGCGCGATGTCTGGTTCAACGGCTACAACCCCAAGCTCGTCGCCAGCACCTGGCTCGGCTTCGACGAGGAGCGCTCGCTCGGCGATCGCGAGGAAGGCAGCAGCACCGCCGTGCCCGTGTGGGTGCACTTCATGCGCGAGGCGCTGCGCGGCGTGCCCGACGTCGAGCGTCCCGCGCCCCCCGGCATCGTGCGCATGCGCGTGTCGTCGCGCACCGGTGCGCAGGCCGACTCGCTCGACCCCGATGCAGTCACCGAGTCGTTCCTCGCCGAACATCTGCCGCCCGCCGGTGCGCCCGGTGGGTCGCGCACCGGTCCCGGTGTCGGTGGGCCGGGTGACCCGCTGTTCTAGAGGGCTGTGGCGTGAAGAAGATGAAGGTGCCCGGCCGGCTCGACAACCTGCGCGCCGCGCTCGCGCAGGAAGCCGCGCGCATCATGGCCGAGGGTGGCATCCAGGATTTCGGCGTCGCGAAGCGGAAGGCTGCGGAGCGATACGGCGTTGCGGAAGACGGAGTGCTGCCGCGGAACGTCGAGATCGAGGCGGCGCTGGTCGAGCGGCAACGACTATTCGGCAACGGCCAGCACGAGCGCACGCTGCTGCGTCAGCGTCAGGCCGCGCTGGTTGCGATGGAATTGCTGGAGGAGTTCGAGCCGCGGCTGGTCGGGCCGGTGCTGACGGGGACGGCGACGGAGCACAGCGACGTGCAGCTGCATGTGTTCGCGGAGCCGGCGGAGAGCGTGTTCTT